>CBDUXT010000005.1:0-111028 GCA_965371245.1 uncultured bacterium | reverse complement strand
AGAGTCGAAAAAGAACGGCCGCAAGACTCGACACGTCATAGCGCTGTCATACTAGCGGACCGCCTGACGCCGATGACCCGGCCACCTCATTCAGCATGGCTGTGAAGAAACGATCGCGGTGCGTGATGCCGGCGGCCGAGCTGTAGATGTCGTGGTCCGCGTCGCGATCGCGCGCCAGCCCGAACTCCTCAAGCACGAGTGGTTTGCCAAGGCTGCGGGCCTGCTCGACGTGCCGCCGCAGGTACGCCATCGCCGTGCGCTCGGCATGGTCATAGGTCTCGGGCCTTTGGGGATCGAACCAGCCCCAGTTCTGCGGCCAGATGTGGAGCGTCGCGTAGTCGATGTCTTCGGACCGATGCGTCGTGTCGAAGTCTCCGCCCACTTCGCCTTCCGAGCCGGTGGTCACCAGGTGGTTGGGGTCAAGCGACTTGATGAACCGTGCGGTATCGACAATCCATGATTGAGGGTAGTAGCACGGCTCGTTGGCGAGCTCCCAGGCGAAGATGGCCGGCTCGTCGCGGTAGCGGCGATGCGTGTACGGATTCACACGACCAATGATTGCACTGATGTGATCGAGAAACCATTCCTGACATGTGTCGCAGGCATAGAAGCGCGTGGCGTAGTCGCAAAAAACCCGCCAGTCGTGCGTTTGCGGGTACGGAATCTCACTGTGTTCGTGCCACGACACGTATTGTGCCATCCCGCCGCTCCACTCCCAGAAGTTGATCAACGCGACGACCGCTGTCATGCCCCGCTTGCCGAGCTGGAACAACAAGTAGTCAAGCCCGTCAACGACGGCCGGGTTGTATTCACCCGGCGCGATCATCAGGGCCGGCGCGGTCCGGTTCGGCTCGGATTCCGGTCCCTCGAAGCCGGCCAGGATGCGAACATTGGTCACACCGAGCCGTTGAAGGTGGTCGAGCTCGGCGCGGAGGCGCGTCCTGTCGCCATGCGGCTTGGCCGTGGCGAGGTGTACCGCCTGCCAGAAATTGACGCCGACGAATCGATGGTCACGCCCGTCGATACGAAACCGACCATTCTCAACGCCGACAAACGAGTGGGAAGCACACCCCGCGAGCGCTGGGATCAGCCACAACACCGACACAAGGGCGAGACGTCGGATGCGAGCTCGCCGATGCGCGGTCCATGCTGCGCCAGGGCGAAAGTCAGTGCGGATCGGGTTCATCAGATCCATCTTGGGTCGCGTGGTGGTCGTGTTCGATGCTTCGCAACATGGCGCGAATGTCGGAGATTCCGCCGATGGTCACGACGATGGCGAGTCCCGCAAAGGCGACCACGCACACGATGAAGACCAGCGGCCAAAAGGTTTCCCAGAAGTTCATCGGTGTTGCTCCTTCGGAAGGCGAGCGCGCATATGATCGCGGTCGGGAAACAGAAGTGACCCGACGATCATCGCGACTACGGAAGCGCCAACCGTCGTCAGTCCCACTCGGTCGGCGGAAAGCGTGTCGGGATATGCACCAAGACCCAGCAACCGCTGCACCGGTGACAGCCCGAGGGTGGCGACGAATCCGCACGCGAGCGCGGCGTAAGCTCCGACGCTGCTCGCGCGGCGCCAATAGATTCCGCTAACCAACAGACTGAACGCGCCCGTAAAGTAGATCGCGCCGGTGACGCTCATGTAGTCCCACATGTCCTGCTGGAGCGGGTACCACAGGCTCCAGATCAAGAGAAAGCACCCGATCACAACGATCAACGTACGGGTGGTCATCAATCGTGCGCGCGTGGAGAGTGACCCGCCGGTGATCGGGCTGATCACGTCTTGAGTAATGACCGAACTCCAGCACAAGAGGTAGCTGTCGTTGGTTGACATGAACGCCGCCAGCATGCCGGCCGCAACCAGTCCGATCACGCCCGTAGGCAATATCTGACTCAGGAAAATCGGCATGGCCGACAGCGTCACTTCGGACGAGGGCGCGCCTTCTGTCGGCGCGTAAATATGGCCAAGCGATTCGTGCTGCGTCAAGAAGACCAAGGCGCACACGCCAAGAAAATTCGGGATCATGAACCGTATCAGAAACCCCAGCGAACTCCAGACGTAAAGGCGCTTCACTACGGCCGTGCTCTCCGCGCTACAGGCGCGCATGACCGCCGTCTGCCAGATGGCGCAGGACACCAGCCCCGCAACGAATATCTGCCACATGACATAACTGGGTCCGAACCCGTCCGAGTCAAAAGGATCAAAGCCGGCGCTGCCGTAGGTTTCGCGCACGGTCGAAACAATGTTGGCCCAGCCCAGGTTTTGCACGGCGAGCCCGCACGCCGTGAGCAAGCCGATGGAAAGAACAACAAACTGTAAGTAGTCAGTGATAACGACGGAGATCATGCCGCCGAGCACGGTGTAGAGCAGCACGAGCCCGAGCAAAACGGTCATGACGATCTTCAGCTCAACCGGGGAGGTCATGCCCGTGATGCCGGTCACAAAGAGCGAGCCCGCTTTGATAAAAAGACCCATGTTGAGAATGCCGCCCAGAGCGAGTATCGCCCCGCCCATGACGCGAACGCCCGGAGAAAACCGCCGCTCGTAGTACTCCGGAATGGTCATGACCTTCATCTCGCGCAGCGGCACGACGATGAAGCCGGTGAAGCCGACGATGAGCGCAACGATGCCGGCGACTAGGCCAATGTGAAACGCGGCGAACCCGCCGGTGAAGCCTTTTTGGGCCGAATACATGACGGTGATGAGGCCAAGCTCCGACCCGATCATGGTTGCGATCGCCAGGCGAGACTTCAGCGCGCGACCGGCCACCAGAAAATCAGCCATGCCGCCGACGTACTTGCGCGCGTAGAGCCCGATCGCGAGCGAGACGAGAAGGTAGGCCGCGACAATCGCCCAGTCGAGCGCGCCAAAGTTCGAGACGATTTCGGAAGCGGGCTCGGCCATTTACGCAAGCATAGGCGCCGCGGTTCGTCTGTCGAGCCGCGCGACGGGGTCCGGCCCTGCCCGTTCGCCGGTTGGTGGACCGCGTGCCTTTCGGCGGATACAACCGCGACATGTTTGAGGTATCTCGACTTCACTCGTGGCGCGTCTTGCTCGCACTGATGGTGTGTCGGGGCGCGGTTGCCGGCGACCGCGATGCGGCGATGATGCCCATGCCGGCGCGGGTCGAATTCATTAAGGGCGCTTTGCCGATCGGCCGGAAGTTCTCGGTGTCCATCACGGGTAGTGCCGACCCGCGTCTTCGACGGGGCGTGCAACGCTTCGTTGATCATCTCAGTACGTACGCCGGCACCGACATCCGCCTCGTGTTCGTCGATGAGTCGACCGATTCGGATTTGCATGTTCGATGCCGCCGCGTGGCCGAGCCCAATCCATCCTTTCGTGCCGACGAATCGTACACGCTGGAGGTGGGCACACGACAGATCGTTCTCAAAGCACAAACAGCGCTCGGCGTGCTTCGCGGATTCGCGACGCTGGAGCAGTGCGCGTACCGCACGGGAAACGACCTGCTGTTTCACCGGGTCCGGGTGGACGATCGCCCCAGGTTTCCCTGGCGTGGGCTGTTGATCGACGTGTGTCGCCACTGGCAGCCGATGTCGGTCATCAAACGCAACCTCGACGCCATGGCGGCCGTCAAGCTCAACGTGCTGCATCTACACCTCACCGAGGATCAGGGGTTTCGGGTTGAGTCCAAGCGATTCCCGCGCCTGCAAGAAGCCGGTTCGGACGGGAACTATTTCACGCAAGACGAACTGCGCGAGATCGTCGCGTACGCCCGCGACCGAGGAATTCGCGTCGTTCCCGAGTTCGACATGCCGGGGCACACGGGCAGTTGGTTGGTCGGCATGCCGGAGCTCGCGGCCGGTGCCGGTCCGTTCGAGATCGCGCGGCGCTGGGGCGTGTTTGATCCGTGCTTCGATCCGACCAAAGAATCGCTCTATGAGTTCTTGGATGCCTTCTTCGAGGAAATGGCGACCGTCTTTCCCGATCGATTCGTTCACATCGGCGGCGATGAAGTCAACGGGCGAGCGTGGAGCAAGAGCCCGCGAATCCAAGCGTTCATGAAGGAGAACGGGCTGGCGGAACGTGTAGCGCTGCAGGCCTATTTCAATGGCCGCGTCGCCTCAATTCTCGCCAGGCACGGCAGAACGATGATCGGCTGGGACGAAATCTTGCGCGGGGACGTGCCGGCTGGGGCCATCGTACAGTCGTGGCGCGGACTCGACGGGCTTCGCGACACGGCGACCCGCGGGTTTGGCGCCATCCTGTCGAACGGCTATTACCTCGACCATCAGATGTCGGCCGCTTTTCACTATGCCAACGATCCGGGAAGGGCGATGGCGACCCTCGACGCCAAGGCACGCGCTCGCGTGCTTGGGGGCGAGGCGTGCATGTGGGGCGAGTATGTCTCGCCGGAGACGATCGACTCGCGCGTCTGGCCGCGACTTGCGGCGATCGCCGAGCGACTCTGGTCGCCCGCTTCGGTGAACGACATCGACGACATGTATCGCCGGCTCGAAAACGTGAGCCTCCAGCTCGACAAACTCGGCCTGCAGCATCGCGCGAATTACCCGCGTATGTTGAAGCGACTTGCCGGTGACGGCGCCGTCGAACCGGTTCGCGTACTCGCCGACATCGTCGAACCGGTCAAGCTCTACCAACGGTCGGGCGCTCGCGAATACACAACCGCTACACCGCTCAACCGCCTGGTCGATGCGACCCGGCCCGAGAGCAGCACGGCCAGAAGGTTCCAGGCAGACGTACGAAATTTTCTGTCGGCGAAGCGCGGCGCTCCCGAAGCCCGCGCTGCGGTGATTCGTTCACTCACGATCTGGCGCGAGAATCACGGGGCCGTGTTGCCCGTGATTCGCGGATCGAGTCTGCTGAGCGAGGTCGAGCCTGTCTCGCTCCACCTACGCGAAATCGCCGCCGTCGGGCTGAGCGCCGTGAAGATGATTGACGCCGGGCAAGAGCCCGAGGCGACCTGGTACGCCCGTGTGTCCAAGCTTCTCGACGCGAAGGAGAAGGCGGTGGCCGAGGTGACCATCGCGGTGATACCGGCCATACGCGAGTTGGTACACGCTGCCGGGTCGCAGGATTGACCGGCATGCCTTACCGGGGAAGATGTGGATAGGCAGAGCAGGACCACTCGATGATGGGAACCGAATGTTGAAGACGTTGCATGCGCGAAGCGGGTTGAACCTAAGACGGTTGCCGGATGCCCTGTGCGCAGTCGCTATGCTTAGCGTCGCCGTGTTCTACGTTGCAGGATGCGAGCGTGCTGAAGAGCCGCAAGAGCGATCGCAGAAAACGATCGGCGTCACGTTGCTCACGGTTCAGCATCGGTTCTATCAGGATCTTCGCGCGGGCCTGCAAGAAGAGGCTGACAAACATGGCTATCGCCTTTTTGTCACCACGGCCGAGTTTGATCCCGCGCGACAGGCCAACCAAATCGACGAATTCATCGTACAACGCGTCGATGCCCTGGTCGTATGCCCGTGCGACTCGCGCAGCGTCGGTGCGAGCATCCTGGCCGCGAATGAGGCGGGCATTCCCGTCTTTACAGCGGACATTGCCAGTACTTCACCGATTGGGAAAGTGACCACGCACATTGCGTCGGACAACGTGCAGGGAGGTCGAGCGGCGGCCAAGCTCCTGGCCGAGGCGGTCGGCGATGCCGGCGCGGTGGCTATTCTCTCTCACCCGGAGGTCGCCAGCGTGACCGATCGCGTTCGGGGGTTCAAAGAGGAGATGGCTCGTCACCAAGGAATCCGCATCGTAGCCGAGCTGTCGGCCCAGGGTAAGCGTGACAAGGCCGTCCGCGTGATGGAAGACCTGTTGCAGAGTCACGACGATCTGGTGGGTGTGTTCGGCATCAACGACGACTCCGCGCTGGGCGCGCTCGCCGCCATCGAAGCGGCCGGCCGAGTGGATCAGATCAAGATCGTCGGCTACGACGCGACCCCCGAGGCGCGTTCCAAGATCGAGTCCGGCGCGATCCACGGCGATGTGATCCAGCACCCCGGGCTGATCGGTCAGCTCACCGTCGGCGCGATTCGTGACCACTTCGAGGGCCGCAAGCCCCCCGTGGTCGTTCGTGTTGACGTCGGCACGTATACGCGTTCCACGCCGTGAGACACTGTGAGCGCCACCCCGCCGCGAGTTCGGTTTGATCGAGTCACCAAGCGCTTTCCCGGCGTGCTGGCCCTTGACGCCGTGAGCTTCGATGTTCAAGCCGGCTCTGTCCACGCCCTCGTGGGAGAGAACGGCGCCGGCAAGAGCACGTTGGTGAAGATTCTATCCGGCGCACAGGACGCCGACTCCGGGACGATCGCGATCGACGGGCAACCCGTGTGTATCCGTGACGCGCGGCACGCCCAGACACTAGGCATCGCCACGGTCTACCAGGAACTCAACCTCGCCGCCGATCTTTCGGTGAGCGAGAACGTTTTCCTGGGGCGGTGGCCATGCTCGCGCGTGACGCGACTGATCCGATACAGCGAGCTGCACGCCAAGGCGCAGGCCCTGTTCGATGACTTCGGCCTGAATGTTTTGGTTCGCGCTTCGGCCGGCACGCTCAGTGTCGCCCAGCAGCAGATCGTGGAAATCGCCAAGGCGTTGTCGCTCGACGCCCGCGTGCTCGTTCTCGATGAGCCGTCGGCGGTGCTGACCCCGCACGAGCTTGAGGGGCTCTTCGCCCTGGTCCGAAGACTTACCGCAAAGGGCGTCAGCGTCATATACGTCTCGCATAGACTGGATGAGATCTTCGAACTGGCTGACCGCGTGTCGGTCCTGCGCGATGGCCGTCACATCTCGACGCGCCCGATTCGCGAGGTCGATCGCGGTACGCTGATCGCCGAGACCGTGGGTCGCCCCTTGGAGGAGGAGTTTCCACAGCGCACGTGTCGGCGAGAGGGCGTGGCGTTGCGAGTCAGCAATCTTTGTGCGGGCCGGGCCGTCCGTGACGTTTCCTTCGATGTCCACGCGGGCGAGGTGTTTGGATTGACTGGACTCGTCGGCGCCGGGCGAAGCACGGTCGCTAAGGCGATCTTCGGGGCGATACGCGTCGATGCGGGAAGCGTTCGGGTAGGTGAAACGAGGGGGCCTTTCGCCTCCCCGCAGGCTGCGAAACGCGCCGGCGTTGCGTTCTTGCCGGAAGACAGAAAACGCGAGGGGCTGTTGCTTGATCGTCCGCTGCGCGAAAATCTTACACTGGCCCACTATAGGGATGATGCACGGGCTGGTCTTATCAGCATTACGCGAGAACGTCGAACCGCGGCGGCACTCATGCACGAGCACGGCGTTCGCGCGGTCGGTACCGAAGTGCCGGTGCGAACGCTGAGCGGCGGAAACCAGCAGAAAACGCTGCTCGCCCGTTGGCTTCAGCGGGCGTACCCAGTCATCATACTCGACGAGCCGACGCGCGGCGTGGACGTCGGGGCGAAGATCGAGATTTACGAGCGGCTCAACGCGATCGCTGCCGCCGGGGCAGCCGTCGTGTTGATTACATCGGAACTGCCCGAGGTCATCGGCATGGCCGATCGCATCGGTGTGATGTGCGAGGGGCGCTTGGTGGGGATTCTCGACAACACGAAACGAGATGTCTCTCAGGAAGCCATCATGCGATTGGCCGTGGGTGAACGCTAACATGGCAGCCCCATCACCCGCGTCGCGAACGCTCGATTTTCTGATCGCACTTCGCATGCCGCTGATTCTGTTGGCGCTGGTTGTCACGGTGTCCGTACTCACCGACGGTCGGTTCACAAGCCCGGCCAACCTCATCAACGTCATGCGGCAGGTCTCGTTCGAAGCGCTGATCGCTTTCGGCATGACCCTGGTCATCGTCACCGGTGGGATTGACCTGTCGGTGGGTTCCGTCGTGGCGCTGACCGGCGTGGTGGCGGCCGTGGTCATGCGCGAAACGGGCGGTTGGTCGCCTATCATGTCGATTGGGCTCGGGGCGTTTTGCGGCATCGCCGCCGGTGCCGGCGTTGGCGCCGCGTCCGGATCGATCGTGGCGCGATTCTCCGTTCCTCCGTTTATCGTCACGCTGGCGGCCATGCTCATCGCCCGCGGGTTCGCGTTTATCCTGTGCAGTGGTCAACCGGTGTACGAGCTTTGCGACGAACTTCGATGGCTGGGTCGCGGATTCGTGTTCGAGTCGTCTTTCGGCAGGAGCTTGCCCGTGCCGGTGTTGATCATGTTGATCGCCTACGGCGCGTCGGCCGTGCTCCTTTCGCGTACCGTCTTCGGTCGCGGCGTGGTGGCTGTCGGGAGCAACGAGGAGGCCGCCCGGCTCGCGGGCATCCCGGTGCGGCGCACGAAGATGGCCGTCTATCTGATCACCGGTGCACTGGCCGGTCTCGCGGGCGTGTTGCACGACGGCTACCTGATGGCCGGGGACCCGAAGGTAGGCGACATGTGGGAGCTGAACGTCATCGCCGCGGTGGTCGTCGGCGGGACGAGTCTGTTCGGCGGTCGTGGCTCGGTGACGGGCACGCTCGTCGGCGTACTCATCATCGGCACACTCAACAACAGCCTGAACCTGCTGCACGTGGAACACTTCTGGCAAAAGGTCGTCCTCGGCGGCGTCATTCTGGCCGCGAGTCTTGCCGACGCGGGCCTGCGCCGGTTACAACCACGATGACGAAACCCAACCGCATCGCGCGGCTGAGCGAACTGTGAAACAGAGGAAAAACCATGAGTGATCAGCGACGCATCTTGTTTTCCGGCCTGGTGTTGTTTGTCGTCACGGCGGTCCCCGTCTCCGGTGAGCTGCCCGACGGGCGGCGCTTCGATCTTTCTAAAGACAAAGTGCTCTACTGCGTGGGCTACGCGCATCTGGACACGCAGTGGCGGTGGGATTATCCAACGACGATCAATCGGTACATCCTCGACACGCTCGAGCAGAACTTCGACCGTTTCGAGAAGTACCCCGGCTACGTCTTCAGCTTCACCGGCTCGGTCCGCTACCAGATGATGAAGGAGTACTATCCGAAGCACTACGAGAGGCTCAAGCAATACATCGCCGATGACCGCTGGTTCGTCTCCGGCTCGTCGGTGGATGAAGGCGATGTCAACGTGCCCTCGGCCGAGGCGGTCATCCGCCAGGTGCTCTACGGCAACGACTTCTTCCGCCGCGAGTTCGGCAAGGAGAGCATTGACTTCATGCTTCCCGACTGTTTCGGGTTTCCCGCCTCCATGCCATCGATCTGGGCTCACTGCGGGCTCAAGGGCTTCTCGACGCAGAAACTGACCTGGGGCTCGGCCATGGGGATTCCGTTTCCGATCGGGGTCTGGGAGGGTCTCGACGGGGCGTCCATCATCGCCGCCTTTGACCCCGGTGCGTACGTCGGCGGGATTAAGGGGCGCGTGGACACGAATTCGAAGTGGGTCGAGCGCGTCAACACGAACGGTCGCAAGTACGGCGTGTGGGCCGACTATCATTACTATGGCGTCGGCGACCAGGGCGGGGCGCCGCGCGAGGACGACGTCAAGAACTACCTGGCGAGCATCGACAATCCCGACAGTCAGATCCACGTCGCCCTCGTATCCTCCGACCAGATGTTCAAGGACATCACCGACAAGCAGCGGGCTCGGTTGCCGCGCTATCGTGGCGACTTGCTACTGACGCAGCACTCCGCGGGAACACTCAGCTCGCAGGCGTATATGAAGCGGTGGAACCGCAAGAACGAGATTCTCGCCGACGCCGCGGAGCGACTGGCCGTGGCCGCTGATTGGCTCGGCGCGGCGCCTTATCCGAAACAGAAACTCAACCGCTCGTGGGAACGGCTGCTGGCCAATCAGATGCACGACATTCTGCCGGGTACAAGCATCCCGCGAGCCTACACGTACTCGTGGAACGACGAGATCGTCGCAGCCAACGGGTTCGCCGCGGTAGTCACGGATTCGGTTGGCGCCATCGCCGGCGCGATGGACACGGTGACGAAGGGCATACCGCTTCTGGTCTATAACCCGCTCGCCATCGCCCGCGAGGACGTCGTGGAGGCGACGATCACATTCGACGGTCCCCTCCCGCCGGCCGTTCGCGTGTTCGATGCCGCCGGCCACGAGGTTGCGTCACAGATGCTCACACGGACCGGCGTATCGGACGGCCACAGCGTTAGGATTGTCTTCACGGCCAACGTGCCATCGGTGTCGCTTACTGTCTATGACGTTCGCGCTGCGGACAAGCCGTTTCCACGCGACGGTACACTTCGCGCAACATCGGCATCGCTCGAAAATGAGAGCTATCGCCTTCGACTGAACGACGCCGGCGATGTCGCGAGCATCTTCGACAAACGCGAGAACCGCGAACTGCTCGAATCACCGGCGCAGCTCGAGTTCACCCACGAGAAGCCCGCGAACTGGCCGGCATGGAACATGGACTGGGAGGATCGCAAGCACGATCCGATCGGCGTCGTCGAAGGGCCGGCCAAGATCACTCTGGTCGAGGACGGTCCCGTCCGCGTTGCCCTTGAAGTCAAGCGCGTATCGCGTGACTCGATGTTCACCCAATGCATTCGGCTGTCGCGCGGGTCGGCCGGCCGACGCGTCGAGTTCGTCAATGCCGTGGATTGGCAGTCAACCCAATGTGCCCTCAAGGCGTCGTTTCCGCTGACCGTCGCAAACGGCCGGGCTACCTACAACTGGGGCATGGGTACGATTGAACGCACGAACAACGATCCCGTGAAGTACGAGGTCCCATCGCACGAATGGTTCGACCTGACCGACAGGACCGGCAAGTACGGCGTGAGCATTCTGGAGGACTGCAAGTTCGGGTCGGACAAACCGACGGACAATCAAGTCCGTCTTACGCTTCTCTACACGCCCGGCGTTCGCCACAGCTATCTCGACCAGCACAGCCAGGACTGGGGTCGTCACGACTTTACCTATGCGATCTTCGGCCACAGCGGCGATTGGCGCGACGCGCGAAGCGAGTGGCAGGGTCGCCGGCTGAATCAACCGCTGATCGCGTTTAGCACGAGACGGCATCCCGGCACACTCGGCCGATCGTTTTCACTGCTAAGCGTCAGCACCGATCAGATCGACGTTCGCGCCGTCAAACAGGCCGAAGCGTCCGACCGTATCATTGTTCGTACGCAGGAGCTGTGGGGCAGATCGGCCGATCGCGTGGCCGTGGCTCTTCATGCGGGCGTGGTTGATGCGTACGAGGTGGACGGCCAGGAGCGGCGAATCGCGGACGCCAGCGTTCTAGATGGAAAGCTTGTGTTCAGCGCCCAGCCCTATCGCCCGCGCAGCTTCGCCGTGCGTCTGGCTGCGCCTCCGGTCTCGTTGAACCCGCCGCGATCCGTGCCGGTTGTCTTGCCGTTCAACGAGGATGTTGTATCAACGGACGCCGATCGCGCCGACGGGCGAATGGATTCAACGGGGCGCTCCATCCCGGCCGAGATGCTGGGGAAACGAATCGTCAGCGAGGGCATCGCCTTCGAACTTGGTCCGACCACACCTTCGTCGAACAACGCGCTGTCGTGCAGCGGCCAAACGGTTGCGCTTCCGCCGGGCCGGTTCGACAGACTCTATCTATTGGCGGCCGCCACCGAGGACACGGCCGGCACCTTTCGCGTGGGCGATGCAACGACCGACCTGAGCATTCAGAAGTGGACCGGATTCGTCGGCCAATGGGACGATCGCGAGTGGGACACGACGTTCAAAGAGGTGGACCATCGCTGCGAGGGCAAGGTTATCGCCATCAAGCCTGGTTTCATCAAGCGCGATCCTATCGCGTGGTTCTGCACGCACCGTCACCACCTGGAGCTGGGCAACGAGGCCTACAAGTTCAGCTACCTGTTCAAGTATGCACTCGACATCCCGATAGGTGCCACCGATATGACGCTTCCGGTCAATGGCAAGATCAAGATTCTAGCGGTCACCGCGGCAGCGCACGACCACGCCGACGTAAGACCGGCGACCGCGCTGTACGACGATTTCACGGATCGGGCGCCAATTGCCATGCGGCATGTCTATCCTCCGAAAGAGCGCCCCGTCTTCGAAGGAGAAAGGCCGGTCGTCAAGGTTACGATCGATCGGCAAACATCGTTCGACGCGCTATCAATGGGACCGCCGGTCGGCAACGACTACGCGGAGGTCGGCGGTGGGAATCGCATGACCTTTCGGTTTATCGATGGTCGCGGTGACTTTCGCCCGCACGGCAGGTCCGGAATCGTCGATGGCACGTTCCCGCGACTCAATGACGGCCGGTGGGCAAGGAATGACGACGACACGCGGCGCTGCGTTTGGTACGACAACGCCGGGCGCTTCTTCATCGACCTGGGCAAGAGCATCAAGCTTTCGAGGATCAACACGTTTTCCTGGCATCGCGGCAATCGGGCGCCGCAGTATTTTTCGGTCTGGGGATCGAACGAAGAGACCATGCCCGATGCCAACATCCAGCAGGGTAAACACCCGGGCTGGACCTTGATCGCGGTGGTCGATACCCGGAAACTCGGTGACGGCGGTGTGCATGGTTCGTCCATCGGCGGAAGCCGTTCGCCGGTGGGTGCCTTTCGCCACCTGCTATGGGCGGTTGAAGACATGGGGCTCGGCACGTTCTTCACGGAGATCGATATCCATGCCATCGACTAGGATGTTTCTACAGGGGATGTTGCGCGTTGCGATCCTTGTCGCCGCCACCGGTGTCGCACAGCACGCCTCGGCCCATTCGTTGAGCGTCACGCGCGGAACCGCCACCATTAAGCGCGATATGCTTACGGTGCAGCTCGAGCCAAACAAGCACGGAGATTCCGCGCTCGCACGCCTGTCGATTCGCGACGCCCAAGGCGATCGCCTGTGGGTTCGACGCGCTTCGACGACACGCGCGGGCGCGGCCGCCAAGGAGAACATCCTTCGTTACCCGCTCGCACCGGATACACGCTTTGTTTCATTCCAGCTTGTCCCGTCCCACGGGGCCGGCGCGGCGCACGGCGCCAACGTCGTCCTCACGGTTCGTGTCAACGGCGAGGATCGGGACGCCATTCGGCTCGCCAGTAGCGGAAACGTCGAGATCGTGCGAATCACACCGGTGGCAGTAGCGCAGATGCCGACAGGTGCGACCGGGGGCACCGATCCTTGCGAGTCGCGTCGAAGGGAATGGCTTGCCTGGCGAAGCGGTGATCGGTCCGTGCGTTCGATCGTTGCGGTGGAAGACTGGGGCGTTCAAATCGAGCTGCTTGTTCCCATACCGGTGATCGAAACGTGGGTTCCGATTGGCCGGGCAAATCGCGATTTCATCGAACCCAAGGAACGGAAGCGCGCTATTGGCAAGATGGAGGCGTTCGTCGCGGACCGCTTCGACGTGCGGGTGAACGGGTCGAACCCGTTGGCGCCGACTGTGAGGGCGACGTTTCTCGACCTGGCAGACCCGCAACCCGCGACCGATCGAGAACGCGACCGCCTGAGCGCCTGGACAACAGGGATCCGATACTCACTGCAGTTCCGCTCGGCTCAACGTCCGGATCGCGTCGAGGTCGATTGGAAGCTCTTCAATGCCATCGTCCTGACAGCCAATGCGCTAATGGTTACGCCGGGCGCTTGCAACGAGTTCGATTTCTCGACCTACAGCGCCCGCTGGACGTGGCACCGCCCATGAGCCGGACTGTGCCTGTTTGGTGTTCCGTACTCTTTGTAGCCCGCGTTTCGAAAGGTGGATTGACCGTGATGGCATGATACGCGCGTGTTTCTCCCGCGAATCAAGGGTGCAGCGGTCCATCGATTCCCTGCCACTTCAGATTCTACCTGAAGGGCCGGCCGGCGCGCGTCTTCCAAAGGCTGTCTCTCCGAGCCGCGATCGTGAGGGAACGGTTGGCTCGAGACAGCGCCGACCTCTTTGGAAACGGCGCCAGTGAAGCGTGGAACGAAACACGCCGATTTGATCACATCCTCGCTTGCACCGAGCCTCCCTCCGCCGTTGCTGTACGCGTTCCCTCTTTCTGTCTCGATCAATCACGTGACACGAAGCCTCGATGCCCCACCCGCGCCTACAACCACACCGGCCACTGCGTCACGCCGTCGATGAGAAGAACCTTCAGACCCGCGAGCGCCAGAGCGACGCGGAAGGCCACGCGGAAGTGTTTCTCCGACACGTGCGCGAGCAGGCGCTTGCCCAACAGCGTGCCGGGGATCACCATCACGATCATCACCAGTGCCAATGATCCGACCCGGGACAGGTCCAGATCGCGCAGCAGGATGAAGGCCGGTATCTTCATCACGTGCGTGGCGAGCTGACAGACGGCCTTGGTGGCGATGAGGCGTTCCTTCACGAAATCGCGCCGGGCGAAGAGGGGCGCGATCAACGGACCCACCGCGCCCACCGTCAGGGCGGCCGTCCCCGCGGCAAAACCCATCAACGGAAAATCCCACCAGGTGCCCGCGGTGTGGTGTTTTCCTTGTGGCTTGGGAATCGCGATCGACACGAGGATGTACGCACCGATCAGGGTCTTGAGGTAGGGCTCGCTCCGGTCGGGCTCGCCCAGTGACCAGAGGAGGTAGGCGCCCATCGCCCCGCCCGGCACCACGCCGATCAGGAACCTTACGAACGCGCTGCGATCGACGTTCTTGATAAACGCCAGCACCCGCGTTCCATTGCTGGCGATCTGTACGGCCGCGTGCATCGGAATGGCCTCGCCGTGGCTGACGAAGCAGAGCATGACCGCCAGCAGCATGATGCCACCGCCCATGCCGAGAATGGCCGACACGATGGAGGTAAGAAGGGCCACCACGGCGAGTGTGATCGGGACCCACGCGCTCATGGGTGGAGCGCGCCGCTGGGCTCTGGTTGAGCGGATTTCGGGTGGGAGCCGCGCGACTCGTCGGCCACGTGCCAAGCGGGCGGCTGGGCCTCATAGGTCACGGCGGCCACGTGGTCGTCATGAAAGAACTGTTCGATTCGCCAGGTGCGGTCGCGGAACTCGAGCGTCATGTGCGTGTCAGTCAGAACTTCGGACAACCGACAATCCCCAAGACCGGCGATGCCCACTCCGTTGGCCTTGAGCGTCGCCTCTTTCGCGGTCCAGAGACGGAAGAAATCATGCCACGTTCGCCCGCCCATCAGCCGCCACTCGTCGGCGCCGGCCAGCGCGTCGAACAGGGTGCGCGGGCGCGGGGCGATGTGCTCGATGTCGATGCCCACCGGGCGGTCGGCGATCACCGCGACGGCCCACTGCCGCTTGTGCGACACCGACCAGTGGAAGCCGTCCAACGGCTGCGGCACGTTGTTCGCGTTTTTCTCCCAACCCGTTTGCGGCGCCCCACATCGCTCGGCGCAGATGGCCAGGGCATCGCGGGCCGCCTGTCGCTGAAGGAGAACCTGTGCCGCCGTCCGCGGCGGGTGCGTCTGCGGGATGGGGACGAGGACTGTGGTGGGCTTCATGGTGACTCGGTCGGCCAGACGCCTTCCACGGTGTGCTTGACAAGTTCCGCGTCGAAGTAGTTCGTACTCATTCCGGCGTCAACCACGATCCCCTGCGCGTTGATGCCGCCGGAACGCTCGCTCAGCAAGAACAGCGCGGTGTTGGCGACCTCTTCGGTCGATAGAGCGCGCTTGCGCGGCGTCGCCCGCTCGGCGAACATATAGTGATCGATGTAGCCGGGGATGCCGGCCGACGCGTTGGTCTTGAGCAGCCCCGCGCACACCGCATTGAACCGCACCTCGGAAAACCGGCTGAACGACTTCGCCAAAAACGCCAACGAGGAATCAAGCGCAGCCTTGGCCGGTGCCATGTAGCCGTAGCTCTCCACGGCCATCCGCGTCGTGGAGATCGAGATGGTCACCACGCTCGCCGTCGGCTCGAGCGCGGATTTGAAGGCGTTGGCGACGGCGATCAGAGAAAAGCAGCTCACCGAGACGCACTGGAGAAAATCTTCCTTGCGAACCTCGTGGAAGGCGCCGGAGAACGACTCGTAGTTGGCAAAGGCGACGGAATGCACGACTCCGTGGATCACAGGATGCTTGGCGGCGACCGCGGCTGCGAGCGACGTGATCTGCTTCTCGTCTTCGAGGTCGCAGACGTGAACCTCGCGCCCGGCGAGCAAGCCAGAGAGGCTGTCGCGCCGGGCGGCGGATCGAACGCTGTACACCACCGTGGCACCCTGTTCCTCCAACAGCCGGGCAACGTGCCAGGCGACGCTACGCTTGTTGGCGACGCCGAAGACCACGAAGGTCTTGTTTTCCAGGTCCAGGAAACTCATGCGGCACTCCCGTTTGGGTTCGCCAGCATCGTGGCGAACACAACCCGGACGGCGGCCTTGCCGGAAACGCTCGCCCGACCGGTCATGAAGTAGGCACCGTCCAGCTCGTCATCGAGGGTCGTCTCGATCGTCAACGTGTCGCCCGGTCGAACGATGCGTTTGAAGCGCGCATCCGTGATTCGTGTGAGCACGGGGACGCCGTCGGCCGCGCCGCTGCCCAGGCGATGGGCCACCAGAAGCGCGCCCGCCTGGAAGCAGGCCTCGCAGATCAGGACGCCGGGCATGATCGGTTCGCCGGGGTAGTGTCCGCGAAAGAACTCGAGTTTCGGATCGACGAACAAACTGGTGACGATGCGGGCGTCGTTAATTTCGACGACCTGGTCGACGAACAGAAACGGAGGGCGGTGCGGGATGGCCGACAAGGAGACGGTCTCTGTCATACGGACACCTCGGTTGCGCCCTGAGCTTGCGCAAAAAGCCCGCTCTCGACCTCATTGGCGACGATCACGCCGTAGTTGATCGCCCCCAGCCAGCCGGACATGATGATCCCGACGGAGCCGGCGTGGTACAAACCGGGCAACTGTTTGGGCAGGTCCATGCTCACCTTCAGCCCCTCGAACTTGGTGCCAAAGGTCGCGCCGTGCATCTGCTGGGTATAGTGTTCAAACGTGCGCGGCGTGGACGCTTCGACGTGGTCGAGCTTGTCGCGGATGCCGGGAAGATACTTCTCCAAGGCGTCGAGCGTGGTATCGATCAGATGTTGCTTCTGTTGCTGGTATGCGTCATCGCAAAGATGAGCCCAGTCATCCCAGTTGGCGTTCGTTGAGGAAACGATGGCGTAGCGGTCCGAGCCGGGCCTGATGTCGGGATAGTACATCGAGAACGTGCGGCTGGTGATATCCTTGGCGCACAGCGCGACCGAGTCGAACTCCTTCTTGACCGACGTAAACAGAAGGTCGCCGATGTAGGGAATGGTCTCGCCCTTTCGAAGCCCCATGTAGACCTGGCAACTGCTGTTGTTGAGCCGCACGGCCTTGGCCTCTTCGACGAAGTCGTCGCTGAATTGATCATAGCCCACCATCTTGGCGATCGTTGTCTTGAGGTTGGCGTTCGAAAGGACGGCGTCACAGTCGATTCGTTTCCCATTCGAGACCACGCCGCACGCCCGGCCGCCCTCGACGACGATGCGATCCACCGGCGCCTGGCGGCGAAGGTCCACGCCATGGTGCAGCATTTCCTTTTTCATCAGCCCGATGAGTTTGTCGGTCCCGCCGCGAAAGATGTAGACGCCCTTGCTCATGAAGTTTGAAAAGACGATTCCGTAGGTGATGGCCGGATCATCGAGCGTGGAGCCGTTGGCGTAGGCGATGGGCTCCATGAGCAGGCGCACGACGTCGGACCGACCCGGGAAGAACTCCTCGAACAGTTCTCGCGTGGTCCTCCGGTCGTCGTCGTAGAAGTCCATCCCCCGTGCGGCGTCGAAGAAACGCTCGACGGTTTCAGCGCTGACGTCGAAACGCTCGATGAGCAGGCGCGTGAAATCGACCCGGTCGAACGTGGTCTCGATCGAGAACTGCGGGTTGTCGAAGCGAATGCTCTTGAGCTGAACAATGGAATCGGCGATCTCCTGCGTCCAGTACTTCCGGCAACTCTTGATCATTCCGATGGGGAAACCGTGTAGCGAGATGTCGAAGATGTGCCCACCCTTGCGACGAAACCAGGTGGCCATGCCGCCGAAGTTGTAGTGTTGCTCGAGCAGCAGCACCGAACGGCCCGCCTTGGCGAGATAGTTCGCGGCCGTCATCCCGGCAAGACCGGAGCCGATGACGATCACGTCGTACCGCTCTTTCGTATCGCGCAAACGATCCCGCGCCATGGCGTCGTCCTAGCTCTTCGAGAGCACCTGCAGGTTGGCCACCGTAATGCCGCTGAGCATGGCCCCGATGATACCGAGGAACCCCTGGTCCGTCCCGGTCAGAAACAGGTTTTCGATCCCGGTGGATCCGTCGCGGCGCTTGCGCGGCGTGCCGTAGACGGCCCCGTTGATCCGCCCGGTGTATCGCTGGATCGTACAAGGCGTGAACATGTCAGTAAACACGATGCGCTCATCGAAGCCGGCGACGTAGCACCTACCTCGTTCGAGGAGCTGCTCGTGAAGCGAACGCTTGGCCGCCTGGTACGCGCCGGGGTCCAGCCGGTCCCACCGCTCGAAGCTGGCGAGCCAGGTGACGCGAAAGAGCCCCTCCGTCAGATCATCGTGTCCCTCGTAGTTGCCGGGGCAGCACACGACGCCGCTGCGGACATCGACAAGATCGCCGGGAACGGCGTAGGTGAACGTGGGGGCGTCGTTGAAAAACACGATCGTCGCGTCGTGCCCGAGCGATGCGACGGGCCGATCCAGCACGGCGATGGACTCCACGAAGGAAACACGCCCGACGTCGGCGTCGGTGATCGCCGGGGCGCCCTCTCCACAGAGGCGCATCGTTTCGGGATAGCCGGCCGACGAGAAGACGATATCCGCGGTCAGGACTTCGCCCGACTCAAGGGTCACGCTCTCGACACGGTTGTTGCTCAGCTTGATGCGCTCCACGCCGCATCGCATGCGGAGCTTCCCGCCGCACGCGCGGAACTTGCGGACCAGTGCCTTGATGATGGTTCGCACGCCGCCGGGTGGCCTGGCGAATCCCTCCAGAAAAATGGCCTTGAACATGGTCGCGAACTGGGTGAAGTCCATGTCGTGCTCTTCGGCGCTGCCGTAGTACATCAGCGGACACAGCAGCATCTCGATCAGCAACGGCTCGCACAACACATCGCCAAGAACGCCGCGCGTTGATTCCACACGCGCGTCGAGGCGCAAGTCGTCGTACTCGCTGACAAGCGACACCAGACGGCGAAAGTTGTCCGCGTCGCGCGGGAACGCACGGGCCACCTCGTCGATGAGTACGGCCGTGTCGTTGGTGAATCGCAGCGTCCGCTCGGGAAAGCGAATCTCGGAAAACCCCTGCGGGCGCAGGTCAAAGTCCTCACGCGTGAGGCGAAGCTGGCGAAGCAGCTTGGCCAAAGGAGATGAGCGAACCGTCGGCGGGGCGAAGTTGGTGACCGCGTGCAGCCCCACGTCGAATTGCCGTCCGCCGAGCGTGTAGTAGGAGTTCAGCCCGCCGTAGGCGTAGTGTTTCTCGACGATGCAGACGCGCTTGTCGAAGTAGGCGAGCCGGATGCCGGCCGCCAGCCCGGACATGCCCGCGCCGATGATGATCGCATCGTAGTGCATGGGTGTCGGCACCGGTTGAGCGGGTCGGGCCGATCGGCACGGTGCCGATCACAACGGCGGGAAGCGGAACGAAGCTAGTGTATGGTCTAACCTCATTCTGCGGAATCAGATCCACACCGTATTGTGTGCCGCTGCTTTCAGGCAGTGCCGATGGCGGGTTTCGTGGAACCCGCTCACTGCTCAAAAGCAGTGGCACACGCGCGGATTCAGACATGGCGATGCACTCGCCGGATCGTCATGTTCCGGCGCTAGACGGATACGACGTCAGCGAGTTTGGGACCAAGATACGAGGCACAACTGTTCAGGCTCGCCAGCTCGGGGTAGTCCTCCTTGGGAACCTCCACCTTGTAGCGCTTGCGCAGCTCCATCACGATGTCGAGAAAATCCATCGAGTCCATGTCCAATTGATCGCGCAGACGAACGTCGTCCTTGACGTTCGACAAGTCCGCGTCGGGCGCGACCGTGGCGATGATGTCAAGAATGATTTGCTTGACCTTCTGCTCTATCATCTCGTCCTCGAAAACTCAATCCTTGCGGGCCACACCAGCGGCGGCATCATCAGCTTGCATAGCGCTTCACGAGGACCGCCGAGTTGGTCCCCAACATCCCGAACGAGTTGTTCAAGATGTATTCCACTTGTCCGATCTCGCGCGGTTCGTTGACCACCAGGTTCCGGACAGCACAAGCCGGATCCAGGTCCGAAACATTGAGCGTCGGATGAACGATCCCATCGTCAAACGACCCGAGATTGCCCACCAACTCCAACGCACCAGCCGCACCCATGGCATGGCCGATGTAGCTCTTCGTATTATTTACAAACACGTCGCCGCAATCGCCGAACACATCCCGCAAGGCCGTTGCCTCCTGCGGGTCACCCAGTTCGGTACCGGTGGCGTGGGTGCTAACGATGTTCACATCGCCGGGCTCGATACCCGCCCGATCGATCGCCAGCCGCATGCACGCCGCGATCTGCCCCGGATCAGGCAGCACCGGGTCATTCGCGTCGGAGTTCATGGCGTAACCCGCCACCTCCGCCACGATGCCTGCACCGCGCCGCTTGGCATCCGAAAGACGCTCGACCACGAACAGGCAGCCGCCCTCGGACACGACGATGCCGTTGCGTGCCTTGTCGAAAGGCCGGCTCGCCTTGGCGGGATCGTCGTGCCAGGCCAGCGAATGCTCACTGGCGAAGCTTGCGAAAATGCCGAACGAGTGAATCGCTTCGGACACCCCCCCGGCCACCGCCAGATCGACCTCGCCCAGACGCAGCATCTGCACGCCTTGGATCAAGCCGGCGTTGCCCGCCGCACAAGCCGCTCCGATTGTATAGTGCGGGCCTTGCAGCCCAAGGTTCATCGTCACCTCCCCGGCCGGGTTGTTCGCCACCGTCCGAGGGTTGTGATGATGCGACCAATACTTGGTGTCATAGTCGTATTGGCGGATAACGTCAATCTCGTTCTCGGTTTCCACCGTCCCGTGCTCGGTGATACCGATGAACGTGCCGACGCGAGACCGGTCGATGGACGCCGGATCCACGCCGGCAGAGGCCAGCGCCTCGCTTGCGCAGTAAATGGCGATCGAGCCGGCTCGCGTGCCGCGACGTCGCTCTTTTCTGGTTTGGTGCTTCTGCTCGTCATAGTGGCAGACCCCGGCCAGAACACGCCCCATGAAGCGCGTTTCAATGATGGAAACGCCTGAAACGCACCCCAGGAGGTTCTTGCGGTACTGAGCGAGGTTGTCCCCGTTCGGGGCCGTCAGCCCGATTCCCGTGATGACGATCCGCTCGCTCTTGGACATTCGCTCTGCTTCCATCGGCTGCGCCGGTCCCCGCCAACCGCGGACCGATGACGGGTGGAATCTTAACAGAATCATTCCCTGGTGGAATGGACCCGCCGTTATGGCGTTCCGAGGCTTCTGGACGCATCATCAGGGGGGTGCCATGCCCACGCTTGCGTGGGCATGCGATGCCTGGGCCTAGGCAAATGGCAACGCAAGCGTTTCTATGCCACTCCTGTTCCGACGGGCGGGCACTCCGCGCTAGCCAAGCGACTCGACCAACCGCTCAACGCCCTCGCCGATGGACACGCCAGGCTCGTAGCCAAAATCTCTACGTGCCGCGGAAATGTCAAAATAGTGCGACTTGGCAAGCTGGGATGCAAGAAACCTCGTCATCCTCGGCTCGCTGGCTATCCCCATCGCTCGATAGAACACCTCGAAGACCCCGCCCACCGTGAACGCAGTGCGAAACGAGACAGTCCGACAGACGGCCGGCGCCCCCACAGCCTCAAGAATCTTCGCAAGCCAAGGCCAAAGCGCGACCGGCTCGCCCTGGCTGATGAAGTAGGCGCGGCCCGAGCACGGGGCGCCGATCGATAGCGCGTCGCACGCAAGAACGTGGGCGTCCGCGGCGTTGTCGATGTAGGTGATGTCGGCCAGGTTCGTGCCGTCGCCAACCTGAACGAGCCGCCCCTGACGCGCTCGCTCAATCACCCGGGGGATCAGATGCGGGTCGCCGGGACCCCAGATCAGATGCGGGCGGAGCGCTACGGTCGCCAATGCTCCGTCGTTAGCGGCCAGGACGGCTTTCTCCGCTTCAGCTTTGGTGGCCGGGTAATGAGCCAGATACTTGGTCGGATAGGGCGCGGATTCGTCGATGCCGCAAAGATCGCCCGATCCAAACACCACGCTCGGCGAGCTGGTGAAAACGAGTCGCCCAACCGATGCGCGGCGACAGGCGGCGATCACGTTCCATGTTCCGACGACGTTCGTTTCCCGGAACGCTCGGCGTTTTCCCCATATCCCGGCCAGGGCGGCAACGTGAAAGACGGCGTCCATCCCCTCGCAGGCCCGCCCGACCGCCGCCGCGTCGGTGATGTCGGCCTGAACCGTTGCAATTCCTGCTTGCTCGTGGTGTGGATATCGGCGGCGGCCCAAGACAAGCACATCGTCGCCTCGCTCGTGAAGCACCCGCGCCAAACGAGTTCCGAGGAACCCGCCGCCACCTGTCACGAGCGCCTTCACCGAATCCGTCTCACGGCCCAGGCTGCCAATGCCTCTCGGTTGATCTTCGCGTTGTGTCGGACATCGACGGGAAGGGACGGGTGGAACAGCACGTGTCGGATGTCGCGCGTCAGCTCGTTGCCCGCCCCCAGCGCCAGTAATTCTGCCCGTAAGCCCCCGACGCGCGATCCGCGCGGGAACCGCCCCCGTTCCGGCTCGATCACGATCACCGCGCTCGTGTTTCCCGGCTCCCCTATGCCGACCAGCGCGGAGCGCGCGACGTCGCCGTGCTCGTTGAAGATCGCCTCACATCGAACGGAAAACAACACCCCGTGGCTCGTCGTAACGCGATGTGCCTTCCGGCCGCAGAACCAGATGCGGCCCTCTTTATCGAGGTAGCCAACGTCGCCGATGCGATGCCAGATCCGCTCTCCATCGCGAATCTTCGACATGGCCGTGGCTTTCTCGAGGCCGAAGTACTCCTTGGTCACCACCTCGCCGCTGACCACGATTTCACCGATTTCGCCGTCGCCGACTTCCAGTTCATCGGACCACGCCGGGATCGCCTCGTCAGCAATTCGGATCAGTCGCAGATCAGTTCCAGGAACGGGCTTGCCCACGCAAAACCCGGCGCCGCGGCGAGTCCGATCGCTGCACCCGGACAACACCTCGCGCCCGCCGATCGAAGCGACCGGAAGCGATTCAGTGGCCCCATACGGCGTGTACACCTCCCCGCCCGGCGGCAAGACGCGATGCAGCTTCTCAATGACATGGTATGGCACTGGAGCGCCGGCGATCAGCACGCGCCGCATGCTACCCAGCGTAACGCCTTGCTCCATACAGTGAGTCGCCACCGGGTTCCACACGGCCGGCGAGCCGAACGTGGTCGTGATCTTCTGGTCGCTCACCGCCGCGACAATCTTGACAGGATCAACCCGTGCGGGATGCGACGGGTCCATGTCGGCAATCACGGAGGTCATCCCCATCGCGGCGCTGAACAGGGCGAACAACGGAAAGACGGGAAGGTCCACCTCGCCGGGCTCGATGCCGTAGTGCTGCTGGATGGCCTCGACCTGTGCGCCGAACACGCCGTGCTCGTAGACAACGCCCTTGGCCGGACCCGTGCTGCCCGAGGTGAACAAGATGGCGGCCGTCTCATCGCGACGCGTTGGGACGGGCTTGAAGTGTGGCCTGCCCCGTCGTGCAAGCGCCGCCAGCGACGCACCACCCCAACCCCATCGACGACCCACGGTCACGATGTGTTCCAGGTTGCGAAAGGATCGCGGGCGAAGCACGCGCAACACGTGGGCCAGCGGGATCCCGATGAACCCGTGCAGATCGACCCCGCGAACGCATTCGAGCAAGCGCCGCATGCCCATGCCCGGATCAATCATCACCGGCACGACGCCCATCTTGAACAGGGCGAACGACAGCCCGACGAACTCGAAGCCGGGGCGAACCATGAGCAGCACGCGCATCCCGCGCGACAGCCCCAACGACCGCAACCCATTGGCGTAGCGGTTCGAAAGGGTTTCGAGCTGTGCAAAGGTGATGTGGTCGTAGACCGCTCGGCCGCGGCGATCGCACGACCTGGTCACGACCACGGCCCGGCGATCCGGGGCCTCGCTCGCCCGACGCGGTAGGTACGATGCAATGTTGAACAGGTCCTCGCGCGTAGCCGGCGGAATCGACGAAACAGGTTGGTCGGTGGTCAACGGCAAGGACGGCTCTCTGCGGGGTGCTCGCCTCCAGAACTTCCCCGCGAACTATACCCATCCCCCCGCGCGCTGTCGATGCGATCGCGCTAACCGTGGCACCGAGTGAGTGACACCAACGGCGTCGAGCTATTGTCAGAGCACCGGGCGCGAGCCCGGTGACGTGCTGACGGCCGGGGTCCGCAGGCTCGTGCCTGCGGCTCTGACTCGACGTCCACGCCTGACTGAAAGTGTCACGGACGCGCCTCCCCTCGACTTGATCGAAACCGCGTGTTGCCTATCATCGCGACCGTGATCCGACATGATCCACATCACCGCCGGGGAGACCTTCGCTCGTTGAAGCGCCACGCGCGGAGCGACCTCCTCAAGCCCACCGCAGCAGGCCGTTCGAAACGCGACCGCTTCGCCGTTGCCTTGCTCGGCATCGCGCTCACCTGGGTTCCCTGCATCGAGGCGTCGGCGGGGCCCGGGTTGGAGCAACGCCTCACGTCCGCCCTCGCCGCGATACCGCATTCGAAGACCCGAGTAGGCGTATGCGTGATCGACATCGCCGAAGGTCGAACGATTTTTACTCGCCGCGCGGATGAGCCGCTCGTGCCGGCCAGCACCATGAAGCTGTTTGTGATGGCCACCGCGCTGAACGACCTGGGTCTCTCCTTTTCCTTCGAGACGGTCCTGGGCACGCGCGGTGACGATCTGGTGATCGTCGGTGGCGGCGATCCCGGCTTCGGGGACGGCAAACTGCACCGCCTGCGCGACGAATCGATCACGGCCCACTTTTCGCGATGGGCACGGGCCCTGACGACGCATAACCTCACCACCATCGCCGGCGACCTGGTGATCGACGAGTCCATCTTTGACGACCAGTGGGTACACCCGTCCTGGGAACAGAGCGATCTGGACAACTGGTACGCGGCCCCGGTGGGCGGACTGAACTTCAACGACAACTGCGTCGATATCACCGTTCGCCCTGGTGCCACGGATGGGGCACCGGTTCTGGTCTCGGTCGTGCCGGAAGGAACGCTGGTACGGATCGTCAACGGCTGCAAGACCGGAAGCGGCAAGGATCCGGTCGTGCATCATCCGTTCGACTCCTTCGAGTACCGTATCCGCGGAAAGTGCCGCAAGAAGTGGACCTTCGGGTCCGTCTCGTTCCCCGACCCCGGGCTGCTGTTTGCCGATTCGCTCCGGACCGCCCTTGCCAACGAGGGAGTGGCCATTGATGGGACCATCCGGCGAGAGCGGGTCCGCCTTGCCGGGGGCGCGCTCCCCGAGTCAGTCACCGTTCTGTCGCGCACGAAAACCCCACTCGCCGACGTTCTCGTGAGAATCGGCAAGAACAGCCAGAACCTCTTTGCCGAGTGCCTGCTCAAGCGCCTCGGATACGAATGGGCGAGGCGAAGCGGCCAGTCGGAGCCGCAGGGTAACTGGACCACCGGTGCCCGGGCCGTTCATGGGTTCCTGCGGACCGCCCGCATCGACACCGATGGGCTGGTCGTGGCGGACGGCTCCGGCTTGAGCCGGGACAACCGCTGCACCGCGCGTCACTTGGCCGAGCTGTTGGCGTGGTCCGCGGGGCAACCGTTCGCCGACACCATGCGCCAAAGCCTGTCGGTGGCGGGCGTGGACGGCTCGCTCCGAAGTCGGCTCAAGGATTTGCCGGGAATCGTGTTTGCCAAGACCGGCACGATGCGCGGCGTGCGCGCCCTGGCCGGCTACGTCGGGCGCGGTGACGCCCCGCGATACGCCTTCGCGGTGATCTTCAACGGCTATAAGGGATCAAGCACGCCGTACAAAGAGATTCAAGAGCGAATGTGCCGCGCCCTGGCCCGCGAAGACGCCCCCGCCTCGGGCGGTCGCTAGCGCGCTCCCCATCTCGTTGTCCTGAGCCGCGGGCCTCAGCCCGCGCGGACTTGCGGCTATCCGGAACGCCTTGGATCGTCCAAGACCCGCCCGAAGTCCGATCCATCAGGCCGACCGACCGGAGCATGTGGCACCTAACGGAAACAGGAAGTCAACACAACTTCCGCGCGACGCGCCCTTTTTTTTGGGTTCTCCTCCCAAAAAGTTACTGACGTAACCCCTTGAAAGACGCCTCCTCAGCAGAATTCGTGGGTGCTTGAGAGCGCCGTGCACGGCGAAAAACCTGGTTCTTGAGGCCTTTCGGGCCGATCTGCCTCTGCGACAGGTGGGCCGAAACCGACATCGAGTTTGAAGGCGTTGCTTTCACCGCCATCTGAGCGGGTTCTCCGCCTGCGGATGGGCTCCCCGAGGCTCGAGCGCCTCCGGGAGGACCCACGGATTCTGCGGAAGAGCCCCAATTATAAACCAACTCGCCGAGAGTCCGAGGCCGCCAGTACCGAAGTTCTCCCATCTCACCATCGGATAATTCCGATAGGTCGAGCTCTGAAACGAGTGTGTTGAGTTCTTCGAGCGTCATGCATGGGTGCCCCATCCTTCGCTTTTCGCGAAGGGTGAAACTATGAAGGAGGAGGTCGAGCCGGTTCACGGCGCCTTGAGCAGTTGGTACACCCTTGGATCGTTCCTGGGTTCCTCGAGTTTCCACCCAAGGAGCGAACCAGGAACCTTGTCGGCATCGACCTCCACAAGAGGACTATCAGCCTTTGTGTCGTGGACCCGGAGCGAACCGTGCTGGTGCGCTAGAGATTCTATTGGTGCCGGCCGGAGCGGATCGTGTGGTGCTGGCCCACCCCAAGAAGCTGCGGGTCATCGCCGAGAGCACCCGTAAGAGCGACAAGCTCGTTGCCCAGGTACTGGCGGAGTTTTTGGCGCTGGAGATGATTCCGGAGGCCTACCGGCCGGGGCCGCGGCAGCGGGCACACCGCGTACTAGTTCGCCATCGGCACTACCTCCGTGGACGACTGACCTCGGTGCGAAACAAAATGCGCCGAATCTTGAGTGACTACAACGCGGACCGAGTGGACCTGTTCACGCGTGTGGGCTTGGGCTACCCGGCGTTGGGTTCGTGACGGTGGATGTGGTGGTCAGCGAGCTGGGAGACATCCGTCGGTTCGGATCTCAGAAGAAGGTGTGCGCCCATGCGGGGCTGGCCCCCGGCGGGCGGGAATCGGCCGGGCGTAGCAAGCAGCTGGGTACGACGAACGAGGGAAAGTCGGGCCAAGGCTGGACGAGTGAGCGGGATGTTTGCGTCGGCACGTTCAGCAGCCGGCCGTTGCTTGCCGAACCCACACCAGAACACCGTTTGTTCATACGCTAGATGAATCCACCGACGACTCGCTCCAGCCCCGCTTCAGCTCTGGACTCTCGAAAGATGCCACGGACACGGCAGTAACACGGCAAACATACGGCGAGTATACGGCAAACATACGGCTAAGATACGGAAGGAATTGGGGTCGGTCGCCACCCCTCTGACCCACTTACGTCCCAACGTGCCTCACCCTGTCCATGCCTGACACCCTACGGCCTCGCATGACCCCCAGAGTCCCGGTCAGTCCACCTTGAGAGACCGTTCGACCAGCCCCGGCCACGTCGGCGTGGTAGGGCGACCACGCGTTCCACACCTGACGAGCCCATTCCTCGACGGTTTCCACGTGCCCTTCGACAGAACCTGAAACCGCGACATCGAACACGGTCAGCGGCCCGGTATCTTCAGGCGGCGAGAAGTGCGGCCACACCTTCACGACGTAGGCGAGCCGACGAAGCAGCTGCGGACCATCCGCCAGCCGACGTTTCTCGCCCCCGACACCAAGAGTGCAGATGCCAGCACCGTCAGTACGCCCTCCAGAACTGCGTGAACGGTGGCTGGTGGCGGGGAGACTCTTGACATCTACACCCGGACTCGTCACGATGCCCCTGGGATACAAGGTGGCTTTCTGGCGGTTCAACTCTTCTTGGGGGCAACGGCCATGTCAGCACGAGCCGCTGTTGGACTTGTCGTACTCTCGCTCGCATCGGTGGCCCAGGCCGAGGTGGCCGTTGAGCTTGTCCCGAACCAGCCCGGTCCCTACATGGGCGGAGAATCGCTGACAGTAGATGTGTGGCTGCACAGCGATGTTTCGTCTGACCTGTCCTTGGTCGGCATCCGGTTCGACTTCCAAGACAGCGACCCTCGGCTGTCCCTGAGCCCGATGTTCACCTTCGATTTCAGCTCCATCTTCCCAGAACCCGTGGTCTACGAACCCCGTTTTGCCGAACTCCCGGTGCCGTGGACGGACAACCCCGTGATGTGCCTGTGTCCGGAGCTGTTTCTCTGGCTGCCGGCCGAGGGATCACTCCACATCGGGAGCTTTGATGTTCTTCTGCCGACCGAGCCAGGGGTTTACCCGGCAGACCTTCTCAACGCCGACGAGGTAGACCCGACGATCGGGGCCGTGATTGACGTAGGCGTTCTCTTGCGGGCTCACGATGGCGAGATCACCGGCGGAGCTTATCTGTTCGTCGTCGGTGGCCCCGCGATCCCCGCCGTTTCCACATGGGGCCTCACAGCTCTGACCCTGCTATTGCTCATCGGTGCCAAAGTCCACTATGGACGCCGGGCATGCCCTCTGGCTTGACCGCGGTTCCCGGCACAAATCCCGGCTACTCGATGGGCCGTCTTATCGCTTTCGTGCCCTACCCCGTGACATTTGCACCCTCGGCATGCTGCACGGCGTACGTGTCCACGGTAAACTGATGGACGTGCCCGAACAACAAGGCGTTCCCGAACTCGGAGCCGAGGACCTCGGTGCATACGCTCCCACGCTCGGCAGAGCAGTTGTAGTACCCGTCATATACGGCCTTCGAGCTGCTCGGCATCTCAAGCCCGCACCCTGGGCAGGTAGTTTGTCGGAGGGCCATCATCATGCCGTTACAGCATCACCTTTACGAAGACGCGGCGGCTGAAGAGGCGGCGGCAGCACTCGCGGCGGCCGCAGCGGCAGCTGCCTGTTGAGCGTTGATGATCGCCTGCATGTCGAGCATGGCCTTTACGTCGGTGATGGCCTTGAGGCTCTTATCCACCTGGACGAGTTCCAGGAAGGTGATGCTGGCCGCCAGGTTGAATGTAAAGGACCGGCTAGGCGTCGGTTTCAGCGTCTCCATCGCTTCCCGGTTTCGCAAGACGCTCTCAACGACCCGGTCGGCCGGATGATCCAGGAACGTCAGGATGGCCAGCTCGTCGTAGTCGCTTTGCCAGATCGACACACCCTTGCCCTTGAAGCCCTCCGCCAGGGCATGGTATCGAGACGCTGTTTGCTGTGGATCGAGACGGGCGAGATAGAGAATGTTCGCCGCCGTCTGCAGCGGGTCGCCTGACGAGAAGCCCTGGGAGCGGAGGGCTTGGTAAATCGATTCGATGTCCTGACCGACCCGTTGCGGCGACGCCTCCTGGCCAGCCAGAATGGCACAGGCCGGAAAATCATCGGGTCCAGTCAGCCACCAGTGATGCCGCTTCATCTCCTCATACATCGCTCGAAACTGCTTGATCGCAATGTCACCGACCGGCTTCTTGTCGGCCTTCATCCGCAAGATGAGCACGGCCATGGTTTCGTAGATGGTCGAGCGTCTCAAACCCGCCTGGCGAAACATGTCTCGCACCCGCTTGACCTCGTTCAGGAAATCGGCGGCGCTGTCGCGATGCAACACCAGCATGGCCCCAACGACAAATCGGAGGTCCGAGTTCAGCGAGCCGAACCAGCCCGCCTCGGCCTTGATGTCGTCAGCGGACTGGCGAATCGCAGCGGCCACCCTCGTCGGCTCACCCGGACAGGTCAGAGCCGTCACCGCCGAAAATCGTAGCGGCGATGCGTCGCTGAACCAGCCACGCTCGGCGTTCAACGCGTCATAGATCGCCCGAAACCGGGCCAACGGGTCAGCGGGTAGTTTATTCTCGTTTGCCATGTCGTTCCTCTATGTTTTGGCCGGGTAGCCCATCCTTTGCGAAAGCAAAGGGTGGGGTCAGAATGATTGAGCAGGTGTGAGGTCTTCGACGTTCGATCATCGTGACCCCACCCATCGCCGCGCGATGGATGGGCCACCCGGCCTTGGACCCCGCAACACTCCTTAAGTAACGCCTCGCAACGGGACGCACCCCACCCGGCGACCTCATTCATTTCGCGGCACGCCGTCGGTCCGCATCGCGCACCAGAGACTGAGTGGGATAACGAACAACGTGATCAGGAGGCTGCTGGCGGAGACTTGCGCTGCGCTCATGACACCGGGCCAAGCTCCGGATGGGTCGTCCGGGATGGGGAAGCTGCCGAGCAACGTGGAGATTTGAAGCCAGCAGAGCCCCAGCCCGATGGCGATCATGCGGTTTCGGGCCATCTCGATGCTGACGAAGGTCAAGAGCCAGAGGCTCGGCGCAGTTGTGTAGTCCATGTAGGCTACCGGACCCTGCAGGACGACCAGGTTCAGCAGCGCGAGCCAGAGCATCACGGAATGCGACCGACTCGTTGTCCTGCGTCTGGCTTTCCAGACGAGCGCGAGGACAACGAGCCCGAATGCGTGGCCCAGCCAAGGCCCGAGCTGGGCGGGAAGGAACGTCATGCCGAGCAGCCCCAGCCTTCCGGGAATCTGCGGGACGCCGGTCTTGATCGCGGTCAGCATGTCCCTAAGATTCTCATCCAGGTCGGAGACGTCGAAGACTGATCCATCGAGCAGGCCTGGCGCATGATGGAAGAAGAAAGCCTCGTAGGGAGCGGGTCCGAGCAGCGCGAGACCCACGACCCCGAATGCGGCCATCCAGATCAGCGTCATTCCCAGGTCCCGCCATCGCCGCTGCGCGCCCAACAACAGAAGCAGCACGGCCGGGTAGACCTTCGTGACCACGGCTGCGCCCAGAAGTGCTCCGCCCAGGCCGATCCTGCGAGTCTCGAACGCGAGCATTCCAGCCGCCGCCAGCGCGAAGGCGCTCATGTGAAACTGCCCGTACTGGAAGGTCTGGAGTGTCGGAACGGCGACCCAGACTGCGGGGAGCAGCCAGAGGGCCAGCCGCCCTCGAGGGCCGCCGACCCATAGACAAAGAGAGGTGGCCACCGCCAGGAATCCGAGTCCTTGGAGGGCAAACCAGACTGGGCGAATCACATAGAAGTCATTCGTCACTCGGAGCGCAGCCCAAGGCAACAACAGGAACGGTGGCGGGTATTGAAATCCGCAGTCGATATGGGCTTCGAGGTTCTCGACCTGGGGGTGACGTCCGGCGCTCGAATCGTCGGGGGGATAGTCCGCGTCGTAGATGTTCGTCTCGCCCTGGTCGTGTAGGTCAGCGGCATAGACGTAGGCCGACATGCACAGGTGCCCGGCCCACGCCGGGTTCTTGCTCGTAACCCACCAAGAGACCTCCGGGTCAGCCTGGTGAGAAGCGAGCCTAGCGGTCTGCACTACGGCTAGGAGCGCGAGCAGCGACCAGGCAACGGCTCTCCAGGGACGCCTTCCGATCTGGCCATCGATCGTCGGAGGCAGCGCGAGTGCGACTCGGGACTGGGTCCAGCCCTGCATGGCGCAGCAGGCAGCGACCGACAGCGCTCCGGCAACGCCGCCCGTGGTGGCAGCCAGCAGGCACGCGACCGCAATGGGAGTGACGACCCAGCCCCACGCGGGCACTCTTGGAAATCGCAACTGAACGAGGGCGTGAACCAGGCCGACGGCGATGACCGTGAAGGAGACGGCAACGGCGGTGGGGCTGATCCCCGGTTGCGTATGGAGTAGGGCTGCCAGGCCATGGACCAGCAAGAGTGAAGGGACCAAGGTCGCGGTGCAAGCGACTCCAACCCTCTCAAACGCGGGCGTGGTGCACTCCACGGCGGCCCGCGGCCCCGCCAGGTCCTCGGGGTTCATTTCCTTCGTGGGAGACATGCACTCCTCCAGGTCAAGGCGACATTTCCCATTTGGCCCTTGCCCGAACGACCGAGGATCCGATGGTATCGTCTTGACGCCTTCGATTCAAGGGTCTCGAAACGGGGCAAAACGAACGTCGTTAGCGGCAAAGAAGGTACGGCGAAAGGCATGGTCATCAAACCGCTGAACTTCATCGGCAAGGGGAAGAACGGTCTCGTTCAGCCAGGCCGGGTAGCCCATCCCTTGCGAACGCAAAGGGTGGGGTCACGATGATTGGGCAAAAATACGGTCTTCAACGTTCGATCATCGAGACCCCAACCATCACCGCGCGATGGATGGGCCACCCGGCCATGCTGATAGTTGCGCCGCCCAACGAGGACAGAACATCACCGGGATTCCCTGTGGAGTCGTTTGGTCTTGCGGTCGAACGCGAGCGACTTGATCTGTTGCCCCGTATCGGTGCGCTTCAGGTCGATCTTCAACACATCGCCGGAGACTTCGTTCACTTCCAGCATAACGTCTACTTCGGTGAATGGCAGGTGTTGTTCCATCTGGATCGGCGCTGTTTTCATCACTTGAAACCTGGGCCGCGCTGCGTTGGTGCGATCCAATTGGATCGCGTAAACACGTACAATAGCGCTTGATCCACTAATCTTCAGCAAGACTGCGTAGGCGAGATCCTTTGACGAATCGATGAATAATGCGCCGGATCTCTGAGGTACGCCGGCATCCATCGGATCATGCGTCGGTATGTCCGGGAGATCGACAACTGTTTGTAGGCCACGCGAACCTGTCGCGGAAACGGCTTCATCGGTGATGCGGTAGCGGTAGCGAAACCCTGGCCGTTCAGCGGTAGGAGGTTCACGCACGACCGCCAGTTGCAGCTTTCGGTCTTTACCGTCGTATCCGTACGGGGCCGTCGCGACAACGCGACTCGGAACGGGTACGTCCTTCTGTGCGGCTGGCGCTTCGGCGTTCGGCGGTACTGCGATTAACGTCGCACCGAGGATTTGAAATATGAACATCGCGGTCTTCCCAGCTACGGCCCAATGAAGTGCATCTCCAGCCACGTCTTCATTTTACTCTTACAGACGTCGCCTAGTAGTGGTTCGCAGTCCGGTCCTACCCTGGGTCAGCTACGGGCCAGTACGTACTTGCGCCATCGCGCCAGCAGTTCCTCCTCCGAAAGCTTGATCATCCCCAGCGCTTCGGCCTGTGAGGTGGCCGCCATCATCGCGATGACGGTGTCCCGCCCAAACGTTTCGTCGATGTATTTGACGAGCGATCCGGAGACGCCGTAGCGGTGAGGTCCGGACCACGCTTTGGCGAGTCGTTTCGGCGCAACCCCTGATTCGATGGCCGTGCGAGCTGCCGTGCGATGACGGTGCTCGAGTTGACCGGAAGCATAGTCGGCCAATCCTTCCAGGAACCAACGGACTTCACCCGTCGTCCAACTCCCCGGCAGGTACAAGGCGGACTTTGGGGTGGGCCGGATCTTCGCGGGAATCGGAAACTCGAACCAAGCGCGTTTGAGCCCGCGCGATCATGTTGCGGGCCTCCCTGATGATTTCGTCACTCAGGGTGGGCGAGAAAGAGATCAAGCGCACTTGAATAGTTAGGGGCCCCTGCGTATGCTCTCCGCGCTGAGCGAGCGTCATGTTCCCGAACCGACGACTGCCCTCGTTTCGAAAACTGATCCTCGGCGGTCCACCTGGAGCTCCGAAGTTCCCCGATCGCACCAAGTAGCCACTGGCAGGATCGACTACCAAGCTCCAAACACCACGTCCCGAATATCGCGAAGCTTGTCCGGCCACGCGAACCTCATGTGTGCCGTCCGCTTTCACGTTTCGCACCTCCAACTCTCCGAAATCCTCACCCAATGGACCACCCAGCACTCGCCAAATCGCCTGCAACGTGGACATACTGACTGTGTTTAAGAACGAAGGATTGTATCGCCGGAGGAAAGCTCCGGAAGTCCGCCCCACAACAACTCCGTCCGGCGCTACGCGGGCTCCTGTACTTTCCGAGTATTCCTCATGTAGGTCCTGATCGCACAACGTGGCACCTTCCGACCACATCGAGACAATCAGGTTGCCGTCCCCGTCGTAGTCGAGACCTTGATATCCAACTGTGTCGGGAGCGTAATACTTGGGATTCGGCAACTTCTTCGCCTTCCACACGATAGCGGTCACGTCTCTGCCAGCAGAGACGCGCATCACCTGGGTGGTTTTACCCTGCCCGGGCAGGACAAGCGCGACAGGTCGCTCAATCTCCACCTCCAGGGTATACGTCTCCGGGACTCTTCGCTGTACCTGCGCCAATGCAGGCTTTGCCTCCGGCGGTCGTGAGGCGCCACTAGAGGTTGTCCATAACATGACACAAAGCACCAACATTGTGGCTCCAAGGCGCAACTCACTAATACTCATCAAATAGACCCTTTCCTTATGTTCGCTAACGGTGGTTGTGGCGCTTGCAACTATTCCTGAGGGTCACTAAGAAATCACGGACACCCTGTGCAGTCGTGCATTATTCCCCGCTCGCTCGTGTCAATGGCCTGTCCTCCGCATGGCCCCGTGTCGCACCGAACCAACCATGGCTGCCCAGTACATGTAGTCCCACAGCCAGAATACGTTTTCGTCCATAAATGGAACCCGCCGGGGTTGGATGTACTGCAAATCTCGGGAATCGAAAGAGAATAGAGTGTTTGAACGACTTCACCCGCCACGCCTGTGTCAAATGTATTGCACTTTGCGGGACCCACACGGTTCGGGAAATTATCGCACGACGCAGTCAATAGGACGTCTCTAATGCAAGTGTCTTGAGCACATGGTTCGGACGGATTAGGCGTAAAATGGCCGCATTCGTAAAAGGTCATGCTAACTGCATGACAGTTCTCGCAGGCCGGCATGCACAGATCCGATGGAAGGCACACCGTGCCCGCGCCAAGATAGGTTCCCCCTTGGTCGATGCAGCACTGCTGCGCCGTGACGGAACACGAACCCGAAGGAGAGCAACAGGCGCCATCGGGACTACACGCGCCGCTAACGCACTTTCCGCCTTGGCACGCGGTGCAATCCGGCTTGTTCGGATGATCGCAGATCATATTGCCGCCGGCGTCCGCAGTGCATACATCGTCCGTGCATGCATTGCCGTCGTCGGTGCATACACTCCCGTCCGTCTTGGGTGGATGCCCGCACGTGCCGTCGGCTTGGCAGAGGTCATCCGTACACTCGTTGCCGTCATCGGTACAGGTCGAGCCGGTGAGCGGCGTGTTGGAGCACGACCCGGCGTTGCAGGTGTCGTTGGTGCATTCGTTGCCGTCGTTGCAGTCCGCGTCGTTGCAGCAGTCGCCGCAGAGCTCAAGGGCTTCGCAGCAGACCTGCGGGGCCGAGCACGGGGCGGTGCCCGGCTGGCAGGCTCCGTTGGAACAGGGCTCAACGCCGTTGCAAAAGAGTCCGTCGTCGCAGTCGATGCACTCCGGCGCGCACGGATCGCCGCATTCGGGGTCGCACGGATCCGTGACCCCGCAGCAGGGATCGGCCACATCGGTATTCGAGCACGAGCCGCCGGAGCATGAATCGTCTGTACACGGGTTCCCGTCGTTGCAGTCCAAGCACAGGCACGGATCGCCGCACTCGGGGTCGCACGGATTGGTAACGCCGCAGCAGGGATCGGCCACATCGGTATTCGAGCATGTGCCGCCGCTACAGGTGTCGTCCGTGCATTCGTCCCCGTCGTCGCAGTCGATGCACTCCGGCGCGCACGGATCGCCGCAGTCGGGGTCGCACGGATCGGTGACGGGGCAGCACGGATCGCAGGAACAGGGATCCTGGCAGCACGGATCCCCACAGCAGGGGTCGCCGCAGCAGGGATCAGGATCGTTCTGACAATCCGGCGGTGGGGGACCGCCGCCGCAGTCGGGCGTATTGACGCACTCGCCGTCTATGCAGCAATCCGCCGTGCAATCGTCGTTGTCGTCACAAGGGTTCTCGAAGTGGATTGCCAGCGGGCCCGCGTCCGCGTCGCACGCAACGTCGAGGAATGGGTCGAACACCGCGGCGCTGGGCGGGCTACACTCGCCGTTGTTCCTGCCGCCGGCCACGGTGCCTGTCTCGCCGGGTGCGATGTTCGCGATGTTCGCCCGGGTCAGGCCGGTGATTCGCTCGATGGTCTCGCCGCATAGGGGCACCCACGTGGTGATGTCCTCGCGCTGGGTGAGCGCGGCGGCCACCTCGTCGGACAGAAACTCGAGGTCCGCGCCAAGAAAAGATAGCGGGATGCGGAAGTCGCGCTGGACATTCAGCAGGGCGTGGGCTCGGTCGATTGGGGTGAACAACAGGCGGTCGAACAGGTAGACCCGCAGGTCGATGGCGCCCTGCCAAAGGGCCGCGTGCGCCCCGGGGCGGCCGCTTGGCGAATCGATGGTCGTGGGGAGAACGAGGAAGGTTCCTTGGTCCGAGGAGGCGGAAAAACGCAGGTCCATCAGTTTGGGCGCCCTTCTAACCCGCGTGGTTTGGGCATTGGCCGAAGCGACGGTCAGCAGCAGCACAGCGACCGCGAGGGCTGCAGCCCATCGACCGGCGACCGGCGACGCAGCCGCGCATGCGGGAAAGGCCCCCCCGAAGCACCGGGTGGACGGCTTGATCGTGCTGACAATCATCGACTCTCTCCCTGTACCCTGACCGCAGAACACCGCGCCCGACGCACGTGTACGATCCGCAAAACAGGTACAGCTCTCTTCCCGTCCGGTATTATACCACGCAGCCGGCGCCAGTCAAGGAAAAACCGTGATTTGGAAGGGTGAATGCGATAACTTCGGCGAAACGGGCGCGCAAGACCCGGAATTGGTGGATTCACCCCAGTTCGTTCGACCCCGGCAGAACCCGAGCGGGCCACTCCCCGAGCGCCAAGCACGCTAGCCGACGAAGTCGATCGCCTCGACCTTCGGCATCAACCCCGCTTCGTGTCCACGTCGAAGCAGCTCGGACACCGCGCGGCGACCGACGTCACCGTAGTCGAGGGTCCACGGGTTGACGTACATGCCGATAAACGCGTCGGCCAACTCGCTGCCCATGTCGCGCGCGTAGGAAAGGGCGTAGTCCACCGCCTCTTTCCGGTGGGCCAGGCCGTACTCGATGCTCTGTTTGAGAATGGCCGACACTTCCGTCATGGCCGGTGCCCCGAGCCCGCGGCGGATGCAGTTGCCCCCCAGAGGGAGCGGCAGGTCCGTGGTCTCTTTCCACCACGCGCCCAGATCGACGACGAGTTGTAGATCCTGGCGGTGATAGGTGAGTTGACCTTCGTGGATGATGAGCCCCGCGTCCACCTTACTCTCGGCGACACACTTGATGATTTCGTCGAACATCACCACGCGATGCTGGAAGGTGCCCGGCCCCAAGAGCAGATTGAGCGCGAGAAACGCCGTCGTCTTCTCGCCCGGCACGGCGATGGTCTTTCCTTGCAGATCCTCGATCGACATCGGCTCGCGCGTGACCACCATTGGCCCATACCCGTCGCCCATGCTGGAGCCGCAAGTGGTCAGTGCATAGTCGCCGGCCACGTAGGGATAGGCGTGGATGCTGATAGCCGTGATGTCCAGCTCCGCCCGCATCGCCCGTTCGTTGAGCGTCTGGATGTCTTGGAGGACGTGCTGGAAGCCCCAGCCCTTGGTGTCGATCTTGTCCTTGGCGAGCGCGTAGAACATGAACGCGTCGTCCGGGTCGGGGCTGTGCCCCAAGGTTAGCCGGGTCTTCTCCATGGTGCTTCCTTCGCAAGAGTTCAACCGGTCGCGCCGGCCTGCCGGCACAGTGCTTTGAGGACGTGTGGTAACCCCAACCGCGTCGGGTTTCAACCGGTGCCCTCACGTTTAACCGCATGTTCCGATGACCGCCGGCTTCCTCGCCGGGCGTGGGCACGAATCCGCAAGAACGATCAAGCATCGCCCGAATCAGCGGTGTAGGCTATGGACTGAACATCAGGAGCTGGCCATGAAACCCGAGACAGTTCGTACCTACGAAGAGCGAATCCTATCCGTGTTGGTCCACATACAGAGCCACCTGGATGAGACACTGCCCCTCGAGACCCTGGCGGGCGTCGCCCATTTTTCTGCGTACCACTTCCATCGCATCTTTCGCGGCATGGTCGGCGAGTCGGTCCATGGGCACATCCGCCGCCTTCGGCTCGAACGAGCCGCCCATCGTCTCAAGTTCACCGATGGGCCCGTCACGCGGATCGCGTTCGAAGCCGGTTTCGAGGCGCATGAAGCCTTCACCCGCGCGTTCGGGGCCATGTTCGATGAATCGCCGACGAAGTTCCGCGCGCTGCATCAGGCCATCTTGTTCCAGCAGGCTCCGTCGGGCGTTCATTACTCGGCCGGCTCGCCGCTCGACGGCTTTCAGTCAGCGAAGCAGGAGGTGTCTTGTATGGATGTGCGCATTGAAACGGTGTCACCGATGCGCGTGGCTTTTATTCGCCACGTGGGTCCCTATGACGGGGTCGGCCCCACCTGGGAAAGGCTCATGGCATGGGCCGGGTCCAAAGGGCTCCTCGGCTCACAAACCGTGCTGTTCGGTGTCGCCCACGACGACCCCGATGTGACGCCCGCGGACCGGATCCGTTGCGACGCATGCCTGGTCGTCGGAGAGGACGTTGAGGGCGAGGGCGACGTCGGTATTCAGACGGTCGGCGGTGGCGCGTACGCGGTCACGCGGCACGTGGGTCCGTACGAAGAGCTCGCCCAAACGTACCTGCGCCTCTGCGGTGGGTGGCTGCCGCAAAGCGGACGGGAACTTCGGTCCGCTGCGGCGCTGGAGTTCTACCGGAATTCCCCGATGACCACGGCCCCGGAAGAGCTTATCACCGACATTCATATGCCGCTGGAGGATTGACGTAATGCTTGCATCTACCGTAGTTGTATTAACCAGTTTCGTCGTTGGACCCGCGGTAGCTCAGGAGAGACCCATGTCGGCAGCCCCTTTGAAGATCGACCTGTACAAAGAGCACGCGGAGGAATATGCCGCCAAGACGACCCCCGCCATCGTCACCGCCAAGTCGGCGTCGTATCTGACGATCACAGGGCGCGGAGAACCCGGCGGAGAGACCTTCCAGCGACTGGTCGGCACGCTCTACGGGATGGCGTACACCGTGAAGATGGGCAGCAAGGCTGCGGGGCGGGATTACAAGATCGCGCCACTCGAAGCGCTGTGGTGGGGATCGACGGACACGGCCGATTTCTTCGATGAGCCGCGCGACACGTGGAACTGGCGGCTCCTCATCCGTACGCCGGACTTCATCACCAAGAAAGACCTCCGCGAAGGCATCAAGGCTCTGAAGAAGAAAGGGAGGGATGCGGGAGCGGAGGCGGTCGAGCTGTACCGATTCGCCGAGGGCGAGTGTGTTCAGGCCCTGCACGTCGGACCCTACGCGACCGAGACCGAGACGATCGCTGCCATGGTTTCCCACGTCAAGGATCTCGGCATGCGTATCGACGGCTTGCATCACGAGATCTACCTCTCGGTCCCCGGGCGCACAGCCCCAGAGCGGCTGCGGACGATCATCCGGCTTCCGGTGAGGCCGCGATGAGAACGGGGTGGCATCCGTCCCCGAGTTGCCGTGAATCAGGGCGATAACCCGCGCGGGTCGTTTTTTTTCGTGTCTAGTTGCAACGGGTCGTTGCCTGTTGGGACACTTCCCGCAACAATCCCTCGATGCCAGCAAGGACTCGGGCGTGGCGGTTGCGTCGGCGCCCCGCCGGGAAGCCGGCCGCTTCGCGGAATCCGTCATCTGAAAGATTGACCGAATGTCGATATCGACCCCATCACAGGCCGTCGTGGTTCCTCAGCGCGAGGGACTCAAGGAAACGCTCGAGTCGATCGTCGTCGCCCTGATTCTGGCGTTCGTTTTCCGCGCGTTCATTGTCGAGGCCTTCGTGATTCCGACGGGCTCGATGGCGCCCACGTTGTATGGTGCCCATGGCACGGTGATGTGCGCGGACTGCGGGGTGGAGTTCGCCTACGGCGTCCGCGACCTTGCCGCCAATCCACGGTCCGCCGGATCGGTGAGGAACGGGTCGCGCGCCGTCTGTCCCAACTGTCATCACGCCAACACGAATCTGAGAATCACCGATGCCGAGCGCAACCGCGAGCGAGGCGATCGCATCCTTGTGCTCAAGTGGCCTTTCGACATCGGCGGCGACCGTTTGGGGCCCCGGCGGTGGGACGTGGTCGTGTTCAAGGATCCCTCCGACGGCGTGACAAACTTCATCAAGCGTCAGGTGGGACTGCCCGGCGAAGTGTTGATGATCATCGACGGCGATGTCTACACGGTTCCCAGCGACGCGCTGTCGGTCGAAGCACTCGCCGAACTCGAAAGTGTTCGGCACGAGAAATACGAGCGGCGGGTCGGATTGCGCGACGACGGGCGATCGCTGCGCCCTGTCCCGCCGGCCGTCCTCGCCGAGCTTGATCAAAAGGTCACCATCGCGCGAAAGACCGAGGCCGCCCAAGAGGCCTTGTGGTTCACCGTCTACGATCATGACTATCCACCGCTGACCCCCGGACCGAACCAGCCGCGATGGTCACCGGGGCAGGCGGGCAACTCGGGCTGGGATGCATCGAACCGCAAGGTCGAGTTCTCGGATCGCGGAACGGTTGACGACTACATCGAGCTGAAAGGCAAATCCATCCGGGCGACCTGCGCTTACAACATCGGTCGCCGCCAAGGCGGGGAGCCCGTATCCGACTTACGTGCTCGGTTCGTGCTGACTCCGCAGGATCGCCACGGCGTCCTTCACGTCCGGCTCGAGAAGAACAAGCGCGTGTTCTGGGGCACGATCCACATGGACGGGCGCGTCGCGCTGCACGAATCGAGCGGTCCTCCGAGCGAGGACATGTCTGCGATGGCATCGAGAACCTTGACGCCGTTCAAGCCTGGGCGGGCCGTGGCCATCTCCTTCGAAAACCTCGACTACCGCCTTACGATGCGCGTGGACGGCGACATTGTTCTGGTGTCGTCCGATGAACCCGAGTCGCCGGCCTACTACGTTCCGGACGTCAAGGCGCTTCGCCGGTTCCGCCATCCATCGTCCGCCCCGAGGTTCTATGGGGCCGGGGGTCCTTTCGAGCTTTCGCATCTGGTGATCGATCGTGACGAGTATTACTACCACAACCCCGCCTTCCGTGCGTTGCCGACGTTGCGCTGGGCACCGCACTCGGGTTGGGGCAGCGCCGAGAGCCCGATCCTCCTGCGTGACGACGAGTTCTTCATGTTGGGTGACAACACCTCGGCCAGCAAGGATTCTCGTTTGTGGGACGTCGTGGGTCCACATCTCACCCGCCGGGGCGAGGACTTCCAACTCGGGACGGTGCCACGCGACCAACTCATCGGCAAAGCGTTTTTCGTCTACTGGCCAAGCGGGCACCCGATCGGATGGTTGCCCAAGATCGGCACCTGGAACTGGCCCCTCATCCCGGACGTGGGGCGGATGCGCTGGATTCGTTGACGCTCGCCGTGGTGCGCTCGAAATCGACCGCCCCCTCGATCAGATTCGGCGCTTATCCACAACATATCAACGATGGCGGCCACCGGAACGCGGGGAAGGGAAGGTAAGCGCACCTAACCTTCACGGAAACGATGGAGTCGTTGAAACCTAAAAACACACAAGCCCAGAAATCCTCTAACCTATTATAAATTAAAACGTTACCGTCTCGACGACGATCTGTCCCGAATGGCGGACGAGGCGTGTCAGATGATCGCCACGGCCGAAGCGTTAGAGCCGGCCGGCAAACTTATCAACATCGGCCGATCGGGAGCCCCGATCGTGCCGCTGTCCCGACTTGGCACGCCGAGGATGCCCCGGTAAGTTGGCTCGTTTCTTACCGAACCTGACCGAAGAGATCACCGGACCCAAGATGCTGCGAAGCCCGCAACCAATTCTGAGCGTTGACAAGCTGGTCAAGCGGTACGACGGACGCGCGGTCGTCAACGGCCTCGGGTTCCATGTCTTGCCCGGCGAAATCGTAGGTCTGTTGGGCCGTAACGGCGCAGGCAAGACGACCACGTTCCGCATGACCGTCGGAATGATCGATGCGGAGGAGGGTACGGTGACGTTCGACGGACAGGATGTCACCCGCATGGCCATGTACAAGCGGGCTCAGCTCGGCATGGGCTACCTGTCACAGGAGCCGAGCATCTTCCAGCGGCTCTCGGTCGAAGACAATCTGATCGCGATCCTCGAGACCATTCGCGGGCTCTCCAGAAAGGAACGCCGGGACCGAGCGGGCCGGCTGATCGAGCAGTTTGATCTTTGCAAGCAGCGCAAGCAGCTCGCACGCACGCTTTCCGGCGGGGAACGCCGAAAGCTCGAGATCGCCCGTGCCCTGATCACCGAGCCGAAACTCATCATGTTGGACGAGCCTTTCAGCGGCGTGGACCCCAAGGCCGTCGAGGATCTCCAGCGTGAGATTCTGCGACTCAAAGAAGAGCGTGACATCGCCGTCTTGCTGACCGATCATAACGTGCGTGAGACCCTGCGGGTCACGGACCGAAGTTACATCATCCACGACGGCGAGAAGCTGGCCGAGGGCTGCCCGAAGGACATCATCCGCGATCCGCTCGTGCGAAAAACCTACCTGGGCAACACGTTCCGCGGAGACGAGTTCGATCCAGCCGCTTAGCGAAGGTCCGACGATCGGATCGCCGGCCAGCCGGCGCCCGCTCCCGCGCTCGCCTACTCTGAGGAAGTGATGCCCCGAGCATGAATGAACCACAGCCGCCCCATTCGCCGCCGAACGACTCCGCTGATCAAAGCGCGCCCGTTTTGCTTGAGTGGGTCGATGTGGACCAACGACCCTGGCTCGTTGAGTTGCACGCTGAGCACATCGTTCTTCGCAGCGGCGACGATGTGATCGAGATCCCGAAACAGGCGTGGGCCAAAGACATTTACATCGCCTCTCATGGCCAAGGCACGGTTGTCCGCATCGACACCTTCGCCTGCTCGGCACGCTTTCTGTTGGGCGCCGATGAGGCCGGGCCTCTTGTGGACCATGCTGTGCGCCTGCCCGCCCCCGCCGAGGAGCCCCCCGCCAACGAGCAACCCGCGGAACAGACCGGACCGCTGCTGTGGCCGAAGGTGTCGCCGCTCGCTGTCTGGGCGGTGCTCTTGGCATCCTTGACATTCATTCCCGTGCTCGGGCTCGTCTTCGCGGCGGCCACCCTGATTCTCCTGCTGAAACACCGCGCCACCGTGCGCCGTGCGGCCGCCTGGCGTCACTCTCGCGCCCTTTGCACCGTGGCCACCGTGCTCCTCGTGGCCGGACTTGGTGTCTCGGCGCTGGCGATCGTCACGGTAAGCCAGCCGCTTTCGCCGAGCGTGACAGCCCCGAGCCTGCAGCCGCAACCGCAGGGTGAGGGCAAGAATTGGGGCTTGATCGGCGGTGCTCTGATTGTCATCCTTCTGTCACTGACGATCCACGAGGCCGCCCACGCGATCACGGCCTGGTGGCTCGGTGACGGTCTCGCCCGGTCGATGGGTCGGGTGACGCTGAATCCGCTGGCACACATCGACCCGTTCGGCACGATCCTGCTGCCGCTCATGTTGGTCATCTTCGACGGCCCGGTGTTCGGCTATGCGCGCCCCGTCCCGGTGCGGGTGGAGTCGCTCCCGCGCCGTCGCCGCGCTCACATCTTGATCTCACTAGCCGGCCCCGGCTCGAACATGCTGCTGGCGGCCGTCTCGCTGATGCTCTTGCTGGCCGCGGGCTGCGTCGTACGGTTGATCGCACCGGGTGCCGTGGTGGCCAACTTCTCGCCGGGCGATTTGTCTGCCATCGGGGATCTTTTCCGTCCGGTGCAGGCGGCCGGCTTTGCCCTGGCACCTGCGTTCGGCGCCTTTACCACGGTGTTGAAGCTGAGTTTCCTGATCAACACGGCGCTGGCGATGTTCAACCTGATCCCCATTCCGCCGCTCGACGGGTCGTGGGTTCTGGAACACCTCTTCCCAAGGCGCCTCGGTCGGTTCTACAGCGCTATTCGACCGTACGGCTTCTTGATCTTCATCGGCGCTATCTATGTGGGGTTGTTCCAGTACCTCATCCTTCCGATCCTCGCCGTCGTGTTCCCCGCGATGTTGCTCTTGGAACTGTTCACGGGGCTGTAGCGCTGGGACGCGCGCCGTTCGACGGGTTGCTCTTAACCGAGCCGCGACCGTGAGGGAGCGGAAGGACAAGCGTGCTCGATACTCCGGCGGACCGCTTCCTTACGGGCGCGGCTCGGCAGGAGGTATCGATGCGTGGTGCTTGACGAGGAAGGCGTGAATGGCCTTGAGCAACATGGGGGCGTCGGGTTCGTGTGGTAGGATGTGACCGGAGTCGGCACACTCGATCAACTCGACGCGATCCACGCCGATCTTGTCGCGTAATGCTTCGACCGCGTCCCAGCGGAGGTAGGAGTCGCGGCGACCGGCCGCCAGCAGAACCGGCACGCGAAGCTCGCCGAGGCGCGCCCGCACCCGGCGCCACAGCAACTCGAGCTGAATGAGCGACGCCAGCGGGTACCGGTCATAGCTCCACAGCCCCTTGGCCCGATGGTTCGCCAGGGAAGCCTCCTTCTTACGCAGATACGGCCTCAGCCATCGTCCGACCCGCAGCAGCGGAAGCGCGCCCCGGCCAAGTCCCAGCATGGGCGACAACAAGCCCACCGAACCGATCCGGCTGTCGGACAGGGTCGCCTCGGCGGCCAGCAGCGCCCCGAGAGACACGCCGATGACACTGATCGACCCGCAGGTCTCCGCCAGTCGGCCCACCCCCGCAACGACCGCGTGTGTCCACGCACGACCCGTCGTGCGCCGCAGGTCATCCGGCGTGGTTCCGTGCCCGGGCAGAAGCGGGCACGAAACCGACATCGCGCGGTCCCGTTCGATCAGGTAGTCGGCGATCGGTCGAACTTCTGTGGGTGATGCGGTCAGCCCGTGCAACAGAAGTACGCCGAGACCGCCGTCGGCGCCGGCGTGAAAGAAAGGCGAGGGCTGGGGGCCGGCCGGCTCGGCTTCGCCAACGTCCGTGACCACTATGTTGGCTCCATCGCACACGCGTTTTTCGCTCTGTTGGCGAAGTCGAAGTCCCGCGGCATCAGAACATCGATGCCACCGGGGACAACGTCGATGGTGGCCGGCGTCTGCCCGATACGCTCTCCGTCGGCCCAGAGGTCCAGCGGCTCTTGGGACTCGATCCGGAGATGGGCGGTTCGAATCAGGCGGACCTCGGGCTGACCGGCGTGCCGCCCACGAAACACCTTCGGCACCAACGTCAGCATTCGCCGCAGCGATACGTGCCTGATCACGCACAGATCGAGCTTGCCGTCGTCGGGTACCGCGCCCGGGGCGATGGGAATGGCCCCGCCGTAAAGCGACGTGTTCGCGCTCGATGCCAAAAAGACCGGCTCCTCGATGACGCCGAAGTCGCCGCTGATGCGCAGCGACCGCGGCTGGTAGCGGCTCAGGACGCGAAGGGTGCCGTAGAGATACGCGGGCGTACCCGACAGCGGCATGCGCATGGCATCCACGAAGCTCGATACGTCGGCGTCCACGCCTACCGTGGCCACCGTGCAGAAGCACCGACCGTTCACTCGCCCCAGATCGATGGGCCGCGGGGTGCCGTCGAGGAGCACGCCGGCGATCGCGCCGACGTCGCGGCTGATCCCGAGCACGCGGCAAAAGTCGTTGCACCGACCGGCCGGCGCCAGTCCGAGAACGGGCCGCCGTACGGATGTCGTCGCGTCGGCCAGTGCCAACGCGTTGGCAACTTCCTGGATCGTCCCATCACCGCCGCAGGCCACCACGCAACCATACCGGTTTTCCGGCTTGGTCAACGCATCGCGCACGAATCGCTCGGCATCACCGCGCTGAACGGTCTCGCGCACGACCACGCTTCGACCCCGCGCTTGGAGCCGCGCGGTCAGCGCCTCGGCCGTCCGCCGCCCGCGGCCGCGCCCCGAAGTCGGGTTGACGACGAGCAGGATGGAGGGGGCGGTCGGCATCGTGCTCGGCGTCAGGCCACGTGGCACATCGTGATCGGGGGACAATGGAAGTAGCAGATGCGGGCGTCGCGTCCGGCGAAGTCCATCGCCTGACCCAGTGCGTGTTGAAGCGACGGCGCGCTGTCGTACCCCAGCCGCCGTGGGACCAACTCGCTCCGCGGGTTGACGGCGATCACCTTGCCGACGTGGGCGGCCCCATGCGCCCCCCAGTACCACATGTAAAAGGGATGCACGCCGTGGTAGGCGTACGAACGACGGTACAGGTGTGTGTACCATTCGCTTTCGGCGTACGCTTTCTCGAACTTGGCTTCGAGCTCCGCCGGGTCACGGGTCTGCGGCAGTAGTTGCTCGAAAAAATCGAAATACGAGGGATGGTGAAGCAGGTTGAACTCGTTGGCGAAGGGATGCACCAAGACCATGACGCCCCCGGGTCGAACCAGCGGGCGATTGCGGTAGAAGTTGAAGAAATAGCCAAGCCCAAGGCAGTGCACCAGGACGGGGTTGAGGACCGAATCGACGTTGTACGGGCCGATCGAGGGCATGCCGAGCACGACGATGTCGTACGGCTGTGCGACAGCCACCCCCTGCTGCCGATTGACCTCGGCCAACGTCTTGTCGTGAACCGCCTGTGTCTCGCCGGCGTGAACGCCGGCCAGCGCATACGGTGCGGGAAGTGCGGTATAGGCCTTGCGGCGTAGCGATCCGGGAAGCATCTTCAGCCCGAGCCGGCTTCCGTGGTACGAGAGTCGATCGCGAAGGTTCCACGCGTGTTCGCGCTTCTGAAGAAACCCCAGCAGGCCGTGAAACGTGTCGCCGTTAAGCGTGGTCTCGATCGTGAAGATCTTGACGTGTTTCTTCACCGTCTCGCCCATGCGCTCACACGAACGATGAAAATCACTACGCGGTGGATCCATGTAGCTCGAGTCGTGGAGGAGCATGCGGGCGTTGTGATGGTGGCGAACCGACTTGTAGGTCGATAGTCCCACGGGCACGGACTTGTGCCCTCCATCCATCGTCACCAGGTTGATGTTCACGTAGATCAGCAGATCCGACTCGACCGCGCGGCGGTTGATCTCCACCGCTTCATCCGAGTCCGTCGATCCCAAGTCGATGTTTCCGTCCGGATCCTCGGCGTCGTGGTTGTAAAGCCGGTCGGGGTAGAACCGCCCGAAGATGGCGGGACCGACAAAGTGCTTCAGCTCCACGGGCGTGCAACGGCGGTGCAGGCAGATCGCGCAGATCAACTCGATGTCCGTGACGCCCGCCCGGTCGAGCCGTTCGAGCACGACCTCGAGCACCGTCTGCCGAACGTCCGGCCTGGCCATCGCCGGCAGTGGAAGCGAGACATCATCGAACGCGATCGTGACCTTCATGCCCGGCGACAGATGCGCATCGAGCGGGTCCATTTCTTCGGGGTGATCGATCGCGTGGACGATGGCGGCCCGGCGGTCCGGCTTGGCCGGCACCGGCGCGTTGGGATAGATCACCGTGGTGCCAACGGGAAGCCGATGGCGCTCGTAGCCCTCACCGCAATGGAAGAGGAACGGCGGGTCATCGCTCGTGACCCGGTGAAGATTCGATGATCTGCTGTCTTGCTTCATGCGACCACTGTTGACTGTGTCCCGTCGTCTCTGGTCGAGGATCAACGATTCACCGCGAATACGGTCTTCACGACCCGGCTCTGCCCCGTGCTCAGGGCCGATCGCAGCGCCGCCCGAAAGTCGGTCAACCCATGCGGTGGACCCACCAGCCGCGCCAGTCGCGGACCCCACGTTTGCATCTGTTCGATGGCTATGTCGAAGGTTGACCGCGTCCTGTCGGCCAGGTGTTCTGATCCGTAGGCGTAGGCCGCGTGAAGGGTCAACTCCGCATACCACAGCGGCGTCCAGTCGATTCCGACGGGCATACCTGGCATGCCCACGAGAACAAAATCGCCGCCGCTCCTGGTGAACCGTATCCCGTCGTCGATCGTCTGGGAACTGGCCACGCAGTCGAAGGTGGCCGCAGCTCCTCCGATGACGGTCGGTTTACCCAACTCCGGATCGTGAACCTCGGCATCCAAGGCCTTCGCCCACGAGGCGTATCGCGCCTTGGTGTCGTCGCGCGAATCGATCAGCTCGTCCGCGCCCAGCGACCGGGCATGTTCTCTTTGATGCTCGTACTTGGCAACCGCCACGATTCTCGCGCGACATCCGACCGCCCGGAGCGCGGCGATCGTCAACAAACCGATCGATCCGCAGCCGATCACCAGCGCCGTGTCGCGTTCGCCAAGTGTGACCCGCAACGCCCCGTGCAGCGCACACGCGAACGGCTCGATCAGGACGGCCGCCTCATCGCTCAGTTCGTCGGGCACGCGATAGAGCTGTGATTGATGGGCGACCAGGCTCTCACCAAACGCCCCGCCGGTGTCGCGGCAAAAACCGGTTTGGATGCCACTGGATACGTCACCCCGTGTGACGTTGCGGCACAGGGCGTCGCGCCCGGCGTCGCAGGCATGGCAGAGCGGCTCGATCCCCCGTGCCCGGCAACCCAGCGCCGGCTGCAACACGACCCGATCGCCCACCGAGAACCCCGGCACGTTCGCCCCCGCCTCCGTGATTCTACCCACAACCTCGTGCCCCATCACAAAGGGCATCGAAGTGAGCGGCGCGAGGTAGGGGCTCCCCGTGGCGAAGAGGGTGGCCAGGTCCGAGCCGCAGATTCCGCTGAGGGAGGGGGCCATGCGCGCCCAGCCAGCGCCCGGCAGGGCCGGCTCCGGCGTTTCTTGAAAGGAGAGCGGCAAGAGGGGGCCGGTGCGCAGGCGCGACATCCGCCGGCCCAAGAGCTTGAGCAGCAGGTATCGCGGGATGCTCTTGCGATAAACGAGTGCATGCACGCCCGCTGCATCCTCTCTAGTTGGCCCGCCCGACCACCCATTGGTGAATGGACCAGCCGCGTAGCCGGGCCGTTTTCGCCAGCGCCCGGTCGGGGTTGACCACGTGGGGGAGGCCGACGGTTTCCAGCATGGGCAGGTCGGCGATGCTGTCACCGTAGGCATGGGAGCGGGTGAGATCGATATCGTGTTCCGCGGCGAAACGCTGAACCCGCCGGGCCTTCTCCTGGTCGCTGAGGGGCGGACCGTCCAGCGCGCCGGTGAACCGTCCGTCGCGCTCGACCAGCCGCGGCGCAAGTACGGAGGTCACACCCATCGTCCGTGCCAGCGGCGCGACGATGAAATCGATCGTGCCGGTGACCAGCACGATCTCCCGCCCGGCCCGCCGGTGCTCGGCCACACATTCCATGCACGCCGGAAAGCCTCTGGGCGCCATCACATCACGATAGCAATCCGCCGCCCACGCCTTCACCATCGATCCGGACATCCCCGCGTAGCCGCGATAGAACACGACGTTGAAACGGGCACGATCAACTCGGTCAAGAAGTAGGAAGTAGACGCACTTGAACAGGTAGACGATCGACCAAAGCTTGTGCCACATAGGCGACATCAACCGCCGGCGAAAATAGACGTAATAGTGAACGATGTTGGTCCGCTGGAGGGTTCCGTCCACGTCGAAGAAGACCGCCTCCTTGGGCGTCGTTGGAGAAGGTTCCGCCATCAGGACAAGGCCCGGTCGGCGAGTTGGGCGACCGCCGTCTCCACTTGCTCCGCCAGGTCGCGAAACGCCGCGTAGCGGTCCGCGTCGTCGGTCAACTTAGGTGGATAAACCGGCTTGGCGAACGTCACCGTGATCGTTCCCGGTCTGACAAACCGGCTGCCCTTGGGGAGAAGCTCAAAGGCTCGATCGATGTAGATCGGGATGATCGGGACGTTGCGATCCAAGGCGAGCACGGCCACGCCGATCTTGAACGCATGCAGCTCACCGGTGGTCGATCGCGTACCCTCCGGGAACATCAACAGGCCCTCGCCGCGCCGAAGCGCTTCGCCACACCGTCGCAAACCGGAAAGCCCGTCCGCTTGCCGGTCGAATGGGATCGTGTCGAGTAGCCGCCCGAACAGCAGCCGCTTGAGCGGCGAATTGAAGAAGTAGTCTTCCGCGCCCGCGACCCAGACGCGCCGACATCCGCCGACCGCGGTCAGCACGGCCGGTGAGTCGAGATGCGACGAATGGTTCGGCGCAAAGATGAACGCCCCGCCGGCGGGAATGTTCGCGCGGCCGACGACCCGTACCCGCACGTACGTGTTCATGAACGCCGAGATTCCGCCGCGCACTAACCACCGCATAGGCGCCAGCGAAGCGCTGGTCGCTCCGTTGGAGACCGGTGAATCCATTCGATCATCCGCCTCGCGCAGGCGCGGGGCGGCCCACTTGGCGGCCCCTGGCTTGGGTCGGCGGTCGCCGATCAGTTTCAAGAGGTCGGACACGCGCGCGATCCCGGCCGCCGTCTCGCCGTCAATGGTCAGGCGATACTGAGCCTCAAGACCCCCGAGCACGTCGATCTTTCCGATGCTGTCGATGCCCAGGTCAAGGTGTAGATGCATGTCGGGCGTGATGGATTCGGGTCGTTGGCTCGACTGCCTCGTCAAGATGCGTTGAACGATCTGAAGCTTCTCGCGTTCCTGGTCGGTGGGCGAGCCTGCCTCCGCAGCGCACACCGTCGTGGGCAGTCGATCGACGTCGTCCCCGAGAACGGTCGCCGCACGTTCAGCGCGCACGGCTTCGCGAATCAACCCGCGTTTGGCCTTGAGAATCGATGTCTTGGGGAGTTCCCGTTGCCAAAAATGAAGCGTGGTGATCCGTTGGTGATCAGGGACGGACTCGCCGACGGATGTTACGGCCGAACGAATCTCCCGTTCGGTGGAGGAACGATCATGGTGAAGCGCGGCGTCATCGTCGATCACGATGACGGCATGCACGGTGTCGCCGAGACCGTCCTCCGACGACATCCCGAACACGCACAACTCTTTGACGTAGGGCAGGTCCTGGTATCGTGCCTCCACCTCGTCGGGGTAGACATTCTTGCCGGCGCTGGTCACGATCAGGTCGGTCGAACGGCCGGTGAGATAGAGATAGCCGTTTTCGTCGAGCCGCCCCAGGTCGCCGGTTCGAAGCCGGCCTTGGCAAAGAATTTCCTGGGTTGCCTGGTCGTTCTTGAGGTACCCGGCCATGACGTTGGCGCCCTTGACCCACACTTCGCCGACACCCTCGAGATTCTGATGGCGGAGGCTGAGTTCCACACCGGGAACGGGCAACCCGACGGAGCCGCGCACCGCGCGATGCGGCGGATTGACCGACAAGACCGGCGCGGTCTCGGTCAGCCCGTAGCCCTCGTAGACCTCGAATCCGTAGGTGCGAAAGGCGTCGAACAGTTCGGGATCGAGACGCGAACCCCCACACACGAACATGCGCAGGTTGCCGCCGAACTTCTGGTGAATGCTCCGGAACAGTTGCCGTGCGAAGCGACCGCCGGTCAGCGCGGAAAGACCGCGAAGGGCGCGGAACAGCCGGCGTTTGATCGAGCCCGAGGCGGCGACCGCATGGTTGATGGAGTCGTTGAACATCCGCAAGAGACGAGGCACGACCAGCATCACCGTCGTACCCGTGCTCTGCATCGCCTCGGTGATGCTCGAAGCCTTGAGCTGGTCCACGTATGTGATCGTTGCCCCACAAGCGAGCGGAACAATGAACCCGCCCGTGAACTCGAAGGCGTGGTACATCGGCAACACCGAGAGTAGCTGGTCCGACGTCCCGACCGCGTGAACCCTTACAAGGGACGACGCATTGGCGATGAGATTCGCGTGGGTGAGCCGGACCGCCTTCGGAGAGACCGTCGTTCCCGAGGTAAAGAGAATGGACGCCACGGCCGTGTCATCCACCGGAACCGGGTCGGGCACGGTGTCCCGCGTGGCACCCGGCTTGGGAACGAACGGCTCCCGCATCGCCACGAGTTCCGGGTCGCCCTCGCTCCGCGCGGCCTCAAGACCGCCAAGCGTCGCCGGCGTGGCGCACATCAGCTTGGCCTCTGCGAAGCGCGCGGCTGCCCACGCGTCGGCGGGCGGTAGCTGGGGATCGAGCGGAACGGCCGTCAGCCCCGCGCGCATCGCGGCGAAGAACGTCACGCCCCATTCCGGAGCGCTCTCGCCGGTGATCGCGACCCGATCACCCGGTTGCAGCCCCCGGTCGATAAACCGCTGCATGACCGAGCCGGTCGCGTCAACGAGATCCTGATACGTGTACCGGATCCAACGCCCCCCGCGTCGAACCTGAAGCGCCGGTTTTTCGCCGAATCGCCCGGCCGCGCGAACCAGTACGTCGAAGAGGTTGCCCCCGCCAAGTGCGTCGATGGCCGCACCGGCGCCGCCCTGGTCGCTCGTCTGAGCCCCGAGAATCCGCGGCGTCGGTTCGCCGCCTGCCGCTAGCACAAACGCTCGCAAACCGGGTACGTGCCGATTGATCAGGTACTCGTCCCAATCCATCTCACCCACATCGAAGGCGAACTCTTTGCGGTCTTTAGGATGCAAGCGGCTGGAAGCGGCGGCAAGCGCATCGACGGAGAAGCGGCAGTCCAGGTGGGTATAGGGCGAATAGATCTTGCCGAGGTAGATGACCTGGTCGATCTGTCGGGCGAGGGCGGCGAGCCGCCGATAGCGCCGGCCGCGAATGCCGATCGCGTGGAACAGACGTTGCAACAACGCCACGCGCCGCTGTTTTCGGCGCCACAGCCGGGCGAAGGACCCCTGCTCGACAATTCGAAGCCGGCCCGCGCGCACCGGGCGGCCGTCGTCGTCGTTCATGGGCCGTTTGCGAAATGCTCGTTCCAGTGCATCACGCAGGCGGACAACGGTGAGGGGCTTGCAAGCGCTCGACGCGCAGTGATACACGGCCAACCCGTCCGACCACCCCTCGCCCACGGGCAGCGTGGCAATCATCGCGTTGGCCACGAAATCCACCGGAATCAGATCGATCGGTACATCCGCTCGCGCGGGAAACTCGGAGAGCTTCCCTTTCCCGTAGGCCACGATGATCGGGTCGGCCATGCGCAGGCCGTCGATCCACCCCGGCATCGGCTCGGCGAAGCTGCTCTCGATGATGGCCGGGCGGAAGATCACCAGCGGCACGCGCCCGCGGTCACGCACCAGGCGCTGTTCGCCGAGCCATTTGGTGAAGGTGTAGGTGTCGTTCCAGCCGTTGGAGCGTGCGCGGCGCATACCGCCGTCGATTAGCTCGCGCCTGCACATTTCGCTGTCCGCACCGAACCGGTGGCGAAGCTCTCGGGTCTGGGCCTGCATCGACTGGATCAACCCGTCCAGATCAAAATCGCTCGAATCGCCGTAGAGGGGCAATGTCTCTCTGGCGCGCTCCGGGGCCGAGAAATCCTCGACGATCAGCCCGGTACGCGCGCCGCAGACATACGACGTTGACACGTGCATGAACGGAACATCACCGCAGTCCACGGCCAGCCGCAGCAGGCGTGACGGTCCCAAGGTGTTCAGTTCAACGGCGAGATCCAACCGCTCGTCGAATGTTACGGTAGCCGCGCTGTTGACGATGAGCGTGATACGCCGCGTGAGTGCGTCGTAGTCCGCCGGATCCATCCCCAGCCGTTCCCTAGTCAGATCGCCGCGGACCACGTGGATCTTCTCATCGCACAGTCGGGCGAAGCCTTCGCCCATCGACGCGCGCAGACGATCGAAGGCGCGAGAGCGTAGAACCTCGCGCGTGACACGCTGCTGGGCCGTTTGGCCGTCAGACCTGATTCGAATCAGCAGGTGGATTCCGCCGATCGTGTCAACCGAGCGCAAGAGCTTCTCCACGAAGGCCTTGGCCAGGAAACCCGTGGAGCCCGTAATCAGGATGTGCTGTCCCCAAAGGCGGTCGCGAATGCGTTGTCGTTCGGTGCTCGCTTCGCTGATCAAACTACTGCCATTTCCAAGAAAGTTCTTCCGTTTTTCGCGTGGCATGCCCAAGCCGAAGGCGCGGGCATGCGTCGGCCCACCCTGCACATGGCCGCGCTGCGCTTGGCCATGCCACCCAACGACCGCAAGCCTGGTGCGCCAGCGTATCTTCATCGCACGCCTGTGAAATGGCAACATGACGGGTAGGAACACCGCTCACGCTGGAGCGGCCGCTTACATCGCAATCACGGCTGGAGAATCGCGAGGGGAGGAGGGATGGACCGAGTTGTGTACGAACAGACGGATTTGTACAAACCGAGTTGGTGACAGAATCGGTGCGAGACCGCTTTCAGGGCACCAGGCGCGAGCCGGATGGCATGCTGCCGCAAGGGGAACCTGGGCGCATGTGAACGGACTGCTTGAAGCCTGTTGAAAAAGGCTGGTCCTCTGGTGTGTCGAGAGTCCGCTAGGCCCTCGCCGCGGGTGCGGGACTCGTGGCGGCCGCGATCGAACCGCCATCCGGCGCCATCCAGCTCTGAACGTCGATGTCTTTACGAACCATCTTGATCGAACGCGCCGGCACGCCGACTACCGTTGAAAGGGCCGCGACATCGTTGATGACCACCGCGCCGGCGCCGATCACGGCCTCGCATCCCACGCGCACGTTCTGGATGATGGTGGCGCCGATGCCGACGAAGGCTCCGGACTCGATGGTCACTCGACCGGCCAGCCGAGCGCCGGGGCATACGTGGGTCGCTGTTCCGATCAACGATTCGTGATCGACAATGGATCCCGTGTTGAGGATGACGGAGTCACCAATCTGGCAATGAGCACACACCAGCGCACCGGCCGCGATCACCACGTTTCGGCCGACCGACGCGTTCAGCGCCACGTTGGCGGACGGGTGAACCGTGCTGATTAACTCATACCCCTCGTTTTCAAGGCGATCGGCCAGTGCCCGTCTCACGCCGTTGTTGCCGATCGCGACAATGGCTCGGGTCGCCGGGCAATCGTTCTGAAGCCGAGGAAGGTCATCGGGCGTGCCGAGCACCTCGATTCCGTCCACCCGACGACCGACCATGGCCGGGTTGGAGTCCACAAACCCCAAAGGCTCGAATCGACCTTCGTTTCGCAGGACGTCCAGGACGACGCGCCCGTGCCCGCCGCATCCAAGGATCAGGCAGCCCGGTCGTTCGCCAGGGGGTTTTCGCGTCGAGTTCGGCATGGCTGAATTCCGGTTCGGGACCAAGAGCCCAGGCGCGTTTATCACGCGCCGGCCGCAACAGCCTTATCGGACGCGGTCGGTCCAGGCTGAACCGAAACCACTCACGCCTGGATTACACCGCCGGGGCGAAGCTATGACCGCCCGGATGCCGATTGACCTTTGGAGAAGCGCTGCCTAAGCTTTCGCGCTGTGTACCAAGGGATGTGATTGGCTTTAAGTTGTTGTCTTACATGAACTTACCATCGACAGCCCCACGGATCAGTTCCCCCCGGGATCGGCGCCTCCTTGCCGGACCCATGGGTATCGCCGTCCTTCTTTTGGGATCGGGCGCCTTTCTATCTCAGTTCGTCACTCGCTGGCTGGATATCAAGCTCGCCAAGCAGCCGCTGGCGCTACAGGCGCCGCTTTCGCAGATGAGCGAGTCAGCCATCATCCCCTACCGCGTGAACACCCGCGAGGTTATCCCCGGGCCGGTCGCGGCCGTTCTCGGGACGTCGCATTACCTGAGCTGGACCCTGGAGAACGAAAGCGTGGATGCGGACGATCCGTTGCGATATGCCCGGCTCTTCGTCACCTACTACACAGGCGGACACAACCTCGTGCCGCACACACCGGACCAATGCTACGTCGGGGGCGGGTACAATCCGGCGCAGCCGCACGAAAACATGGAGATCGTGCTGCCGTCGCTGCCGGAGGGCCTTTCGGCCGTGCCGATCCGGGTGTGTACGTTCGTCAAGACGGGTGTCTTCGGCAACAAGAAGTTGTCGGTCGTGTACACCTTCAACGCCAACGGGCGGTTCGTGGCCACCCGGACGGGCGTGCGGCTTGCGATCACCGCGCCCACGGACACGTATGCGTTTTTCAGCAAGGTGGAAGTCAGCTTCCCGAATGCCACGCGGACGCAGAGCATCGAAGGTGCGCGATCCCTGTTCGATCGCGTTCTCCCGGTGCTACTTCAGGATCACTGGCCCGACCACGCCGCGGCGGAGCGCGCGCTTCGGTAGGCGAAGTGCTGGTTCGTTCTCTTATGGCTGTCGGCGACTCGTGCCTTCAGGCACCGAACACAAGAATGGGATAATCCATGATGGCCGGAAAACGGCTCAACAAGAAACTGGTCGTGTTTGTAACGCTGGCCGGTTTCCTGACGATGATCGTCCTTTCGCTGCTCATGCTAAAGCAGTTGCAGCAGCGAGACCCACAGTACTTCATCGAACTCGCCAAGCGCCATGAAGAGACCGGCGAGTGGAAGTCGGCCGCGCTGTTCTATCAGCGCGCCTGGCAACGCACGCAGGATGCATCTTTTCTAGTGTCGCACGGAGACATGATGCTCGCCGACGGCGAGCTGAACCGCGCCGTCGGAAGCTGGCGTCAGGCGTTGATCCACCAGCCCGATCTCGCGATCGGTCACGAGCGATACGTGGGGGTGTTGCTCGATCTGGCGCGCCTGTACCACCGCATCGGCGACTTCCGACTCCTACACGAGGCAGCGGAGGCCTTTCTGGCATCCGGCGCCGCGGGAACACCTCCGCAGGAGGCGTTCGCCAGGCATGCCGCGGGGTTGGCACTAATCGGGTTGACCCGCCAGGAACCCGGCAATCTTCAAGAAGGCGAACAGGCTCTAAGCGCCGCCTGCGAATTGGATCCGGACGAAGTGACCTACGCCGTCGATCTGGCCAGGCACGATCAGGCACAGGGTCGTCTTGACGACAGCGAACGACGGCTGAAGGGGCTGGTTGCCAAGCACACGGACGTGGGTCCGGCGGGCTCCCAGGCGCGCCTGGCCTACGCCTCGCTCCTGGCGGCGGACGGACACTTCGACGAGGCGGAAGAACAGTTCAAAGCCGGTCTCGATCTCGCCGCCGGTGATCCCGAGGCACTCCAGGCAGCGCGCCTCGGCTACGCCGGATACCTGGCCGGTCAATATGCGCGAACGCGCCGTGCGGAGCCGTCCGATCCAGAAGCCGCCGCCCTGTTCGACAAGTCCGAAGCCATTCTCCGCGAATGCATCGCTGTCGATGCCGAGCCGTATGAGCCCTATGTTCAGCTCGCCGCGCTATACAGCGAGGCCAATCGCTTTGAGGACGTGGTCGCGCTGTGTGAGCAGCGCCTCGCCGGGGCGATTCCTCGCGGCGGAGTCCACGGCAGTCGAAACCGAGTCAACGCTTTCAGTCTGATGGTTTACGCCTCGCAGGCTTGCGTGTCGGCCGCGTCGGAAGAGACCGTCGATCAAGATGACAAAGAGGGCTGGCTAAGCCGGGCCGATGCGTTTCTCGCCGACGCCCGCGGCGAATTCGCCGAGCACCCCCGTGTACCCTTTCAGGCCGCACGCGTGAAACTCGCGCGGGGGCTCGAGCGCGAAGCGCTCGCCGACCTGCGCGATGCGGACGATGCGTACAAGAGCTTCAGTACGATCAACTGGGACCAGAAACTCACGCTGGCGAGCCTGCACCTGAGACTGCGAGAGCCCGGGGCGGCCAAGGATGTTCTCGACGCCGTGCTCCTAGAGGCCCGACGCGCACGCGCCGGTGACCTCCGGTTTTGGACACTCTATGCGAACGTTCTGTATCAGACAGGCGAACTGGACCGGGCGCTTTCCATCGTCGAGCAAATCCTCGTCGCCAATGCGGGCTACGTGCCGGCCGTTCAAGTGAAGGCCGCCATCTTTGAGCGTCAGGGTCGCGGTGAGGACGCCGGCCGACTCGTGGGCGACCGGGTGTTGCGCGCGCTGCTAAGGGCCCAGGAAAAGAGCCTGGACGGTGATCGTGCGCAGGCCGTTGAGTTGCTCCTGGGCGCCTTGAAACTCGACCCGACCGACGTGCGGCTTGTGGGCTCCGTGGTTCGTCTGCTGGTGACCCTGGAACGGCGCGGCGAAGCCGAGGATGTGGTCGATCACGCACTCGCCAAGGATCCCGAAAACGTCAAGCTCCAAACTCTCTCGGTCCTGACGCGTGAGAACCAAACACCGCGGGAGCAGGACGAGGCCATGCTGGGCGTCATCAACGGGCAGGAAGACGCTTTCCAGCGCACGCTCGACCTGGTGGGGTTCTACTGGAACAAGAACGACGCGGCCGCCACGCTGCCGTTGATCGACGCCGCCCTGCTGCACCTGGCAGCCAAGGACACGCCGCTGGCACGGAGCGCTACGGTCTCGCAGCACCGAGCCTTGTTGACGGCCAAGCTCTCCGTCGCCGCGGCGCTGGACGACACGCCCGCGATGAAGGCCGCCCGGGATGACGCCGCAACGTTCAATGTCGATGGGGTCGGCGGGGCGACGCTGCTGGGTCTGTATCACATGCATCAGGAAGCATACGACCTGGCCATCGACGCCTTCACCGACGCGACGACGAAGCAGCCCACCGACGCGCGTTCGCTGAGCCACCTGGGGCACTGTCTCCAGCTCGCCGGCAGATCCGACGAGGCGCTACCGGTGTACAAGCGTGCCGTGCGAATCGGCCCCAACGAGGGACAGGCACACAAGGGGCTGGCGGCCCTCGCCAGAGCGCGCGGTGATGACCAGGCGTACCGGACCGCGCTGTCCGCGTGCCGTCGTTTGATTCCCACCGACCCGTGGGTCCAAGCGGCGCTGCTGGAAGAGGCGGAGAAGTCGGATCCGCGGGGTGCGATCGTCCGGCGCGAGACGCGACTGCTCGAACACCCCGACGACGCCTCCAACCTCCGGCGACTCGCCGCACTCTATGAGTCAGAGACCGACACGCCCAATGCCGATCGGTGCTACGCGAAGCTTCTTGGACTGCGTCCGGATGACAAAGCCGCCGCCCTGGTGGTGAGCGACTACTACCGCCGGACGAACCGGGCCAAGACCGCGCTCGACGTGGTCACCCGCTTCGCCGAGTCGCGCCCGTCCGCCGAAGAACGAGCCGAGGCGCAGATCCTCGTCGCGTCGCACTACTTGAAGACAGGCGATCTGGATGCCGTCGAGCGTACGCTGCTTGAGGCGACCGAGGCAAGCGAAACGCAGCAGATCGTCTATGCGCTGGGCGAGTTCTACCTTCGCCGACTCGATGACCCGCAACGCGCGCTACCCTGGCTGGACAAGGCGATCGCGAAAGGGCGGGCGAACGACTCACTCTTTGTCGCCCCGATGTCGGTGACGCGAATCACCTGTTTGTTGCACCCCAAGCTGAACGACCAGGAGACGGCCCAGCGCTATGTGAACGACTATCGCATCGCCTTTCCCGATAAGCCCGAGGGGCTTCGGTTCGAAAGCGAGCTGCATGCGCGAAACGGTGACATCGCCCAGGCCATCGATTCGCTCACGGAATTCCTGCGTCATCGACCGGACAACACCGCGGTCTTGTATCAGCGTGCGTTGCATCACAACTCCCAGGGGCGCACGGTGGCGGCCGTGAGCGATCTGGAAGCCGTCAAGCGCATCGACAAGCTGGCGCTCGACCTGGCGCCGCGGCTCATGCTCGCGCGGATTCATCGGCTGGCTGGGCGCCGGGATCTTTGGGTGCGCGAACTCAAGTCGCTCGTGGACGACGCACCCAACCATCCGCGGGCGCTGGACGCCCTCGTGAAAGCCTACACCTCGGAGCAGCGCTTCCCCGACGCCCGGCGTCTGTTGACGGCCCGTATCAACACCCAGGCCGCTTCACCTGACCCAGGGTGGTTGTTCCTTCGCGCAAAGGTGGCGCTTGCCGCCAAGGATGGGCAGGCCGCAATCAACGACGTTCTCCTCGGGGCACGGCTAAGCGGCTTCAGCGCTGAGGGGGGGTACAGCGTCCTTGGTGTATACCTGCAGCTCGACCAGCCCGACGCCGGCATTACTTTCTACGAACAACACAGGTTGGCCGAGCAGGTCGTACCGCGCTTGACGTCACGGTACGCCAGGCTTCTCGCCGCCAAAGGCAGACATCGCGAAGCCGTCGGGCACTTCCGATTGGCCATGACGCAGGCGTTGTGGGCACCCGACGAAGCCACCGGACCGGTCATCGTGGATGTCATGGCCGCCTTCCCGCTGGACGAGGCCGTGGAACGGTTCGAGGACAATCCGCCGACCGACGAGGCAGGCCGAGCGAACGACTGGTTGCTCGCACGGCTCTACGTGGCGTCAAAGCGATACGCCGAGGCCGCGACACGATGGGACCACCTGATTGCCACCTGCCATGATGACCGACGCCGCGCCATCCTGTCTCGCGAGCTGGGCACCACCCATCTGGCGGCCGGCAATCTGGAGCCTGCCCGAGCGGCCTACGCCCAGGCGCTGTCCTACGATTCCAAGGACTGGATCACGCTGAACAACCTCGCGTACCTCTTGTCGGATCGGCTCGGCGATCACGTGGCGGCCAAGCCGTTTGCGCTGCGCGCGGTCGCAAGCATCGACCTGGCCGACGCGCACGATACGCTGGGATGGATCTATGTTGGTCTCGGCGACCACACTGAGGCAATCGCGACCCTGAGCCATGCGATTCTTCTCGACCCGGACAAGCCGCTGATCTACTACCACCTCGGCGAGGCCTATCGCCGGTCCGGGCGCTTTACCGATGCCGATGACCTATTTACCTCCGGTCGGGAGCGCGCTCAATCGACGGGGGATGCCGACCTGGTTTCACGGTTCACGGCCTCGCTCGAGCGAGTGGCCGGCTCCGACCAAGCGCCCTAGCGGGTAGGGCGTCCCAGGGTGACGAATCCCTCGCTCAACTCGGTCATTCGACGGTAGAATACGCCAACCATGCTGTGGGCCTTGCTCGTCTTGCTGCTCGTTTGCTCCGGAGTCGTTTCAGCCTCCGAGACCGCCCTTTTTGGGTTGACCCGCCAGGCGCTGCACGAGTTCCGCCGGGCCGACAAGCCGCTTCGGCGCCGGGTCCACACAGTCATGCAACATCCCCATCGCGTGCTGATGACGGTGTTGATCGCCAACACGGCCATCAATGTCTCGATCTTCACGGTCTCGTTTCTCGTGCTGCGGCAGATTCCACCCCATCTCGTCCTGGTGACGGCGATTGGCGGAGCGATGGTGCCGTTGGTTGTCATTGTCTGCGGGGAGATGTTGCCCAAAGCAACGGCTTTGGCGAACCCGGGTCGCTTCGCGCCCGGCGCGGCCGCGTTGATCGGCGCGCTTCAGATGGTCCTCCGTTCGCTGTTGTGGGTGTTGGGCACGCTTGTGATCGAGCCACTCACGCGGCTCTTGGCCCCAACCGCGTCCAGTAGCGACGGTGTCACCACGGACGAACTTCGGCTGCTGGTCGAGCAGTCGGCGGCACAGGGCGCCATTAACTCGACCGAGAACGAGATGCTGCAGGCGACGGTGGCGATGGGAGAGGTCAGCGTTCGCGAGGTGATGACCCCGCGCGTGGATATCGTGTCCGTTCGGCTGGACGCGGACCGGGCGACGGTGCATGAGACCATTCGCGAGTCCGGGCGTCGACGCATCCCGGTCATTGGCAAGGATCTTGATGACATCAAGGGTGTCCTGTACGCCCGCGATGTCTACCTGAATCCACAGGCGCCGGTTCGATCGTTGGTTCGGCGTATCCACTACGTACCTGAACAGGTCACGCTGATGCAACTGCTCCGACACTTTCGCACGGAGCGAATCCATCTGGCCGTGGTGGTGGACGAGCACGGGGGGACGGCCGGACTGGTCACCATCGAGGATGTGGTCGAATGGATCGTCGGCGACTTGCCGGATGCCGAAACGCCGCTGCCGGACGCCATCACCGAATTGGTTGACGACAACACCTATCGCCTGTCCGGAGACCTCAGCGCGCGCGTCTGGTCCGATCGCTTCGGCGCCGGTGACGTGGACCGCCGTGTCGATACGGTTGGCGGGGTGATCCTGGCCAAGCTGGGTCGTGTCCCGCGCGTGGGTGACTCGGTTAGCATTCGCAATCTCACGCTCACGGTCGAGAGCATGCGCCAACGACGCATTCAGAAGGTGCTTGTACGACGCGATGCGGGCTCAGTGGCGCCCGGGGAGAGCGTGGCATGACCTGGTTTCTGATCGGTCTAGCCATGCTCGCCGGGCTTTTTCTGTCCGGGTTCTTTTCCGGCGCCGAAACCGGGCTCTACCGGATCAACCGCCTGCGGCTGCACCTCGGCGTCCAACAAAACAAACCGGACGCAATCCGGCTCGCCCGCGTGTTGGGCGACGAGACCGGTGCCCTGTCCGTGACACTCATAGGCACGAACCTCTCGAATTACCTGACCACCGCGGCCGTCGCCTATGCGTTCGCCGAACTGCTTCAGGTCGGTGAAGCCTCCACGGAGCTTTACACCGTGGTCATCGTAACGCCCGTCATCTTCGTCTTCGGGGAGATGGTGCCCAAGAACCTCTTCCAGTTACACGCTGACGTACTGTTGGCACGAGGAAGCCGCCTTCTGTCCATCGCCGACCGGGTCTTTCGCCTGACCGGCTTGGTGGCGGTTCTGTCGCGATTGGCCGGGCTCATCAACCGCCTCGTCGGCTCGGGCGATCGCGCCGACATCGCCTTCGGTCCGCGCCGCCGGGTGGCGGCGATGCTGCGCGAAGCGATGGCCGGTCGATCCCTGTTCGAGGACCAAAGCGACCTGATCGAACGCGTCTGCCGACTCTCCGATACGCCCGTCCACGCCGTCATGGTGCCGCGGAACCGGGTGCGGGTGATCGGGTCCCGCGCCGACCGATCCGAGCTGCTGCGGGTGACCCGGCGAACCGGGCATGCCCGCCTCCCCGTCTACGAAAAGAGCGACCGGAACATCATCGGAACCGTCAAGGTGGATGGGCTGCTGCAAACCGAGGACTGGAAGACCGTGGGCGAGCGGGTTCAGCGCATCGTGACCCTCAGCCCGCACGAGACGGTCGCAACCGCCATGACGCGCCTCCAGGCGGCCGGGCAGGGGCTCGCGGTCGTGAGCGACCACGGAGGGAAGATGCTGGGGATCGTGACGCTCAAGGACCTACTCCGCGAGGTCATCGGAGAGTTGGCGGAGGGGATTTGAATCGACACTTGGGCCTGCCTACCATTGAGCGAACACCACGGACGATGGGGAAGACCGGCTGCGCGCTCGGCGGGGGCGTGTGGAGAGGGTCCTTATCGGGGAAGCATCGTTTCCAAATGCTCTGACGTCCCAAGCGACGTCCAGGCCGCGATCTCCCTGCCTCATCTTACCAACCAGGACCGGTGCCGCCCGCTTGGCGCGGCTTCGAGGATCTTCCATGGCCGACCCGCTCCGCCAGACCCACCCATCCGGCGCCACGCGCCGGGCGATCTTTGCCTCTACCATCGCCTTCCATTTCGCCGTTTGCATGCCGCCGTTGGTGGCGCAACAAGCGGTGAAGGTCACGCGCGGCATCAGCCGTGCGGTCGGGTCGGCGGCACAGGCCGACAGCACGCCTAGGCGCCGAACGATCCCAATCTCCGTAGAACCCAAGCGGGTGGCTTTGCTTGAGGTGACCACTCGTGGCCGAGTTCTCGAATCTAGCGAGCTGCCGCCGACACGGCAGGGCGGGGTCGCCGGTGTCGCCTGCGGCGAGACGAGCCATGCGGACGCCGAAGCTTTCCTGGGCGGCGCCACGGTGACCGTCGAGGCGGGTTTTGGTGAGGGGGACATCGCCTGGGCGTTGTACGAAGTCGATCCCGCGTCGTTCCCGGTTCGGATCGACGTGATGGAGTTTATGCTGGTCAAGCCCAACGCGTCGGCCGACGTCGTGGTTGAGTGGTCGCTGTTGGTCTGGGACGGCCCGCCGCTCGGTGGGGTGGGCTTGCCGGTTTTCACCGCGGAAAGCGTGGGCGCGGTGGTTCCGACGGCTCGGATCGCACCGGGTGTCGATGCCCTGCTGATCAGAATCGTGGTGGACCCGGACGACCCGGAACCCATCGTAATCAACAACGACACCGGTCAAAACAGCTTTACGGTGGGGTTTCGCATCGATGAGCACAACGCGCCGTCGATCGACCCATGCCTCTTTGGTCCGGACCCGGACAACAATGCCTTTCCCGCGGTCGATCTTACGCTCCCCACGCTGACGGGTAACTGGCTCACGGGTTTGGAGAGCTGCCTTTTCTGCGGCGGCACGAACTCGTTCGCCACGTTGGACCCGACTTTTTGCCTCCCGTCGGGCGACTGGCTCATTCGCACCACCTTTGCCTGTACGTTGGAGGGCGCGTGCTGCGACGTCGATGCGGTTTGCTCGGACAACGTAAACGATCTGAGTTGCCTCGAGCAGGGCGGAACCTTCATGGGTGGTGATAGCCTCTGCTCGGCCGTCACCTGCCCGACGCCGGTGGGGGCATGCTGCGTGGGCGGACCAAGCGGACAGTCGTGTGGCGAGGACCTGGCCGAGGTGCTGTGTGAAGGCCTCTCCGGCGTGTACATGGGCAACGGCACGCAGTGTTCGGCCATCGACTGCTCACTGGGGGCATGCTGCCTCCCGGACGGATCCTGTGACGACATGATCGAACTGGAGTGTGACCGCGCGGCGGGCCTTTTTCGCGGGTCCGGCAGCGAATGCGCCACCACCTTCGATTGTCCGGAACCCCGTGGTTCCTGCTGTGCCGACACCGTCTGTGTCCCGGACCAGGTGGTGAGCTTCTGCGAGGCCATCGGCGTCTTCAACGGCATCGGCAGTACCTGCGATGTCAACACCTGTCTCTGCCCCGGCGCCACCATCGCGGCGAGCGACCCACCGGATGGCACGGTCGATGCGCGCCAGCCACACGCACCCGAGGATGCGACCCTGCGACAAGGAATTGGCACCGTTGCCGAGCCGATTGTCATCACCCTCGATCCGCCCGTGACCGGAGCAGACAACCTCGCGTGCTGGAGCGTCTGCGAGTCACCGGCCGATCCTATGCGCGCGGCGAACGGCGTCTTGAGCGTGACGGACCTTGGCAGCGGACAGTATGAAATCCTCCTGGACCATGCGCTCGAACCGGGCACCGTAACCTCCGTCACCTATGCCGGTGATGGCAGTACGTCACGGTACACGGCTCACCCTGGGAATGTCGATGCGGGCATTGCCGCCAACGGCCAAGACTTCGCGTTCGCCCGCGCGGTTCTGGGCGGCACCGAAACCGCGCCGCACGGGCTCTACAGCATCGACATCGATCACAGCGGCGCGATGGGCCCCGGCGATCTTCTTCGCCTCATCGACGTGCTCATCGGCGGCGCCACGTTCAACGCCTGGTTGGACTCGCCCCGACCGGTGAACGACACCTGTCCGTAGCAAGCCGCGCTTGCCAACGAATACTCCTCGGTCGCGAACCCGGCTCCTTCGATACACATAACTCGCTGGGTGCCATGCTCACGCTTGCGTGAGCATGTTCTGTCGGACTCGTTCGGGTGGGTTCGTGAAGCTTCGGGTGGGACTGGCATGCCGAATCAGAGCCGTAGGCGCAAGCCTGCGGACCCCAGCGCCACCGTGTCACCAGGCTCGCGCCTGGTGCTCTGAAAAGTACACAACGCCGATTGGGTCACCCGGACGCCCTTGACCTTGTGGGGAATCCACCTACGTTGCTTGCGTGGCGCCCATCACCGTACTCATCTTCGCGAAGCTCCCCGAACCTGGGCGCGTCAACACGCGCATGGTGCCCCCGCTGACGCCCGACGAGGCCGCCGCGCTTCACCTGTCTTGCCTGCGCTGCGTTTGCCAGCGAGCTTCCATGCTGACTAGTTTTCGGCCGATCCTGGTGGGAACGCCCGACGACAAGCTGGACGAGTTGCAACGCCTCGTCGCGCCGCACGCTGCCAACGTGTGGCCTCAGGGAAGCGGCGACCTCGGCTCGCGGCTGGCCCGCGCGACCGCGCGGGCGCTTGATGACGCCGCTTCGGGCGTCTTGCTTCTCGGTGCCGACAGCCCGACACTGCCGCCGGCCCATCTGGAACACGCCGCCGCCGCGCTGGCGACACATGACGCCGTCTTGGTGCCGTCTGATGACGGCGGGTACGTGCTGCTGGGCGTGCGGACGCCGGCGGCCGCGTTGTTCGAACAAATCGACTGGGGAAGCGATCGTGTGGCCGATCAAACACGCCAGCGGGCGGACGAGGCCGACATGGATCTCGTCGAGACCGCGACGTGGTATGATCTCGATCACTTCGACGACCTGAGACGCGCATTGCGGGATCTGTCGGAACGGGAAGCACCACCCCTATCGACGGAGCGCGAGCTACAGGCGTTGGTCCTGGCGCTGTTGGAAAGGCATGATTGTGGGCGAGCTGACCAAGCTTGAACTGGAGGACTTTCTCGATCGAGCCGCGGCGCGCACGCCCACGCCCGGCGGCGGAAGCATCACCAGCCTGGCCGGCGCGCTCGCCGGCGTCCTCGCCCGTATGGTGGCGGCCTATTCCATTTCCAAGAAGACGACGCCGGCGGATAAGACCCGGGTCGAACAGATCGCCGTCCGACTCCATCGCACCGACCAGTTGCTCCGCGCTCTGGTCACCCTGGATGCCGAGGCGTATATGGCCATGACCTTAGCCCGCAAAGCCGCCGGGGATGATCCGGAAGAGCAGCAGGCCTATCAAGAAGCGGTCCTCGCGGCGCTGGCCGTTCCGATGGAAACCGCGGCTCTGGCATCTGCCGCGCTAGGCGAAATCAGCGAACTCAAACCGCTTGCCAACCGGCACCTGCTCAGCGACCTGGCCATCGCGGCCGTGCTCGCTGCCGCCTCAGCCCAGGCGGCTCGATACACCGTGTGGGCCAACATCGGCGACCTTACGGACGAGACCCGTCGAGAGGCCGTGCTTCGCGACCTCGATGAGGTCGTGGAGCATTGCACAGCCCGGTGCCGGGAGGTGGAGGGTTTCGTTCGCGACCACCTTGAGCAGGGGGACCAACCGGGCCGATGAATGTCGCGTGGACCCTTCCCAGGCAGATCGCACCAACATGAGTGGAGTCGATGGCACGCCGATTCCCGAGCGCCCCGAGCCCGGCCTTCGTGACCGACCCTGGATCGGCGTCACCTTCGACTGCTGCGGTGTGTACACGCGCGTGTATCGAAACGCCGCCGGTACCGCCTACGAGGGAAAATGCCCGCGCTGCCTTAGACCCATCCGAGCAACCGTCGGCCCCGGCGGCACCGACTCCCGTTTCTTCGCGGCCTCTTGAGGTCTCCCTGTGGCTCGCCTCCCTCAACCGCGGGCGGCGTTCCGCGCGGTTTCTCCTAGTGCGTTGACACACGTGACTTGATGGGTGCCATGGGCAAGCGACAGCTTGCCCGTGTAGGCGATCGGAAGAGCACGGGCAAACGAGTTTGCCCATGCCACCCCGCCGATACGCCAGGGAGGCGGTCTATTCCGTCGCCGGAATGGCCAAGAGATGACCGTGGGTGATTCCGCGCATGGCCTGAATGCGGTCCGACAGAGATCGAACACGGTCCGCGGGGCCTTTCATGCACAGCGCGATGCTGTCGCGGTGGGCATCGATGGGCACGTGCAGTCGAGCCACGACAAGCTCGTCGCTTGTCACGACGCAATCGCGCAGATGCTTGGACGAGTCGGCTTCGCGATGATCGCACACCGCGGTCAGCACCGCGGCCACCACCTCGTCACCGGCGCTCAGGCGGCTCTCCACCAACAGATCGCGGATCATGTCTCGAACGGCCTCGGAGCGGTTGCCGTATCCGCGCGCCGCGATGTGCGTGTCGAAGGCGGCCAGTAGCTCCGTGTCCAAAGACACGCTGAAGCGATCGATGTGCGGCATTCAAGACCCTCTCTGGCTGGGGCAACGGCGCCGGATCGTTCCGTGGGCGGAGTCGCCGCCGCCAAGCCTACCCGGTGGGGCCAATGCCGGGCAACCCGTTGCGACAATCATGAGGGTCCGTAGGCGCTGATGCAGCCCATCAGATGGCCGCGCGAGCAGCGGCTGACACGGCATCTGACGGGCGCGATCGCGTGGTCGAAACGTGCCCTCAGCTCGGCATGCCAAACATGGAGAGGCCGAAGACGAGGCATGATACGACCACCGTCAGCACACCGATCGCGGTTGCCGGGGCACCGATCGCCAGAGATTGCTTTCCCAGATCCTCGAGCTCAGCGGACGATTGGGCAGTTGCCTGGCGACGCGACACAACCGCCGCGCAAACCATTGACAAGACAGCGAAGAGAACGCCGTACAACTGCGTCAGTAATGCCATCGCCAGGGCAGGACCGATCATGGACGGGTCGTCCATGTTTTTCAACATGATAACTACCCCGATCAGCGTTCCCATGAACCCGCACGCCAGAGAGAACGCCGCGCCCAACCGGAAGAAGCTCACCGCGTCGACAGTATCGCGCGGGCTGCGGCTTCCACCGAAGAGCGTGACCACGGCCGTCTTGGCTCCACGCAACCCGAAACAAGCGATGAGTAGCGCGACAGGTCCAAGAAACGCGATGGCGAGGCCTTGGGAATCGAGAAAAGTACCAAGATCAGTCTCGCCTGTAATCGTCCAGAGGATCAGCGCTACGAACGCGGCCATGCCAAGCGTTCGTGACGCTACCGCCTGATTCCGTGCTGCCTCACTGGGCTGGGCGTCCGTCAAGTTCTTCTTTCTGCTGCTCATCGTGGCTGCTCCTTTCCGATCCGACCAAGTGGACGTTGTCGTTCAGGAGCACTATACGATTGCGATTGCAGCAGGGAGAGAACTGAAAACCACGCATCGCAGGCAGGGATGCATGGACGCGGCACGGCCCGATAAGCCCGCCGAATCCACGCCGCGACCGAGAGAGCATGCTTTAACGGTGGCGTGAACCATGCCTGCGGCGACCGATATGCAGCCCGCGGCCTACGTGGCGGAGCACACGCCCGACGCGGCGCAAACCTCGACCGATGTGCCGTCGCGCGGACCGGTGGTGGCCGTAGCCGGACCGGCCGTCTCGGTAGTAACTGCGATGATTGGAGTAGTATCGCACGCGCGGGTAGTAGCGACCCCGCTCGGTGTAGACCACAGTCGTGGCCCGGTACGCGGGCTCGGCGTACCGAACGCGGCAAGGCGGGCTGCGATGGTCAGCCCGTGCCTCGGCCGCGCCGACCGAGAAGGCGGCAGATCCCAGAAATCCAACTACGCCCACGGTTCGAAGTCGAGTCAACATCATCGCATCTCCTGTCACTTGTTCATTTGGCGGCAGAGCCCGATGCCCTGCCCGAAACAACTCTTCCCGAACACATGACAGTATACTACACGAGATAGTTAGCAAGCAAATATATTTTCTTGTGGGGTGTATTGGTGCTTTATTTGTTATCTGGATCGATGATTTCCGCGTAGGCGGTTCGGAGCTGACGCATCATGCGCATGAAGTCGAGGCGGTCGTTGGGGGCGAGCGTGGTGAGGATGTGTTGCATCGAGCCGAGTCGGACGGACCGGAAACGCTGGTACGCGTCCTTGCCGCTTTGCGTGAGGCTGACATCGACGCGACGACGATCGCTGGGGTTGATTCTGCATTCGAGGAATCCGTGGCCGCCCTCTTCTTCCAGAGCTCGGATGATGCGCGACATCTGGGCCGGCAGAACGCCTATGGCCTTTTGGATTTCCCCGATGGTCAACGGTTCGCCCTTGACGAGGAAATCGAGAGTCAGGAACTCGGCCTCCGAAAGCTCGTTGCCACCGGCGGGTTGGCGCGAACGGGCAAGGGCAATGAGCCGGTACAGCTCAAAGATCTCGTCCGCCATCTGGTCCAGTGTTTGCTGCGAATCGGGCACGTCGGGGCTCCGCAATTACTATGTACGATCGGCAGATTGTAGCGAAGCTGAAACAATCGTTCCAGACATAATACTCAGAGGGAAAAAGGAGCAGCCGGGTCAGCGGCTCCGGCACCGGCTAGCCAGGTGTGTGCAGCCATTGGGCTAGCAAATATCGGTCCTGCTGACTCAGGCGATCCTGGAAGGCGGGCATTTGTGCCCTTTCCCGACCCCGGCTGCGGTAGCGCAAATCGTGCGCGGGGTTGGCGATCATCAAGGCGATCCACTCGACGGAGCCGTAGCCGTGCATCTCCGGGCCGTTGAGCGTGCCCGTACGCTCGCCGCGATAGCGGTGGCACTCGTTGCATGTGCTCACGAAGTACCGCCGGCCTTGCATGAGCAGCGTGTCGGGCTCACTCGCGCCGGTTCGCGGCGCCTCGACGTCTTCGGATAGCTCGTCGGCGATGCGCCCGGGGTGGTTGGATTCATCTTCCAGGTAGGCCGCCACGGCCTCGAAGTTCGCCAGTAGCGCCGCCCGATCCGCCGGCGCTTCGTTTTCCATCAGAGCCTCGGACACCCAGCGAGACATGCGCGTGTGCGCCGGGTCGCCGTCGGGCTTGACCATGAGCCCGAAGTACGTCTCGCGCATGGGGTTGTCGAGCAGGCCTCGAATCCATTTGCGAGAGGCGAAGCCGCCGAGGTCCGATGAGGTGGCCGGCTCGGATAACTCGTTGCCCAACCCGTCGTGTCCGTTGAAGCGGTGACACGATGCGCAGTTGGCGGCGAACAGCGCCGGCCCGCGCGTCACCGGGTCGCCGGCGAGCAGGGCGAGCGGACCCTCGGGCGGTACGCCTTGTTCGTTGGCGAGTGTCACGGCCCGGTCAGCCATGCGCCGGGCGGCTTGGCGCTGTTTGTTGAACTGCCGCGTGCGAAGGGCGGTCTCCTCCGCATCACTGAGCGTTTCGCCGGCGTTTCGGCGTGCCTGAATCGCGGCGATCGTTTCTATCGCCGGGTCAACGTCCGCCAGCATGGCTTCGTACGTGAGCCAACCGGCGCCACCGATTGTGGCCGCCGTGAACAGCAGAACCAGCCCGTGCGCCATCCACGACCACATCATGCGAGACAGCAACGGAAAAGCGAACCACAGGCCGACCAGCCCCGCGGGCACGGCGATGGCACCGACCATCTCCATCGTCGGCCCCTCGAAATAGGTCAAACCCTGATAGAGAAAGAGCGTGTGCCATTCCGGGCGAGCGGGAAAATCCGACGTGGTCGGGTCGGCCGGTGCGCCGAGCAGCGTCAGCCCAAGCCCGTCGCGAACGTACCAAACGGCGCCGAGGAGCATTGCCAAGACGATGGCACAGGCGGCGGTGTCTCTGACGCACTGGCCAGGGCAATAGGGCTGAGCGGGCGTCTCGCCCTGGTCAGCCACAACCTTCGCGCGATATCGGCGGTTCAGCCGCATCGTCGCGCAAAGAAGCATCGCGACCATCCCCGGCAGAACCAACGCATGGAGCGTGTAGAAGCGTGCCAGCGTCAGGTGGCCGAACTCGCTGCCGCCTGCCAGCAAACGCCGTAGCGCGTCTCCGATCAGTGGCGTTCTGGCGAGGATGTTCAGTCGAACCTTGGTGCCCCAGTAGCCCTCCTGGTCCCACGGCAGCAGGTGCCCACTGAGCGATAGCGCCAACGTCATCCCCAACAGGCACAGCACGCCCCACCAGATGAACTCACGTGGTGCGCGGTAGGCCCGTCCGATGACGAGCTGAAGAGCGTACACGCCAAGTGCGACCAGCATCGCGTCCGATGCGAAGTGGTGCAGCCCGCGCACGATCCAACCGGCCGGCACCTGCGTCTGGGCATACCAGACACTGCTCCACGCCGTGGTCGCCGCCGGGCTGTAGACGCAGGCCAGCAGCAGCCCGGTGAACACCTGCACGCCGAAAAGAAACACGACGACCGCGCCGGAAACGTTCCGCCAGCGCGCACCACCAGGGAGCGGGTCGTTCATCAGCGCGCGCGTCCGCGTCACCAGAGACGTGCGATCATCGATCCAACCGATCAGGCTCATGAAAGGCTATCGCGCGTGGGTTTTTTCCGTGACTGACGACTGATAACTGATCACTCTCTTTCACTACGCAACCGGATTCTTCGCGGCCATCCCGGTCAGGTATTCCTCGTAGCGAACCTCCACCCAGCGACGTCCTTCGGCGTCTGCCTGGGTCACGCGGCACGCGAGCTCATCCATGTCGCGAGGCGACGGACCGAAGCGCTGCTTACCGGTGAGGTCGAAGTCACTGGCATGGCAGGGGCAGCCGAACGAGTTGCGGTCGGCCGCGTAATCGATTCCGCAACCCAGATGCGGGCAGATCGTCTGAAGGCAGCGCAGGGTGGGCGTCTCATCGGGTCCCTCGCGGAGTAGCCAGACGCTTCCGATCGGACCGGGGGGATAGTGGGTGTAGGCGTCCCACCGATCGGCCGTGATGACGGCTCGCACCGGTTGACCGGCCGGCAACGCCGAAAGTGGCAGCACGCGGACAAAGCCAGTGGCCGCGCGCGAACGAAAGAGGGGATCAAGCAGGAACCGCAGACCGGGCACGGCCAGCCCCAGACCGATCAAGCCGTGGATACCGAGGGTCACCCGCTGAACGAATGTGCGTCGATCCATACCATATTCCCAAGCGAGACGCGACGGTGCGCCGAACAGGGCGCCATGGTATGAACGCGGACCGGGTCTGTCACGGGAGGTAGGTTCCCCCATTGAGCCGAGCATGGAGGATCGACTGCCAGGGTCGAGTGCGTGAAGATGCGCCAGACGGGTCGTTCTTAACCGAGCCGCGACCGTCAGGAAGCGGTAGGACTAGCGCAACCGATACGCCGGTAGACCGCTCCCTTACGGTCGCGGCTCGGATTGTCCTTCGTTCTACCTTTGTCGAGGAACGGGCCGGACGCTCCATAAAAACGCCAGGCTACCCGACGGGTCTCGGCAGGAGCGTGATGGTCACACGCTCGCCCTCGCTCTGGACGCTGGCGCGGGCGGCCGACACCGTCACCCCCGGAAGCGACAGCTTCAGTGCTTCGCTAGAGGACGTGGCCGCGTCCACGGCGGAAAGTATCTCACGAAGCCGGTCGTCGGTGAGCTTGTCCGCGAGCGGAAGCTGAAAGAGGCGGCGCTTGCGGTCGTGCAGCATCGGCCTGGCTCCTGTTTGGGTAAGCGAATACCCGTACCCCATGCGGGCTCGAATCGGCACGAGCCGGTAGATCGTTCGATCCTCGTCCACGCCGGTCACGCCGAATGGCGTGTACGAAAGACCGATGTCGGGATCGCTGAGCGCCGAGTAGTCGATGATGACCCACCCGTTCTCGCTCTGCTCGATCCCCGCAAGCATGCCATCGACGTGTCGTCTTCCGTCCGCTTCGAGTGTTCGTTTGGTTTGCGTGAGGGTGTCGTAGCCTGGGCCGGACGTGACGGTCGATAGCGCCGCCGTCAGCTCACCCGGCTTGACGTTCATGGCCTCGGTAGCAAGCTGCGTCAACGTCGTCTCGGGTTCCCAGATGCGCTCATGCCACCCCGGTGACAGCGTGTCCAGCAGCACCGCGACGGCCATGCCGGAATAGTAGAGCCGCATGCGCAGCGGCGAGGCCCCATAGGGATCGTTGTTGACGTTGACTTCGCCGTGCATGTGCTTCTGCATCTCGTCAACGAGGCCCTCGCGTATGCGCGTGAGATCCTCGTATCCGTCGAAGCCCTGTGCCCAGTACATCGCCGGCGCCGGCGTGCGGGCTTCGAGCGCGCGGGTCAGTCGATACTCGACATACTTGGCCAATCCCTCGTTGAACTCCGTGCCGTCCTCGTACGCGATTGCCTCCGGCGAGAGCGCCGCCCGGCGATCCTGACGAACGGCGAGCCAGACGGCGGCCGCCTCGCGCACCTTCTGCGGCGTGGCCGCGCGCATCGCCTCGGCGAGCGCGTCCCCCTCCAGGGCAAAGCCGACGTTATTCCGAGCCGACAGCACGGGATAAGTCTGAAGCGCGGACTCATCGCCGCCTTTGTTCGGGCCTTTGTGCGATTGGAAGACGTGAAACGCCTCATGGGCGATCATGCCCATGCTGTCGTACGGGTCGCCGCGCAGGGCCTCGTAGGCCAGGTCCTCGATTTTCTCCGAGGCCGATCGCGTATCCTGCAACAAGGCACTCATCTGCTGCTTCTGATTCGAGAGCGTGTCGGCCACCACGAGCGTTTGGGTTCCTTTCACCTTTCGCGACGTGTTTTGTCCATCGAACGAGAAAAGGGTCTTCCCGGTACGGACGGTGATCTTCCCGCCTGGGAACTGAATGGGTCCCGAGTACCGGATGAACCCCATCGGCGGCATGCGATGGTTGATCAGAACGTCCTGCTTCCCGGGTAGATAAAACAGCAGAGGCGTCTTGCTCGCGTTCCAGCCGGGCCAGACGGGGTTGTCTTCTTGTGCGACCAGCGACCACACCTCGGCCGCCTCGGCGATCAGCAACGGGTCGATCAGAAGTGTGCTGGTGGATGGACGCACTTTGCGTGCGGCGTCATCACACGAGACCACAAGCACGACAGCCAATACGGTTGAGGCTTTGAGAATGGTACGCATGGGTCTTGCCTTCATGGAGGGGGTTTGATTCGGGCTTGATCAAGTCCATCGAACGAAATTGACAACAGAAAACGCCTGCGGGCCAGCCCGGTGCCCCATCCTTCGCTTTTGGCGAAGGGTGGGGGACGGATGGCCCCAACGATTCACGAACCATCCCAATCCGTAGCGCCTCAACGAATCGTGACGGAAGAACTGTCGCCGGCGACAGCGAGAGTTCGGTTGGAAACGACCGTGGCCGTAGTCATCGTAGCGACGAAGGTTACTCGGCATCCCCGCAGTCTACCGGGCACCGTGTCCGTTCCCCACCCTTGGGGAACAAGGGCGGGGAACGGATGGTGCCAATGACGGTTTCGGAATCTCGTCCGTCCCCCACCCTACGCCTACGGCGAAGGATGGGGCACCCCGTGCGAAGGATGGGGCACCCCATTACGGAAACGATTTGCTAGCGGCGGCCCGGTGTATCCTTCCGCTCGCGGACTTGGCGGGTCTCGCCGTCGCCGTTGATTTCAACGCGAATCATCTTCTTCTCGTCGGCCATCACGCGGTCCGGGTCGATCTGGAGGGTTATCTCCCGCCCCTCGTCGGTGATGAACACAAGCGTGGGCAGGCCGTTCTCATCCCAATCGATCTCGCCGAGCTCGGTGGTCTCGGGATCGACGCCCGCCACGTTGCCAACGAGCTTGAATGCCCGCTCGCCGTTCTCGTCGAAGTGCGCGGTCACGAGATGGAAGCCGGCCGCGGCAGGTTCATCGGAGACGCGCGGCAGCACGAACAGCTCTTGCAGGACGCCCTCGTCATCGAACCACTCGGCAACCGCCTCCGAATCGTCGATCTGCCGACGGATTGCGTCCATGGGGACGATCCGCAGCGAGCGGAATGTATCCGCGGCCGCGCCCGTGCCGTCGGCGCCCACCGCAGCCATTTTTCTCAGCATGGTTCGATGCAGCTCCCCGGTCGCTTCGTCGAAGAGGGTTGCGGCAACGGCCGCGCCGTCTTCCGCGGTGTCGCCAAGCCTGATCGTCAGGGTCTTGAACGCGGCCTCGTCGTCGTCGCCCTCGATCGTCATTGAAGCCGACTCGCCCTCACGGCTGAGGATCATCGCATCGACCGCATCGGAATCGGCCACAACCGCGTCGATGTGGACCTTCGTCAGGATGATCCCCTCTCCGGAGGCCTCGCCGTCCGCAAGGAGCGTGCCGGGCTCGATCCGCTGGAGCACGACCGTGCCCTGTTGGCCGTCCCCCATGTCCAGGTCGATGGTGATGGGGCCATCTACCCCCTCTTCCAGCATCTCAAGGACGCAGCCTTGGACTTCCTCGCCGTTGGGACCGGCGAGCTTGAGCGTAACGAAAATCCGCCTGACCGTTTCGGTTCCACCCGTGGCGGCAAAACCCACCCCGCCGATCAGCAACACGGCCAGGGAGGCAATCAGCGTGCGGTGCTTATGCACCGAGGTTGTCGAATGACGGCTATTGAACTGGTTCATGAGTTCTTCCTCTAGCTTCGTTCGGTGGGACTGACCGGTCCACTGCTGCGATCGCAGGGACGCCAGCGCACGATCTAGGGGGTCATGGTTTTCGTGCATGGTCATAGCTCCCGTTTGAGAGTTTCCGGCGGAGCGCCGCGCGCCCGCGCGACAATCGAGACTTAACGGTTCCGAGCCGCCATCCGGTCACCGTCGCAATCTCCTCGATGGACATGCCCACGAGGTAGTGGAGCGACAGCGCCGTCTGGAAGTTGGGCGCCAGGCAAAGCATCGCGTCGCGCGCTTGCCGGGCATCCGCGTCATCACCCGGCGACACGTCTTGTTCGCACGGGCGATCCAAAATGTCGCCCAGACCGAGCATGGCCCGCCGCCGCTGCCGTCGTACCCACCGGTTGGTGGCGGTGGCGGCGATCCGGTAGAGCCAGGCTCGGATCGGAACACCGCGGTAGCGATACCGCGGCAGTGAACGCATGGCCGTGAAAAACACATCCGCAACGACCTCCTCCGTGGCGTGCGCGTTGCCCAGCCGCCGGTACACATAGGCGGCCATGGCGGCGTAGTGCTGTCGATAGAGCGCGGCGAACGCCTGCGGGTCACGCTTGGCGCGCTCGATGAGGTCGCCCTCATCGTCCACGGGGGACCAGTCGATCAGGCTGGCGGATATCGGAAGTTCCGTCACGGTTTGTTCTTCTTGGCCGGCGTCACCGAAGTCTCGATGTCTTCACCCTCTTAAAGCCTCGAAGTGGGTCGAAGGTTCCCGAAAACTTTCGAGTTTCCACGTCAGGTGTTATCGGTCCAGGACTGACCTCGGGGTCAGCAACCTGTGCGGTGTGCGCTGCGCGTCCCCGTGATGGTCAGCGCCCCGAAGACGACGCAGCGGGCTTATCCGCTTCGTTTCGCTCACGGGTCTTGCGGATCAAGTCCGCAAGTATTCCCTTGGCCTCGAGGAGTTGAATATCCCGGCCGGCGCAGTAGCGTACGTCGCGCTCGACATAATAGTCCGGGTACGTGGGCTTGCCCTCCAGAGCGAGAGGTCGCCCGGGCAGCATCAGAAGGCCATTCTCGCCCACGTGACGAACAGAGCCGACCGTGGTCACGTGGCCTGGCGTCGCAACACCCACGAGCGGCGCCCGACCCTCGCGCTGAACCGCGTGTACGACGATCTCCTTGGCGCTTCGCGTGCCGTCGGCAGTGAGAATCACCACCGGCTTACCCCAGGTCGGGTTGCGGTAGGCCTTGTTGCGACCGCTTCGCCGGCCAAGCAAGAAGCGCACCGCGGCGCTCCACATGCCGCCGTGCCCGTCGCGGTAGTCGAGCAATAGCCCATCGACTTCGTCTTCGATCTCGGCCAGCAAGGCGTATTCCCGACCGTTTCCAAGCATCGACCAGCCGTGAAGGTAGGCCATTTGCAGTCCGTCGTGCTCGACAATGTCGATGCTTTGGCGCATGGCCTTTAGAACGGCGTTGTGCAACGACTCCTTGACCGGTGTGATCACGATGTTGTAGATGAGACCGGGTCTGCGGCGAAGCCGAACCCGTGTGGACGTTCCCGTCTTATCTTTGAACGACTGGATCGGAACGTACGGCTGACCATCGACTGACAGGATCTCGTCACCAACGCGAACCCTTGTGTCGGCCGCGGGTGATCCCTCAAGCACGCCGCGAACGTACCACCGACCGTCGATCTGCTGTGGCACGACGCCGATGTGCTCGGCATAGCTGTTGGGTCCGCCGTCCACCAGAGCGCTGAGCAGATGCCAATAGGCCCACTCGCCATCCATGTAGTAATGGAAATGTGACGGGCCGGTCGCGGCAATCAACTCGTTTACCTCGCGGGCGAAGCAAACGTGCGTGTCGCAGGCCTCGATGTCGTCGCGGTGTTCGTCGAGCAGGGTTTTCCATCGCCGTGACCCGATGAGCTCCAACGCATTGGAGGATTCGACCAGCTTCGCGACTCTCTCAAGGCGGGCCTTCGCCGGCGACGGTTTGGCGCTTTTGACCAGATCGGCGGCCCGGAGCGGCACGGTGGGTGCCGAGCCGGTGATCAGGGCTGCAACCCACAAAGCGTGACAGAGCCGCCGGCATTGTCGGTGCATGGAGAACCTTCCACAACTGCGGGGTCGAGTACCCCCCTGGGATAGACGGCAAGCCCCCGACACCGCTGTCACCAAATCAGAGCCGCTGGCGCCAACCTGCGGACTCCCGCGTCAACATGTCACCGGACTCGCGCCGGGTGTTCCCAAAACCGCCGAACGTCGATTCGGCTACGCATCCGGCGCCGACCGGGCCTACTCGGGTATCGACCGCTATCCCCCGATGACACGCCAGGCGACCCAACCAAGGCCAGCCGCCAGCGGCAGCGTGGTCACCCACGAGAGCACAACCTGCCCGATGACTCGTTTGTGCGCTTGGCCGTTCACCAGTCCGATTCCGAACAGGCTTCCGCAGGTCACGTGGGTCGTGCTGACCGGGATGCCGGCGGGCGAGGCGAAAAGAACGAGAGCAGCCGAAACCAGGTTGGCCGTGAAGGCCTGCCCGTCGTTCATGCCCGTGATGCCGTTGCTCATGGTTCGCGCGACGCCGCGCGCAGCCAACAACCCACCCACCGCGATGGCGACGCCGACGGCGAGGATGGCCGACCCGGACGCCAGCGCGCCGGCCCCGATCACCAGGGCCGCCATCTTCGGTGTGTCGTTCAGGCCGCGGGCGAAGCTGATGGCCCCAGCGGTGAGACCGTGTGAACAGTCGAGCACCCGCTGAGCATCCACGCCGGCCACGCTACCCTCGTATCGCTGAGAGCAGGCCGTGGCGTCGTGTTCGTCGGACACCTTCAGGCCCGTGGCGGCCAAGACCATCGACCCGTCGGCGGCGATGCTGACCGGGTGATACTCGCGTTCGATGCAGATGCAGGTCGTGCGCGTCACGCCCAGCCGGAGCCGCAGTCCACGAAACGCCATGTATACCAACGATGCCAGGATCAGCGCCAAGAGCGGCGCAACAAGAAGCGGAACGACAAACGCCTTCACCACGGCCCACCCGTACAGCCCGTGCGCCGACAGCCCCACCCCGACCAGTCCGCCCACGAGCGAGTGCGTCGTGGAAATAGGCATGGCGATGCAAGTCGCGATCAAGACCGTGGCGGCCGCCGCGATTGCGACACACGTCAGAAACACCGGCGACGCCAAGAGCTCGACATCCACCAGACCCTTACCACTGAACCTTGCCACAAGCGTCCCCGCAAGGAGCATCGCTGTCGCCGATCCCAGGAAGGTCATGACACCGGCATACACGAGCCCCCGGTTGACCGAGACGGTTCCGGCGCCGATGAGCGTGGCGACGCCCTTCGAGTTGTCGTTGGCCCCATTGGCGAAGGCCAGAACACAGACGGCTATGATAATGACGGCGACCATTCAGCGGGTTCCTTTTGTGCGACCAGGTGCGTACGCCCCGTAGAACATCGAACCCGCGGCAACAATTCCCCTTGCGTTGGGAATTTTCGGCGGCGGTGGCTCTCCGCGAACGCACGAGACCCGCCGGATGATACTGTCGGTGCGGAAGTCGGGCAGCGCCAGGGGTCCTCCCCCGCCCTGTCAGAAGTTGTGCGTATCGACAGACGGGCCAAGACAGCCAGGTACGTGACGGCCGCGGCGGGGTCGGTAGGACCGTGGCGGATGAGGCCGAAACGGGCCGTTTCGGCGGGATTTTCCTTTGCCCCAAACCATGCCGATAATGGGGTGGATAAGCAGTTCCTCCAGGCAACCGAGAGCGACGCGAATGAATACAGCAACCATGGGGATCATCGTCGGCGGCGGTCCCGCCCCCGGCATCAACGGGGTTATCGGAGCCGCGGCCATCGAGGCGGTCAACAACGGTCTGAAGGTCAAGGGGTTCTACGACGGCTTCAGCCATCTGGTGGCCGAGGAGGAGTTCGACCCGGGCAACCAGGTCACCGAGTTGTCCATCAAGGAGATGAGCCGCATCCACTTCGACGGCGGCTCCGTCCTGCGTACCGCGCGGGCCAGCCTGCTCGATCAGGAAAAGCTCGAGACGTCCACCGTGGTCCAGCCCGACGCCGAACGGGTGGGCCGTGTGTGCCGGCGGCTCGAGGAACAGGGCATCACCCACCTGCTGACCATCGGCGGGGACGACACCGCGCTCAGCGCCCGCTTCGTGGCCGAGCGCTTTGGCGGTCGCGTTCGCGTCATTCACGTGCCCAAGACCATCGACAACGACCTGCCTTTGCCGGGCGACATCCCCACGTTCGGGTTTACCACGGCCAAGCACTTCGGCTCGACCATGGTGGCGAATCTGATGGAGGACTCACGCACCACGCAGCGATGGTACGTCGTGGTCACCATGGGTCGCAATGCCGGGTTTCTGGCACTGGGCATCGGCAAGTCGGCGGGCGCGACGGTCACGCTCATCCCGGAAGAGTTTGGAGAATCCACCACCATCTGCCGGATCGCCGATATTTTGGAAGGGGCGATGCTGAAGCGGCGGGCCATGGGTCGGCCCGACGGCGTCGCCGTTCTCGCCGAAGGACTCGCCTACAAGCTGGGCGATCGCGACGAGTTGTCGCGGCTGTTGGGACATGAGGTCCCCGTGGATGCGGCCGGTCATCCCCGCCTCTCCGAAGTGCCGCTCGCGCAGATCCTCAAGGACGAGCTTCGCCGGCGCTTCGCCAAGCGAGGCACCAAGGTCACCATCGTGGGCCACACCCTGGGATACGAACTTCGCTGCGCAAGACCGACGACCTCGGACATGGGCTACACCCGCGACCTGGGTCACGGCGGGGTGCGGCTTCTGCTCGACTCCAACCAGGCGCTGCCGTCCGGGGCGATGGTCACCCTGCAAAACGGGAACCTGGTGCCCCTGCGCTTCGAGGACATGGTGGACCCCAAGACCAACCGAACGCGCATCCGCCAGGTCGATCTGAGCAGCTATTCGTACAGCGTTGCCCGGGCCTACATGATCCGGCTGGAAAAGGGTGACTTCGAGTCGCCGACGCTGCTCGCGGGTCTGGCCGCGGAAGCAAAGATGACGCCCCATCAGTTCCGCAAGCGGTACCAGTCGGTCGTGGGCGAAACCAATCGCGGCCGAACGCCGATCACGGTCTCCGTCACGGGCATGCCCCCCGAGAACGGCGTCCCGGCCGTGACGTGCTAAGAGCGTGTTTAAGAAGGCTCTTTCCGAGCCGCGCCCGTAAGGAAGCGGTCCGGTTTCGCACACGAAACCGTTCCCTCACGGTCGCGCCTCGGTTTGTCATGACCCTTCTTATACACCCTCTAAGAGAGATCGGGCGATGTATCGTGCGTCCCCGCCGGCGCGTCCAGCCCGTTGCAGCTTGACGCACGTTGCGGCAGGCACGATGCTCGTCAGCGAGAAACGTGACGGCGCGCATTGTCCGCCGGGGCGCGGTGGTGACTGAGGATGCACCCCTGATGGCCGGCCGTCACGGTCCTACCGATCCCAATGAAGGAGCATGCTATGTGGAAACGGAGTTCGTTGGTCTACGCTCTGGCCGCTGTGAACATGGGGATCATCAGCGGATGCATGTCCATGACCGGCACCGGTGATGCTCCCGGCGACATGCCGGGCGGGTCAACGCCTGGAGGAATTCTGTACTACGCTCGCACGGATGGGGCCGTCGCTGCCATCGACGTGACCACCTCGGACGAGGTCTCCGTGCTCTCCGCGACAGCGTTCGCTGGAGCCAACCCGGGCTTTGGACGGGGGATCGCGTTCGATCCGGTCACGCGGCTGATGTGGTACTCGGCCACCGATGGCCAGATTCACTCCGTCAACATCGACACCGAGGTTGCCGGGCCTACGATCGGAAGCATCCCCGGTGCCATCACGGGTGCCGACCGACATCTCTTCATCGACTACGCTGGTCGGAGGCTTCTCACGCCGATAACGGACGGAACCGTTCAGATGTACGATCTCGCGGACCAGCAGGACGCGGGCTCGCTTCCGTCTGCCCTGTTCGCGGGTGGAAACGTCGGCGGCTTCCGGCATTTTGCGTCCGACATTCGCTCAGGCAACCTCTGGTACGCGGTCACCGACGGATCGTTCCAGGAGATCGATCTGGACGCCGCGGTCGCGACCGGACGGACCATTTCCTTCGGCGAACAGGTCGGCGCCGACCCGGGCGCTTTTAGGCACTTCGTCATCGACCCGGAGCGCGACCTTCTCCTCTACGTCGTCACGGACGGCAGCATCGCGTCGATCGACCTGAACACGCTGACCAGGGCTGATTTCGTCATCTCGTCCGGCGCGTTCTCCGGGGCCGATCCGGGCGCGGGGCGAACGATCACCTACGACAGTCAATAGGGTGAGCGCGGCGCGCGTTTTTTCCTGAGCCGCGGGCTTCAGCCCGCGCGGACGCGCGACCCTTGGAAGGCCCGATGACCCAGAAGAGTTTCGACTCGGGTGCCATGGGTAGGCGCAGCTTACCCGTGTGTTCGGGCCACCCATCCAGCCCGGCCCAGAACAGCACAGTGGGTAGGGCGGGCTATTGCCCGCCTTCTGGTGGTCGAGCGGCGGGCAATAGCCCGCCCTACTTTCCGAAACGCGGAGCGCCCTTATGACCGGGGCACTCACGGGCACAGGCGACCGGTGACCCGGCAGAGTTTCGAATTGGGTGCGATGGGCAAGCGCAGCTTACCCGTGTCTTCACGTTAGCCATTCAGTCGTGCCCAAAGAGGACAGGCTCATGCCTTGAGCCCAAGACCTGCCCGCACGGGCAAACGAGTTTGCCGATGCCAGTCTTGATGCCGCATCTACTGTCAACGCAGTCAGTGCTGTCCGTCCCGGACGCGCCAACTTTCTATAGGTTCGGATCCGGCGGATGCAGAAGCTCCCGGATGCGCGCGCTTCGGATGCGCTTGCCGAGGCTGAGGCTCCCGTCGGGCGACACCCACCGGATCGGCGGCAGCCCCTTCGCGTCGAGGATGGCGTCGTACAGCTCGCGCCGTGTTTGCGGTTGCTGGTCGCTAAGGTTTAGCGCGCCGTGGTGCGGCACGTCGAGCAGCGCGACCATGGCGGCTACGATGTCATCGCGATGGATGCGATTGACGAAGACGTCGCCGTCGTCCCGCTCGGTGCCTGCCAGTGACGCGACTCGCGCGGACCCGTCGCGACCGGGTCCGTAAATGCCGCTTAGTCGAAGGACCGTCACCGCACGCACGGGGCCATCGTTTCGCGAGGGCGTGGCATCCGGGGCTTCTCTCCCCGTTGCAAGCAAGACCCGCTCGGCCTCCAGCAAGACGCATCCCTTCTCGTCGGCCGGTTCCGTCGGCGAGTCCTCGTCCACCCAGCGACCATCGGTCTGACCATAGACGCGCGTGGACGAAGTGTAGATGATCCGCCGCACGGACGTGCCACGAACGGCCCGTGTCAGCGCGTTTGCAGCGGCCAGGTACACGCTACGGTAATCCTCCCCGCGCGTTTGGGGGGCGATGGTTAGAAAGGCCGCATCGCGGTCGGAAAGAATCTCGTGCAGACGATCACCCTCGGCAACATCAAGAACGACTGGCGAAATACCGAGCGATCGGAGGGCCTCGACGCGCGCTTCGGTGGTCGTGGTGCCGATGACGTCGTGTCCCTCGGCCGCCAGACGCTCGCCCAGCGCCGCCCCGACATAGCCGCAGCCGATGATGGCGATTCGTCTTTCGCTCTTTTTCATGGGGATCATTCCGCCGAGTAGGTCGGGTCATCGCCCCGACGTTGTTTGGATGCCACCGCAATGACATCATGGACCACAACCGTGGCGTCACTCGCGTGAAGTGTCGGGTCGATGACCCGAGCTACGCCTTGCCAGGGCGCAATGCCCCCACGATCAGTCCGTATCCAACACAAACAGCCCCGTGCGCCGATCAAACGGGTACACCTTCTTGCTGTGGCGCCGCGCCCACGCCATGGACGAGGCGGCCGGGAAAAAGTGCGTGACGTCATATTTTCGCAGCAGTTCACGGCGAATCGCCCAGGGCGTCTTGGCGGAGAGCATGATGTTCAAGTCGCGGCGGCGCGTGCTCAGGTCGTCCACGCCGTTGCTCCCGGTCTGGGGTGCCACGATGTAGCAGTCGTGGTTCATGGTCAACACCATCCCCGGCCAGGGCTCGATGAGCACGGTCGCGCCGGGCGGGATATGTTGTTTGCAGAACCCATCGACGACGGAGGTGTTGGTGATGTAGCGGTGTCGCTGGTCGGCCGGCTTCCGAGCCGTCGAAACATAGTCCGTCCAGGTGAAAGGCGGTTGGCTTCTGGAAATCGGCATCCAGATAAGCAGCGCCGCCATGCCCACGCTGACCAGAGAGCGAACCCACCAGAACCGCAGCTTCGCCTCGATCAGGCATGCGATGGAGGCCGGCACCAGCACGACGAAACCCAGGTACAAGACGAAGCCGAGGCGGCTCAGGATCCATTTCTTCTGGAACACGCCCATCGCCGACGCGGTGAGCCACGGGACGTAGAGGATAAGCGCCGCCACACCGGCAACGGCAAGAAACCACGCGGCCTGCTTGCGCCGCGTGCCGATCGCGGCGCAAGCGACGCCTACCGCCAGCCAGGCGGCCCGCCAATCATGCACCGTGCCCCAACCGGCCCGGGGCGCCATGATGACACGCTGTGGCGCATCGGCAGACGCGTCGGTTCCATCCGCGGACGCGGCGCTGGTGATGGCGACCGGTGGTGCCGATGTCGATGTCGGTGTCATGCCGGATCGGGCGATCAGCAGGAACGGCAGTGCTGCCGATAAGGCGACCACACCGACGCCCGGCCACCATGGCGCCTTCTCGCGACGCACAATCCGAACACCCAGCGCGACCACGAGCGCCGGCGCAAGCACCACGCCGGCGAAAGCGCCGTACAGCGCGTGCAGTTGCCCAAGAACCAGGGAGCCGGCCGCCAGCTTCAGCGGCTCGCGCCACGATGCGCCTCGGCCGCACGCTCGCACCGTGAATCCGATCATCATGGCCGCCAGCCACAAAGGCGCCAGCTTGTTGGGATAGACGGCAAAAGTGATGGGTCCCTGGCACGCGGCGGTGAACACGGCCGCCACCCACGCCGGCCAGCGCCGGTCGAAGACGCACCAGGTCATGTAATAGGCCCCGCTTGCGATGAGCAACTTGGCGAAGGGCAGCGAGGCGAACCACGTGCTGAGGTGATGGATGCCGGTCAGCGAGGAACACGCGGCGTACAGAGCGTGCAGAAGATTCGTGTGATAGATGGGGGAGAAGTGGTTGCCCGACACAAATGGGTCGAGATTGTTGAAGCCGTGATCGAGGAGAAAGCGAATCTTCGTCAGGTGGACGACCGCGTCGCCCTCGGTGATCGCGCCCACGCGCGACCCAAGCACCATGTCGGTTGCAACGATGAGCGCTTCGACGCACAGCCCGCCGACCACGAGCCGACCGATCTCGCCCCACCAGGCGCGCCGTGTGACCTCGACGGCGGCGGCGACCACGGCGAGCACGCACGCCCCGGTAAACACACCCAGCGGTGCGGCCAACACGTAACAGAGGATGGAGACCGGCGACAGCAGCGACAGCGTGAGCAGCCAGGAGACGCCGACGACACCCAGCAGCCCGGAGCGCAGATCGTCCTTGGCGAGATAGCGCAGCAGCACGTACCCCGGAAGCAGCAAGAGAAGAAAAAACAGGAGCGAAGCGTGCATCACGACTCACAACAACCGAGGCGGATCGCCGCCAATAGCACAAACAGCCCGTGGAGCAAGTGTGGCATGGGCTTCCAGCGTGTCAACGCGAGCGGCCGGCGCGTTCCGCCTGGCCGTGGCGGAAGGGAAGCAGGAAGCTGTTCGAGTTCTCCGCCTCTGACGAGGTGGGCCGCCCATCCATCGGGTGACCGACGTTGGAGCGCTAACCTGTCATCCCTGCTCATGCGGCAGGCCCGCCAGGGGGCAGCCGTCGCATTGGGGTGTCACGCCGCAGTGCCGCTTGCCTACCTCGACGAGCAGGGCGTGAAACTCGTTGAACATCGCCGGATCGCGCCGCAACGAGCCAAGAAACATCGCGCGGAGTCCCTCGTACCCCGTTTGGCCATCGGCGAGGAAATGGCGATGCACCACGCGCCGGGTGTACGCATCGATCACAAAGGTCGGCAAGCCGCCTGCGTACAAGAGGATAGCGTCCGCCGTCTCCGGGCCAATGCCGCGAATCGCGAGCAGGCGGTCCCGAGCGACCTCCAGATTCCCGCTGAGCATGGTCGCAAGCGATCCCCCGTGTTCCGACCACAGCCGGTTCACAAAAATCTTCAGGCGAGACGCCTTGATCCGATACGTCCCGGAGGGCCGGATCAGCTCTGCCAGATCGGTCTCAGGCATGTCCCGCAGCGCTCGCCAATTCAGGCCATCCGCATGCTTGAGGTTCGCCATCGCCCGCTCGACGTTGGTCCAGGCCGTGTTCTGCGTGAGGATCGCGCCCACCACGACCTCGGTGGGCGTCTCGGCCGGCCACCAGTGCTGCGGGCCGTAGGTTCGTAGGAGAAGGTCGTAGATCTCGCGGAGGGCGCGCGCGGCGGACATGGGTCCACTCCCGGAATCGTTGCCTCCCATGACAAAAAACGCTTGCACAGTGCGTGCAAGTTAAGCACGATAGGCGTCGATGGCCAAGCCAAAGAAAGGTCGCGGCAAGGAGGCGAAGCGCGGACTGCTGGCGCGACCGCTCGATGCGCTGGTGTTTCTCCTTCCCCTGCTCATCTTCTACCAGTACACCTCGTTGACCAGACCGCAGAATCGTGTGATCGCCGATCAGCTCTTGCAGCGTTTCTTCGAGCTGTTCGGGCAGGTCGGCATGTGGGCTCCCGGCCTGGGCGTGGTCGCCATCCTGCTAGCCACCCACATCGCCTCGGGAGGCAAGTGGAGGGTGCGTTGGCTGGGCGTGGTCCTGATGTACGCCGAGGCGGCCGTCTTTGCCCTGCCGCTCTTGGCGATGAACTGGGCGTTCCCGATGGCCGGCGGGATGACCGAGGGTGCCCCGCTTCTGGATCGTGTCGCCATGGGCATGGGCGCCGGTATCTACGAGGAGCTGGTCTTCCGGTTGATCCTGATCTCGGTGATCGTCATGATTGGCACCGACCTCTTGAGGCTCGATGCAACCGGCACCGCCATCGTCGCGATCATCCTCTCGTCCGTCGCGTTCGCGGCCCACCACCACACGCCCATCGGCATCGAACCCTTCAACCCTGGGGCGTTTTGCTTCCGAACGCTGGCCGGGGCGTACCTGGCTACGATTTTTTGGTATCGCGGGTACGGCACGGCCGCCGGGTGCCACGCATCGTACAACGTGGCCCTTGCGGTCATGAGCACCGGAGCGGTGTAGCACCCCCGGCCTCATCCCTCGCCCGGCGCGGTGTCAAGTGAACTCAGGAACGGACGACCGAAGGTGAAGCGAATCGAACTTGACAGCCTGATCATCCGTGGCGGTCGGGTCATCGACCCAGCAGCCGGCCGCGATGAGGTCGCCGATGTGACGATCGTCGATGGACGGATCACCGACGAGCGACCCCTGGGAGCGGCCGGTCTCGACGCCTCCGGCTGGCTCGTTTGCCCCGGCCTGCTGGACATTCACGTGCATCTGCGTGAACCGGGTCAGACTCATAAGGAAACCATCGCGACGGGTACCGCCGCCGCCGCTGCCGGCGGCTTCACTTTTGTCGCCTGCATGCCCAACACACGTCCTCCGCTTGACGATCCCGACCTCGTGCGGCGGGTATGCCGGCTCGCCCGGGAGGCGGGCTCGTGCGTGGTCGGCCCCATCGCCGCGATCACGCGGGGTCGGGCGGGGCGCAAGGTGACCGACTTCGGCGCCCTGATCGAGGCCGGCGCGGTCGCGTTCAGCGACGATGGAGACGGCGTCGAGGACGATGAGGTGATGCTCGCGGCCTTCCAGCAAGCCCGCGATCACGAAACCGTGTTGATCCAGCACTGCGAATACAAATCCATCTCCGCAGGGGGCGTGATGCATCTAGGCAGCGTCTCGGAGGGCCTGGGTCTGCCGGGCCTCGATCCACGGTCGGAGGAGGCGATGATCGAGCGGGATCTGGCGCTCGCCGGGAAGACCGGCGCCCGCTACCACGTGGCGCATGTCTCCACGGGCGTAGCGGTTGATCTGATTCGGCGGGCCAAGGCGGACGGGGTTCGCGTCACGGCGGAGGTCTGCCCGCACCATCTTCTCCTGACCCATCAGGCCTGCCGCGGGGCCGACCCGAATACCAAGATACATCCGCCGCTACGCCTCGAAGAGGACGTGCAGGCCTGTCGTCAAGGCCTCATGGACGGAACCATCGACTGTATCGCCACCGACCACGCACCGCACACCCGGGAGGAGAAGGCGGCGGGGTTCCTGACCGCTCCACCCGGCATGGTCGGGCTCGAGACGGCCATTCCACTAGCCGTCCAGGCCATGATCGATACCGGACTCGCCGATTGGCCGCGGCTGATCGAATGGTTTACCACCAAGCCTGCCGCTGTGTTGGGTCTGGATCGACCCCCAATGACACCGGGAAGCGTGGCCGACCTGACGATCCTCGATCCGCGCGCCAACTGGCGTATCAATACTGAAAACTTCCTTTCCAAGAGCCGAAACACGCCGTTTCATGGTCGGCAAGTTACCGGACGGGCCATCGGAACGGTGCGTGGACGGCAAGCTATGGTTGTAGAGGAAGTTACGTTACAGCCGGTTTCTGAGTAGACCGATAAACGATTAGCAAGGATGTGCGTTTTTGTTGAAAGAGCGGTTCCGCCACTTGACAGCGGAGGGTCCGTGACTATAGTGCTGTACCCATAGTCCCTTCACCTACGGAGGTAGGTTCCATGCTCAGCACAACCAGTTTCCCCGATGCCTCGTCTGCTGACACGCTTGTGTCACCCTTGATTGATGAGCGGCGTCTGTCCACGCGTCTGGCCGGTCCGGTCTCTGTCCTGGTGACCGGCTTGGGTAGCACGGCGGTTCATGGCTGCATGGTCGAGGACATCAGCGAGAGCGGTGCGTATCTTCAGGTTCCCGAGGAGTCGGGCCTGGCGGTCGGGCAGCGTTGCGAGGTGAGCTTTTCTTCAGACGAAGAAGCCGCCGGACCAGCCAGCCTGGCCGGTGAAACCTGCTACGCCACGGTGGTCCGCAGCCGACGACTTTCCAAAGGCGAACATGCGTTGGTCGGGCTGGGGCTCCGGTTCGATCAGCCACTGTTCCTGTAGGACGATCGGTCCCGGCCGGCTCGCCAAGTCAACTCGCGTTGTCACCGGCGGTGTACGCTTCGCCGACCCTCCCTAGTTTCTTCGCCCAAACACGATGTGCGCATAGTAGAGCATGGTCAGGATGGCCGTCGCGGTAGCGGCCACGTACGTCATCGCCGCCGCTCGCAGCACCTTCCCCACGATCTTGTCTTCCTGAACCGTCACCATGCCCTGATTCAAGAGAATCCGGCGGGCTCGGCTGGAGGCGTTGAACTCAACCGGCAGATTCACGAGCTGGAACACAACCACCACGCCGAACAGGCCCAACCCAACCGCGGCGATGGTCTGGCCGATGGACGGCATGCGAACGAAGTTGCTCAGGATGATCCCCACAAAGATGAGCACGAAGGCGAACTGGCTGCCGATGTTGGCCGTCGGCACCAGGCCGTTGCGAAGAACGAGCGGCCCATACGCCTTGGCGTCCTGGATGGCGTGCCCGACCTCATGGGCGGCGATCCCCAGCGACGCCAGCGAGCGGCCGCTGTAGACGTCCGGGGAAAGTCGCAACACCTTGTGCTTTGAGTCGTAGTGATCGCCCAGGAAGGAGCGAACCGGCTCGATGGCAACATCCGTAATGCCATGGGCATTCAGGATTCGCTGGGCCGTCTCCGCACCGCTCAGTCCGCTGCGCGCGGCAATCTTCCCCGCGCGGGCGTAGGCCGACTTGACCATCGCCTGGGCGATGACGGCGAACAGCATCGCCGGGCCGACGTACACGAAATACATCGGGTCGAAAAAGTAAAAAGCGAGCATTTCCATCGGTCTTCCGTCCTTTTCCTACAGCCCTTCGACGGCTGGGGGCCTCGAATCATTGTACGCAGCCCGTCGTATACTCGATCGGGTGATCTTTATAATCGGAAGCGAGCCGTGCGTCGCTTCAGCCTTCCCACGAGCACATGCAAGGTACGTGCGGGACGCAACGTATGGCTACCGGGCGACCCTCCCCCACGTGCCTTGCAAGTCGCGCGGTTTTCGGCTACTTGAGCTTTCGTGAAACATCCCGGAGGCCAACGCATGACCCATACCATCTTTGAGACGGCGTGGGGGCCGTTCTGCTTCGTGTCCCAGGGCGGACGTCTGTTGTCCACGTATCTGCCCGCCGATCGCGCTGGGATGTTGCGTCGGATCACTCAGGACTGGCCCGACGCGGAAGAGGCCGCCAAGGCGCTTCCCGGGTTCCAACGGGCGGTCATCGCGCACTTCGATGGCAAACGATCGACGTTCGGCGTGGACATGGACCTTTCGGCCATGTCAGGCTTTCAGCAGAGCGTGCTGGCGGCTTGCCGCCGAATCCCGCATGGTCGGACGGCCTCGTATGCCGACCTTGCCCGCGCGGTCGGAAAGCCCGCGGCGGCGCGGGCGGTGGGCGGCGTCATGGCCCGCAACCCGATTCCGTTGATCATCCCGTGTCACCGCGTGCTTCGGTCGGACGGGTCGATCGGCGGCTTCTCCACGCCGCGCGGCATTTTACAAAAGCGACGGCTCCTGGTTCTCGAAAACGCCTGGCCGGCGAAGGGGCGACACGACAAACGAGTGGGAAGGACGCAGGCCGCGTGAGCCGGCGTCATTGGTTTCAACCAGTTTGGTTCCGGTCTATTCTAGTGTATGGTCAACCTTGAATCTGCGGGTTTGCTCGGTGGGTGGCCCACCTCTTTAGAGGTGGGGGACTCGAATGGTCTCCGGATTCGCGTCCCCCACGGCTAAAGCCACGGGCCACCCAACCCGCAAGTTTACGCGTGACGATGCACTAGGGGTGGAGGTTGTTATGAACGATCTTTCTCGACGAGGCTTTCTTCAATCGGCGGCCGCGGTGGCCGCTGCCGGCGCGATCGCCCCAACCGCGGCGGTTGGGGCCACGAAACGGGCACGTGCGATAGCAGGTCCGGTGGTCGTATCCAGCGCCAACGGGCTGCGCGCAACGGAGAAGGCGGCCGCCATGATTTCCGCGGGTAGCGACACGCTTGATGCCGTCATCGCCGGCGTCAACATCGTTGAGGAAGATCCCGATGACATGTCCGTCGGCTACGGCGGTTTGCCCAACGAGGACGGCGTGGTCGAGTTGGACTCGTGCGTGATGCACGGTCCCACGTGCCGGGCGGGCTCCGTCGCTTCCATCCGCAACATCAAGACGCCCTCGCGCGTCGCCCAGCTCGTCATGGAACGCACCGACCACGTCATGATCGTGGGCGAGGGCGCGCTTCGGTTCGCGCGCGCCCACGGCTTCAAAGAGCACAACCTGCTGACCGATCGCGCTCGCAAGGCGTGGTTGCGATGGAAGGAGCGCCACTCGGATCGGGACGACTGGCTTCCACAAGAAGACGCTGCCGGGGGGAATCGGCGCTCCGACGCCGGCGCGGAGGTGCCGTTCACCTATGGAACGATCAACTGCTGCGCCCTCAACTCCGCCGGTGACCTGAGCGGCGTCACCACCACCAGCGGGCTCAGCTACAAGATTCCCGGGCGGGTGGGCGATTCACCGATCATCGGCGCGGGTCTCTACGTGGACAACAAGGTCGGGGCGGCCGGCAGCACCGGACGCGGCGAAGCGGTCATCAAGACTTGCGGCGCCCACACCGTCGTGGAAGGAATGCGACAGGGGCTCTCGCCCACCGAGGCCTGCCTTTCTGCCCTCAAACGAATCGTGGAGACAACCACGGAGAAGCGTCTGCTCGACGAGAGCGGACGGGTGAACTTCGACGTCAAGTTTTACGCGTTGGATAAGAGCGGGCGTTTCGGGGCCGCCGCGATTTTCTCCGGCGCCAGGTACGCCGTCTTCGAGAATGGCAAGAACAGACACGAGCAAGCGGCCTATTTATACGAGCGGCGCCGTCGCCGGCGGTAGGGCCGGCACGGGCTCGGCGTAAGAGCCTATCCCGAAATTGTGTGGCACTGGCATTTTGCCAGTGTTCTGACGACCAGGAAGTCCGTGCCAAACGTGATGTCGGGATAGGCTCCCGGCAGCCCAGTCGATACGATGCACTGGGGCGGGTCTTGTACTAGGCACCGCCTAGTCGCATTTCGACGGGCCTCACCCGCCGCCCCGCCGAATCGTGAAGTAAATAGCGCCAGCGGCCAGAAGGCCGACGACAATCGTTTGCCAGATCATGTTGACTCCCCAATCCGGGCGGCTGGAGCACGCACCGACGTTTCGAGAACCCTGTAACGGCGGACGACCGCCCCCGGCCGCCGCTCCGTTGCCTCGGATTATAGCCCCGCCAGTCCATCGGTCCCAGTGCCGTCTCTCTTTGGCTCCAAATGGCCGCTACGGGTTGCTGAGCCGCTCCTGCCGGCTTCTGGCGGTTTCGGTCGTGATCCTCGCATTCGGTGCGTGCGACTCGCGCAATGACATCGATACGTCACGATCTCTCGAATCCGGCTCCCCGGCAGCCGTCCCAGCCTCCCTTGAGGAAGAAGGCCGGCGCGCCTACGCAACGTATTGCGTCGGCTGTCACGGCCTCAAGGGCGACGGCAAGGGCGAGGCCGCGGTTTTTCTGCACCCGGCGCCGCGTAACTTTCAGCTCGCCAACTTCAAGTTCTCCTCCACCCGCGCGGGGCAACTGCCGACGGACGAGGACCTTGGGCGCACCATCACCGACGGACTGCGCGGCAGCGCCATGCCCGGATGGAATCTGTTGCCCGCGGGCACGGTGACGGCGCTCGTGGCGTACATCAAGACGTTCTCCGGGAAATGGAACGAGCGAGCCGCCGCGCCCCAAATCCCTTTCGTCGATGACCCCTATCGATCGCTGCCCGACAAGCTGACGGCCATTCGGCGCGGGGAAGCGGTCTACCACGGATTCGCCGCGTGCTGGAGCTGCCATCCGGCCTACGTCAGTCGCCAGAGCATCAACACATACCGCAAAGAGCTGGACATGCCCGTAAGCGAAGGGTTTCGCGCCGCATTGTTCGAGTCGGAGGGCAAACCCAACACCGAGGGAGAGACCATCTTTCCTCCGGACTTCCGTAGGGACTTCGTTCGAGCGGGGTCCGGCGTGGCGGATCTGTACCGCTCGATCGCAGCGGGGATTACAGGGACGGCCATGCCGACCTGGATCGACTCGATGGACATTCCGACCGCGGGTAGCGATACGCCGCTGGTCAGCCGGGCCGACCTGTGGGCGATGGCCTACTACGTACAGAGCTTGATCACACAGCGCCCCGCCAGGCTCGCGGAAACCGACGTCAAGATTCGCGACCGAGCCCAGCCAATCCGCCTGGACGGATCGTCCACGCCAGCGGTCGAGGTACAACAGTTCATCGAGGACGAGGAGTTCGAGGATGGCTAGTGCATGGTCACACGCCGTTTTGCGGGTTCGTTGCCAAGTCAGAGCCGCGGGCGCTAGCCCGCGGACTGGTCCCGCCGCTAGCGCGGCAGGCTCTGATTAGCACGACCGGTCGCGGCGTTCCGGGTAACGAAAACCCGCAGATTCAGGAGTGAAGATGCACTAGTGCCGTTTCCAGAACGGTGGTTCGACTGTTCGCGGCCGCGGTCGTTGGGTGGCATGGCCAAGCACAGCGCGGCCATGTGCTTGGTGGGCCGACCCATGCCCGCGCTTCCGGCTTGGGCATGCCACCCGACGAAAAGTCGGAAGTGTCTATCGAGGAAGACTAGATGGTTCAGGTGGCTACGGAGGTCTCGGAACCGAGAACCCAGAGGTTCCCCGACTCTGGCGAGCTGGTCGATGATCGCTTGGTTCTGTGCTACTTCGCCTCCAGTTTGATCCTTGTCGTGGTGGCGATGTTCGCGGGTTTCTTCTTCTCCCTTCAGTTTCTTCAGGTCTACCCGTTTCCAGGAATCGAACCGCTTTCGCCGGGACGATGGCGGATGGTGCATACCAGCGCCGTTCTCTACGGGTTCATCGCCAACGCTTTCCTGGGCGGATTGCACTGGGCCGTCCCGCGCCTGACGCTTCGTCCCGTCTTGTCGCGAAGGCTCTCCTGGTTGATCTTCTTCGCCTGGCAGGCCGTCGTCGTTGCGATCATGGTCGGTTTGGTCTTGGGGCACGCGCAGGCCATCGAGTGGGGCGAGACACCGGTCTGGACCGATCAGCTCGTACTGGTCGGCCTCTTCCTGGTGGCGGTCAACTTCCTTACGCCGATCTTTCGGTCCACCGGCCCGCTGTACGTGTCGCTTTGGTACGTCGTCGCGGGTCTGGTGGGGGCCATCCCGGCCTATGCGGTCGGCAACTTCGCGCCGAAGCCCTTCGTGGGCGGGGTGGCCGGCGGCGGCGTCGCGGGGATCTTCCTTCACGACCCCGTCGGTCTGTTCATCACGCCGATCGGTTGGGGTTTGATGTATTACTTCGTGCCGATCATTCTCAAGACGCCGATCTGGAGCCATCGCCTGGCGTTGGTGGGTTTCTGGGGCCTGACCTTTTTTTATCCGCTCAGCGCTGTCCACCATCGTCTACGCGGATCGACCTCGACGTTTCTCCCGAATGAGGCCGTGATCTGCACGGTGGCCGTGGGACTCGTGGTCATGACGGTGATCGTGAATCTCTTCGCGACGGTTCGCGGGAACGGCAGCCCGGGCCGCACAAACGTGGCCATCCGATGGTTCTACCTGGGGATGGTTTTCTATCTCATGGCCTTGGTTCAGTACGCGGCGCAGGTGACGACGGCGGTTTGGGAACTCGTTCCCTTGACCGACTGGGTCGTCGGACACGCGCACCTGGTCCTGTTCGGCGTCTTCGGGTTCTGGATCATGGGCATGATGACGCACCTGTTCCCCCGGCTACTCGGCGCCGACGGGTGGTACAATCCCAAGTGGAACGTCTGGCATTTCCGGCTCAGTGGGATCGGCATGTTCGTCATGTTTCTCGATCTCACGATCGCCGGTCTCGTGCAGGGCTTCCTTTGGAATCAGCTTGCCCCGTGGGACGAGTCCGTGACCGCTTCCGCTCCATTTTGGCTCGTACGCACGGCGAGCGGCGTGGCCATCATTGCGGGACAGTTCTTCTTGATCTTCAACATTCTGATGACGGCCATCCACAAGCGCTCGGTACCCGTGACCGCCGGTGCGGCCCCGGTGAGCACTTGGCCGGTTGCGCAGCCGATCGATTCGTCAGCGGGAACCGGCGATGCGTGAGTCCAAACAAGATGTGTTCGTGTTCGTCGGGCTGGGCTACTTCCTCCTCGCCTTCGCGTTCATGGTCATGCTTCCGCGGATCCTTCCTCGGGACAGTTCCGAAGCATCGGTGGACCGTTTGGCGCGTGAGGGGATCGTTCACGAGTTCGTCGAACTCGCCGAGCGCTTCCCGGAGCCGTTCAATCGGCATTTCTCCGCCGGCGTTACCTACGCCTCCTTCGCCGAGGCGTTGACGCTGGGGCGCGGGGTTTACGTGGCCGAGGCCTGCTGGCATTGCCACACCCAGCAAGTTCGCCCGGTGTCCGGCGACAGCCGGCGTTGGGGGCCTGCAACCCGCGCGCGTGAATACCACAACGCGCTTCAAGAGCCTGTCCTCGTTGGGACGCGCCGCGTCGGGCCCGATCTGTCACGCGAGGCCGCCCGGCACGGCAACGACTGGCACCTCGCGCACTTCTTTACGCCCACGAGCGTGTCGCCGACATCCGTCATGCCGGAGTACAAGTGGTTCTTCGATGACAACGGGAACCCGAACAAGAGAGGCTTGTCCATCGTCGCGTACATGCAGTGGTTGGGCAGCCGGCTCCCGGAATACCCCTACTATCAAGGGGAAGGGCCGCCAGGCTCGACAACGAAGGAAGTACGGCGCGCGGGGTTCGCGCCGACCGGCGAGCCCGTCGCGGTCGTTCCCACGCGTCCAGCGCACGAAGCGGGTCGCCCCGCGCTCATGCCCATCGCCGGCTATCTGCTCATCATCGTTGGAATCATCTGCCTGTTCGTCTGGGCCGTCGCCCATGGCATGTTACGTGATGTGGAACGTCCCAAGCACGTGATGTTGGAGGGCGACGCGCGGCTCGAGCGCCAAGCCGGGCGACCGTGACGCGAGAACGCAGCACGCTGTGTGGAAGACGAATCCTCGGTGCTGCCTGAACGGCATGGATCAGGTCGTTTTTGTCGGCGAGGGGGGGTCGGCCCGCCCGGCGCTACTCTTGGCGTCATGCACGCCGAGCAATTCCGCCAGGCGAGACAGGTCAAACGGCTTCTCGAGGCACACGACGGGGCAGCGCCGCTGCGGCCCGCGCGGGGGTCCGGTAATGGTTCGGATGACGACCACGTTGGGGTTCCGGGCTTTGGCGTGAGCCTCGATTTCCTCCGCGGCTGATTCTGGCAGGTCCTCGGAGACGACGACGGCCTCTACGCTGACGGAATCGAGAACGCGATCCGCGGCCGCTTTTGTCGTCGTCGAATACACGGAGAACCACTTGGCCAGGTAGGTCACCAACGACCAACGAACCAATTCCTCGGGATCGACGACCAGAAGTCGTTTTCCAAGCCGCCGGGCCGGCGGGTTTTCGGGCGGGATCCAGCCGCCGGGAGCCGTGGTTTCTCGTTTGGGTATGATGTCATGAACCTCCCCGGCCTAGTTGGCAGACGGCGTGCCAAGCAATCCACGGAGAATCTCGATTTCCGCGTGGCGCTCCGGGTCCGTGCTGGTCCAAACCCCGCTCAGGGTCCGCTTCCGGCATGCGCCGTGGGTGGGTGTAGTGTGCCAAATGCCGCACCCGTAAGGAAATCCGCGCAGAGGCCGGGTACCGTCGTCAAATCCGGCGACGGCTATTGCGCGGGGCACGCACGCGGTTCGCAGCCGTTTGGACCGGTTGAAGCGCTGTTTCCGCGTTCGGACAGCCCCTATGATGATTGCATGAAAGACGTATCGTACGAGGCAATGAAACGGTCCATGGGCTTCGATGACGCTCACGCGGACAACGTACGTGCGCTGGTCGGGCAAGCGCTACCGCTCGTTCCGAAGGTCGTGGACCACTTTTACGCCCGTCTGTTCGAAGATAGCGGGGCGCGGGCCATTGTGTCCGGCGGGAGGGAGCAGGAGGAACGGCTGCGTAAGACGCTGTGCGATTGGTTGGAACAGGTCTTCGAGGGGCCATACGACGACGCCTATTTCGAACGGCGTCGGCGCATCGGCACCACGCACGTGCAGGTCGGGCTTCCGCAGCACTACATGATTACCGGCATGCATCTGGTTTGGGAGGATATGGAGCGGCGGCTCCGCGAGCAGGACATCCCGGACATCGATCGCAAGCTCCGCTCGCTCCACCGACTGCTGCTACTGGACCTGGCCGTCATGTTGGGGAGCTACAAGGACAGGTACGCCAAAGAGGTTCGAGAGTTCGAGCGGAGCGCGGTGGAGGAGAAGCTCACCCGGGCCGAGCATCTCGCCAAGATCGGACAACTGGCCGCCTCGCTCGCCCACGAGATCAAGAACCCCCTGGCGGGCATCAGCGGGGCGATCCAGATCATCCGTGAGGCCATGGCTCCCGACAACCCGCACCAGCCCATTGTCGTGGAAATCCTCGGGCAAATCGGTCGTCTCGACGCGACGGTCAAAGACCTTCTCAACTACGCGCGTCCCACGCCTCCGAGGGCCACGAATGTGTCACTCCATCAGGTCATCAAGCGCGTGCTCTCCGTACTGCGCGAGGAGCCTTCGCTCAGAGGCATCCGCATCGAGTTCGAACCGCCGCCCACCAACACGGTCATCCACGCCGATGACGCACAGATCGAGCAATTGCTGATGAATCTCCTCATCAATGCCGCGCACGCAACCGGCGACAGCGGCGTGATCCGGTTGGGCATCACCCGAAACGCACAGGAGGTAAACCTCACCGTCGAGGATAACGGTGCGGGCATGGAACCGGACGTCAGAGACAAGGCGTTCGAGGCCTTCTTTACCACCAAGGCCAAAGGGACGGGCCTGGGGCTCCCCATTTGCAAGAGAATCGTTGAATCCCATGGCGGGACGATTATGCTCGCCAGCGAAGTCGGTCGAGGCACGCGCGTGGTCGTGACGTTGCCCAAGGGCGTCTCCGGTCCGGTGGAGAAGGTGAATCCATGAAAGTGCGCGTGTTGATCATCGAGGATGAAAAGCTGATCCGCTGGTCACTGCGCCAGAAGTTCGAGACGCGCGGCTTTCACGTCACCGAGGTGGAGAACGGCGCTGATGCCTTCGTGGCCCTGGATGCCAGCGTCTTCGATCTGATCATGCTGGACTACAAGCTCCCCGACACCACCGGTCTGGACATCCTCCGAAAGATCCGTGAAACCGACAGTGACGTGGTCGTCATCATGATGACCGCCTATTCGAACATCGAGCGCGCGGTCGATGCGATCAAACTCGGCGCATACGACTACATCGCCAAGCCGTTCGACATGGACGAGGTGCTCCGCACGGCCGACAAGGCCCTGGAGACAACCAAGTTGCGCCGCGAAGTACGTGAACTGCGGCGGCACATCGACCATGAATACGCCATCGGACGAATCATCGGTAAGGCACCCTGCATGGTCGAGTTGTTCGACACGATTGACCGCGTTGCCTCGAGCGGCGCATCGACGGTCTTCCTTCGTGGGGACTCGGGCACCGGGAAGGACCTCGTCGCTCGTGTGATTCACTACCATTCGGACCGGGCGCCGCGGCCGTTCGTCAACATCACCTGCACCGCCCTTTCCGAGACGCTTCTGGAAAGCGAGCTGTTCGGGCACGAGAAGGGCGCCTTTACCGACGCACGGAGCACGAAGAAGGGGCTGTTTGAACTCGCCGACGGCGGCACGATTTTTCTGGACGAGGTCGGCGACATGCCGATGGGTTTGCAAGCCAAGCTGCTTCGTTTTCTCGAGGACCGCACCTTCCGACGCGTCGGCGGCACGCAGGAAATCTCCGTGGACGTGCGGATCATCGCCGCGACGAACCGAAGCGTCGAGGAAGCGATCGAGGAAGGAACGTTTCGTTCCGACCTGATGTTTCGCCTCAACGTCATCCCGATCTTCCTTCCTCCCCTGCACAGCCGAGGAGACGATCTGCGACTGCTGACCCAGCACTTCGTCGCGCAGTTCTCGAAGGAGTTTCGCAAGCCGATCAACCACATCGACGAATCCGCCTACACCACGCTTCTCGCCTATGCCTGGCCGGGCAACGTGCGGGAGCTTCGCAACGTGTTGGAGCGGGCGGTCCTGCTGTCAAGGGGCGACGGGCTCGCCGCCGACGATATCGTTCTTGGTCGCTTCGACGCGACCGGCGCGCCCGCCGACCCGGCCGGTCGGTCTTTGCCGCCCGGGGGCGTCGATCTCCGCGAACTGGAAAACTCGCTGATCCGCCAGGCGCTGGCGCGCACAAGCAACAACCAGACGCAGGCGGCCAAGCTCCTGCACCTTAGCCGCGACGCCTTCCGCTACCGCCTGGAAAAACTCGGGCTGCTGTAGGTTCGCGTCCCGACAAGACTCCACGGCGGCGCGTGATGCGTCGCGGGCATCACTTGCCTGCGATCTGTTTGATCCTTGCATCCATTTCCACGGCCCTCTCGGTTTGGCCAACCTCTCGAAGAGCCCGCGCATAGTTCTTGAGATGATTGAGTAGTCTGGCGTTTTCGAGTCCGAACGCCGCTTCCTGGATTTCGAGTCCGCGACCGTAAAGACGCAAGGCTTCTTCCGGCATTCCTTCCTTCAGGTACAACGCCGCTCGATTGGACATCGCACCAACCGCATACACCGGATCGGGTTCGGGTTGTTGCTCCCAAATCTTCATGGCCCGATCGAGGTGCATCCTTGCGCTCTGGTTGTCGCCCTTGCGCAGGCACAGCGCTCCGAGATTGCCCACGTGCTTGGCCGTCTCGGCGTGGTCCGGTCCAACCGTTTCCTCCGAAAGCTTGATAGCCTGCTCGTAGACGCGTTCCGCTTCATCCAGCTTGGCTTGCTGCATATAGACAGCGCCGAGATACTTGAGTGTTGTGGCCGTCCGCGCTCGGGCCGATGCGAGCTTCTTTTCTGAAATGTCGTGTGCTCGCAGTGCGAGCAACTCCACCTCCTTGTGATGCCCCTGCATGAGCAGCATGGTGCTGAGTGCAAGAAGTGACGAAACCAATTCCTCGTCCCGTGGTTCGAAGATTGCTTCGGCCATCTCCAGCGCTTCGCGGGCCGTGGCGGTCGCTTCGGCGAGTTTCCCCGCGCTGAACAGCTCCCCTGAACGCTTGCTGGTCTCCTTCCAGGTCGCCGTGGGTTGTGGACGCGCGCACCCTGGAAGGGTCCCGGTCACCGAGGCGAACAAGGCGAACGCCAGGAAAACGTTCTTGCTTCGCTGCATACAAGTCATTCCATCTGCCTCCAATCAAGTGTCCGCGAGTAGGATCACGAGAACCCAGACGCGTCGCACTTGCCGCACGCGAGGTTTCTTCCGAAACCATCGACGGCCTGTGGTACGGATACCGCCTCCTGAACCCCGGATCCTGGTGAATGATCCGGCTCGCCGTGGTCTGGTCCCGGCGTTTCGGTGGTGCGTTGAGAACCGCCGGCACCAAGCGCGTCGCACCGCTCGGCCGGCGCACCGGATGGTCGTTCTCCAAGCCGTTGTAACGGTTGCGCAACTCCCATCTTCTTCTCGACGGCAGCGATGGCCAGCTCTCCCCATGTCGGTTCTTGTAACGCTTGTGGCGATGCGCGTTCGGGCGACGAATTCTGCTATACTGCTAGATTCCGGCACCGAACGGGCAACCCGCGCGTCACCCTTGCCCGCCGTGTTGCAAACGTCGCGTGCGTTCCCGGCGCTGCGGAGGGTGTAGCGTCGGTTGATCGGTCATCTTCGCTGGTCCGATATTCAGATGCGACATGAGGGCGCTGGCAGCTCATCTCGTCGCGCTGTGCCATAGACGCGGCACTCGGATCGTGCCGTAGACACAACCTGGCGTCGTTTCCACGAAGGTCGGTGCCGTTTCGAGCCAACCGCTCCCTTACCGTCGCGGCTCGGAAAGAGAGTCCTGGCAGAAGCGCGCCGGCTGAAAATGTAGCAGTCTCTTACTGGAAACGGCGTGAGTCCGAGCGTGGATGAATGAACGTAAACCCCAAACACTCGAAGGAGGGTCCGATGAAGCGATCCATGGTGTTCAGTGCATTGTTGAGCGTTGCGCTTGTACCGGTGCTGTTGGCGGAGGAGCCGGTCGATCTGCAGGTCATCTCGCGGATCAAGGCCGAGGGGTTCGGTAACTCGCAGGTGATGGACACGCTGAGCTGGCTGACGGATGTCGCCGGTCCTCGGCTGACCGGCTCGCCGGGCATGAAAAAGGCGGCCGAGTGGGCGCGAGACGCCATGACGGAGTGGGGGCTCAAGAACGCGCATCTCGAAGCGTGGGGTCCGTTCGGTCGTGGCTGGGTGCTCGATGGGTTTTCGTGCGAGATGACCGAGCCCTACTACCTCAACATGATCGCCTACCCCAAGGCCTGGACCTCCGGTACGACCGACGTCATCTCTGGTCCCCCGATCTATATTCAAGCACAGAGCATCGAAGACCTCGAGGAGTACAAGGGCAAGCTCAAGGGTGCGATCGTGTTGACGCAACCGGCGACCAGCGTCGAGCCGACGTTCGAGCCCGACGCCAAGCGCTACACCGAGGAAGAACTGGCCGGCGTGGCCAAGGCGCGTGTCGGCGGGCGGGGCGGACGCCGCGGACGCAACGCGGCCCGCTTCGGTGACTTCCGTGCCCGGCGGGCGTTGCGTCGCGAGATGAATCGAGTCTTCCGTGAAGAGGGCGTGGCGGCCATCCTCGAGCCCAGCCGCGGACAGCACGGTACGCTCTTCGTTTCGAGCGGCGGCTCGCGCGGGGTCGATGCGGAGCCGGCGTTGCCACAGCTCGTCGTCGCCGTCGAGCACTACGGGATGATCATTCGCCTGCTGGAAAAGGACATTCCCGTTCAGCTACGGGTCGATGTGCAAGCTCGGTTTCTTGACGAGACGGACGACTACAACGTGGTGGCCGAGATTCCCGGCACGGACATGAACATCGGCAACGAGTTGGTCCTTCTCGGCGGTCACCTTGACTCGTGGCATTCGGCCACCGGCGCGACCGACAACGCCGCAGGCTGTGCCGTGGCGATGGAGGCGGCCCGCATCCTCAAGGCGATCGGCGTCTCCCCGCGCCGTACGATCCGCGTGGTGCTTTGGAGCGGCGAGGAACAGGGACTGCTGGGCTCACGCGCCTACGTAAAGGAGCATTTCGGCGATCGCAACACCATGGAGCTGTTGCCAGACCATTCGAAGTTCGCGGGGTATTTCAATCTGGACAACGGCACCGGTCGCATCCGCGGCATCTACTGCCAGGGCAATGACGCCGTCCGCCCGATCTTCGAGGCCTATCTGAAGCCCTTCCACGACATGGACGCCACGACGGTCACCGTGCGCAACACCGGCGGGACGGATCACCAGTCGTTCGATGCGGTCGGGCTGCCCGGCTTCCAGTTCATCCAGGACACGGTCGAGTACAACACCCGAACGCACCACACCAACATGGACACCTACGAGCGCCTCCAGCCGGCGGATATGATGCAGGCCTCGGTGATCATGGCGTCGTTCGTGTACCACACGGCCATGCGCGACGAGAAGCTTCCGCGCAAAGCATTGCCGGCGCCTCGTCCGCCGCGCGTCCCTCGGGGCGAGACCCGAGCCGCTAGTACACCCTAAGAGCGTGTTAAAGAAGGCTCTTTCCGAGCCGCGCCCGTAAGGAAGCGGTCCGGTTTCGCACTCGAAACCGCTCCCTCACGGTCGCGGCTCGGTTCGTCACGGGCAACTGAACACTGACTTCGGCACAGGCCGTTTCGCTGGGGATGGGGAACGTCCGCGCGCCCGGCGAAACCGCGCACCTTACAGATTGGCCAGTCGCTGCTCTTTGTCGTGCGTTTGAAGCGCTTCGACCAAGGCGCGAAGGTCGCCCTGCATGACCTTATCGAGGCTGTAGAGGTCCAGGTTGATGCGGTGGTCGGTGACGCGGTTCTGCGGGAAATTGTAGGTTCGGATCCGCTGCGAGCGATCGCCGCTGCCGATCATCGACTTGCGTGTACTGTCGCGCTGTGCGGCGCTGGCCTGGCGGAAGTGGTCGTACAGACGGGTCAACATCAGGCGGCGACCCTTGGCGCGGTTCTTATGCTGGCTCTTCTCGTCGCGCATGGAGACCGTAATGCCCGTCTCCTTGTGGACCAGGCGGATGGCTGATGACACCTTGTTGACGTTCTGCCCGCCCGGCCCGCCGGAACGGGATATATATTCCTCTACCTCGGTGTCCCAGTTGACTTCGATGTTGATCTCCTCGGGCTCGGGAAGGACGGCCACGGTGGCGGCCGACGTATGCACGCGGCCCTGCGTTTCCGTGGTGGGGACGCGCTGGACCCGGTGTCCGCCCCCTTCGTAGCCGAGCAGGCGATAGACGTCCGGACCCTTCACGTTCAGCGTGATCTCCTTGAACCCGCCGATTTCCGTTCCGCTCTGGTCGAGCACCTCGACCTTGAGCCCCGCTTTTTCAGCGAACCTGAGGTACATCTCGTAGAGATCGCGGGCGAAGAGGGCGGCCTCGTCCCCGCCGATACCCGCGCGAATCTCCAGAATGATCGAGTTGATGGCCGCGTCATCGTCGCTAACCATCAGGACCTTGAGTGACTCGAGCATTTCATCGTGCCGTGTTTGTAGCGCAGCGGCTTCCGACTTGGCCATCTCCTGCAGTTCCGGCTCGGTCGTGCGGTCTTTGAGCAAGGTCCGTGCGTCGTCGAGTTCCGTCCGCACTTTCCGGAAGGCCTTGAACGGTTCGACCAGTCGGCGCAGTCGCCCCAGTTCCTTGGTGATGGCAATGCTCTTCGTGGGATCGGTCGCGATGGCGACGTCGATCAACTGGCGGTTCAGCTCGTCCGCGTGATCGCTGAGTTCCTGAAGCTTGGCAATCAGCTTGTCATCGATGGTTTGTGCCATGAGAACGCGCTCTCGTCTGGACTGTCATCATCGCGCCATGCGGCCCGTCGAAGATCGGGGCAAGGGCGCGGCGGTTAAGTGCCCGGCAATCCACGCAAAAAACCACGCGCGCCGTCGAGTCAGAACGGACGCGCGTGGTCTTGATCGTCGAGACTTCCGCAGCTAGAGGCGGAAGAACTTCGCTTTCTTCGTCTTCTTTTGCGGCTTCTTGAAGTACTCGCCGCCGAACTTCTTGGTGAACCGATCAACCCGACCCAAGGTGTCCACGAACCGGCTCGCGCCGTCCGCTTGATAGAACGGGTGGCAGGACGAGCAGATCTCGACCTTGATCTCGGGAACCGTGCTCCGAGATTGCCAACTGGTTCCACAGCCGCACTTGATCGTGCAATCAACGTATTCGGGGTGGATGTCTTTTTTCATGTCAGCGTCGCCTACCTTTGGAGCCGTCACGCAATTCGAGCCCCTGATTCTACCCCGACCCTCCGGGGTTTCAACCCCCTGGGAACCCTGGGTAGTGTCCTAGTTTGAGTTACAATCGCGGAATTGACTCGATCAAGTCCTGGCTGATGGCGGTTCGTTCATCACAAGAATCCCAAAGCTCGCGGTGTGCCTGATGTCTGGTAAAATGATAGAGATGAACCACCACGCCCTCTTGCCGGACGATTTCCACGGCAGGTAGAAAGTCGCTATCACCAGCCAAGAGCACGGCAGTCGAAATCTGCCCTTTTACACCAAGAAGCACGAGATCGACACCGAGCATAATGTCCACTCGCTTCTGAACGAAAATAGGGCGACCGTCATCACGAAGTCCACGAAAAGCAAGTTTCCCGAGCCGTACTGCAAACCGGGGGAGCCGATCAAGCTGAGCCATGAATGATTGAGCGCGACCGAATTTTTCTGCTTCGTCCGTCACTGGCGGATCTGATTGGTACGGCAGGCAGTGGTAATAGTAGGTTCTGAGAATCTCTTTACCGCCCGCAAGATGATTTGCCAGCCCGCCATAGTCAATTCGGGCTGACCCAAATTCATCACGCAAACCGTAGTCCAAGTAGGCTCCGTCGATGAAGATGGCGACTCGGTCCATGAACCAACCTAACTCAACGAAAAAAGACGTACCGAGAGAGGTACGTCTTCAACAAGAAAAGGTAGTCTATCCCGACATCCCGCAGAACGCCGGGGGAGATTCTGTACTAGAGTATACATCGTCCACGCAGCCATGATATGACAAAAATGCCTTATTTTACAAGAAATCACGCACAAGAAAAGCACCACTGGATTTTCTATCGCAACCTCCGGCTGCGACTAGTACGCACCGCGTCGAAAGATTACGTTCGTTGATCTTCCGGCGTCTCATCCTGCGGAGTTTCCGCCTTCTTGACGTGGACCTTGCCCAAGCCAGCCATAATCGTCGTGAGGAGCGCGTGGTCAATCTGGACCGTTGATGACCTGATCCCCGCAAATATAGGACACTACCGAACCCTGCACACGCCGTTTCGCACCGCCGGACCCGGGCGGGCGGGCTCTACGGGTAGCCCTGGGCCGTCCGACCCAGCGGTGGCAAGGCACCGCGGGCGGCGAGTTCATCGACCACCCACGTGTTCTCCGGCGAGAGCCGGTAGGCGTTTTGGAGGTGGTAGACAGCGGCTGTCTCGGAATCGTGACGAAGCAGGAACCGGGCAAACGCAACGTGTCCCACGGGGTTCTGGGGTTCGACGGCCACCGCCTGGCGATAGCGCAACAAGGCCCCATCGGCGTCGCCTCGTTCGTCGAGCTCTCGGGCAAGGAAGACAAACTGCCGGGCGGATGGTCCCACGACCTCGGCGGCCCACTCGGCATGCCGAAGCGCCTCGTCGAAACGCCCCTTGAGTTCCAACGCGGTATTCTTGCCTTCAAGGGCGGGCTGGTGCGCTGGCCGAATGTCGATTACCCGTGTGTAGTACGCGATGGCGTTGTCAAGCTCGCGCAGAGCGGCCGCCTGGTTGTCTTCGGCAAACTTTCCGCGGGCAAGCGCGAGGCAGCAGGTACCCAGGTCGCTTAGGTTCGCGACGCGCTGCGGACTAAGCTCCTCGGCTTGGACGAAGAAGTGCCGAGCCGGCCCGAAGGCACCCGAGGCCATGGACTCTTGACCGTGTCGGCGTAGTTGCAGATAAGTGGGGCCGCACCCGACGCTGAGCATTGAGAACGCCGAGGCGAAGACAAGAGCGAGACGCCCTGCAAAGCGGGATCGCGCATTCCGTTGCGGGTCACACATGGTCGTAACCTCGTTTCATCCTTGACGGCCGCGGCAGACGGATCCTGCGTTTTCTTGCCGACCCGCGACCCGGCATCGGCCAACGTAGTCTCTCGCGGATCGCCACATGGCGGACCCGCGCCGGTCCAACATATCATGCCTACCAGATACGTAATTCTACACCATCAGCTTGCCGGAGGCGAGCACTGGGATTTGATGTTGGAGCGTGGCGACGTGCTGATCACCTGGCAGTTGTCGGCCGAACCAGACCAACCGGCCTCGCTGCCGATCCGCGCGCGGCGCATCGGGGACCACCGAATCGCCTACCTGACCTACGAAGGGCCCGTCAGCGGGAACCGCGGAACGGTGCGCCGGGTGGACTCCGGAGCGGTTGAATTTGAAAAATTCACAGATAGCAAATGCGCCTTTTCCTTGGGCGGGGGTCGATTGGAGGGTCGATTCCGCCTGGCTCGAGAACCCGGCGGTTGGGTGTTTTCCGGCGCGACGGGCGAGCCGCATGTCGCCGATGGAGCTTCCGCGTAGCCGTCCGTCGAAGAAGGCTGATACTCTGGTGCCACATTCTTGAACGGCTGGCTAACGTTGGAAGTGCTTACTGATCCCGTCGGCGATCGCGTTGGCCACCTTTGTGCGGTAGGCGTCGTTTCCGAGGCGTCGCGCCTCGCCGCGGTTGGTCAAATAGCCGCATTCGACGAGCACGGCCGGGCGGGTGTGGCCAACGAGAACGTGGAAGCCCGCTCGTCGGACGCCGCGCGTCTTGATGCCCGCACGCCGCAGGGCAGCCTCGATCCGCTTCCCCGCCCGCCGGCTCCGGGCCGACGCGTTTTCGGCAATGTAGACGGTCGCCCCCGTGGCGTTCCGGTTGGGGGCGGAATCCGAGTGGATCGAAACGAACAGGTCGGCATGGCTCTTGTCAGCCAGCGCGGCGCGGTCCTCAAGCGTGACAAACCGGTCGCGCGTGCGCGTGGTGATTACGTTTGCCCGGCCGCGCCGGAGTGTCCGTGCCACCTTCATGGCGATGCTCAGGTTGACCGCTTTCTCCGGCACGCTGGAGACGCCCCGTGCCCCGCGGTCGTGCCCGCCGTGGCCGGCATCGACGATGATCGTCAAGCCCTGCAGCCGGGCTGCCCGCGCTACACTTTTTCGGGGTCTACCCACGAGCGGCGTGGCGCGCGGCTTGGTTCTTGCGACGCGCGTCCGAGGCACCGCCACGGCCGTGTCATACTCCGGCACGGCGCAGCCCGATGATCCCAATGCCATGGAGGCGGCCAGGAGCAGGCGCATGATGTGGGTGGGTTTCATTCGTCTTACCCCTCGCAAGGTCGTCGCCGTGTTTCCCCCGGCAGGCACAAGGTCTCTGCTACTGTAGCGGTTCACCGGTCCGGACACTTGAGGATCGACGAAGCGGTCGCCGTTCGCGGCGGCGCAGACACACGACTCGAAGATGGCGCGCGGCTTGGAGCTGTCGCGGTGATCGGACGATCGAAGCCCGCGCACCGGCCCCGATCGTGTCGAGACGCTGCACGGAAACGGGCGTGCGGCCGGACGTCGGTCTCGGCGCTAACGGTATCCGGACGGCGGGTCCGTGACGCAATCGGCGTGGGGCCGTGTTCAGGGATGGGTGCCTCATCCTTCGCTCTTGGCGAAGAGTGGGGGATGGACGAGACCCCAGGCCGTCACTTGGTCCATTCGTTCCCGAACCTTGCTTCGCGAGGGTGGCGCACCCACGCCCGCCGCGAACGGGTGCCGTCGTGGAAGAATCCCCGCACGTGCCCATTTCGTGAGGTAGAATAGGTGTATAGGACCCTCGTGGTCAAGCAAGGTGACCGGGGCCGACGGCACGCTCCTTTCCGGGTGCAAGACCGAATCGGCGGGCAGTTTTCAGAGCACGGGGCGCGAGCCCTGTGACCGGTCTGGTATCGTAGAAGCCCTGTGCTTGTTCGCATCGTGTCCGTGGGCTTGCGCCCACGGCTCTGACGCGGCGTGGCGCCGTCAAGATGGCTTTGCACGGTCCGCCAAGACTGTCACGCACCCGACGGCACCAACCGTGGGTCGCCGCGGTGTTCGACTCTGTAGCCATTCGAGACGCCGACGGGCGGCGTGCAGCTACATCGCCTTTGGAGAATCACAATGATCGAAAGCCCTGTTTGCATCCGACGAACCGGCAGCGTTGAGGAGGCCGAACTGATCGTGGCGTGGCTCGATGAGTCTGGAATCGATGCGACCATCATCGGGCAGGACAACCCCGGAGTCCTCGCCTTCGGCGTGACCGATCACCAAGGCGTCGCCGTCTTCGTCCCTGACGCGGTGACGGCCGAGCGCGCCGCCGCCGCCCTCGCCGAACATGACAAAGAACGTGGCCGGACCACGGCGATCGATGCCGCTGACATCGACGTTGTCTGTGAGGACTGCGGCCGGATGTGTTCGTTCGATGCCGAGCAGGTAGGGTCCGTGCAGGCCTGCCCGGAATGTGGAAGCTTCCTCGATGTCCCCGGCGGAGCAGACGACGAGGCTTGATCGTGCGTGTAGGACCGCAAGGATGGGCCGCTCATCCCGCGTGTTGACGGTCTTTTCCCTGATCGTGAGGGCAAACCTTCCCGCGCCGATGGTTTGGGCACGCCACGCGCCCTTGACAAGCTCGTGGCGGCGTGGAATCGGTCAGTTTGAGTCGGTAAGATCCTGTCATACGCTCGGCAACTAGGAAATCTCGGTTTGACAGGAATTCTCGGGCATCACGAGAGCACTTGGAGGTAAGCCATGTTGAGAGGATTGAGTCTTCGAGTTGCGTTCTTCCTAAACGGATACGTGGGGATTGTCTTGTTCTCGCCGGTCGTTGCCTATGCCCAAACCGGTGCTTGCTGCCAGGATGTTACCGACGGTCCCCTTCTCTATGAAGGCTGTGCAGACACGGATGAAAACAGTTGTAAAGCGGTGGGAATGTTCCATGCCGGAACCACCTGCGGTGCCCCGCAGGCTTGCTGCCTTTCTTTTGGTACCGATCCACTGTGCCGTGACGAGTTTTCCTCGTCGGGAAGTCCGCTGTGTTGTTTGGAATCCGGCGGCGTCCCGCAGGGCGAGGGAACGACGTGCGGAGATGGTGCATGCAGTTCTCCGTCCATACCCCCGCCCATACCCGCTGTATCCGGGCGTGGCCTTGTCGTTGCAACGGTACTGTTAATCGCCCTCGGATCCCTGATGGTGCATCGTCGATACGGCCGTATCGGATCGAGAGTATAGGGCACGTCATCGACCAATTCGGTCCGAGATTTTGCGAGCCGTCGATGGTGTGGCCATCGTGACCCCACCCATCGCTGCGCGATGAATGGGCCACCCGCCTACTTTCGTTCGGATTTCAATTCGCAGCCTCCATCGCCAACAGGCGGCGCTTCATTTCCGTGCCGTTGAGGTACCCCATCAGAGCCCCGTCTTGGCCAAGTACTCGATGGCACGGGACGATGATCGTGATGGGGTTGCGATTCATGGCACCGCCGACCGCGCGGCTTGCGTTGGGGCGGCCCATCATGCGCGCGATTTCGCCATATGTCGTTGTCGTTGCGTAAGGCACCGCGCGAAGGATTCGCCACGCGTCCTTCTGGAACGGGGTGCCCACGAGTTCCAGAGGGAGCGAAAACTTCCGTAGCTTGCCGGCAAAATATGCTTCCAGTTGCGCGCCGGCTTCGGCAAACTCGTCATCCGCACGACTCCATGATGGCTGCGCCGCGAACCGGCCATCCTCGGTCACGACGTGCATGCTCCGAATCTTTCCAGCCACGCCCGCAATCACGATGTTGCCAAACGGGGAATTCAAGGTTGTGAATGTTGTCGGTTCTGCCGGCATGGTTGATCCTCCGATAGTTGCATCCAAAGGTGCATGGCCGCGTAGGCGCGCCACGGGCGCCACGGCTGCGATGTCTTGACGATGTCCCGCGCGCGATTGAGACTAAGCGCGTGCCGGATGCCTAGGTCCGTATCCGGAAAGGCGTCCGGCCAATGCAGTGCTCGCATGGCAATGTATGAGGCAGTCCACGAGCCCAACCCGGGTATCGCGAGCAGTCGCGCGGATGTTTCTTGTACGAAAGACCCGGGGCGAAGCAGCGACGGCTCCTCCAGGCAAAGAGCGGCCAAGTCGCGGAGCGAGGACGCACGCGCGAGCGGCAGCCCGATCTTCGCAATCTCCTTCGGCCGCGCCGCCGCGATGGAGTCGGGTGTCGGCGTGAGGTGCGTAAGGTTTGGAAACGGCGTTTTCACCTTCGCACCGAACCGCTGCGCGAAGCGGCCCGCGAGTGTGCTTGCCCCGCGGACCGAGACCTGTTGCCCGAGAATGGCTCGCCAGGCAAGCTCGAATCCATCGAACGCGCCGGGCACGCGTAGCCCGCGGCGCTTACTTACAAGCCTGGAGAGCGTCGCGGCGGCGGCTAGATGTTCGTCGATCACATCAGGTCGGGCGTGTAGGTCGAACAGATCGCGCAGCCGAGCCAGCAACGGTTGAAGCATCGGAGCGAGTATCGACGAGGTCCGGACGACCAGCGAGTGGTGATCTCCGTTTCGTGCAATTTCGATCCATCCGGCATGCTCGCCCAGGGCCACGGTGCGTCGGTAGCTGCCCTCGGCCACCTCCTCGACACCGGCGATCGCGCGTCGTTCAAGGAACCCAAGTATGGCTTCCCACGCAAGCGGCGGTCGGTACGACAGACGCGGTGTCAACGAGCCGTCCGTCCGTTCCGCGCCCGTGCGTTGGCGAAGACGACCTGGCGGCATGCGGTAGTGCGCGGCGAACGACTCGTTAACATCAGCTTCACGAAGCTGCCCGGTTGTGTCGGCTGCGAGGTCTGCCTGGACGGCTCGAATCCACAGAACCTGGTGTTGGTGGATGACAACGGCGACCCGGTCAACGTGGTTCCCAGTTG
>CBDUXT010000004.1:0-116664 GCA_965371245.1 uncultured bacterium | reverse complement strand
CACGGTGCAAACTGAAGTCCGTGTATCCGAACATTAAGGTGTGACAAAGCACTAGACTACGTTTCGCACGGCCCGGTTCGCCAGCGACGGCATCCCGACAGGTTGCGCCTTGCGAGGATAAGAAGTCGCTCGACCGTGAGGAGCATGGTCAAGACGAGTCGTCAGACAAGGCCTCGCCTTGCGGCAACGCATCCTGCTCAGGTGGTCTCTCGGGACGCTGCGCACCGCGACCGGCATCCTCATGGGCGATGCCCAGAATCAACGACACGCCCACGCCCAGGATCGTCAACACGATCTCGGTGTTCACCTTCAGACCGTAGTCGGCCGCGAATGCGACCAGCACGGTGGTCAGCGCGACGCGCACCTTTCGCGACGCCAGCGGCTGAACGGCCCTGCGGACCACCCACGGCCAACGGGCTCGTTTCATTATCTCGAACATTGCTCCTCTCCATAATCACATACCGATACGTGCTCGGCACGTTGCCCGACGAGCAGGCCGTTGAAACAGTGTGGCACCGCGCTCCGGTCGTTTTCAACGGGCTGTCGGTCAAACCGGCCCGCGCCGCCGCCAAAGGTAGTAGACCGGTCGCGAACCGACCAACCCCCGGAACGTCTGGGCCAACACCTGTGCCGATTGCCGTGCCACTCGTTTGTCACCACCGCCCGTGGTTGATGCGTACCAGTCGTGAACGACGTCGGCGACGATCTCCCGCACGCTGCGCCGGCGGCAGACGTGAACCACGAATGCCCGGCTCGATGGATCGATGCCCTGCTTTCGCAGCGCGACCAGGGCGGCCTGTCGTTTAGGGCAAAGGCCATACTGCCCGATGCGTTTCATGCCCGCTCGCTCGAAGACCGGGTTGAACTCGCCCATGCCAGCCAAACACTCGACGAACTCGGTGCCCACCAGGGGCAGCGTCTTTCGTACAAGGTGGTGCCCCAGCCCGCATCCGCGAACATCGGGGTGGATCACCAGACGACGCAGGATCCGCAGCGAGCGATTCACTCGCTTGGGATTGCGCGAAAACCAGCGATCCGTGGCCCGATTCCTCAGAGCCAGCTCCAACGGCGCATGCGCGTACACCACGATGCCCATCGCGTCACCGCCGCGCCCGTCGCGCATCACAAACACCTTATCGACGAAGCCGAGTTCGTCGGTCGCCCGGTAGTGCATGGCCGCGAAGGCGTCATAGTCGCGCTTGCCGCCCGGCTCGATGCACAGTCGCCTCCGCAGGCTGAACGGCCTGTTGACCCGAACGGTGCGGTCCTCCACGCTGCAGCGACCAGCGCCATGAAGCCGAACAATCGTGTCGGGTTGCAGGTCAACGAGAAGATCATCGTTCGAGCAGGCGGCCACGAAACACAGCCGACGTTTCGACACGACCTTTCGAATCCCGAAACTGATCGCCTTGGCCGCCCGGCGGTGCAGGACCGAGCAAAACTCGTCGCACAGAAGCGGAGCGACGGCGTGGGTGTGTGCGTGCCGAGCGACCGCGCGTGCCAGACGCGCACGAAACTGCTCGCCATCCGACAGCGTGGAGAATGGTCGAACCCAGAGTCGCGCCTCGCCCAGCCCGCACGAGGTCAGGAAACCCACCGCCTCGAAAAGCGGCGCGCCCGGGGCCACCCGATCGATCACCGCGGGATGGGCCGGGAACATGACGCGATCGACCAGGCACCCGCCCGCGAACTGTCGCTGAATCTCGCCGAGCGCCGTGGACTTACCGCTGCCCGACGGCCCCCAGAGCACGATGATTCGCCCCGGACCCACCGGCACGCTGGCCGACCCGACGATGGTCGTGCGCTCGGTGGACATGGGAAGCCCGAACTGACTGACCACCGCGGCGATGCGCGCGGACGGGCGGCCTGGTTTATGCTCAAGACTGCATCCAAGCTCAATGGTTTTCAGGCCACCCGTTCCGCACGTCGCCCGGCAGGTTCCCCTCCGACACACCAAAACAGCTCCCCCCTCCAGAAGTTTCCCCAAGGCCGGTAGCGGCCGGCTTCCATCGATGCGGCCGCATTCAAGTACCTAACATATCCCTAACTATACGACATGAATATTGTTTGTCAATATATTTATTGATATTTTCTCGGGTCAAAAAGAGGTGCTCGCCGCGAAGGTCCGTCCACGCCGCGGAGCGCGTGTATTCGGCGATTTGGGATCGCTGAAACGGTCTGCGGGGTGCTACAGGTCGCGGCTGACCAGCCGAACCACCACGCCCTGGATGGTGAAAGTCTGGGACGGATCGATCAGAATCGGGTCGTTGCGCGGGTTGTCACCGCGAAGGATGATCATCCGCCGACCGTTACGCCACTCGACGCTGATTCGCTTCAGCGTCGGCTCGCCATCCAACAGGCAGGCGCAGACCCGGCCCTGGACGTGTTCGGGCTCCACGTCGGGACGGAAGTGAACCAGGACGATGTCGCCCGGCTTGAGCGTCGGCTCCATGCTGTCGTACGAGAGGCGTAGACAGTAGTGGTCCGGCGCCCACTGGTGACGGAGTACGGGGAACATCTCGAGCTGTTCCTGGGATTGCGCCGGCGGACCGGCCGGTATCGACCCCAAAAGCGGAAGCTCGAGCGTCTCAAGCGGCTGCGGGGCATCGTGATCCGCGCCACCGCCGATCAACACCCCCTGTGGCATGTTGAGCACCACCGCAAGGGCATCCAGCGTGCGCGGTCGCGGATCGGCCTTGCCTAGCTCGATGGAGGAGAGATACCCCTGGTTGACGCCGGCGGCCGAGGCAAGCTGGGTCTGCGTCAGCCCCAGCGCCTTGCGTCGCCTCCGGATACGAGCCCCGACGGCCTCGCCTTTTCGCTGCTCAATGATCGCCCGCGGATCCTCCATAGCCATATTATATCACGGAAACAATGGCTTGGCAATATTTCGCCCGCAAGACGATCAGCACATCCCGGCCCATCGATCCGCGAGGTTTGGATAGGCGCGTGTCGCCGGACTTGTGTGTGGTTACACCGCAGTTTGCGGGTTCATTTCCACCCCGTTCCGTGTGCCACTGCTCTTGAGCAGGTCGATGGCGGGTAGTGGGTCAGTTTCAGCGCTCGAGCAAGCCGACTAATTCCTGAACTGTCCAAATCTTGTCAGCAAGTCCAGCGGCAACGGCGGGCGTTGTCTGCAACGATTGGTGTTTACGGCAAAAACTGTAGTGCGTGAAGTGCAGAGCAATAGCGCATTCCAGGTTGTAGAGCTTCTTTGAAACCCCGTTCGTCAACCGCGTGAATCGTCGCATGCTCATGCGCGTCGTGAGATTCAACCGCTCGGGGTAGGACGTTGAACCCTTCGCCGGGTCGGGGTTTCCGATGACGGGCGTTTTCTTTGCGCCGTTGATCCGGCCGGGGCTGTACTTGCGTTCCGGCCCTTTGCTGTAGTCCTCTCCGAACAGCTTCACGAGCATGGCGTAGTCGATGTCTCGCCCGAATGCCTCGGGTACGGCACTGAGGTAGGCCGCGAGACCGTCCGCGGTTAGCTGTATCCGTTCGCTCAAACGCCCCGCAAGGTCGTACATGAACACGGATGCGTATCCGGCGTCACGCCCGCCCACCAGCCAGCACGGGACGATCTTCGTGTCCGCACAGACGGCAGACCACGTCCACACGCTGCCGTAGTTCGGATCGCATGCCTTCTCCTCCGGGACGTTCTTGGCTTTCGCGCCGCAGAATGACCAAATCTCGTCAACCTCGATCCGCTTGCAAGGCAGGTTGCGGACGTGCCGGTCGTGGAACGCGGCGCACGCCAAGCCCAGGTCAACGAGTAGCTTCGTGACCGTGTTCTTGGCCGCGCCCGTCATCCGGACCGTGGCGCGGATCGAGTCTCCCTCGACCAGGCAGGCCACGACGTGCGCTCTTCGCTCTGCGTTTAGCTGGTTCATACTGACCCAAATATACTTGACCGGTGTAGCATTGTCAAGGGAAAAACCCAGAACCGTTGCTAATATCCTTGTTTTCAGGCATACAACAGGTCAATTTGACTGACGAATAAATTTGCGCTACTATGAGCATTCGGAAAACAGGATACCATAGATGGACCGATACGCAAGGAGTAGTTACGGATGACGAATCTTGAAATACGGCAGTTCTTGGAGCCGTGGACGGCGATTTTCGCCAGTGTTATGCAAACGGCATTGCGGGACGCCGATGCGACGATCGAGCTGCTCGGCGTGCCAAGGCGCGTCGAACGGGCAACCCTTGTGCATGCTGCGGCAAGGAAGGGGATGCGCCATGTCGCAGAGAAGTGGGAAGATTGCCTATCGCTAGTCGAAGAGCCGGAGGGCGACGGCTTGGATTACTTGCTGATCGAGCGGGGAGACAACGTCATTGCGCTCCGATGGTCGCGATTTAAGGGCGCGCGCATCAGCCGCAACGCAACATTCCGCCAGCAGTATATCGAAGAGCAGCAACTAATGCCTCACGCTGATGACGATGAGGTTGCGCCGAGACCAACCGTTACGTTGGGTTACACAATAGAAGACGACTTCACGGAAGCGGGGCGCCCGTGCTGGTGGATAGGGCGACTCGTCTTAGTGCGAGAGAAAAAACACCACTCTGACGTTATTGACACGATAGCGCGCTTCGAGAAAGCTGTCGATGAAGCGACCGGATCGCCGGCTCCAAGCGCACGGGTCGAAGCGCGCAAGCATGAACTCAAACGTCTCGATAGGCTGGTAACGAAGGCTCATCGACAGATAGGCTAGGCTGCGATGACAAACGGTGGAGAGATCAACCCCGCTATGATTGCGCTTGCGCGCGAGTCGCGGGGCTGGACCCAACAGAATCTCGCCGACGCGACAGGATTGAGTCAGGCAAAGATTTGCAAGTACGAGTCTGGCCTACAAGAGGTACTTCCCGATGACGCATCGTTGATGGCTGATGCGTTGAATTACGATTACAGTTTGCTTCGCCAGCAAGATCCCGTTTACTCGATCGAGAGTGCTGCGGTGTTCCACCGAAAACGCTCGAAGATTACTGTGCGGGAACAGAAGCGCATCCAAGCTGAAACAAATATTCGGCGCATGCAGGTTGCCGCGTTGCTTCGCGGCGCGTCCGTTTATCACGACCGTAACTTCTTCCCTTCGATCTCGCTTGAGGACTTTGGTGGATCAGTAGCAAGCGCCGCTCAATGGCTGCGCCAGCTATGGAGGGCGCCTGATGGGCCGATCCATAACCTCACGGGATTCGTTGAGGCAGCGGGCGGAATCGTGGTCCTCGCCGACTTCGGCACAAACCTTGTAGATGGCCTTCACACGTGGACCAGTGGGCTCCCTCCGATTTTCATAATGAACCGGAATGTCCCAGGAGAGCGATATCGCTTCAGTTTGGCGCATGAAATCGGCCATGCCGTGCTACATCATCTTGCCATTCCGAACGATGTTGAAGATGAAGCAAACCGGTTTGCGGCAGAACTCTTGCTTCCCCGATCGAGTGTTCGCGACGACCTGCGCAACTTCAATCTCGAATCGGCTGCCCGACTCAAGAGAGCCTGGAAGGTCTCGATGCAGTTTCTCATCATGCGAGCCTTTCAGTTGCAACAAATCAGTGACGCCAAACGACGCCGGCTTTTCATGCAACTCGGCGCACGCGGGCAACGAACGATTGAGCCCTTCCCGATTGAACTTGAGAGCCCGCGCGTCCTAGACGATCTGATCGCAATGCACCGCGAAACGCTCGGATTGAGTGCCGACGAACTCCGGTCGTTGCTCTTTACCGACACGCTCGGATCTATGGAGAAGCCAGGCGCCCCGAACGCGCGACTAAGACTTACAAGGCAGGATGAAGCTCTAGGTTGAGGGACGGTCGTCGGAACTCGCGGACCATCGCTTCTTTGCGGCGTTGCGTGCAATTTCGGACCGCTTCTCGGCGCTCAGCTTCTTCGCCCGCGCCGGCCCGCCCTTCTTCCCGCCGAGCCGCCCAAGCGCAACGGCCGCTGGGTTCTTGCCATCTTCAGTCGTCTCCGGCGTGTCCTCGACAGCTTCCTCGGCCTCCGGCTCTTCACCGGTCGCTTTGCCGACGATGCTGGCGGCTAGTTCGTTGACGTCTCGTTTGCTTGACCACTTAGGCATACCTGAGTATACCGCGCGCCAGGCGATCAGCAAATCCTAGCCTGGAATATTGCTGGGAACAATAAACGGCTCTGATTTCCAGCCCCACCGCACCCCTTCAAGCCCCGGTAAACTGACCAACTACCCGATGGCGGCTCTCGTGGAATTCCTGCACTGCTCAAGAGCAGTGGCACACCTACAGATTCAGCTGTGATGATACACTGGTGCCGTTTCCAGAAACGTGGCTCGTTTTTGGCGGCTCCTGTCATCGGTTGGCATGGCCGAGCGCAGCGCGGCCATGTGCTGGATCGGCCGACCCATGCCCGCGCCTCCGGCTTGGGCATGCCACCCGAAAGACAGAAGAACCTTCTTGGAAACCGCGCTAGATCATGTAGTCGGGCATCGACTGGGCGGCGGATGCTTCGCCAGGAGGCGCTGTTACCCGTTCGGCCTTGGTCTTGAGTCGCAGCTCCGGCGGCTTGAAGGTGACCAGCGAGTCGGGGGGCACGCTCGAGGTGACGAACACCGACCCGCCGACCACCGAGTTTTCGCCGATGACCGTGTCGCCGCCCAGAATGATGGCGTTGGCATAGATCGTGGCGTTGTCCTTGACCGTGGGATGCCGCTTCGTTCCGCGAATCACCCGACCCCCGGCGTCCTTGGGAAATGATAGTGCCCCAAGCGTGACACCCTGGTAGACCTTCACGTTGTCCCCGATCTCCGTGGTTTCGCCGATGACCACGCCCGTGCCGTGGTCGATGAAGAAGTTCCGGCCGATCTTGGCGCCGGGGTGGATGTCGATCCCCGTCTGGGTGTGCGCCCATTCCGACATGATGCGAGGCATCAGCGGAACATTGAGTTTGTACAGCGTGTGGGCCAGTCGCTGGACGGTGATGGCCAATAAACCCGGATAGGCCAACATCACCTCGTCCACGTTCATCGCGGCCGGGTCGCCGTCGTAGGCGGCCTGCACGTCGCCCGCGAGCATCTCACGGGTCGCCGGAATGCCTTCGAGAAACTGCACGGTCCGCTCTCGGGCGAGACCGGCGCAGCTCTCGTTGGGCGCGCCGCCCGCCTTGGCCGTCTCGTCCGCGTAGCACAGGCACATGTGGATCTGTCGATGGGCGGCTTCGGCGATGCGCGGGACCAGGTCGCCGACGTGGAAGGCCACGTTGTGCCGGGTCAGGTGCTGACGCCCGTAAAAGCCGGGATAGATCAGCTCGAGCAGATCCTTGACGAGCTGGACGATGTCCGTTCGAGAGGGAAGATAGACGCGGTCGATGTGCTGGGTTCGTTTGTCCGCGTTGTAGCTGGCGACGATTCGGTTGACCAAGTCGCCGAGCTTCGCGCCGATGATAAAATCTTCAGGCATCGCTGTCGTCCCATACGAGTCGAATGAGCCCACTGCCGATCAGCCCGGCCCACCGTCGCCACGGCAGTTTGTTGAAAAGGAATGTCCGGCTCAGGCAACGCCGGCTCCCAGCCGGTGACAACGCGGAATGCAAGCCCGCCACACACTCGTTTCCAACAGTCTGACGGGCCATGATAGGCACTTAGCGAGGCGGCGCGTAGTGCCCGACGATGGCGTCCGCCGACTTGATTCCGTCTACCGCGGCGCTGACGATGCCGCCCGCATAGCCCGCCCCTTCACCGACGGGGAAGAGGCTCGCGACGCCGACGGCCTGCCGTGTCGCGCGGTCGCGCACCAGGCGTACGGGGCCGCTCGCCCTGGTTTCCGGTGCGGTGATCAATCCGTCGCGGCCGTCGAAGCCGGGAAACTTTTGCGCCAGCGCCGGAATCGCCTTGCGCACGGCGCGGGCAACCACATCGGGAACCAGGCTCCCCACGTCGCACCACTGACCACCCAGCGGATAGCTGGTCTCCAGCGTACCGTCCGACGCCTTGCCCGCCAGGAAGTCGCACGCTCGCTGCGCCGGCACGCGATACGATCCGCCCGTCGCCTCAAACGCTCTACGTTCACATGCTTCCAAGAAAGACAACGCCGCCAGTGCCGGGTGTTCGTCGGGCCCGCCCGAAAGGCTCTTGGGATCCATCGTCAGCACCAGCCCGCTGTTGGCGAACGGGCTCGATCGGCCGGCCCGGCTGGCGCCGTTCGTGGCGATCAGCCCCGGCGACTCGTTGGTCGGCAGGATCATGCCACCCGGACACATGCAGAAACTGAAGACATCACCCAGCTCCCCGGCCGCTTTTCGAGCCACCATGTGGTACTCGGCCGGTCCCAGCTGCCGATGGCGGGCCGCCTGACCGTACTGCCAGCGGTCCACCTGCGCTTGAGGGTGTTCGACGCGCACGCCAATCTGAAAGGGCTTGGATTCCATGGCGACCCCGCGCCGATGAAGCATCCGCGCCGTGTCGCGGGCCGAGTGACCGACCGCCAGGATGGTCGGACCCACCTCGATCCGCTCGCCGCCGGGGCTCTTTTGGGAACTCGCCAAGTGGACGGCCTCGAGCCGCCCATCAACGATGGTTATGTCATCCACATGACACTCAAAGCGAATTTCTCCGCCGAGTGATTCGATGGTTTGGCGGATACGCGTACAGATCGTCGGCAGTCGGTCACTGCCGATGTGCGGGCGGGTGTCGATCAGGATATCCGGGTCGGCGCCATGCCGATAGAACGCCTCGAGCACATACCGGCAAAGTGGATCCCTGATGCGCGTGTAGAGCTTCCCATCGCTGTAGGTGCCCGCACCGCCCTCGCCGAACAGCAGGTTCGACGACCCGTCGAACTCGCCGCTTTGGTAGAAGCCCTGGAGGATGTCCCGGTGGCGACGACGGACGTCGCGCCCGCGCTCAAGCACCAGCGGCCGATACCCCAGCTCTGCAAGCCGCAGTGCCGCGAACATGCCCCCCGGCCCAAAGCCCACGACCACGGGGCGCCCGTGCAGCTCGTGCGTCCCATACGCCACCTCGACGTCAGCCGCGGGTTCCAGCCACTCGGCCTCTCGCCCGCGCAGCCGCTCCACGCGTTTTCGCTGGGCCTCGGCCGGCTCATCGAGATCGAGTTCCACCTGATAGGAAAAATGGATGTCGTCTTTCTTGCGGGCATCCAGTGATCGCCGCACGACGGCGTAGGTACGGATTGCCTCAACGGGAACGCGAAGGCGTTTGGCCGCGGCGACCGCAAGACCGTCCTCCGGGGCCTCAAGCCCGAGGCGAATGTTGCGCACAAGGATGGGCATGGGACGTCCAGCTTACCGCAGCAGACACCCTGTCGCCATGCCGCGCGAGGAGGCGACCTCCGGTTGCGTTCACTCGACAGCCCTCACCTTCCGCGGTAGACTCTCCGCTCCGTGATCGAGGCCGGGCAGACGGCTTCCCTGCGGTGCGGATTGGGCCACGCCGCGGGCGGTACAACCTCCCTCATTCAGGATGAAACCGATGAAGCAACGAACCATAGGCGGGGAACGCTACCTGTTGTTGACGCTGGTTGTGTGCTGCGTGACGTCTGCACGCCCCGTGCTTGCGCAGTTCGAGACGCCGACGGCGATTACGAACGTCAAGATCGTGGTCACTCCGGGCACGATCATCGAGTCGGGGACGATCCTTCTGTCCGAGGGGCGCATCGTCGCAGCCGGTACGGACGTGGCGATCCCGCCCCATGCGGAGGTCATCGACGGGAAGGACCTGATCGCGTATCCCGGTTTCATCGACGGGCAGATCCATCTCGGCATCCCTAGTGACGCGCGATCGACCGAAGAGCGCGAGCGCGCCGAAGATCTCAACCCGGACACGAGCCAGGGACCGCTCTCGGCGACCCGCGCGGCCAACCGAATCGGCGTGCGCCCGGAGTTTCGCGCGGTGGAGTTGTACACCGGCGACGACAAGCAGTTGAAGTCGCATCGAAGCGCCGGCTTCACCACGGCGTTGATCGCACCCCGTGACGGAATCTTCAGCGGCACCAGCGACCTGATCAGCCTCTCCGGAAAACCGATCCGACGCTCCGTCATCGCTTCGAACGTGGCGATGCACGGCGGGGTCCGCACGGGGGAGTCGGGCGTCTACCCGAGATCTCTATTGGGCATCGTGGCGCAGTATCGGCAGGTCCTTCTTGATGCCGGGTGGTACGTCAAGGCGCGCAAGTACGCCCAGCGGAACCCGACGAACGGGCATCTCGCCCCGCTCGATCCGGCACTCGAAGCGCTTCAGCCGTTGCTGGGTCGCAAGACGCGATATTTTTTCGAAGCCAACAGCGAGCGCGAGATTCGCCGCGCGGTCAAGCTGGCCGACGAGTTCGGCCTGGACCTCGGCATCACCGGCGCGCGCGAGGCTTGGAAGGTCATCGACCTCATCAAAGAAAAACGCATACCGCTCGTGGTCAGCGTCAAGTTTCCAACGGAACCGGAGTACGGCAAGAAGAAACCAAAAAAGAAAAGCGCAAAAAAGCCCGAAGGAGAAGACGAGAAACCGGATGACGAAGAAAAGAAGCCCGACGACAAGAAAAAGGAGGACGAGAAGAAAATCTACGAACCCCTCAAGGTACGCAAAGAACAGCGCCGCCTTTGGGAAGAGCAAGTCGAGAACCTGATCCGCCTGCACGAGGCCGGCGTGCCGTTCACGCTTCGAACCAAGGACTTCGACAAACTGGCGGACTTTTGGAAGAACGTGCGGCTGGTCACGAAACGGGGACTGCCCGATGAAGCCGTTGTGGCCGCGCTGACCACGGCACCCGCCGAGCTGTTCGGCGTCCAGAGCCAGCTCGGGTCGATCCAGCCGGGAAGGCTCGCCAACGTCACCCTGATGACCAAGCCCCTCTCCGACAAGAAGGCCAAAGTCAAGATGGTCTTTATCGACGGTATCAAGTTCGAGGTTGAAAAGGACAAGAAGAGCGCCACGGCAGGGGGTGGCGGTTCGGGCGGGCCCGGTCGCTTTGCCGGGCGGCGCGGCGGACGGCGGGCGCCGGATTCACAGATCGAAGAAGAAGAGGAAGCCGAGGAGGAGGAAGAATCTCAGGACGTCGAGGCCTCCGAAACGGAGAAAGAGGACAAGGGTCCGACGTTCGCTTCCGAGATCGAGGCCGACCGCGTGCCCGAGACCAAGACCGGCGGCAGCGTCTTGATCCGCAATGCCACGATCATTCCCATCACGTCGCCCACGCTGACCAACGCCTCGATCCTGATCCGCGACGGCAAGATCGAAGCGATCGGAGACATCCCCAACGTTCCCGCGGGCGTGACGGTCATCGACGGCACCGGCCGGTTCGTTATCCCCGGTCTGGTCGATGCTCACTCTCACCTCGGTACCGACGGCACCAACGAGGGCGGGCTCTCCATCAGCGCCGAGGTGCGCATCGCCGACCTCATCAACCCCACGTCGGTCGGGCTGTTTCGCGCGGTCGCCGGTGGTGTCACCACGCATCACGTGATGCACGGATCGGCCAACCCCATTGGCGGACAAAACGCCATCGTCAAGATCAAGTACGGCACATCCGCCCAGGAGATGTTGATGGCCGACGCGCCGCGGACCATCAAATTCGCCCTGGGAGAAAACGTCACCCGAGCCAACCGCAGCCGCGGTACGACGGGGGCGCGCCGGTTCCCCGGCTCGCGTATGGGCGTCGAGGCCGTCATCCGCGACGCGATGGAGACGGCCAAGGGCTATCAGGCCGACTGGGACGAGTTCAAGAAGCGATCGGCGGCCGGTGAGGACGTACTGATTCCGCGACGCGACCTCCGCCTCGACGCCCTGGCGGACATCCTTCGCGGCGACCTGACGGTCCACTCGCATTGCTACCGCAGTGATGAAATCCTGCGTCTGCTGGCTGTGGCTGAGGACTACGGCTTTCGGATCGGAACACTGCAACACGTCCTCGAGGGCTACCGCATCGCGCCGGAGATCGCCCGCCACGGCGCCGGCGCATCGACCTTCTCCAACTTCTGGGCGTACAAGGTCGAGGCCTTCGGCGCCATCCCGCACAACGCCGCCCTGATGACCAACCATGGCATCAATGTGTCGATCAACTCCGACTCGGCCAACACCATTCGATATTTCGGGCAGGAGGCGGCCAAGAGCGTCAAGTGGGGCGGGCTCAACGAAAACGAGGCCCTTCGGCTGGTGACGATCAACCCGGCCATGCAACTGCAAATCGACGATCGCGTTGGCAGCCTCGAGGTGGGCAAGGACGGCGACGTGGCCATCTTCAACGGGCATCCGCTCAACACGTTCAGCAAGTGCGTGATGACGCTGATCGAGGGCGAGGTCTACTTCGAGGATGACCTGCCCGAAACGACCGAGCCGGCCAGCGCGGCCAACATCCCCGGCCCCGTCGATCGAACGATCCCCGAGACTCCGCACCGCGCCTACGCCATCGTCGGCGCGACCGTTCACCCCATCAGTGGGCCGGTCATCGAGAACGGAACCGTCGTTATCATCGAGGACAAGATTACAGCGGTCGGCGTTGGCGCGACCGTCCCGCCCGGCGCCGGCGTCATCGACGCAGCGGGGCTGCACGTCTACCCCGGTCTGATCGACGCCGGTGGGAACCTGGGCCTGACGGAGATCGGTCAGACGCCCGTCACCACCGATTCATCGGACATCGCGAGGTTCGCCCCGCATCTTCGGGCGGCCAGCGCCGTTCATCCGCACAGCCGGCACATCCACATCGCACGAACGGCCGGCACGACGACGGCACTGACCAGACCGTCCGGCGGTCAAATCTCCGGTCAGAGCGCCGTGATCCATCTGGATGGGTGGACCGCGGACGAGATGATGGTCGTCGATCGCTTCGGGCTCCACATGAGCGTACCCATCGAGCGGACCGGTGGAGGACGGGGAGCCGGCAGGCGCTTCGGGCGCAGGCCGACCGGTCCTCCGGCGTCCGAGCGCAAGAAAAACCTGGAGAATTACATCGCCAAGGCCAAGCGCTATGCCAAGGCCATGGAGGCGGCCGAGTCGGATCCGACAATCACCTTCGAGGTCGATCTCGCGCTCGAGGCGATGGCGCCGTATGTCCGCGGGGAAAAGCCGGTTGTCTTCTCCGCGAGCAGCTACCAACAGATCGTCGAGACCGTCGAGTTCGCCGAGAAGCAGGAACTCAAATGCATCATCGCCGGCGGTCAGGACGCATGGAAGGCGGCCGAGCTTCTAGCCGAGAAAGACATTCCCGTTCTGTTCAGCGGCCCCTTGGGGCTATCGCGCGGCAACTTCGAGTTGTGGGACGGCGTCTATCGAGCGGCCGGCGTGATGGACCGAGCCGGCGTCGAGTTCTGCTTCGCCACCAACAGCGCCTCGGGCGCGTTCAACCTGGCGATTCAGGCGGGCATGGCCGTCGCACACGGATTGCCTCGCGAACGGGCCGAGTACGCCCTGACGCTGGGTGCCGCGAAGATCCTCGGCATCGACGATCGCACCGGCTCGATCGAGCCGGGCAAGCTCGCCGACCTGATCGTCACCACGCACACCCCGCTTCAGACTGTCAGCCAGGTGACACACATGTTCATTGCGGGCAGGCCCGTGGAACTAACGAGCATGCACACCGAGAGCTACGAGAAGTTCAAGAACCGACCCGAGCCCGATCTACCCCCGCTACCCGAACTGAAAGGACCGCCGAACCTGACGACGCGGTAGAGCAACGAAAGGTCACTTGTCCCGAGCCGCGGGCTCTAGCCCGCGCGGTCGATCGGGTAGAGAAGACCCTCCCGTTACGCGCTCCCACGCGCGCTCGAACGCCGGCCAAACACCCGCTTCGCGCCGCGCCGGATGCGCCAGGTCCAAAGCGTAAGGCCGCTGGCGGAGGTCGCGATGGCGAAGATGCTCATCCCGGTCAGCAGCCAGTGGTTGAAGTCCTCACGCGCGCCGTAGTCCATGATGTGCAGCATCCAGAAGAAATCGAAGATGCGCCAAGGACGGTTGCGTCGTTTCAGCACCTCCCCCGTGACGGGGCAGATGTACAGGTGCGGGTGCTTCGGGTGGTCGATCGTTACCTGATAGACCGGCATCCGTCCGTTGCGAAACTCCAGCGGTGGCTCGCCTTCCAAGAGCCGAACCGTCGCACCGCTTGCCCACGGTTCAAAGTCGGCCAGGGCGATGGCCTCCGCCTGCTTTGCCGAGAGCCGTTTGGTGACGTGGCCGGAAACACCGTCCACCGTGCATAGCGGCACGCCATGTGCATCGAACATTTCGTACACGGGGGCATCACGCCGATCGCGCAGAACCACGCGCGAAAAACGCTCGGTGTCCACGCCGTGCTCGGCCGCCCGCATGACTGCATCGGTCACTGACAGCGTGATCCGGTCGAATGGCAGCGTCCGCACGGGTGTCTCGGCGTGGTCCGAGTCTCCGCGAACGTTGTCGATGTCCAGCCAGGTAAAGGTAAAGCCGCTCACGCTCCAAGCCAGAAGTTGAAGACCGACGACCAGCCCCAGCCATCGGTGGATCATGTACAGCCTGCTATGCCAACGCATGGGGACTCCCATCGATTTCTTGGGCTAAGCCAGGTAGGTCGGGTCATCGACCCGACATTGTCTGACACGACTATCCCATCCAAACATGTTGGCCTGCTTGTCACGCCACTGTCGAGCATTCTCGACAGTGCGAGAATGGGTGCTCCGTGGCATCGATACGGAGAATACGCATTGCATGTTCTTGCATCTTCGTTGACAGGACGGCGACACCACCCGCGGGTCGAGAATCTCGCCGCCACCGCCATGGAATGATGGGTATACCGGAGAGCATCACGCAGGAAAGATGCCGGGTCGATGACCCGACCTACGAAGTCGATGACCCGACCGACAAGATTGACGGGCGAGTCAACCACAGCCGCCATTCCTCGACCGAACAATACAGGACCGGGACGACAAGCATGGTAATCACCTCGATCGCCATGCCGCCGAACGATGGAATCGCCATCGGCACCATGATGTCCGACCCCCGACCCGTCGAGGTCAACACCGGAATCAGCGCAAGCATCGTGGTCGCCGTGGTCATCAGACACGGACGAATACGCCGCTTGCCCGCCTTAATGGTCGCCGCGCGAACCTCGGCCTTGCTGAGCGTCTCTTCGTTGGCGAAGGTGCTTCGCAAGTAGGTGGCCATCACCACGCCGTCGTCGGACGCGATGCCAAACAACGCCAGGAAGCCCACCCAAACCGCAACGCTCAGGTTGATCGGGTGAACCTGGAACAGTTCGCGCATGTTCACGCCGAAGGCCGACCCATCCAGGAACCACGGCTGGGCGTAGAACCAGAGCATGATAAAACCGCCCGCCCACGCGACGGCAATCCCCGAGAACACCATGGCCGTCGTGAGCACGGAGCGGAACTGAAGGTAGAGGATCAGGAAGATCACCAACAGGGCAACGGGAATAATGACAGCCAGCGTCCGTTCCGCCCGAACCTGGTTCTCATACGTCCCGGCGAATCGGTAGCTGACGCCCGCCGGCAACGTCAGATCACCGCTGGACAGTTTTTGGCGAAGATAGGCCTCAGCCTCCTCGACGACGTCCACCTCCGCATGCCCCGGGCGCGGTCCGAAGAAGACGTAGCCTACGAGGAACGTGTCCTCGCTGCGGATCAACTGCGGCCCGCGGACGTAGCGGATGGTCGTGAACTGCCCCAGTGGAATCTGCGGACCCGACGGCGCCGGAACGAGAATGCGGTCGAGTGACTCGATGTTGTCACGCAGTTCGCGCATGTACCGCACGCGAACGGGGTAGCGCTCGCGCCCTTCCACGGTCGTAGTGATCTGCTTTCCGCCGATGGCGACCTCGATGACGTCCTGAACCTGCTGGACCGTAATGCCGAACCGAGCGATGGCCTGGCGATCGATGTCGATCTCCAGATACGGCTTGCCGATGATCCGATCGGCGATGACGGTATCCGGATCGATCGACGGCACCTCTTTGATCAATTGCTCCAGCGCAAGACCCACCTGCTCGATGCTGGCCTGGTCCGGGCCTTTCACCTTGATGCCCATCGGCGACTTCATCCCCGTCTGAAGCATGACCAGCCGCGTGGAGATGGGCTGAAGCTTCGGCGCGGAGGTCGAGCCAGGCATCGCGGCCGCTTCAACGATGGTCTTCCAGATGTCATCCGGCGTCTGGATGCCGCTCCACGCGGACCGCCCCGGGTTCAATAGCGGATCAAGCGGCGGGCGCCAAAGACGAAACGGGCGACCGTCCAAATCCTCGATCAGCTGACCCCTTTCGTCGCGAACGAATCGACCGGCCACGACATAGGGTTCGCCGTCCGCGGCCGGCACCGGCGTGCCGTCGATCGTCTTGAATGTTTCGGAAGCGTCTTCGTCGAACCGGAAACGCGCCGGCCGACCATGCTCATCTTGGAAATACTTCGGTTGGTAGTTGACGAGGGTCTCGATCATGGAAAGAGGCGCCGGATCGAGCGGGCTTTCGGTTCGGCCAAGCTTCCCGACGACCGTGGATACCTCCGGGATGGCGCTAATGGCCATATCCTGCTTCTGAATGACGTCGAGCACCTCACCAATGGAAGCGTGGGGCATCGTGGAAGGCATGTATAGAAACGAGCCCTCGTCGAGAGGGGGCATGAACTCCTTGCCCAACCCTGGAAACTTCGACGCGACGTAGGCAACCGGGGCGCTCGCTCGGACGGAACCCGGCAGCCAACCGAATGTACGATCGAACCCGACCCACACCATCATCCCGACAACGACAATGCCCAACGGGATGGCAAGGAAGGTACCCTTGTTCACCAGACACCAGCCAAGCAGCCGACCGTAGACGAGCTGAAACAGGCTGAAAAAGAGCAAAAGCCCGCCGATCAGCGCGATGACGAAGAGAATGTTCTTGCGTATTCCTTGTTCAGCGCCCACGGGCAGCCAGTGCTCGGCCAGCACAACGGCGACGCCCACGGCGACAGCCACGCTGACGATTCGCGGGATCCAACGGGCGATCCGCGAGGGAAGACGAGGCGCGACGAAACCGTAAGCCCCAAGCCCGGTCAGCACCCCTCCGGCGAGCCACCAACCCTGGAAAACCACCAACGCCAGTCCCACCCCGATGAGGCTGCCCCGGCCAAGAAGACGCGCGAGGGGGCGCCTGGGGGCGCAGAAGATCGTATGAGCGAACGGAGGAATGATCGTCAACGCCACGATGACCGAGGCGATCAGAGCGAACGTCTTGGTGAACGCCAACGGCTGAAAGAGCTTTCCCTCCGCCCCGACCATGGTGAACACGGGGAGAAAACTGACCACCGTGGTCGCCACGGCCGTCAAGACCGCGCTGCCCACTTCGCAGGTCGCGCGGTAGATGACCTCGAGGCGGTCCTCCTCCGCGTCGGCGTCATCAAGGTGTTTGAGGATGTTCTCGCACACCACGATCCCCATGTCCACCATCGTGCCGATGGCGATGGCGATCCCGGAGAGGGCCACGATGTTGGCATCGACGTGGAACACACGCATGGCGACAAAGCAAAGCAACACCGCCAACGGCAACAGTCCGGAGATCAGGATCGAGCTGCGCAGGTGCATGACCATCACCGCGATCACGATGATGGTGACCAGAATCTCCTCGGTGAGCGCCGTGTTGAGCGTTCCCAGCGTTTCGTAAATCAGCCCGGTCCGATCATAGAACGGAACGATCCTCACTCGGCTGACGGTGCCGTCGGCGAGCGTTCGACTGGGGAGACCGGGCTCGATCTCGGCGATCTTTTCCTTGACGGCCTTGATGGCGGCAAGCGGGTTGGCGCCGAAGCGAACCACCACCACGCCGCCCACGGCCTCGGCGCCTTCCTTGTCGAGCGCCCCGCGGCGGATCGCCGGACCCAGCGTCACGTTCGCGACGGTCCGCACATAGATCGGCACGTTGTCGTTGACCTTGATGACCGCGCGCTCGAGGTCGGAAAGGCTCTTGATGAGCCCCAACCCCCGGATCACGTACTCCACCCGGTTCACCTCGATCGTCCGCGCCCCAACGTCCACATTGGACATGTTCACCGCGCGAAAGACGTCGCTCAGCGTCACACCATTGGCACGCATCGCGTCCGGATCGACGTCGATCTGGTACTCCTGAACATGTCCGCCCACCGACGCCACCTCGCTGACGCCCTTGGCCGCCAGAAGCGCGTAGCGCACGTTCCAGTCCTGGATGCTGCGAAGCTCGTGCAGATCCCAACCGCCGGTGGGGTTCCCCTCATCGTCCTGCCCTTCCAGCGTGTACCAGAAGACCTGACCGAGCGCGGTGGCGTCGGGACCAAGGGCGGCCTGCACACCCTTGGGAAGGGTACCTGCCGGCAGGGAGTTGAGCTTTTCGAGCACGCGCGTCCGAGACCAGTAGAACTCCACGCCGTCGTCGAAAATCACGGAGATCGACGAAAAGCCGAACATCGACTGGCTGCGGATCGTCGTGACGCCGGGAACCCCGAGGAGTGACACCGTCAACGGGTAGGTGATCTGGTCCTCGACGTCCTGCGGCGAGCGCCCCGGCCAGGCCGTGAAGACGATCTGCTGGTTCTCGCCGATGTCGGGAATGGCATCGACGGGAACCGGGCTGCGCGGCAGACCCTCGACCTCCCAATCGAACGGCGCCACGCCGAGCCCGCCCCCCACCGACAGCACCACCAGCAGGGTGACGATCAGCTTGTTCTCCAGGCACCACCGGATGGTCCGGCTCAGTAGCGAGGTGTGCGCGGGAGGCGGTTGAGAACTCGCAGCGTTCATGGCTTGTCGTCAGCCGACGCTGGTGCGGACGGGGGAAGAATCGTCTTCTTGACGGCCCCGCAACGGTACATGGCCGACCCGAAATAGGGATTCCTGACCTCGGGTGTGGCTTGGAGCCAGTCGGCGCCCCGGCCAGCGAACGCCTTGGGGCAGTTGAACTGATACACCGGTGACGAGCCGCCCGTGCCGAAACGAAGGGCCACCCCAACGAGCGACTCCGAGAGCCGCGCGAACACGCGCCTGGCGGCCTCCAGATCGCCGGCGGCGCTGAGGGCGTACGTCTGTTCCACAAGCACCGACTGTGCCTGTTTCCAGGCATCGCGCGCCTCGCCGGGCAGGGCACCGGCATCCGCCTCGCGGATCGCGTTTCCCAGGGCCCTGGTCTGCTGCTTGGCGCCGTAGAGGTCGTCCTCGGTCAGGCCGTCTTGGGCCGCGAAGTAGGCGTCGAAGACGGCTGCCAGTTGCGATCGGAACGTTTCGGGTACGAGGATGGCATCCGTCGCCGCGATCACGCTCGGCTCGGCGCCGTCCGGATTCTCGGCCGACGCGGCCCCGTGGTCGTGCCGCGGCGCCGCACCACCACCGGTTGGGCTCATCATGCTCGGCTTGGCCAGTAGCTGGATGGCGCTGTCGATCTTGAAATTGCCGTTGACCACCACCAATTCACCCTCGCTCAGACCGCTGCGTACCAGATAGTAGTCGCCCGCTCGGCCCCCGAGGACGATCTCGCGTCCTTCGTAGGTGCCTGGTTGGTCTTTGAGCGCCACATACACCACGGCTCGCGTGCCGGTAATCAGCGGCGCCGACACGGGAATCACCAGCGGCGGCTGGTCCGCGATTTCTTCCGCCGTGGCGAATCCGAGGGACTCGGCCGTGACCAACGACATGCCGCATAGAGGGCAGTCTCCGGAACTCGTCTCGACGACCTCCGGGTGCATCGAGCAGATCCACTTGCCGGCCAGGTGCGGATCCATGACCCGTCCGCCGGCCGCGACCTGTGCCCGCACGACCGCGCGAATGAACATGCCGGGCTTCAGGCGCCCGTCGTCGTTGGGCACGTTCACGCGCACCTTCACCGTTCGTGTCTTCTCGTTCAAGACGGGCTCGATAAACGCGATCCGCCCGCTGAACCGCTCGCCGGGATAGGCCTCGGTCTCGAACTCCACCTCCTGCCCGAAACGCACCCAGGCCAGGTCGGACTCGTACGCATCCAGCATGACCCACACGTGGGATAAGTCAGCGATCGTGTAAATGCGCGTGCCCGTCTCGACGTACTTTCCCTCCACGGCGTTCTTGTCGATCACGATTCCGCCCATCGGGGCGTAGATGGTCATGTGGTCCGACGCCGCGCCGCGCGCTTCCGTCTCCTTGATCTGCGCCTCCGTCAGCCCCCACAGCCGAAGCCGGTCGCGTACGGCGTCAAGGTGTCTGACCGCGCTCTGGCGAATACTCGCCGAGGCGCCGGCTTCGAGAACATCGAGGTTTCGCTTGGCGCTGATCAGCTCGGTCTGGGCCGTGGAAAGGTCCGAGCTGTAGAGCAACACCATGTGGTCTCCCTTCTTGACGGGAACACCGGTGTAGTCCACGTACAGGCGTTCGAGTCGACCCGGAACCCACGCCGTGATATGCCCCAGCCGGGTCTCGTCGTAGTCCACTTTTCCAACGAGCCGAATGTCCGCCGAGACGAACTTTCGCTCCACGGGTGCGACACGAACCTCGGCGAGTTTCTGCCCCCGCGGGGACAACGTCAGCGTGGGACGCCCGAACGATCCGAATCCCCCGCCGTCACCCTCGACCGGCATCATGTCCATGCCACACTTGGGACACTTGCCGGGGTGGTCCATCGGCGGAAGGCACAGCATCGTGCAGGCATACTTCATCGGCTTCGCCTTGGGCTCGTCCTTCACAACCGCAGCGGCCGGGATAAGGTTCATGTTGCACTTGGGGCATTTTCCCGGTCGCGGCAGACGTATTTCCGGGTGCATGGAGCACGTCCAGATGGTCCCATCCGCGTTGACGTGATCGCCATGATCCTCCGTCGGCTCGACCCCTACGGACGGCGTAACGCCCCCGCGAAAGGTGTAACCGGCCGCGAACATGACGACGATCACGAGAGCGATGGGGATTTTTGACCCGATTCGAATCAGGCGTTGAATATCGACTTTCATAGTGCCACCATAGTGTCTTCACTAGTCAGGCTCGCTCGAAGGCGCTTCCTCCGAGCGTGTGGCCGGCCCCCGCGGGATGGTTCGGCCAACGAGCATGTCGAGCTTGGCAAGTCGTTGGGCGCGGTCCGCCCGGGCGCGCTCAAAGGCGAGCCGGAACTCCAGGAGGGATTGCTCGGCGTCCACAAGATCGAGGAAGGTGGCCGCTCCGGTGCGATAGGCGGCCTCCGTGGCTTCCAGGTTTTGTCTCGCCTTCGGGATCAGGTTCTCGCGATACAGACCGATCTTGCGTCGCGCGTCACGGAACTCATACAACGCCTGTTTGATCTCTACGGACAGCGCGTTGGCCTCTTCGTCCCTGGCGCCAACGGCCGCCCGGTAGCGTGCCTCGGCCTCCCGCCCGGCGGCGGCGATCCGCGCGCGGCGAATCGGAAGATTCATCGACACCGACAACATCCAGATGTCCTGCCCGGAGTCGCGCTGCCGATCTCCGGGGCGAAAGCTTCTTTCCAATGTCAAGAGATCGATCGCGTCGCCCGTGCCGCTCGCCAGGCGCGACGCGCTTCTCAGCGCGGCCGGGTTGCGAAAACCGGCCGCCGGAGGACGCGGAGCCGACCCCACATCCGTGTAATCGATACCGAACGTGACATCGGGAAAAGCCTCTTTCCGTGCAAGCTCGATGCCGTGTTGCTCTCTGGAAATTTCGTGCGTAAACGCCTCCAGCGCCGGGCTTGCCACCCGCGCCCAGGCGAGAATCTGACCATCGTCGAGGTCAACCGGTTCTTCGGCGGGCGCGCGAGGAACGGGCAGGGGTTCTTCAACCGGTCGGTTCATGGCCGCGTTCAGCCGCGCGGACAACGGACCGCGGAAGTCCTCCAACGCGCGAAGCTGATCCTCGAGTTTGCCGAGTTCAACCTGGGCGCGAATGACCTCCGCCTGCGCGGCGGAGGCCGTGCGATACTTGGCCGTCGCGACCCCTTCGAGGTAACGAACCAGGTCACGGTTCTCACGAACAACGTCGATCGCCTGCATCAGGTAGTACAACTCGTGATATGTCTTTTTGACTTCGTAGAAGAGCCGAAGTCTCGCTGCGTCGTAGCGCTTGCGCTGTGCCCGGGCGGCGTCGGCCGCCATACTCCCGCGCAGCGGCAGCTTGCCGAGCCACGGGAACGTTTGCGAGAGCCCGATGGCCTGCTGCTGGGGACCGACCCGTGTTTCAACCTCCCGGATGAAGAAGCGGTACGTAAAGCGCGGGTCCGGCAGAGCCTCGACCTGCGGAATCCGTTCCAAGGCCGCCTTCCAACGGTTGAACGCCGCCTCCAGCCCGGGGTTGTGAACAGCCGCGTAGGCCAAACAATCTTCAAGCGTGGAGTCTTCATCCAACGCTTGCGGCGCCGGAGCCGCGCGCGTTTGCGCCCCCTGCATGGCGACGACTTCGACCCCGGCAGGCGCGCGCAGCGCCGCATACGCCACCGTCCGCGTTACCGACCGATCGGCGCAACCCGACACCAAGCCTACGGCAGAGCAAAGCACCAAACTCGTCATCAGTCGGTTCGATATGAGCACCATCGGCGGCACTCCTGGTCGTGTCATCGATGTAGGGACGCGGCGCCCGGTCCCTGTGCGCAATTGCCTGCCACCGCCCCGTGTACCCGAAAGAAAGGTGCGGCAAAGCCGGCGGGGGCACGAATCCGCCCGCCGGCTCCGCCGTCCGCGCGCCGCTAGTCGCGCGGAGTCATCACTTTCAACCTACTTGCCGCCCTTGGCACCCGATTCCGCAGCCGCCTTGATCTTGGCCACGCTGACCTTAACACCTTGCTCGGCCAGCTTCGGGGCATACTTGTCGGGATTGGCCATGAACTTATCGCTGCAGTCGCCGCAGCAGAAGTAGACCGTCTCACCGCCCGGAAGCACGGTCGAAACGGACGCGTCGATGGCCGAACCCGACACCGGGCACTTGGTTTGATACGTATAGCTGTTGGCCAGCGCAGCCTTGTACTTGCCGGGTGAGCTGTCAAACGCCTTCACGCACCGCTTGCAGCAGAGGCCGACCTTCTCGCCGTTGTGCTCCGTGAAGACCTTGGATTCCACGGGCTCGCCCGACACCGGGCATGTCACTTGGACCTTGTCCCACTTGGCGAGAATCTTGTGTTGGCTCGCCACCTTCGCAGCGAACTTGCCCGGCTCGGCTTTGTAGTCTTTGATGCAACCCTTGCAGCAGAAAAACACCGGGCCGTCGTCCGTCGGCGTGCTGACCGCCAGGTTGATCGGCTCATCCATGATCGGGCATTTGGGCATTTCTTTGTCGCCCGTGGTCGCATTGGCGGCGCCCAAGGCAAGGGCCACAACCATGACACAACCACTTATTTGCATCCATCGCTTCATCTCGTACATCTCCTAAAACGAAAGCTCTTTTCCCAGTCCGGCTCAACGTAGGCCGGCTCAACCAATCTGTTATAGAAACACCGTCACAGATACATATGGCACCGGCTTCTAGCCGGTGGAAACAGAGGCCGCAAGCCCGAGCCACGTTTTGGCAACGGGCGGTCCGGCGGTCCGAGTTCATCGGGATGGGGACAACCACGCCATTCGACCCATCGGACCCACCGAGGACAGCCAGCGCAGCGCAACAGGCGCATACAGGCCCCGATGCGCGTTGTTGAGAGGGAGAATCAGACCAACAGGATGATGGTCCGTAGTTCCATGAGGCAGGCAGGAGGTCCGTGGGCGAGCGCCTGGACCTCGGATAGAAGCTGTTGAAGGGGTCGGACGTGGTCACACGGCGAGCCCAACGGCGCGCACAGCCCACGGTCCTTTATCTGACGCGATTGAGATCCGCGAACCGCGGGAGCAACCGACGTGCTGCAAGGGCAGACCATCGGCCTCTTCGTCGGCTTGGGCGGCGCATCCTTCGTGTCTTTCTTGCAGCAACAAGTGCAATCCGCTCCGCTGCCGCAACAGCAAGCCTTCTTCGGTGGGCCCTTGGCCGCGCATGCAGCCGGCGCGCCCGACACGGCGGCTAACTGCCAGGACACTGTCGCCAACGAGATGACCAAAGTCCGTATCATCATCTACCCAATATACGTCTCAAACTCCGCGGCGGCAATCGAGATGCCTGTTGTGACCCACCGGTGACCGCGGGGGCTGCTCAGGCTGTACCCAACGCCCATACATCGGCTGGACGGCCCCCGTCCGATAGATCGACGGCGCCTGCCTGCCCCATCGAGCCTGCAAAACGCCCATACCACCCCTGCCAATGCTGATATTCGAAAGCCGCTACGGTGGGTGGGCCACCGGCAGGGTGCGTCCCGGAGCACCAAAGGCTGCTTCGGGCGAACCACATGGCCGCGAGGCGCTCGGCCATGGCACCCATCTTTTCATCCCTGTCGGACCACTACCGCCGCGGGTTGAGCCGGATTCGAACGTTGACGAACTCGAAATCGTCAATGTCGGAACTGCTCGGCTTGGCGATGATCTCGAAGGTGTTGCGCCCCGCCCGCAGGATCGACGGGTCGAACGCGGCCGAGAACTCGCCGAAACTCCCATCATCCGGGGCGTCCTCGAGCCGATCGTCCAGAACCGTCCCGTTGATTCGGATCGTGTGTCGCCGCTGCACGCCCTTGGCAAGAAGCTCGACCGTGGCGCTGGTGACATGCGGCGGCACCTGGTCGGGCCTCAGAAGAAACTTGGCCTCGTACCGCGCCCCTTCGCTCTCCTTTTGAAACTGGCTGTTGATGCTCCCGGAAAAGGCGTTGTCGCCCAGGTGGTGAACGTCGGGGACCGCCTCGATCGCGACCGTGTCACGGCTGGCAGGTGCGAGGTTGAAATCGAGCGTCAACGTGGTTCCCTCGAGCATGGCCGCATCGACGTTCTTGCTTCCGGGAACGTAGCCCTCGTGCGATGTCGATAGCGCGAAAAAGCTCGGCACCTCCGGGACGAACAATCTGTACCGGCCGGTGGAATCGCTCGTCGCCGTCGCCGGCTCTCGATCGGGCAGGACCAGACGGACGCTCGCCCCGGGAAGTGGCTTGCCCGTGGAGGCGTCGGTGATCAGGCCCTCGATCGCTCCGATCGCGTCTTCCGGTCGCTCGATGGAGGTGAGCGGCAAATAGCGATAGTAGACCTCAAGCGTCAGCGCGCACAGGGCCGTCTGGTAGACGCGCCCGCCGACGTCGGCCCATTCGCCATCCGGATCCCAGCTTCCCGCCGTCCTGCCGTCCTTTCGCTGGTGGGACAACAGCTCCCGCGTCACCGCCTCGTTCCACCGACGCCAGGCGTCGCCCTGGTGTTGAAAAAGCGCGAACGTGCCGTAGTACCAGTAGTATGTGTTGGCGTCGCCGTCCCAGTCGGGAAGGTGTTCCACGACGAAAGCGGCCGATTGCTGCATCCGCGGCTCGTCCCTTCGATGACCCAGAAGCTGTTGCGTCAACATCCCCTCCGCGGTCATCGAGGGCGTATACTTCCGCCCCGGGCGGTAGGCATACAGGCCCGGTCGTGAACGTCGGCTGACCTTGTCGAGCCACTTGCGCGCGGCGTCGAACGACTCGGCCGCGACCGGAATCCCATTCAGGTTCGCGCTCTTTAGGGCCATGACCTGCCAACCGAGGACCGACGTGTCGCCGGCCTGACCCGGGTCGTAGCGCCAGCCACCCTCGTCCGTGTTGCGCGCCGCGTCAATGAACCGGACGGCGTTGCGAACCGCCTCGACCAGCTTGTCATCTCCGCTCATGCCATAGGCCTCGGACAACGCGATCGCCGCGATGCCGTGGCTGTACATCGTCTCTTCCCCGCGCAGGTCGCCGTCTTTGCCCTGATGAGCCAACAGCCAGCGAACGCCGCGCTTGACGGTGCCCTGGTAAGGGCCGTCAGTGACATGCGTGTGTCCCGAGCCGAGGAACGCCAGGAGCGAAAGCCCGGTCAGCGCCTGTTCCACTGCGATGTCGGTCTCGCCGCCGCACGCGCCGCAGCCGTCGTCGAAGTCCTCGCCATCCCAATGCCCGTCGGCGCTCTGGTGTGCCGCAAGCCAACGCAAGGCGTCGGCCACGGCCTTTTCCGTTTCGACGGTTCCACCCATTCGCTCGACGATCGACAGTCGATCGTCGGCAAGCCGCTGCGCGTAGGGGTTGTCCGGCGCGATGGCCTCAGTCGGCAGGCTCAGGTCCAGCGAAAACGACGGCGGAAGAAGCGTCGCGTCCGCACCCGGCAGAAAACCCGCCACCGATGGCAGCGTCCGTTCGGCGTCGCGCGTGGCCGCATCCACCAGGGCAAGGCTCCCCGACGGCCCGCGCTTCGCCCACTCGCCCGTGCTTCTCGGCGTGAACAACTCATCCGGCATCGACACGTCGGCCACGGCGACGGTCTCGCCGAGCGAGGCACGCGGTGATGACGTCTCCACGGAGCGAACCTCCGGGGACAACTCCGCTCCAGCGCTCAACGTCGCCTGCTCCATGGTCGGCAGCGCCAGGTCGGAAAGCTCCAGGATCCCTGGATCAACCGGCGCCGGTACCGCTGCCGTCAACCGCTCAGCCATATCTGATGTTGGTGCCGACTCAGTAGCATTCATATCAGACTGCGCCGCCAGTGACCGGCCGTACTGGGTCCGGTCGATCGCCTCGGGTTTGAGTGGAACGACCTGTCCCTCATCCGACGCTGGCTGCAGCTCGGCGGTCAGCGTCCGCCGCACGGACGACGCGACCGCTGGGGTCGCCCTGGTGTCGGCCTCATCGGTTGGCGTCGCCGCCTGCACGCCCGGCGAGTCGATCGCCAGTTCGGCAAGTTCGGGTAGGGTGAAATCAGCACCAAGGGGCACCGGCGGCCGTTGCACGTCGGCAAGCGGCACGATGTCCAACGCCACGGCCGTATCGGTACTGGCGAAAGTCGTGTCCTCGCTCTCGAATGCACCGGGCGAGGGCGTGAGCCGTTGCAGCGGCGCGTCCGTGGAGAGCGATGAAAAGCCGTCGTTCAACTCGCGGCGTGCAGCAGAGGTAGCGACAACGCTTACGCTCGGCGTAAACTCAGCCGCCTCGGGCAAGCGCTCCACCGACGCGGTCGGAAGCGACAGCTCCGTCAAAGCCGGGCTGTCCACCGGGGGCAACGCTCGACTCGGATCAGAACTGGATGACCGGTTCGCCGGGCTCGCCTCCCGTACCGCCGACTTTCCAGCCAGGCTCGTGTCCCTCGGTCGTGCATCGCTCGGGTCATCGGGCGTAACGGGCGCGATCTCGGTCGCCTGAACGAACTGGCGAAGAGCAGCCGACACCGGAGGCCGATCCGTTGGCGCGGATTCGACCGGGGCAACCCTTGCTTCGGAATCCGACTCGCTCACGTCCGTCCGCGCCTGCTCCGCGGGAAGGGCAACGTCAAGCTGCGTTTCGATCGGCGTGTCCGGCACAACCTCCACGGGCGTAGGCGCCTCCATGCGCATGGCGACCGCCGCGTCCGTCGCATCCGGCTGAACCTCGGGCTGATCGACGGTGTCAACCGTGTGGCGTGCCACGCGCAACGAAGCCGTGGCCTCGACGGGCTCAATCTCCGTGCGCGTTTCGTGCCGCTGGGCGCTGACGGGTTCCATGGCCGGCGCATCAAAGCTCGTCAACTCGCCGCGAATCTGGGTGAAAAGCTCGCTGCCGGCGGCCGGGGAGGCCAGCGCGATTTGGATGCGTCCGCGCTCGTGCAACTCCCGCGCGATCGAGGCCGTCACCTCCCAGACGTTGAACAGAAGTAGCAGGATCACGTGCGCCGTCACCGACGCGAGCAGACACTTGGCCAGCAAGCTCAAGCGGCGCCCGCGCGCGCCGCGGAGTAGCGCCAACAGCGCCAAGAGCAACAACAGCGCCAGTAACGCCAAGAGCAGGTTCGGGCCGATGTCTCGCCACAAACCCGCCCAGTTGATGGGTGGACGTTCCACGCGTTCGGCCTCACTGAACACCTCGCGCGACGTCGTGTAGTAAAGATCGTACTTGCGGTCGCTCGGGGTGTCGGCCTGCGCGACAGACCGGTCGGAACTGAAGTACAGTGCGTACCCCCCCAGGCTCAGGCCGGGGTCCAGCTCATTGGCCCCGGTGTTGACGGCCGACCCCAGGTTCTCCGGTGTTCGGTGCCGCCCCTCCAGCCGACGCGAGCGATACAGATCGAACGCGCCCTCCCCGCCGGGTCGATCCGACGCGAAGTAGAGGAAATCACCGAAGGAACTGACCGCCGGCGCGCCATCGTTGTACGGCGTGTTCAATAACTCCAGGGCGCGAGCCGCGCTCGTGCCGGCATCGCTGATGATCGATACATACAGGTCGTAGTCGCGCTGGAAGAGATCTTCACGCAGCGTGGCCCGCCAGGCGTTGGGGTCCGGCTCCTCCGCGTCCGTCGGTTGAGGTCGATTCGAGGCGAAATAGAGGTTCGTGCCGTCGGGCGTCAGCGCCGGTCCGTAGTCGTTGAACTCGGAGTTAACCGAGGGGCCCATGTTGATCGGCGGCTGCCAGCCCTCCAAGCCGCGATGGGCCACCCACAGGTCGTATCCGCCCGAGCCGCCGGGCCGATCGCTGTAAAAATACAAAGACTCTCCATCCGCCGACGGCTCCGGACCCAGGTCGTCATATTCGGAGTTAACTCCCATAAGCGGCGCCGCGTCGCTCCAACCCTGGGGCGTCTTGACACTGACGTAAATGTCCGCGTTTTCGCCGGCCTTGCCGCGCACGAAGAAGAGCGTCACGCCGTCGGCACTGAGTCGCGGCTCGTAGTCGTCCGCCCTCGTGTTGATCAGCTCCGACAGCTCTCGCGACGGCTGCCACAAGATGTCGCGCGTTCGCGCTTCCTTCGCCGGGACCCGGATCAACTCGGCGTCGGTGTAGTACCGGTTGGTGATGGGAATGAGCCGCGCCGACGCGACGATCCCCACCACGACGGCCAGGATGATGGACGCCGTGACCAGCACCCTGGTCCAGGACTGTCCGCCGTCTTCGGGGTTTGACTCGCGCTTCTCGCTCATGGTCGGTCAGTTCGTCAACACGGTATCGAGGTAGGGCTCTTGGATGCCCGCCCCCTTGCAGATGTCCAAGACGATGATGATGTTCGCGTAGGCGGTGTCGCGATCACCGCGAACCGTCACTTTTTGCTCCGGGTTGGCGGCGACGGACTCACTTACCCTCGACTGCAACTCCTCGGCGGTCAACGTTCTTCCACCGAGGATGATCTTCCCCTCCGCGTCCACGTTGATAATCAACTCCTGCAAGAGCGCGCTGATCGGCGCCGACGAGTTGGCAAACGGCAGCGCGATTTGCATCTCCCGTTCGCTCTGTTGAAAAGTGGTCGCCACCAGAAAAAAGATCAAGAGCAAGAACACCATGTCGATCATCGGCGTCATCTCGATCGACACGCCGGCGTCTGCTTCCTTGGTTCTAATCATCATGGCCGCTTCCTCTTACGCCGATGCCATCGCCGCGACACCGTCATCCGCCTCGTCGTCGGTGTTGTCCTCATCGCCCGAACGAAACTTCGCGAGGACGTCGCCTTCGCCGCGCGCCAGGTCGCCGTACTCCTCGATAAATCCGAGCGTCATGTGATCCATCTCGCTGACCAACCCCTCGATCTTCCCGCTGACCCAGTGGTACGCAATCAAAACCGGGATCGCCAGCATCAGCCCCGCCGCGGTCGTGATCATGGCTTCGTAGATACCCTCGGCGAGCAACTCCGCCTTTCCCAGCGCCTCACCCGAAGTGGCCACCGTCTGGAAGGCGTTGATCATGCCGAAGATCGTGCCCAACAGGCCCATCAGCGGGGCGATCGACGCCACCACCGACAACAGGCGCAGGTACTTGCGCAGCTTCAGCGCCTCGCGCTCGCCCGCTTCCTGGATGTGCTTTTCCAACACCTCGATGGGCTCGCCCAGTTTCTTGATGCCGGCGGCCAGCACGTTGGCGATCGGGCTCCCGTTTTTCTTGCAGTGTTCAACGGCGTCGCTACGATCACCCGCGCCGTCGCCCAGCACCCCTTTGAGACTGGAAAGAAAACTCGGCGGAATCACATTCCTCGATCGCAGCGTCAGTAGCCGCTCGAGGATCACCGTCAGCGCCACGAGCGAGCACACGCCGATGGGAATCATCATCGGCCCGCCCTTGATCGCGAAATCCCAGAACGATTCGCCCGCGGCGGCGTCCACGGGTTGCCCCACGGCCTGTCCGAGCAACATCAACTCCCAGGGAACGGTAAGTAGCGTCACGGGGTACACTCCTCTCGATCAAGTAACGGTGCCCACGCCTACGCTCAGCGTGCGTTTCAAGAACCCGGCAGTTTGTTGCGGCACATCATCTTCCCGAGCAGCGGGCTTTCGCCCCCAAGTACATCACCACGGGCAGTGAACCCGGCCAACGAAAACGAAAAACGCGCTACCGACCCGGAACCGTAGCGCTCGAAAGCTCGGAGAGCCGCTGCGACGCCATCGTCGCCCATCGCGTGCCGTCGTGTGCTTTTGCCACCTGTTTGAACTGCCGGCGGGCTTCGACGGTCTTGCCGAGCTTCTCGAAACAGCGACCGGCCTCAAACAACGCGGCCGCGCTCCACTCCGGATACGCGTAAAGAATGTCCACCTTGAGCAGTTCGCGCACGGCCTCGTCATAGTTTTTCTGGGCAAAGAGGCACTCGCCGATCTGGAACTGCGCCCGTGCCGACGTCGGTCCCTGATGCCGCGCGACCACGTCACCGTAGGCCGAGATCGCCTCGGCGTGGCGCTTCTGGTTCTCACGGGCGAAGCCCACCCCGAACTGCGCCTGAAACCACTGGGGCGAGTCGGCGAATCGCTGGAGATAGTCGGTGAAAATGCGTTCGCTCTTCGCCCAACGCTGAAGCGAAGCGAGCGACTCGCCGAGCCGCAACAGGCTGGGGCCGTAGACGTTGTCGTCCGTGTGGTTTTCCGTCACGCGGGTCAGGTGCTTGACGGCACGCTGGAACTTGCCGAGTCGGAACGAGGCCTCGCCGCCGTAGAAGTATGCCGACGCCACCAGCTTGCTTTCTGGGAACGCCTCGGTGAACTGGGTGAACAGCGCCGCGGACTCGCGGAAGCGACCCAGCTCGAACCAACACACGGCAAGCCGGTACATGAGTTGCTCGCGCACCTCGGTCGTCATCGCGGAAGAGTCACCTTGCAGTGACTCGTACAACGGTTCGAGAAGCGCTGCGGCTTCCGCGAACCGCTTCTGGTTTACGTGGATGCCGGAAAGTTCCATGGCCGCGTGGACACTGAACCCGCCGCTGAGCCCCTCGGCCAGGAGCGCTTCATAGGCAATCGCGGCCTCGTCGGCGCGACCCAACTCACGCAAGCACCATGCCTTCTCATAACGCAGCGCCCCGAAGAGCGATGGATCGAGCGAGCCGGCCAAGCGACGCTCCAGCTTCTCGATCGCCTGGATGGCCTCCTCATGTTTGTTCTGTCGCGCCAGCGCAATGGCACGATGCGCATGGGCCTGTGGAGCGCGCTCGTGCCGCGGGTACTGTTCGAGAAACGAATCAAAGGCTTTCTCCGCGTCGCCAAACTGTTGCGCCGCCATCAGCGACTGGGCCTGCTGATACGCGGCCACCGACTTCATCTTTGAACCGGTGGCCGCCTTGGCCGCGCGCTCGAACAGCTTGGCCGTCGCGTCGAAGTCTTTCTGTTTCATGGCGATCGAAGCCAGGTGATTCAGCGCATGCGGCGCGAATCGTGAGTCGCCGCCTTCCGACACCACCGACTCGAACGCCGCCCGCGCGTCGTCGGGGCGATGCAGCGCGACCAGCGCCTGCCCACGCTCGAACATCGCCTGCAGCCGGTGGGGGCTGTCGTCGAAGCGTTCGATCAGCCGATCGTACGACTTCAGCGCGTCGGCGTGATTCTCCTGGCGATGCTGCGACAGACCGAGCTTCAACAGCGCGTCATCCGCCGACGCGACACCCGGTCCGGCCGCCAGATAGTCTTTCAGGTGCGCTTCGGCACGCTTCCACTCGCCGCGCTGAAACGCAATGTCGCCCAGCGCGAGAAGCGCGGGCCGATAGGTCTCTTCGGTACCCGACCCGTCTGCAACCTGGCTCAAGAACGGCTCCGCCTCATCGAATCGCTGCAAACGCAACAGCGCGGTCCCAAGGCGGAACGCCGCTCGGCTCGCCTGGGCGTCCCGGCCATGCGTGTTCAAGAAACGCTGATAGGCAGCAACGGCCGGCTCGTATCGCTCCGCCAGAAACTCGTTCTCCGCGGAAAGAAATGCGACGGCCGGTGCAGCCTTTTCGTTGGCGTGGTCTGATAGCCACGCTTTGGCGTACCCCTGGCTTTCATCGTAGCGCTTCCGCTGATGCTCCGTGACGGCCAGCAACCGCAGCGCCTCGGGCGCCAGCGAATGATCGGGGAACCGCTCACGGAAACTGCCCAGTGCTGACACGGCGTCGTCGCGCGCCCCAAGGCGGACGAAGGCGATGGCCCGATCGTAATACATTTCGGGAAGCAACTTACTCGTCGAAAACTTCTCAATGGACGCCGTCAGTCGGTCGGCGGTGTCCTCGAACTCGCCCTGACGGAGGCGGCACTTGGCCCCCCAGTACGCCGCCTGATCCGCCAAACTCGCCTCGCCGTCGATGAGCGGCTGGAACACATCGAGGGCACGGTCGAACCGATCCTGATCGAACCACACGCGCCCACGAAGAAGCTGTGCCGACGCAACCAGCGGACCCGTCGGGTCGCGTTCGATCAACCGGTCGAGCAGAGTTCCGGCCTCAGCCGGTTCGCCGAGCTGTTGAAGTAACGTGGCCAGACCGAACAATGCGTGCGGTAGATGGCGCTTCGCGGCCGACTTGACGACCCGACGGTACTGCCGTACCGCGCGATCCAGCGCGTTGTCGTTCTGATAGCATTGGGCAAGAAGCAGCGACGCCTGCGGTGCCAACGGACCGGACTCGAATCGTTGGAGAAGCTCATCGAATCGCTTGGCCGCCTCGCCGTACCGCTGACGCGCCATCATCGCCAGGGCCGCGAAGAACTCCGCCCGTTCACGCAACGGACTCTCCGGCCAGCGCTTCACGAGATCGTCACCGGCTTTTGCGCTCTTCTGGTATTCACCCACCAGATAAAGCGACTCGACGCGCCCCGCGGCTGCATCATCGGCCAGCGCATGCTCGGCGTGGCGGCGCAGAACCTTCTTGAAAGAGCCTGCCGCCTCAGCGTAGTTCTTCAACGCCAACTGCGACTGACCGAGCATCGTTCCAACCTCGGCCGCGAAGGCAAAACCGGAATGCCTCTCGAGCACGGCAAGCTCTTCCACCGCCTCCTCAAAGCGCTTGAGGCGAAAGAGGCTCACGGAAAGCCCGTAGCGCGCGGCGCGCGCCTTTTCGTGCGTCCCATACTCGGCAAGGAACTTGCGATACTCCGTGGTGGCCAGCTCGTAGAGCCCGCGATTGAGCATGCCGTTGGCACCGAGGTAGCCGTGCAGCGCCGAGTCCGGCTCGTCACCGCTCGCGGGCTCGGCCATCGCGGAACCCAAGAAGATGAACATGAGACAGCAACCGACCGCCCGGACCCAATGAGCACGCATGGAATCTCCTCTCAGTTGAGGCCGCCGAAGCGCGGGCAAGCCCCCCCGCGCGGCGGCTTTACTTCTCCTGGCCGAGCTGCTGCTCAATGATCTTGCGCAGCTCGCGTGTGTCGGTGTCGATCAGGACTCGCCCGCGCGCCTGATAGACGATGGTTCCGGTCCGATCGAGCAGATAGACGGTCGGCACCGGCGCGGCGTTGTAAGCCTGGGCCACCGGATCACCGTCCATGAGCAGCGGAAACGTGTACCCCTTGGACTTCATATAACCGGGTGACCCGACGGGTCTCTTGCTCTGTGGCGTGTTGATGCCGACGACGGCGAGTCCCTTCGCGGCGAATTCGCGGTGCAACGCCTCCAGCCCGTGCAGGTAAGGCTTGGACGCGCCCTGCGATCCTGCCCAGAAATAGAGCACAACCAGCTTTCCGCGAAGCGCTCGAAGCGAATGGGATTTTCCACTGACGTCCTTGAGCGTCCAGTCGGGCGGCTTGGCGCCGACATTCAAGAGCGTAGGAACCGTCGGCGGCGCAATGGGTTCGGTTCGATACCATGGCAGTGGGACGATCGTAAACGCGTCGTCCGGGATCGCTTCGTTCACGCGCAGGTCCGACATCGACAGAACCAGCGCGCCCGGCTCTCCCTCGGCAGACGTCAGTCTGTCACGTCGCCGCGGAAGATGGTCTCTTCGCCCGATGAACCACCGAAACCGACCTTCTCGTGCATCATCGCCGAGCTGAACCCAAATCACGTCGCAGAGTTCGCCATTGGTGACGCTTGTGCCCTCGTACAAGACGGTGGAGGCCACGGCGGACAGCGACAGCGACACCGGCTGGAGGTAGTCCTGAAGCAGGATGGTCGAAACACCCGCGCGCGTGGTGAAGAGGACGGCGGTCTGACCGGCGGCCTTCGTGGCTTCCACCACCATCGCCTTGCGATCGGCAAAAAGAATGCGCACGTTCCTACCGTCATACGTCGAGCGAAACTTCACCACGTTCTTCGTGCCCAGCGGTGTCGTTTCCCCCTCGACCGAAACCTTCGCACCGATGGGGTCGTCCATCGGGAGTCGCGACAAGCCGACCGTCCCGGTGGATCGGGGCACCTTGTCCGCCATCGCGCCCGACCCAAGGAACTCGGCCTGGTAGACCAGCGTATCCACCGACATCACCGCCTTGATGGCGTCGCGCAGTAGCTGACGAGGATCAGGCTTGGATTCCGCCGTGGGCTGCGTTGTGCCCTTGGCCAGGGAAGCACCGAAGCCGTCCTGCGCCCGCACTTCCCATGGGGTCGCGGCGCATACCAACGCCAACCAAAGGGAACATGCCCTCGCCCTGGTCGCTCGCCCAGTCAACGTTCTCGCCCTCTCTCTTCGCGTATGTTTCCATAGCGGTCCGCGGTGGAACTGCTTCGACCCCGCCACAAGCGACGCGCCGTACACCACGGACCATACGCGCTTCGTCGCCGTTTCGCGAGCTGCCGGGCGGATGGAAGGCCCTGCCTCCGGCGGTTACCGATGCCCGCCCTCAAGGCGGGCCTCTAGTGCCGCTGCCCTTGCTTCAAGCTGACCAATGCCGGCCTGAACCGAGTGAGCTTGGTCTCGAACTTGGTCGGATTGGCGTACCAGACCGTCTGCCTGCGAGGCAAGGGCCTTTGCTTGCTGCATCAGTTCCGAAGCGTGTGCCGTCAGTCTGCTGCGCTCCGCCTCCTCGTCGGATTCCGCGGCCTGCTCACGCGCCTCGGCCGCTTCGTTCTCGAGCGCTTCCGCCTGTTCGCGGAGTTCCTCGGCCTGCTCGCGCATCTCGTCGGCCCGGTCCGACAATTCATCGGACTGTTGCTCGATGGCAGAGATCATCTGCTCGACGGCCTCTCTCTGGACCTGAACCAGGTGCTCGGCCTGTTCGCGGGCGGCGTCGGCGGCTTCTTCCTGAGCCTCCCGGATTCGCTCCCGCATTTCCGCAGTGGCGCGTTGCTGCTCAGCCTCGGCAACGGCCCGATGCTCCTGAGCCAGTTCCTGCGCCTCCTTGATGCGCGCCTGCATTTCAGCGGCGGCGCGTTGCCGCTCGGCCTCTGCAACGACCCGGCGCTCCTGAGCCAGCTCTACAGCCTCTTGGTAGCGTGCCTGGACCTCCTCTACTTGCACAGCCCGTTCAGCCATCGCAGTTGCGTACGCCTCGCGGGCTTCCGCTGCCCATCGCGCCGACTCGGGCGCGGCGTCCACTGACCGACGCCTCGACTTCGCCTTCTTCCGGGACTTGCTCTGCTTCTTGGATTCTTTCTTTTTCTTGTCGGCCTTGGGCGCACGGTCGTCCGATGACTGGCCGCCCGGGTGGATGATCTTTACAAAGGCACTGAAAGCGCGGTGCTGGGCGGCCGTTCCATGAACCTCGATGCCGTTGGAGTCCGGTCGAACCAGAACGGGCACATCGGAGCGAACCATCAACTGCGTCAAAGCGTCTCGCTTCCCATCGGGAAGCCTGTAGGTGCGAATGATCGTCCCGCTGTCATCTGCCTTAGGCGCCACCCCTCGCCTACCGGTACGCCCATCGCGTTCGCTTCGTCCAAAGGCGCGGGGTTCGCGCGGCGCGCGAGGCGCTCGCGCTGCACGAGGCGCACGGGGTGCTCGGGCTGCGCGAGGCGCACGGGCTGCGCGCGGCGCACGGGCTGCGCGAGGCGCGCGGGGTGCGGGCGACGGGGCGGGAGTGAAAAACCCCCTTGGCCCAGGCGCTACACGAGGTGTCGGGTCCGGTCGCCCTTGACGTCGAGCCCGCGCGGGTCGCGGGTCGCGCGGCACTCTGACACGCGGACCGGGCGCAAGCTTGGCACGTCCCGCGGCCTTGTTCATTTTGTCCAACTGCTTGCCCAGTTCCTTGAGCTGCTTCTCGAGCTTCTTGAGCCGCCGTTTCAGTGCCTTGTCGTCATCGTCATCATCATCGTCGTACCCGGCCAGGTTGTATGCCGTCGATCCCACAAGTTGTCCGAGCAACATGGCGTTGCTGTAAGAAGTGGGTTGTTGCTTCTGCGCGAGGTACTGCCCGAAACTGCTCGTTGGAGTCAGAAGCGCCGCGCCGCCAACAAGGCAGGGCTCGCAAGGCTTTGTGTCGGTACACTTGGCACAGTCCCCGAGCAACACCCCGCTTGTACACGGCTTGACGTCCGCGCACTTGGCGCAATCTCCTGCCAACGCGCAGCCTACGCACGGCTTCGTGTCCTTGCACTTCGCACAGTTCTTGCAGTCCGCGCACTTCTTGCCCGCGGAACAGTCCGCACATGGCTTGACCGAGATGCCGGACCCACAGTTTTCGCAGGGACTCACGTACGTCTTGACGCCAGTGCCTACAAGGGCGGGCGCGATCTTGAGCCAACTCGGGGCGCTGGAGCCCACGCCCGTCGTGTGCGACAGGTGCGACTTGCCGCACGCGCAATCCACCGAGAGCTTTTCCTTCGCGGACGCAGTGATCGCCTGGATCACCTTGACCGCCGGCGCAACGGCGACCACCCCCGACACGCCGGCGATGGTGGCGGCCTTTTCCTTGGGCGGACACGACCGCGCGGGCGCGACGAGCCAACTCGTGCTCGCCACGGCAAGCACCAGCATGATGCCCGGCGCGGATAGTCTCGGTTTCGCACTCTTGGTCATAACCATGGTCAATCTCCTGGCAAAACTTCCAGCTCGCCCGGTTGTCATCCCGATGCCCGGCATGGACATCCAACGTGGTTCTTCGCAGACATACTGTTTTGTCTTAAGCAAGGCCTCGGCGTACGCGCGGCGACCGCGGGGGAGCAACGTGGTCACCCACGCATCGCAGCAATCCTCCGCCTCGGCACGAACGCGGCTGCGCACCCACCAGACCAGCGGATACCACCAATACAACGTGCCAACCAACGCGCCGACCCAGGAAACCCAGTGGTCCCGCCGGCGTACGTGCGCCAACTCGTGAAACACAACGGCCCGCCGCCCGTCCTCGTCCAGGTCATTCCACAGCCCCAAGGGAAGAACCAAACGAAGGCGTGGCCCACACCAGATCATGGGCGAGATGCGCCGATCAATCGTCAACGTCTCGGGAATACGCGACAGCCCCAGCTCCTTGGCCGCCCGGCGTACCGCACGCCGAATGGCCACCGGCGCGGGTCGGGCGGCGCGAAGAAGACGCTGGGAGTAGAACCAGCGCCCGGCGCCCAGCAAGCTAAGCAGGGCCGCACCGCCCAACCACACCGTGGTGGGGATCGATGGAAGGTTCAAGACGGCGTTCTGAATGGCCCGTAAGCCGGCCACCCATTCGCGCCACGCCGCGGGCGGCATCGCAACCGCGACCGGCCCCGGCGCGGCGTCCTCGTGGCCGACCACGGGGGCGATGGATTCGGCCACGACAACCGGCGACGACACGGGCACCGCTGCGCTGAGGGGCACCTCGGGCCTCGCCATCATTGGGGCCGTCCGCGGGTCCGTCAGGTAAGACACCGGCTCCGGCGCGCTGGAAGCAACCGGCGCGTCCGCCCAATCCGCAGCGCTGCAGATCACGCCATCCGCTGCTCGCGGTGATGGCGCAGGCGCAGGCTTGGGAATCTCGGAAAAAAGGGTCAGTGACCCGCCGGATCCGGTCGCCCGGGCGAGCGACAGGGGCGACCGGCGTTCGCCGAGTAGACGAGGGCGGGCCACTGACCACCGCGAAGAGGCAGGCGGATCGGTGATGCCCGTTGCCGCCGCGCCATCGGCGTGCGGGACCTCACTGTCCGCCGTTTTTTCAATGTCCTGCACCGGAAACCCGACCGGCTTCACCAGTGGCAACGGGTCTGCCGTCAACGCGCCGGCCACCATCTGTTCAAGGCCCAGAGGCGGCGCCGCGGGAAGAAGCGGGGCGACAATCATCCAAAGCAAAACCGTCAACCAGAGTGTGTGGCGCGTGGCGGGACGACAGGGGAGATACCGGGTAATGGCGGCCACCACGAAGACCAGCGGGACAGCGGCAAGGGCAAAGCGCCAGAGCGTGTCGGTTGGCAGGGTGACCCAGGTGCCCATGCTTCCTTTACTCCATCAGGCCGGATCGGCGGTCCGTTGAGCAGCGCTTATTGCCTGCACGACCGATCATCCCGTCGGCCGCCCGGTGTCTGGCAACGCGATCGATAGGCGTCAATTGGCAGCCTGCGTCAACGAGTGCGCTCCCAAGTGAGGTACTGCCATGTCTTGAGCCGGCGCGCTTCCTCCATGACCGTCTTTCCGAGCCGCGAGCGTAAGGGAGCGGTGCCGTTCAGGGTCCAAGAACCACTCCCTGACGGTCGCGGCTCGGATCGCAAGAACGTCGTCAATCCGTGACACTACGCTAGCCCTTCGGCGGATGGCCCGCCCCGTCCAGCCTTTCAATCAACTGCTGAAGCTCGCTGATCTCTTCGGTCGTAAACCGTTCGTTACGGATCAGTTGCATGACCAGCGGCGCGGCCGCCCCGTCGTACAACTGCTTGACCACCGTCTTGAGCCTCGATCGCGTGACCCGTTCGCGCGTGACCCGCGCACGGTAGACAAAGGCGAAATCGGATTTATTGCTGGTAACGAATCGCTTGGCTTCCAACCGCGTCAAGAGCGTCTGGACCGTCGTATAGGCGACGTGGCGACCGGATTCGTGCAGGCACTTGAGCACATCACGCACCGTGGCCGGTCCGTGCTCCCAAAGCACCTTCAGCACGCCCAGCTCCGCTTCCCCCAAGTCGTATTGTCGTTCGGCCATCGGTTATTTCCCGTGATCGATTCAATCTACTACAGTCGTCGGAGATAGTCTACTACATGAGTCGGAGAGAGTCAACCGGTAGGCCTCTTCTTTTCATGATCGTTACAAGATTCTACACTCCGCGCCGCGCCCCGGTTGCGACGCGAGTCGCCAACAAAACCCGGTCCATGGTCGCGCGAAACCGCAAACGTTACAGAGATGACACGACCACGTAAGGCACGTCCGCGCGACAGGAGCGAAGGCGTGGCCGCGGCGGGCAGGGCGGGCTATTGCCCGCCGCTGAGGCCGAAATGAATGCCGGTGCTGTCTGGATTCATTAGCGTGCGAAGGATCTGCGGTGCGGTGTCCATCGACGCCCGTACGCCGTTGACGAAGATCGGCTGATCCGGATGCAGCGACCCTGCGGCCGACATCCGCCCGCCGCGCGCCCTCTCGGTCCGAACCATGAGGTCGTACTGATGGTCACAGACTTTCCGGAGCGGCGTGGCCGGACCTGCGCCCGAATCGTTTCGAGAGTTGATTCCCGGATACGCAAAGGGAATCCACGATGGAGGATTCAACTGCCAACGCGTCATGATCGTCGATCGCTTGCAACGCGAGCAGGTGAACGTCACGTCGGCCTTCAACAAACCGCGCGGAAAAAGGACCCCGGCAACGGCCAGACCAACCCCTACGACCGCTATGCGATTCCACAAACGGCGACGGCGACGCTTGCGAGGATCGGCGTCGAAGGTCGATGAGTCGTCGGGATCAAACGCCCTGGCGCACTCCGGACAAACCGGCGCGGGCAGTCCGCGCAGGAGGTAGCCACACGTTAGGCATTCCGCATCAGGCGATGTCTCAGAGCCGGCTTTCATCCGAACATCTCCAGGATGGCGCTTGCCCGAGGAACTTACCAACCATGGTACCGATTCACCTTCGTCGATTCCAGAGTTTGTCGTGGCGAACGCTCGGAATAGGCCGTGCCACGGGTGCCAGGCAAGGCCGTTGGGTGCCATGAGTAAGCGCAGCTTACCCGTGCCTTGTCGTAGGTCATTCTGCACGCGTAAGCCAGTTTTCCCATGCCCCGCGGTGCGTCATCATTTACCTCGGTTCGGTCCACACCACTCGCACGTCAGCTCGTCGCGTCGATGCAACGGAAGAGCCCTTGGATGGCAGGAACGGGCCTGGGACTGGTCACGCCCGCTCGCGCCATCCCCACCCGACACGCCGAACCCGCCGGGTGTTTGACAGTTTTGGCGGACCGTGCAAAGCGATCTCGACGGCGCCACGCCGCGTCAGAGCCGTGGGCGCAAGCCCACGGACGCGATGCGAACAAGAGCGGGGCTTCTACGATGCCAGACCGGTCACCGGGCTCGCGCCCCGTGCTCTGAAAACTGCCCGCCGATTCGGTCATGCACCCGAATCCGCCCGTCAACGGCACGTGCCCTTGACGATGCCTGCCAAGTAAGGCATACATGGGCAAACACACGCCCAAAGGAGCAAATCATGGCGGATTCAAGACGAGAGTTTTTGACCACGGTCGCAGGGGTGGCCACGTTCGGCTATGCGATGTTGCGCGACGACGGGCTGGCCCGGGTCCAGGCGGCGGTCCGCGACGCCGGAAGCGAAACCCCCGTGGCCCTATCGGGAAACGAGGACTTCTGGTTTCAGGTGCAGCGGGCCTACGACGTCGATCGATCGATCATCAACCTCAACAACGGCGGCGTCGCCCCGGCGCCTCGATCGGTCATGGACGCCATGAAGCGGCACATGGCCTTTACGAACCATCTTCCGCCGCGGCACCTCTGGCAGGTGCTTGACCCGCAGGTGGAAACGGTTCGGGCGCGCATCGCGCAACACTTCGGCTGTGACGCCGAGGAAATCGCCATCACGCGGAACGCCAGCGAATCACTGGAGATCTGTCTGAACGGAATCGACCTGAAACCCGGAGACGAAGTCCTCTCCACCAGCCACGACTACCCACGCATGCTCAACACCCTGAAACAGCGAGAGCAGCGTGAAGGCATCGTCTTGAAAACGTTCGACTTCCCGGTCCCCCCCAAGTCGCTCTCCGAGTTGTCCACGCTCTTCGAGAAACACATCACGCCGAAAACGAAGGCGATCCTCTGCTGCCACGTCACCAACCTCACCGGGCAGATTTTTCCGGTGAAGGACATCGTTCGTCTCGCCCGGCGCCGGGGTATCGAAGTCATCGTCGATGGGGCCCATGCCTTCGCCCATTTCCAGTTCACCCACGCCGACCTGGACTGCGATTACTACGGAACGAGCCTGCACAAGTGGCTCAGCGCCCCGATCGGCACCGGCTTCCTCTTCGTGCGCCGGTCCAGGATCGCCAACCTCTGGCCGCTGATGGCCCCGCCCGAGGAACGGATCGACGACATCCGCAAGTTCGAGGAGATCGGCACCCACCCGGCCGCCCCGCGACTGGCGATCGCCGAAGCGCTGACCTTCTACGAGGGGCTCGGGGCGGCCCGCAAGGAGGCGCGCCTGCGATTCCTGCGCGACCGTTGGGCAAAGCGCCTGATGCATCAAGACCGCGTGATCCTATCGACCAACCTTGACCCCAAGCAGTCGTGCGGCATCGGAACGGTGGGGATCGAGGGGATCAAGCCCGGCGAGCTGACAAGGCATCTCTTCAAGGCCCACAAGATCGTGGTCACGCCCATTACACACAAAGATTTTTCCGGCGTGCGGGTGACACCCAACACCTACACATCCCTTCGCGAGGTGGACACCTTCTGCCGGGCCGTGGAAGAGGTGATCGAGAAAGGGCTGCCGAGCTGAACGTCGGCAAGAGGCATCTAACGACCCGCACCCGCTGGCTCGTTACGCGACGAGCCGTCAAGCAAGAAGGACGCGACGCCCCCCTGACCACAAAGGACCGCCGCGCCCAGCCACGCGCTGGCATGACGTTTCGGCAGTACTATCGAATGATCTGGGGGACCGCCACGCTCGGTCCGTCAACCACGCCGGAGGCCGCCATCGTCGCCGTCCCGCTCACCGGTCGCTGGATGATCGTTCCCACCAACAGCTCGATGTCGATCGTGTTGCCATTGCCCTGCGAGTTACCATTGCCCTGCGAGTTGCCGTTGCTCCCCTGGTCGTTGGGGTCCGGAATGGTTACCTCGAGGATGGCGTCGAGACGGACGGCCACAAAATCCACGATCACCACGTTTCCCGAGAGGTCGCCCTGGGCGTCCCGGCTGTCAGGTAGTGTTGCGACAACCGGAACCAGTACGACGTCGTTGGACGGGTCTCCGTCGTCGAGTCGGTCGGCCAGTTTGACGCCGAGGCCGTTGTGCCCGGTGCCTTCCCCCATCACGTCGATCACATCGCCGAGGGCCAGCGGGACCGGTGGATCCTCGCCGCGAAGCACCTTGCCAAGCTGAGCCTCGCCGGGAATGTCGTTGGTGTTGAGTACCAGGTGGACCGGCGATTTCTTGCCCTTGCCGAAGGTGAACAGGGTAACCTGCTCGCCGATCTGGAAGGACACGCCGTCGAGCGGCTCCGAGGGACCGTCCTTGCCGGGGTTGGCCAGGACAATGTCCGGATCGACCGGACCGAATCCCGGCACGCGAAGCGCGACCGGTACGCCGTCGAGCGCCTGCACCGGCGTCAGGGCGGCGACAGCGGAAGCGCTCACATCCGTTTCGGTGATCCCGAACACGCCCGCAAAGAAGAGCGGCAGCGCGTTACCCGCTTCCGCCGTACGCTCCGACGTCACGCGGAATGCGTTGATCGGCGGGAACACCGTCGGGATAAACGGTGAGGCCGGATCGGCCGGATCCTGGATCCAGCCGGCCTCAACCGTGGTCACCGCACCGTTGGAGTTCATGGTCGCAAAAGCAGCGGCTTGTGCCCTCGCTACGTCGATCGTGACGTTTCCGTCTTCATCGACGAAGGTCCAGGCCGCTGCCATCGCCGCGGCATCGGCTGCAATTTGCATCTGCTGCCGAGCTTGGTAGAGGTAGCCGACGTCAACGGTAAGAGCGGCCATGCCAACCAGGACCGGCATGGAAACCATCACCAGGACGGCGGCCGCCGCGCGACGGCGCGGATGGCGAACTCCATTTTGGGACGGTACGGGACTGCGCAGAAGTGTGGCGTATCTCATGACGGTAACCCTCCAACATTAAGTGCTTGCCTGTTGTGCAACCCGACTATCCCGACTCACGGGACTCGTGGCTTTGCGTCCCACCCTCACGGATGGTTTGCCCACTGGGTTCGTGCCTTAACAGTAACATTCAAGTGCGTACGTGCAGGCGTAGGCCAGTGCCATGATCGTGTCATCAGGCGCGGGGAGGGCGTTAAGCTGGGTGGGCGTTACGGCATCGTCCGACCGATAAGCCGAAAACCGCGATACCCAGTTTCATTAGATTCCCTGGCTTACCAAGCAAGATTTTTTTTGAGAAAAACTTGCTGATGTGCGATAACTACGTCGTTCGGCGGGATGTAGCGTGCCTATCGGCACAAGTAGGGAGGGCTATTACCCGCCGTTCGATCACAAGACGGCGGGCAATAGCCCGCCCTACACTCCCATTCGGGAGCGTCCTCTACCGAGGCAGGCTCTGGCGGCTTTATCGTCGGGTTGTTGCGGCTACGGCTTTGTGATGAGGCGCTTCGTGCTGGCGCCCAGGACGGGGTCGGTGCTCGGGATGCCGGGGACCAGGTGGACATCGTTCTCATCGACGGGAGTCTCGATCCCCTTGTAGGTGCGAAGATTGCCCGTCAGCCAGAGGTTATCCTGGTCTTCCCCAAAGGTCGGGGATGTCAACCACTCGACACTCCCGTCGAGCGCAAGCACCTTCTGCCCCTTCCCCCGATGGGCCGGCGAATTCGCCGTGTCGGCGTTGACCGACGCATCGAAGTGCCCGTCCACGAAGAGTGGGTTGTGGTCGGCGGCGTAGGCAACGGACCGTCTCGGGTGAAGGTTGGGGGTCGCACCGGACAGATTCGCGAAGGAGTAGCTCACGTCGGACGCGCGGGCGAAGTCGTCATACCGATCGACGTCCTCATTTCGCATCGGCTCATGCGTCACGCAGCCCGGACAGACAAAGTCGGCCACCCGAGGCCCGAACCGCCCCTTGACGGTCAGATACACGTGGCGGCTGTTCGATGCGTAGGGTCGGCGGTCCGCCCCTTCGGGAAGCCAGGCCGTTTGACGAGGCCCGCCCGCGAAGGGAAGAGAGCCGCCAAAGGCCGCTTGGTACGTCGCCGTGCCGCGGAAGATCGAACCAAGGTTGGACGCACACCGTGCCCGTTGTGAATGATCTCGAAGGCTTGAGAGACCCGGGACAAGGACGCCCACCATCAGCGCCAGACAGGCCGCCACGGCCACCAGATCACGCAGTGAAACAAAGGGCGCTCGCCCGCGCGGGTTCGCTGGCGACGTCGGCCGTACCATCGTCGCCGCGGCACACTCCTTGGCGACGTACGACAGAACACGGTCCGCCAGGTTTACCGGTGGGGCCGCCGTCCAGTGGTCCAGCGGTTGAAGAACCAGGCCAAGTTGTTCGCTCTTGGCTCGAAGGGCTTCGTCACTACGCAAGGCGTTTTCGACCCACGAACGCTCCTCGTGGTTAAGCCGATCGAGATGCAGGTCGAGAAGCAAGTCCTCGGGCGTTGGCTCGGTGCGCGGCATAAGTAAGTTTTCCCAAGAACTAGCCGTGCCAGTTCGTTTTCTTGTGAGGCACGATGACCGATCCGGTCCCCGCCGGAGTCCGCTACCACCGCTGTTACGTTTCCCGCCGGACCCGAGCCGCCACCAGATCGCGGTAGCGCTGCCCGAAACAGAGGACGGCCGCGTGCAGCCGACTCTTCACCGTCCCCAGCGGGATACGGACGATCTCACCGATCTCCTTGTAGGGAAACCGGTGATAGTAGGCGAGGGTCAAGACCTCCGAGAGCTTGTCGGGCATTCCCTCCATGACCTCGCGGACGAAGCGCCGTTTCTCTTCCAGGAGCAAGTCCTCTTCGGGTAGTACGTCGCCGCCGGGCAAAAGGTCGAGAAACCGCTTCCCGGATCCACCGTCCTGGCTGATTTCCGCTTCAAACGCCACCTCTCGACGTCGGCTGAGCCGTCGAAGGTGGTCTCGGGCCTTGTTGGCCGCGATCGTGAAGAGCCAGGGCTTGAATCGCCGCTTGAGATCGAACGAACCGGCCGAATGATGGACCTGAAGGAAGGTCTCCTGCACCACATCCTCGGCGGCGGCGTTTCCGGTGAACCGGTAGACGAACTGGTGCAATTCCCGACTGTGGCGGCGTACGAGCAGCTCAAAGCCGGCTCGGTCGCCTGCCAGGTATTGGCTAAGGAGTTGTTCATCCGTTGGCGCGTCCATTGCCCCATTGTATGCTTCTGTTTCCGCCACAGGTACGGGTCCAGGGAACATGCCGGGGGCCTACGGTTGCGGCGGTTCATGGACGAATATCGGGTGTTCCCGTGCCCGGGACGATGGATCGAGATGTCCTGCCAGACGCACGACCGCTTCTTGCACCGCCGAAAAAGAGCGGAAGCCTCCACGGGCTGTGTCGCCGTGGGAGGACTCCTGCTCATTGTGGCGATAGCGCTGGAAACCACCGCGGGTAGTGGTGTGCAACCGGAACGTGATCCGGTCTTGGCGGTGGCGTCTCCGCGCGTGGTCGTGATGAAGTCCAGCCGTGTCCTACACCTCTTCGACGGTGAATCGCTCGTCCGAACCTACGCCATCGACCTGGGCGTGGCGCCTCTGGGTCCGAAACGGCGCAGAGAAGACGGGCGAACCCCGGAGGGGCGGTTCCGGGCCGTCATCAAGAAGGCTGACAGCCCATACCACCGCTTCATCGGTATCGATTATCCGGACCTCCCCACGACGCAATGGGGCCTCGAGCGAGGGCTCGTCTCGCCCGGGGAGGCGGCCGCCATCCGCCGCGCGCTGGCCGACCAGCGATGTCCCGACTGGGGAACCGGCCTTGGAGGAGGGATCGGCATTCACGGGCGGCGAGTCGGTCGCGACTGGACCGGCGGATGTATCGCCCTGTCGGACGAGCACATTGAGGAACTCTTCTCGGTCTTGCGAATCGGGGATCCGGTGGAGATTCTCCCATAGAGCGTTCGGTGATGCTCGTCGGAACGTGCGCCGGCGGCGTGCCCGAACCCCGCGGCAGGCGGAGCCCTTGATGAACCTCGCGTCCTATGAGTTCCCACTCGAAACCCTAACGGCGCTGACCGAGGCTTCCGCCGCGATCAACTCGACGCTGGAGCTGACCGTCGTACTCGATCAGATCGCCCGCGGCGCCGCCGGTGTGCTGCGCGCCGAGGCTGCCAGCGTGCTCACCCTCGATCGAGCGCGCAGCCGACTGGTCTTTGCCGCCGCCTACGGTGTCAGAAGCGAGGCACTCATCGGGCGAGAGTTCGACGCCGATCTCGGCATTGCCGGGCATGTGATACGCACCGGGCGGGCCGAGAACGTCCTCGACGTCTCCGCAAACCCGGACTTCTTCCGCGGCATCGACGAGCAGGGCGAGTTCAAGACCCGAGGCATGATTGCCGCCCCCATGGTCTACAAGTCCCAGCCCATCGGCGTTCTCGAGGTGATCAATCGCGTCGATACCGGCGTATTCGACCAACGGGACGAGAAGCTTCTCGAGATTTTTGCCAATCTCGCCGCTTGTGCCGCGCGGAACGCGCTGGCACACGAGCGCCTGCGCAAAGAGAACCTCGCGCTACGCGGGTCGGTCTTGGACGGTGCGCGCATCATCGGCTCGTCGCCGCCGGTTGTAGAGATGCTCGCCCTGGCCGATCGCGTCGCGCCGACCGGCTCCACCGTGCTTCTCGTCGGAGAGACGGGAACCGGCAAGGAGGTGCTGGCCAAGTACGTTCACGCGGCCTCGACCCGACGAGACAACGCCTTTGTCGCCGTCAACTGCGCCGCCCTGGCCGAGACGCTGCTGGAGAGTGAGCTGTTCGGTCACGAAAAGGGCGCGTTCACGGGGGCAACGGCGCAGCACCTCGGCCGATTCGAGTTGGCCGACCACGGAACGCTCTTTCTTGACGAGATCGGCGACATCAGCGCGTCCACGCAGGTAAAGCTTCTCCGGCTTCTTCAAGAGCAAACATTTACGCGTGTCGGCGGGATCAAGACGATCTCCTGCGACGTGCGGATCATCGCGGCCACCAATCGCGACCTCAAGACCGCCATCGCCGAGAAAAAGTTCCGCGAAGATCTCTATTACCGACTCAACGTCTTCCCCATCACACTGCCGCCGCTTCGCGATCGGCGCGGAGACATCCCGGCTCTGGTCGAACATTTCCTTACCAGCGCGTGCGCCAAGGTCGGCGGTGGGAAGCGTCGGCCCTCGCTCGAGGCGATCAATCTTCTGACCGCCTACGCCTGGCCCGGCAACATCCGCGAGCTGGCCAACGTCATCGAACGCGCCGTTCTGCTTGCGGACGAGGCAGAACTCTTGCCCACGCACCTTCCGCCGGAACTCACCAGCGGCGATCAACCGGGGGGAGCCGGCGGTCGAAGCCTGCGCGACAACGAACGGTCGATGGTCGTCAAGGCGCTCGAGGAATGCGATTGGAACCAATCCCAAGCCGCGCGCATCCTGGGGATCAGCCGAGACAATCTGCGCTATCGCGTCAAGAAATACGACGTCAAGCGCCCCGACCGCCCGTGACCGGAGCGGCAAGCTCGCCGCGTCCGCGACATTTCCGGTGGGACGGGTAATGCCGAGTCAGAGCCGCCGGCGCCGGCCGGCGGACCACCTCGTCAAGGTGTCACCGGGCTCGCGCCCGGTGCTCTGAAGAGTGCGTAACGCCGATTCTGTCACGCAACCAAGCTCACCCGCTTCAGGAAAGGAAGCCCTCGATCCGCTCGAGACCCGCCTCGATCTGGTCCATGCCCGTGGCGAACGAGAGGCGGACGTGCTGATCGAGCCCGAACGCGACGCCGGGAACGACCGCGACCCGCGCGTCTTCGAGCAGCCGCGCGGCGAACTCAATCGAGCCGGCGACGCCGAGCCGTTCGTACGAGGCCGACACGTTGGGAAAACAGTAGAACGCCCCGGTCGGCTTGGGGCAGCGCACCCCCGGCATCGATACGAGACGACCGTGCATGACCCGTCCGCGCCGCTCGAACTCGGCGCGCATCGTCTCGACCGACCCACGATCCGACCGCAGCGCTTCCGCGAGCGCAAGCTGGTTGAACGTCACGGTGCCGCTGGTCGTCTGGGTCTGGAGCTTGGCCATCGCCTTGATCACGTCCACGGGACCGGCTGCGTACGCCATGCGCCATCCGGTCATGGCATAGGTCTTTGACGCGCTGTTCATCGTGATCGTTTGGGCGTAGGCCCTTTGCGAGGCGGCCGCGAAGCTCAGCGTCGAGGCGCCGCCGTAAAGGAGCCGGTCGTATATTTCGTCCGAGATGACCCAGACATCGCGGTCCTGGACAACCGTGGCCAGCGAACGAATCTCGTCGGGGGCATAGGTCACGCCGCTGGGGTTCGATGGGGAGTTGAGGATCAGGCCTCGGGTTCGATCCGTCAGCGCCGCACCGAGGGCACCGGGTGTCAAGCGGTAGTCATTGTCCTCCGGGCCGCTGGCAAACACGGGCACGCCGCCCGCCAGCTTGACGATCTCCGGATAGCTCACCCAGTAGGGCTTGGGGATGATGACTTCGTCGCCCGGATCGACCAGCGCTTGAATCGCCAGGTAGAGCGCCATCTTGCCGCCGGCGGTGACGATCACCTGCTCCGGCGAGTAGGTCAGCGCGTTGTCGCGGGCGAGCTTCTTGCAGATGGCCGTCTTCAGCTCAGGCAAGCCCGACGCCGGTTTCGAGTAGCGCGTCTGCCCCGACTCGATCGCCCGTACACCCACCTCCTTGATAAACGAGGGGGTATCGAAGTCCGGTTCGCCCGCGCCAAAGCTGATAACGTCGATTCCGGCCGCCTTCATGCGCGCGGCCGTCGCGGTGACGGCCAGGGTCGCGGACTCGGCCAGTTCAAGGATGCGGCGGGCAAGCTTCATCGGCGGGCTCCTTCGTGATGACGGCGCCGAAGGTAGCGGCGTCAACCAGCGTCAATGTTGTGGATCATCGACGGAAGGGCAATTGTTCACAAGTAAAAAGCCGGACCAGGTGTGGCGGGTAGTACAAGTTCATCTTGACGGCGGCACGCGGAGTCAGAGCCGTGGGCGCAAGCCCTCGGACAGGGCGCGAACAATCCATGTAGGGCAGGCTATTGCCTGCCGCGAGCGCTAGCCGCTCACGTTTTCGTTCTGTCATGTATCTCGATGAACGTCGAGACGGACTGGTACGCGCCCGGACGGGACGGCAGGCAATAGCCTGCCCTACGAGCCGCCTGACCTACTCGACTGAAGCCTCAAGGAGCCCGTCCGAGCGCTGCCCGCGAAACACCGCATCGACCGTGGCCCGCTCGCGTCACTCGTCAGGGCGAGCGACGGGGGACAGGGTCGCGAGCCGAGAGCTGAGGAGCTGCTCAGATGACCGTAAGAAGAACGCCATCAAGAAGAATGTCAGCCCTGAACAGCTTGGCGCAGCGGAACAATCGACCCGCGAGCTTCCAAGAACCTCGTCTTCCACCTCGTGCGGCGATCCGATGCCCCCACGAACCCTACTAAGGAGGCACAACAGAAATACGAAAACTTGCGTTTGGAGAGGAGATGAGTTACTCAGCACAGTTCCATCAGAAAGAAGAGAACGTCTTGCATCGAGCATTGACAGCAACAAGAAAAGCTCTACGTAACGCCATCACTGCTGTTCTTGCGATCGTCGCGCTGGTATCGGGAACCGCTTGGGCAGCCAATTATCTTCTGCCTTTGGCGGTGCTTCAAACCCTTGGTCTGGTGTATAAAGCATCCCTTGGTGGCGCGGAATGGGAAGTAGAGTTCCGGCTCCATGAAGGAGTTGATGAAACCTACCAGGCCTCCATATACACTCGCAAGCAGAACGTGGTCGTCGGTCTTGATGTTTTCTATCGAGAGCTACAGAAGATATCATATCGTCGCGCTCAAGACTTCGGCCCGCTGAACCTAAGGGCCGATGCATGGGACTTTCGCCCGGAACATCGAGGCAAGTATCAAGCGTATCGAAGCATGAGCGTGGTAACTGTGACGTGCCCTCTTTGGGTGCTATTTGTTCTTTCAGCCCCGTACCCCCCTATTGCCTTTGTTCGTGGTCCACTTCGTCGTCATCGACGACGAAAACACGGCCAATGCCTTGCCTGCGGCTATGATCTTCGGGGCTTGCCGGAGCCTAGATGCCCGGAATGTGCAACGCCATTCACAACACAGGCCGACCAGAAGCCGTAGCACTGGTAGATAAAACCCGATCGGTGGCGGCTGATCGGCCCGGGCGAAGATCGACGCGCCCCATCAGACAACAGAACCGGCGGTCGCGGGCTCGGTCGATTCCGAGCAGGTCCGACACAAGGTGTCGCTTGTATTGGTGAGGGGCTGACCGCAGCGATGGCAGGCTTTGCCGATGCCGGGGCTACGATCGAACAGGCGCTGAAGGCAACAACAATTCGATCGCGACGCCACCATCAGGATTCCGAGCAAGAACAGCCCGGTGTTCTCGAGCAGCTTCTTCCAGATGACAACCGGGCCGCCGCCGCAGCCGCAGTCGAACGCGATCTCGAAAAAGGGCGTCCCGTCGGTGGTATGGATGGCCCATGCGCGTAGAAAAATCGCGGGGGTGAAGACGGCCAACATGATGGTGATGACGGCCCCTGCACCGCGGCGCCAGAGCCCGAGCACGAGCGCAACCCCGCAGACCACCTCCAGCCAGGGAAGCACGATCGCACTGCCGACGAGGTAGTACGGCGGCGTCTCCGGCAACATTTCGTAGAGGCGGATTTGTTTGAGGAACGCGACCGGGTCGCCGATCTTGTGGACCCCCATGTACACGAAGAGCCCGCCCAGAAACAAGCGTAGCAGAAAGACCACGGGAATGGAGGGCTCGTCCAGGCGACTGATGAGCGATTTTCTACCGGCCAACGCCCCTACTCCTCGCGCCCGGTGTCGATCGGCATGCCGCCGGCCTTCCATGCCTGCCAGCCGCCGGAAAACAGGTAGAGATTGTCATAAGAGATGCCGGCGGTGATCAAGTCCTGGCACATGAAAATACTGTCCTCGCAGTCTCCGCCGTTGCAATACACGATGACCTTTTCAGCACCCTCGGCCAGGGGCAACACGTTCGGCAGATAGTTGTCGAGCTCATAATGATCGCACTGCAAGGCCCCGGGGATGTGGCCTTCCTCGTACGAGTCATCGTTGCGAGCGTCGATGAAGACGTTGGCACCGGAGGCCGTCGCTGGGTCGTTGAAGACCGCCTGAACCTCCGCGAAGGAAATGTCCTGGTAGTCGTAGTCCAAGTGAGCTTCCACCGCCGGTGCGGCCACGGTCTTGGTGGTCGCCTCGGAAGGGGCGGCCTTTACGATCCCCGATGAGTCAGCCCCGGCCGGCTTGGGGTCGTCCGCGTGCCCTGTCGCCGGGGACGTCGTGGTCGGGTCGATCGGTCGCCGGCTGAAGTAGTTCCGGGTGACGTCGAGCGAACCCTTGGCCCGCACGGCGTGGTCAATGAAGGCGACGGCCACCGCTACGCAGCCAAGCAACAACATTTCGAGGATCGTCTTTCCGACGGCTCTCATGGATCAAGGCTCCCCAGTGGGCTGGTGACACGGGACGCGGAACGGCGCCCGCTCCTATCAATGATGCCCGCGGGCCGCGGGCCGGTCAATGTTGACGCCCCAAAACGTTGCGCGCGGGTGACAGGGACGCTCCGAGAGCATGCCTGGCGAGGCTCCCGCACGGCCAAGGCATCGGCTCTACTTGGGCTCATCGCCGCCCATCAAGACCAGCCGCACCGACATGGGATCGACCCATAACCGGATCTCGCCGGCGTCGCTGACGCGCTGCGCGCTGGCGAGCATTCCCAATGGTGCAACATGCACGTTGGCCGGTACGCGGGGGGTCTCGTCCGGGCGACGCGCACCCGCCGGCAACAGGTGCGGGCTCAGGAGCGTGACGATCTGCGTGGGCGTGCCAACCTTGAGCATGATCTTTTGTTTGGTGTCCGAAAGGTTCATGACCAGGATCACGCGTTGGCTCCCCAATGACCTGCCGACGGCAAATAGGCGCCGGGCTTCATCGACCATCACCTTCTCGAACCTGCCGCGCCGAAGCGGCTTGTCCACGTCGCGGCGCGCCCCCACCCAGCGGATCAGCGAGGCGAGACGGGCGTAGTATCCCGCGCCGTTCCCCATCGCTTGTTGGCGAAGGTCAGGCCACCACATCGGCGCCGGCTCAGCCACGCCCTGGCGATAGGACATGCCCACTTCGTCGCCGTAGAACGTCACCGGCGCGCCCCGGCTGAACTGGGCGAGGAACGTGGCCAACCGAAGCCGCGCCAGGGATGGATCATTGCCCGCTGTCGCCGGAACGGCGGTCTTCTTTTCCGACCGCTCGAGACTCTTGGTCAGCAACGTCCGCAGCCGCACGACGCCCGGCCCGCCCATGGGAGTAAGCGAGGCGTTGCGAGTGCCGGGCGAAGGGCTCTTTGAGGCGACGACCAGATCGTCAACGAACTTGCCGAGGCGAGCGGTGGATGGCATCGACGCAAAGAATCGGCGGATCGTTGCCCCCGTTTCGCGGTTGATCGCCACATCGAACCCGCCTTCGCCGAGCCACGACTGCGCGTCCTTGTCAACATCGGCAACGAGGAGGACGTTGCGATTGAGCTTCTTGACCTGCGCGCGCCAGATTCGCCAAAGCCCTCGCGGTGCCCGTTCGACACCGGCCACGACCCACCCGTCCACACCGTCGCTTGGATTGCCGTCGGCGTTCGGGTCCGACCATCGGCGGGTGGTCGCGAGCCAATAGCCGGGAAGATCGCCCGGCTCAGCCAGTCCGCGGACCACTCGTTCGATGTCCACAGCGAGCGCCACGCGAAAGCCGTGGTCATGGGCCGTCTTGACGAAAGACCGGAAGAGTCGGTCGCTCTCCGAAAAACGCCACGTGCCCGGATCCGTGGTTTCCCCGATGACCCGCGAGAGGCTCTCCCTTTGACCGATCCGATCGTCAATGTGTCGTAGGTCAGCGGCCGGATGCTTTCCGGCGGACCGCTCGTGGAAGATGGTGTCAAGAAGCAGCGCATTGATCCCGAGCTCCTTGAGATAGCCCAATCGCACTGCGAGCCCGGCCAGGTTCCCTTCGCCAGACCCTTCGGTGGAGTCAACGTTGTGGAAACGCGGAACCACGACGTGATACCAGCGTGCGTCCGCCGCCCAGGAAGGAACCGACGGAGCGGACCGCGACGTGCCGGCTGCGGAGGGCTCAGGCTGTCGCCATGGTTCCGGCCGAGTCGCCTCGCAAACCGGCGCACCATGGGCGAAAAAGAAGTGTCCCAACAGCAACGGGAGGATCAACCGTCGGAGCGTGCCCATCCATTTTCTCCAATCGATCGCGCGCTAGCGATCGGTGCTCGTTTTTTCCGGGTTCGACGAATCGGCAAGGGTCGCCGATTCCCAACACCCCGCTACGGAGCGGATTGTAGATCGGCGAAAACAACTCGCAACAGGGGGTTGAGCGCGTACGTCGTTGCCCAAGTGCGTCCCCAGTGCCCAGGCGGGCTCCTACGCGGACGATGCATCGCCCTGTGTAGCGGGCGGTCCATCGTCGGGTGAATCGTCGCCCGCTGGTGCGCCAAGAAGCGAGGCCACATCCTCCCGACGGAATGAAACGAGTACCCAGAGGACCACCGGCGCGATGTAGCCCATCGGTTGCCCCACCCCGAAGAACATGACCGCGGCCTCAATTGCCTTGGACCAAAAAGCTGGCGCACCGGGCGTGGGGGGTGTCCAATCCTTGTGCGACCCCCAAAAGAGCATCACGGCGATGCGCAACGCGATGAACAGGTGGATCAGGACGATCCCCAGACCAAGCGAGCGAAGACGACGCGTCAGGGCGATCGGCGTGGCCACAATCAGCGCCAACAAGACCGCGGTGGGGAGGTAGCCTACCTGACGGCTGCTGATGCCGATCTCAAGCCATTGTGGTACGCCCTGCACCTCCACCTTGACCTGCAGGACGGTATCGACCGACTTCCCTCTGTCGTCCACCGGTTGCAGTATCCGGCGATGAAAGCGCGGCGCACAGGGGATACGACCGTTTTCCGTAACGCGCCAGCCGGTGCTCTCGCACAACACGCACGGAGGGCCGGCGGACGCAGGCTGAGCGACGACGCGGTTCGCCACAGCGACAAAGGCGTCGCGACAGGCGTGGTGCCATCCAGACCAAGGCCACATCAGCGCGAGGTAAACAGCCAGGAATCCAACCAGAAAGCGTACCTTCATGGGCTTTCGCGCCGCGGGGCTTCTCGGACATGGGCTCGGAATGCACGGCGAGCCCAGATCATCCAACTCGACATGATGACAAGAATCAGCAGCCCGGGCCACAGATCCCAGTGCAGCAATTCAAAGCGCTTCGGGAAATGGGCTCCGACTAGAAACAGGGTCACGATGCGGAGGATGTTGATGATGAACACGCCGGCGCTTCCGATTGCGGCGAACACAAGGCGTGATCGCAGCGAAACCGGAGACGCCAGCACGGCCGCACAGAAAAGGGCCAGTGCTTCCATGCCATCGCAGCCGGGGACGATTTTAAGCGAGAACGCCGACAACGGACACTCCGGACATTCCAGCAGCCGGCCGGTGACGTTAATCGTGTATCCGATACCGCGAAGAACCAGCGCGGAAATCTGGGCGAGGACCACCAGATAGCTTTTTTTATAGAACTCGGTTTGTGAGACGGGAACATAGACGGCGTAGAAAACCGCGAGAAGCACCAGGAAGCCGAGGACGAAACGAACGACGGGCGCCTTGCCTCGGGGCGGGATGGGGGGGCGTTGCGAGGGTGCCCTCTGCCGGGGCTGGCCGGAAAAAGAATAAGTCTTCCCCCGCCCCGTTGCATGGGGCGGAGGAAGACTCGTTGCATTCTTTTGGCGAGGTCTTTTCGCCTTGCTCAAAGTTTACTCGCTGCCAGCCTCGGCACGCACGGGACGCCATGCGAAGATCAGAGCCCCACCGGCCAGCAGGATGATGGCCAGCCCGATCAACCCGATCGGCGGAAGAGCCGGGACCGTTACCACAATGCAGGTGCAGGCCGCAGTACATGCAATCGCGCAGGCGGAGGCATCGTCGCCGTCACATTCTTCGGCTCCGATCTGGATGCCGTCACCACAAACCTCAACGCATTCGCAGGTCGCGGTACATCCCGCCCCGTTACAAGCCGCGGCATCGTCGCCATCACATTCTTCGGCTCCGATCTGGACGCCGTCACCACAAACCTCAGCGCATTCGCAGGTCGCGGTACATGCCGCCCCGTTACAAGCATCGGCATCGTCGCCGTCACATTCTTCGGCTCCGACCTGGACGTTGTCGCCACAAACCTCCGGTGTGCATGCGATGCCCATCGTGCCGGTTCCCGACTCCGTCTCGTTGAAACCACCGACGCGAATCAGAACCTGCGCACCGGTGGCGACAACCAAACTCTCGAAGATGGCTGATGAAAAACTCGGACAACCGGAACCATCATCGTTGCAGAATATCTGGTTCGTCGCGTCCACGGGGCAGGTGGTGCCACTGTAGATGGCCACCCGGCTGTCAAAGAACACGCCATCGGGTCCGAACCCGTCACCGCCGCACAGGTCGATGTTGAGGAATCCATCACAGGTCGCGGTGTAGATGAACCAGATGTCGTTATGTATCTGCGTGTTGTTATAGGAACAGGCCCCACCAGTCGTATCAGGCCCATCCGTCGTCGCAGCGGTGGTATCGATGGGGTTGGATCCATCGACCGCCACAGCCGGTCCGTCCGCGCAGTTGTCCACCTGCGCCAAGGCCGGTGCGGCACCCAGCGCCAATGCCACGATCGCGGCACAGCCGCAAATCCCAAAACAACCCACAAAGTTCTTCCGTCCCATCGTTCTTTCCTTTCCAAAAGTGACGTGAACACTCTCTGCCCAAGAGTATCTGGAGCCCACTGTTGCTCTACTTCTCGAAGACCAGTGTACTCATTCTAATCAAAACAACGCAACCTTTACAAGCCCTTACGATCAGCGCCTTGCCAACCGCACTGTTTTCTTTCAAAAAAGCAAACGAAGACGCCAAAAACGACAACCGCCAGACCAACGACCCACTCACAGGCCGGAGGGCCAAAACTCGCTTGCACACGACGTGCTCTGATCCGATGCCCCAAGAAACCCGGCGCAGCTCAGTTTGCTTGGCCGAGCCGGAAAAGCAGGCTGAGTCGAACGACCCAGCCTCAGTTCCGGAGAACCGATAAACGGTATTATGCCACCGCCGATGGCGGATTGCAACACCTTGCCTCAACAAAATACGAGTTTTTTGCGTTGTTTGGCTTCCCTGCGAGAGGTATGACCAGCCTGTATCCCTGTGAGGAAAAACCTTCCAGACGGGCTGACATGTGGCGCGGATGGTTCACACCATACGGCTGAGACCCAGCGGTCGCCGACCGAGTCCCGTAAGACTTCGACCCCCGATATGCCCGGCCAAAGTCGTGCTTTCAGATCATGTCCCCAAGACGTGGCGAACCGACTCCGGTCGTTGCACCTGAGCCCTCATCGCAACTACTATCGGACGCTGCCTCCCGGCCGATTCGCCGTGGGGAGCCTCAAACCACTCAGAACTGATGCCTACGCAAGGAAGCGGAACAACCGGTTTGCACGCACATGACCCACCGGACGTGGCGACGGCCCATGCTACGCCAACGATGAACTGACGATGCGGGTTGGAAGCACAAAAATCATGGACGAAGTCCTGCGGCGATGCGCTCCGGCTTCTGGCTACCGCATCTATTCGATAAAGGGCCGGCCGGCCAAGTAGTGCGTCAGGTGATCCTCTAGTCGGCGCTTCAGCGCGGCGTCTTGCGGTTCGACCAACTCAAGCGCGTGGCGCACACCTGCTACGGCCTCGGCGAACTCGCCTTTGGCTGCGTGCGCGGCAGCGAGAACGTCGAGGGTGCCAGAGGTCTCTCCTGTTCCATCGACGAGCTCCGTCGCCACTCGCACGGCCTCATCGCCGTTTCGAATCGCGTCCATGGGCGACGTCGCGAGCAGCCAGGCGAGTTGCTTGGTGAACGCACGGTTGTCGGGCAGAGCGACGTGGGCGGCGCGAAGCACGGCAACGACGTCCACTAACCGGTCCTCGGCGAACAGCGCGCGCAACAGACCCTCGTGGCACGGAACGCAACTTGGATCGAGATCGACGGCTTGCTCCAAATGGCTAACCGCTTCGGTCGGTCTTTGAAGTGCCTGCAGGATGTTTGCGAGGTTGAAGTGTGCGTTGGCCGAGTCGGGTGCCAACTCCGCGTACCTGTGGAAGTGCCCGTAGGCGTCCTGCATTTTCCCTTGCTGACCATACACCATGCCCAGCCGGCTATGCACCTGGGCAAAGTCAGGCGATGCAATGAGTGCCGCCTGATAGCATTCGACGGCCTCGTCGAGTCGCCCCAGCATGCGCAGCGCGTCGCCCAAGCCGCCCAGTCGCGCCGAGAACCCGGGTCGGCTCCGGAGGCTCATTTCAAAGGCCCGCGCCGCTTCCTCATAGCGACCCAGTTCCAGGTACGCGGCCCCCAGAAGCCCATGCACCTCGTCCGACTCCGGACTCTTTTCCGCGAGCGGCTTCAGGACGGTGACGATGTACCCGTGCCGTTCCTCCTGCGCTGCGGCCTGTGCCCGCAACACACCGCGATGCACGTCGATCATATCCTTGGGGTCGCGGCGTACTCCGTTGGCGGGCGTGGTCCGAGCCCCCGCGATGTAGCCCAAGCTCTGCAACCGCTCCAGCGCCCGTTCGTCGAAGGCGACGTGCTCTGCCACGCGAGCCGGCATCTGCTCGATGTGCTGACTCAACGCCAGCCGAAGCCGCGCCGCGACGTCCGGCTCTTGGTCGAGAAGATTGGTCTCCTCGCCGGGATCGTCCGGTAGCCGGTAGAGTTCGGCCCGGGGAGCCTCGATGTATTTCCAGCCGTCCGAGATGATCGCGTGGAGCGCGGCCCATCCGTACCCGAGTAGCGGATACTCACTCTCCGCGTAAACGGGCGGGAACGCCTTCGGCTGGGCCCGCAGGGCGGGCAGGAGGCTTCGCCCCTGCAACTTCGCCGGGGATTCCCGATCGAGCAGCGCCACGACGGTGGGAAACAAGTCGATCAATCCGACCGCACCGTCAACCACGCGTCCCGCACCCAGCTCGCCGGGCCAAGACAGCACGAGAGGGATCCGGAGCGTGGTGTTGTACAGCAGGATCCCATGCGATTGTTCGCCGTGTTCGCCGAACGCCTCGCCGTGGTCACCCGCGACGATGACCAGCGTTCGATCACGCAGGCCTTTGCGGTCGAGCCACGAGACCAGGCGTCCGAGCTGTGCGTCGGCGAAGGCGATCTCACCGTCGTAGGCGCTGGCAAGTTCGCTCGAATAGGGTTCCGGCGGCGAATACGGGGCGTGCGGATCGAAGAAATGAACCCAGGCGAAAAAGGGCACCTCACCGGTTGCCTCCATCCATGCCAGTGCCGAGTCGCACACCCGGTCCGCGGTGCGAACCTTGGCCTCACCCTTGCCGTCTTCCGCCGCCCCCATCTCGTCGTCGTATGTGTCGAACCCGAGGTCGAGGCCGAAGTCCGAGTCCAGCACCCACGAGGCCAGGAAGGCACCCGTGCGATAGCCACGAGTCCCGAGCCATTGCGGTAGTGTGAGGATTTCGGGGCTGAGCGCCCCCCCCAGGTTGATGCGCAGCCCGTTGCTGATCGGGTGAAGTCCGGTGAGCAGCGCGGCGTGTGACGGGAACGTGAGCGGAACATGCGCGAAGGCCTGATCGAATCGCACGCCCGAAGCCGCCAGCGCATCGATGGTGGGCGTCCGGGCCTGCTGATAGCCGTAGCACCCGATGCGGTCGGCTCGGGTGGTATCCAGCGTGACCAGCAGGATGTTCGGTGGCGTCCGGCCGTCCCCGACCAGCGGCTGTACCGCGCCGTGATCCCTGGGCAAGAACACAATCACCGAGAGCGCGACCACGCCTGCGGCGCCGATCGCGCAGACAGCGACGATCCGAGAACGCGAGCGGATCGGAACCTTTCGCGGTGCCGCCGCGGGTTCCGGTGAGCGCGATCGGCTCTTCGGGTTGCCCTTCTTATTGCGTTTTCGTGCGGTCATAAGCAACTTCGACAGAAGGTGAACGAATCAGAACCGTCGGACTTGATTGTACACGGACCGCGAACGGGCATCGACCGCCGGCGCAAACGGAATTACGCGAGAGTTGCGCTGGTCGTCACTGGGCAACTGTTATCGGAGGAGACTCTAGACGCCGGCGTGGCGCGGCTGCCGGAGGATGACCGTCCCGGCCGTTAGAAGGAGCATTCCTGCAGCGATCAACCCCCAGACCGAAACCGTCGGAACATCGACCTGAACCACCTGTGTCACGGTCAGCGTTTGATTGGCCGGGACATCCGTGAGGGTCGTCCGCGACCCGCCCGGCCAAGTGACGGTCAGCCGATCAATGGTCGTTGCCGACCCGAGGCCGAAATGTTGGACGTACGAGGACGTTGACTTGAAGCCGATCCCGGCGAACACCTGCCGGCTTTGCAAGTCCCCCGCGACCTCAACCTCGACGCGAGCGCCAACAGCGAAGCGGTTCGGGCCGAGACCGGCCAGCTTGATCTTCAAGTAGTTGTGGAGCCCGTCGGGTGTGTCGTTGACGTGATTGATGAGGATCTTGATCCCCTCCAGGTGATTCTGCAGGACGATGTCCAAATCGCCATCGTTGTCGATGTCACCGATGGCGATGCAGAAGGAGTTTCCCGAGTCACCCAACCCGATCACGCTGCCAATCTCAACGGTGGGGAAGAAGCCGTCGTATCGGAACAACCGGTTGGGCGAAAAGGAATTGACCAGATACAGATCCTCGTCACCGTCGTTGTCGTGGTCGAAAAAGAGAGTCGCCCAGCCGGATTCGATCGCCGCTACTCCGGCTTCGGCCTGCGCTAGCACAAACGTCCCGTCTCCCTGGTTCAGAAGCAGCGGGTTTCCGGTTATGTTCCCTACGTTCGTGGTGTAAATATCCGGATGGCCGTTCCTGTCCAAGTCTCCGATGGCGACACCCATCAGGTCTCCGATGGCGCCGGCCCCGGACTCCGCTGAAACGTTGACGAACGCGCCGCCGACGTTCTTCCAGAGCTGGTTATGGAAGGTGGACGAACCTTTGTCGTTCGCCAGGTAGAGGTCCACATCCCCGTCGAGGTCGTAATCGAAGAAGACGGGTTGGAACCCCGCCCCACCGTCATCAACGCCCGCGGCCGCACCAATCTCGTCGAATTGTCCGTTCCCTTTGTTGCGATAGAACCGGTTGACGCCGATGTCGGGAACCTCCGAGTTTTCGTTACGCTTCACCACGTACAGATCCAGCCAACCATCGCCGTCGAAGTCTCCGTGGCTGCGCCCTGGCCGCGGCCCGTGTCCCCGACGCCTGCCATCGACGTGACATCCTGGAACGAGAACTCGCCCATATTCTTGTAGAGCTTGTCGGGACCATCCCACTGTGTGAAGAACAGATCGAGAAGGCCGTCGCCATCGTAGTCCGCGGCCACGACCGCGGACGCGCTCAGGAGCGGATCAATGAGCGTGATTTCGGATCGGCTGGTGAATACTCCCGTTCCCAGGTTCTCGTAGACCTCAACCGCGCCGTCAGCCCGCCCGGTGACCACGAGGTCGTCGTCACCGTCGCCATCCAGATCGACCAGGGCGATGCCGCACCCGTAGCCCACGGACCAATCTCCTTGCGTAACGAAGTAGTTGACGCCGCGTGCGACGGCCTCTTCAGTGAACGGAACCTGGGCGACGGTCGGTGCAGGTGCGACCGGCCGTGTTTGCGGCCGCTACGTACGACCACGGCACACTTCAGAATCATGCCTCAAGTAAGGCGGCGTCCGAGAACGTTTCGCGCGCTCCACAACGTGCGCATGGTACGCCCTTGTACCCCCGGCGCGCGCAAAAGAAAGTGGCACCGTGTATCCAGCCGGTGCCACACGCAAGAAACAGCCTTTTCTAGACGACCTCCTACCCCTGTTCGTCGGCGCGTTTCACGTCGTAGCAGAGAATCTCATCCGCGTTGCGGATCAAGAGCCTTTGGTCGGAGATAACCGGGTGCGCCCAGATCGTTTTCTGTATCGGCTCGATCGAAAAGCTGGAGAGTTCCTCGAACTTGTCGGGGGATGCCTTCACCAGGCTCACCTTGCCTTTTTCCCCGACGCAGAAGAGCTTGCCGTCCGCATAGCTGATGGAGGCCGGGCCGACGCCGCGGTCCTTCCATTTGGTCTCACCGGTCTTGAGGTCCACGCACGTCAAGCCCTTGCTGTACACGCCATAGACGTGGTCGCCGACCAAGACCGAGCCGCCGTGGTGGTTGCGAAGCTTGCCAAGGTGGTACACTTCCTCGACCTTGAACTTCTCGTGGTCCGCGATCAGTTTCACGAGCGACGTGCCCTTGCCCGACATGAACACGTTCCCGTCGTGGAAGATGGGTGTGGCGTGGTTGGCATTCGTCTTGGCCGTCTTGTCGTACTCCCAGAGAACGCTGCCATCGTTGACGTTGAGACCGAGCATTCGCTTTCCCGTGTAGTTGATGATCTGCCGCACATCACCCATGGTCACGGCGATGGCCGACGCATAACCGGGCACGTCGTCGATGCCCTTGGAACGCCAGACCGTTTCGCCGTTGGTCTTGTTGAACGCGATGATCGAGCCGCCCTTGGCGCCGACGTTGCAGATCAGAAGATCACCCTCGACGAGGGGCGATTCGCTCAAACCCCAGCGGATCGTTTTCTTCCCCTTGAACTTCTCGATGATGCTTTCACCGCCGAACTTGGCGATCAGGTCGTGGTGCCAGATGGGTTTGCCGTCATGCGTTGAAACCGCCCAGAGCTGTCCGCTGGCACCCAAGCCGAAGACACGGTCGCCATCGACCGTCGGAGTGCTTCGCGGACCGTTGCCGAACTTATTCTTGTAGCCGTCGCCCATCGGCTGCGACCAGAGCTCTTTGCCCGTCTTCAGGTCAAACGCCACCAGGTACTCGCCGTCCGCGCGCTCACCCAAGGTGAAAACGCGGCCATCCTTGACAACGACACTGGAAAAGCCCTTGCCGGCGCCGGTCGCCTTCCAGATGAGCTTCGGCCCGCCCTCCGCCCACTTGGCAGCGATGCCGGTCTCGGTCGAAAGACCGGTGCGGTCCGGGCCGCGCCACTGCGGCCAGTCGCCACCGAGCACGACGCCCGAACACGCGAGCGAAACGATGAGTACAGTGATTCCCCTTAGCTTACGCATGGATTCTACTCCTGGCTGAGACCCCGCCGGCACGAACCAAGCCGTCGCCCCGAACACCTTGGCCGCGGTTGGCACCGTAGGCGTGTTTCTACACCGTGGATCGTCGGCCGGTCGGCGCCGGCCATTCCCGAACGATTCCGGAATACAGTATACGCGGATTCCGCTCCGCGCGCCAGACGAAGCAGAAGGTGCCAAACTTGTTACGTAGGGTTCCCCGGCGGCTGTCGTCCGTGGTTGCCGGAAGCCGTCAAGCGAGTCGCAACCGCCCGGATGGCGATCGAGGGATTCGATCGACAAATGTTGACGCCCACCGGACGAATCTCCACACGGCGGAAGGCAGCAAAACGGGAGCCTACGCGGTACAATGGACACGGTTGCCACTTGGAAGAAGTAGAGCATTCGGATCGTAGCGGGCGGCGAGGCCTCGACGGGGCGTAGGATCAGGAGTTACAACCATGAGCGAGCCAGCCTACGGACATCTCAGGCCGGCTGCGACAGCACCAAGTCGATCACGTGGACCCAACTGGCCGACCATGCTCGGCGTGTGGGCGATCGTCTTCCTGCTCGTGTCGATCGCCTTACGCCGCACCCAGTCCGTGCCGCTTCACAACGCCGAGGCGGAAGCGCGTGAGATTACCCCGCGCGGCGGTCTCACCTCCGACGAAGAGGCACGCATCGCCGTCTTCCGCGAGGTGTCGCCGTCGGTCGTGTTCATCACGCCGTTCGAGTATGCCAGTCGCTTCTTCAGCCTTAACGCCCTGGAAATCCCCAAGGGCAGCGGCTCGGGCTTTGTTTGGGATGACGACGGACACGTGGTCACCAACTATCACGTGATCGCCGGAGCCGACAGGATATATGTGACCCTCGCCGACCACTCAAGCTGGCCCGCGCGGGTGGTCGGCTTCGAGCCGGACAAGGACATCGCCGTCCTGAAGATCGAGCGGCCCGCAGAAAAACTCAAGCCCATCGCGGTCGGCACGTCGAACGACCTCAACGTCGGTCAGACGGTCCTGGCGATCGGGAACCCGTTCGGACTCGACCAGACCCTGACCGTGGGCGTGGTCAGTGCGCTGGGCCGGGAAATCGAATCGATGAACGGTCGAAAGATTCGCGACGTGATCCAGACGGACGCGGCCATCAACCCGGGCAACTCCGGCGGACCGCTCCTGGACAGTGCGGGCCGACTGATCGGTGTAAACACGCAGATCGCCAGCCCGTCCGGCAGCAGCGTCGGGATTGGGTTTGCGGTGCCGGTCAACACCATCAACGAAATTGTCACTGACATCATTCGCTATGGGCGCGTACGGCGCCCCGGCCTGGGCATCCTTTTCGTGGAGGACTGGCTGACCCGGCGCCTGGGGTATCGCGGCTGCCTCATCGATATGGTTCGCAAGAACGGCGGTGCTTACATAGCCGATTTTCTGGGTACGATCGTGGACGAGCGGGGTTACATCCACCGCCTCGGCGACATCATCGTCAAGATTGACGATGAGGAAGTTTGGACCACCGTTGAGCTGAAGGATGCCCTGGACCGGTATCAAGCGGGCGATGAGGTCAAGGTCCTGTACGTTCGTGACGGAAAGACCTTCACGGCTTCAGTCACCCTTCAACTCATCGAGTGAGCCGGCCCGGCGCCCCGCGCCGCCTGGCCACCCGATGCCGCGTCCAGGACCGGGGACGTGTGGGGGGTTCTCAGGCCTGATAGGTGCGTGTCGATACCGGACGGCTTCGGCCCTCCACCGGGCGCGGACCGCGGGAGTTTTCACAACTCAGGATCGATCAACCGCGACATGTGGCGACACATGACGCGCTGACTTGCCAGATGTTGTATGGCTCGCCCGATATTCCCTTCTTGATCCCACTTTCGTTCAAGCCCAGGAAAAGCGTTCGACGATATTAGAGTACGGCGGCTGCGAGGGTCGATGGATCGGCCGTTCGTAGTATTGACACACCTTAGCCTCTTGGGCGATTCAGGGACGAATGGCTGCGGGCGGTAAGAGGGTCGTGTACGGTCAGACCGGCACGGCAGCCCTAGCGGCGACACCTGGTCCAGGATGAGTGTCTGTCGATCGTTTGTCGGTTCGACAGTCCGCTCGAAGACGTAGCAACATGAGTATTGTTACCAACATAGGCAGCTTGCATTCCTCCTTTCCGGCGCCAAAGCCTGTTTCGGCTGGCCGGGCGTCACCCATCTCGGACGAGCTACGGCGCGCGGAGCCGGTGGCATATTCCAAGTTCGGCCCCGCGTTCTCCCTAGGGATCGATGAATCGAGCTTCCGCATCGCGCGGATTCAGTCGATCCGCGCCGAAATCGGGGGCGGAACCTTCGAGACGCAGGCGCGTATCGAAGGGACGGTTTCCCGCCTGCTCAACGAACTCGCCTAGTGCCCGGTTCGCAACAACGAAGATGTGATGATAGCTGTCGGCGCGAGCGCGCGGGCCTCGCCGTACGGCACGCGGCGTCTTGAGTACTCCGCGCGCCCGGATGGATGGGCGCCATGCTCACGCTTGCGTAGGCATGCGCTGGCGGACCCGTACGCACATGGCGACACATGCGTGACCATGCCACGCTGATTCGAAAACCCATCACATCCCCTCCCCTCAAGTCACGGAAGTCGGAGTGCGGGCCCACTTCGATGTTCGACCCACCGACTGAATCCATGCGCGGGTTCGCGGACCGAACACGGCCCCGTTCGGTCCGGATCATCCGATAACGCGCACTACCTGGAACCACGGGAGAACCACAAACCCCAGCTTCAAGAGGAATCGGCGTTTCCATGACGTGTATCGGCGGGTGGTCCGCGTTGTTATCGGCGATAAAAAATGACAAGAATACGGCACTCATGGCGGAGCGCTGTTGAATCGTAGACTTCGAATGGTTTACGATAGCGGAGGGTCGACACGGGTCGGCCCCTTCGCGTCCTGTCATGGACCATGACCGCCATGGCGTATATCGATCTCCATCCTGCCCTGCGTGACTGGCCGTACGAGCCGGACAAGATATCCGTCCGCAAAATTCTCGGCGTCGATGGCGGTGTCCGGATTCAGATGCGCATCGAACTCGGGATTCTTCAGATGGAGGGCGAGGGTCGACCCGACGGCGGGAGGCCGCACGGCCGGGAATCGCTTCTGAGCTATCACACGGAAGCCCTCACGCAACATCAAGAATGCACGGGCACCTCGCTGGCGTTCGGGCTCTCGACCGACGAGTGCTATGAGCTGCGGATCGAGGCTTCGCAGTACTACCGCCGGTATGTGGCCAACTTCGTTCTGGAAGACTTCGAGCTCGTCTTCCGCGATACGACACACAACCTGGGCATTCTGGATATCTGTCGCGACCACGCCCTGGATCGGGACGATCGCACAGCGCTGGAAGAGTTTCGCCCGTATGTTCTGATGATGGATGCCCGCGGACGCGCCTACCACGCCTTGGAGGATGGTGAGACGGCCAGCGCGCTCGCCCACGTCAACCGCGGCATCATGCAGATCAAAGTACACCACGAGGAGTTTTCCAATGTAGAGGCCACGCAGTGCAGCGAGGAGCTTCGCATCCTGCGCGCGCTCGCCGCTGACCTTGGCCCGCAGATGCCCAAGGACTCGATCCTCGTCACGCGCAAAGCATTGCGAACGGCCGTCGAACAGGAGAAGTTCGAAGAAGCCGCCCGCCTTCGCGACACCCTCAAGAGCCTCTACGACCACAAGGCCTAGCGCTGCGCCACGCGCGGATTGACGGGTCTTGACTAAGAGCCTATCCCAGTGCTCAGCGTGGCACGCGCTTCCCGCCCGTGAAAACAACGGCAAGATGCCGGTGCCACACAATTCCGGGTCTGGACCGAGCCATCGAACGCGCCGTGTCTGAGTGCTCGGCTCCCCGCACACACACGCCGGGGAGCGCCTCGCTTCTGCCGCGCGTCACGCTGTGTGCCTCGTGCCCACCCAACGACCGTGCCCGAGTGATCGCGGGCGCGTCGATGGCGATGGCGGCCTTGGCTGGGCGCGGTCCCAGGGCGCAGCTATACTTCGGCGCGGCCGACGACGTCGGGTAACTGAAGCGGTGAATTCCTCGCGAGTCAAACACTCCGGGCGGGGTGCGCCCCATGCAACCGGTGGGAAGACCCCATGGCGCGGCTGGGTTTCGCGATCGACAATCGAGTGTGCATCGGGTGTCACGCATGTACCGTGGCGTGCAAGTCGGAGCAATCGGTTCCGATCGGCGTCAACCGTACGTGGGTCAAGTACATCGAGAAGGGAACCTTCCCCGACGCACACCGCAGCTTCAGCGTTCAGCGCTGCAACCACTGCGAGAACGCACCGTGCGTGACGATCTGCCCGGTCACCTCGCTCTACCAGCGCCCGGACGGCATCGTCGATTTCAACGCGGATCGATGCATCGGCTGCAAGGCGTGCATGCAGGCGTGCCCCTACGACGCGATCTACATCGATCCCGCGACGCACACGGCCGCCAAGTGTAACTACTGCACCCACCGTGTGGATCGCGGGTACGAGCCGGCGTGCGTCGTGGTCTGCCCGGTCGAGGCCATCGTGTCGGGCGATCTCGACGACCCCGGCAGCCGCATCTCGCGCCTCGATCGCGGGGAGCCCGTTCAGTACCCCAAGGTCGAGAAGGGCACCAAGCCCAAGCTGTTCTATGTCGGCGGAGAGACGGCGGCCATGGATCCCGCCCAGGCGGGTCCGTCGGGCGACTACCTCTGGGGTGGGACGACCACCGGCCTGCCCGCGGGCGCTCTGGAGGATGCCCGCCGTGAGGCCGAGGATGGCGCCGCCCGCGCACGACGTGTGTACGACGTCAAACCCAAGGGGACGCCGTGGGGCTGGATGGTTTCGGCGTACATCACCACCAAGGCCATCTCCGCCGGTGTCGTCGTGGTGGCGTTCCTTTCGTTCTGGCTCGGTGGGGCGCGGCAGGTTCTGCCACCCGCCGCGGCCGCCATCTCACTTGGTTTTCTGGCGCTGACCGGGGTTCTGCTTGTCGGCGACCTGAAAAAACCCACCCGCTTTCTCTACGTTCTGCTTCGCCCCCAGTGGAGGAGTTGGCTGGTACGCGGCGCCTACCTCATCTTCGTCTTCAGCGTTCTGGTCCCGGTCGTCGCATGGGTTTCCGCGACCGATGCCAGCCGCGCGACACAGCTTGTTTTCGGGGCGGTGGTCTCCGTGGCCAGCGTTTGGGTCGCCGTGTACACGGCCTTCCTGCTCGCGCAGGCGAAGGGGCGAGATCATTGGCAGAATCCGCTGCTCAGCGTCGTTTTTCTGGCTGACGCCCTGGCGGCGGGAACGGCCACCCTGACCATTTTGGGCCGCCTTGGTTTTTCCGGCGGGCTCAACGAGGCCACAGCGCGGGGTTGGCTATGTGCATCGGTCGGCATGCTAGCCGCGCTTCTGGTGGCGGAGCTGGGCATCACGCACCATAGCAAGGGCGCCCACGCCGCGGCGCGGATGGTTCTGAAGGGTGTGTACCGGCGCGACTTCTGGGGCGGCGTGGTCCTGTTGGGGCTGCTCTTCCCGGCCGGCTTGGTCGTGTTCGGTGGAAGCTACGTCCTCGCGGCACTGTTGGTTCTGTTCGGCATCTCGATCAAGTCGCATCTGTTGATCCAGGCGCCGCAACAGATTCCATTAAGTTAAGAAGTTATCAGTGGTCAGTTGTCAGTGAAGAGCGTTACGGCGGTTGACCACTGGCAACTCCGTACTGACAACTGATAACTGTTCACTGATAACTGCAACCCGAAGGATTTCCTAATGCCTTATCATCCCAAAGTCGGTTGGATCGAGCGGGCGGCCGTTGGGCTCGGGTTGATTCCTGACACCAAGACCGCGGACGGATCGCACCAACTTCCCGATGTCGGTCCGCTTCGGCGATACCCCTCGCCCGATCAGTGGCACGACCACGCCGAGTATGACGCGCGGAAGTGGCCTCGGGCGGCCATCGAACACCGATACCGTCTGGTCCCGACGACCTGCTTCAACTGCGAGAGCGCGTGCGGCTTGCTGGCCTACGTCGATAAGAAGACGAATACTATCCGCAAGTTCGAGGGTAATCCGCGCCATCCCGGCAGCCGAGGGAAGAACTGCGCCAAGGGTCCGGCGACGATCAACCAGATCCACGATTCGGACCGCATTCTTACGCCGCTGAAGCGCGAGGGGCCACGCGGGTCGGGGCAGTGGCAAGCGGTGTCGTGGGACGACGCGCTCGCCGACATCGCCGGTCGGGTTCGCAAGGCGTTGCAGGAAAACCGCCAAAACGAAGTGGTCTACCACGTCGGGCGACCCGGCTCCGAGGGATTCATGGATCGCGTCCTGCGGGCGTGGGGCATCGACGGTCACAACAGCCACACCAACATCTGCTCGTCCGGCGCACGGTTCGGGTATGCCATCGCCTCCGGCTACGACCGACCGTCGCCCGACTATGCCAACGCACGGTTCATCCTGGCCCTCAACGCTCACTTCGAAAGCGGCCACTACTTCAACCCCCACGCCCAGCGTATTTCCCAAGCGCTAAAGCGGGGCACGCGCCTGGCCGTCGTCGATCCGCGGCTTTCCAACACGGCCTCCATGGCCAACTATTGGCTCGCGCCCAGACCCGGCACCGAGGCGGCGCTCATCCTGGGCTTCGCAAAGATCATTCTTGACGAAGGCCTCGTTGATCGACGCTATGTCGAGCGATGGACGAACTGGCGCACCTACCTGGCCGAGTGTCATCCCGAACGTGAGGCCACCGTCGATACGTTCCTCGACGCGCTGCGGGAGCGATATGAGTCCTTCACGCCGGCCTTCGTCGAGGAAGAGTGCGGCGTGTCCCAGCGGCAAGTCGTCGAAGTCGCCCGGCTGATCGGTGAGGCCGGCTCACGCTTCTGCTCTCACACCTGGCGCGGGGCGGCCAGCGCCCACCTGGGCGGATGGGAGACTGCCCGGTGTCTGACACTCCTGCACATGCTGACCGGAAGCTTCGGCACCCGCGGCGGCACCAGCCCCAGCGCCTGGCACAAGTACAAAGCCAACCTCATCAACCCGCCGCCGCCCACCGACCAGTGGAACGAGTTGCACTGGCCGAAGGAATACCCATTGAGTCACCATGAGCTGAGTTTTCTGCTGCCGCACTTTCTCAAGGAAGGCCGTGGCCGCATCGACGTCTACTTCACCCGCGTGTTCAACCCCGTCTGGACCTATCCCGACGGCTTCACCTGGATCGACGTGCTCTCCGACGAATCGAAGATCGGCCTGCACGTCGCCATGACGCCCACCTGGAACGAGACGGCCTTCTTTGCCGATTACGTGCTGCCGATGGGTCACGGGCCGGAGCGGCACGATCTGACCACCTACGAAACACACGCGGCCACCTGGATCGCCTTCCGCCAGCCCGTGCTCCGCGCCGCGATGGAAGCCGACGGGAAGAAGGTGGCCGACACGCGCGACGCCAACCCCGGCGAGGTGTGGGAAGAAGACGAGTTCTGGATCGCACTCTCTTTGGCGATCGATCCGGACGGCGAGCTGGGCATTCGCAAGTACTTCGAGAGCGTCGAGCACCCCGGTGAGCCACTGACCGTCGAGGAATACTACGGTCACATCTTCGACCGCGTGGAGGGTCTGCCCGAGGCCGCCAAGGAAGAAGGTCTATCGCCCCTCCAATACATGCGTCGGTACGGCGCGTTCGAAGTGAAGGGCAAAGTGTACGACCGGCACGAGCGCCGCCTGAGCGACGCGGAACTCGAGGGAACCAAGGTCGATCCCGGCACGGGCGTGGTGACAAAGAGTGGCACGCGCGTCGGCATCGAGATTGACGGCGTGGCCGTCGAGGGGTTCGCCACCGAGTCGCGCCGGCTGGAGGTTTACAGCCCGACGCTCACCGAATGGGGCTGGAAGGAGTACGCCGTCCCCGGCTACATCCCCAGCCACATCCCCGCCAAGCCGGCCGACTACGCCGAGGACGAGTTCTGCCTGTTGCCGACGTTTCGTCTGCCCACGCTCATTCACACCCGTAGCGGGTCGGCCAAGTGGCTCAACGAAATCTCGCAGCGCAACCCGCTGTGGATTCACACCAAGGACGCGAAGCGGCTGGGGCTCAGAACCGGCGACCTGGCCCGCGTCACCACCCAGATCGGCCACTTCGTCGATAAGGTCTGGGTGACCGAGGCCATCCGACCCGGGGTGGTGGCCTGCTCGCACCATCTGGGCCGGTGGCGCCGCCGCCAGGATCCGCCCGCCGCCCGCTGGAGCGGTTCGGTCGTCTTCCTCGAACAACCCTCGCCCGGCAAATGGCGCCTTCGCCGTGATGCCGGACCCGCGCCCTTTGCAAGCAGCGACCCGGACAGCCGCCGCATCTGGTGGCGAGACGGCGGCGTGCCGCAGAACCTCACCTTCCCGGTCCACCCCGATCCCATCAGCGGCATGCACTGCTGGCACCAGAAGGTGACTGTCAACCGCGCGTCACCCGAAGACGCAGCCGGCGACGTCTTCGTGGACACGGAAAAGTCCATGGCCGTCTATCGCGAATGGCTGGAAAAGACCCGCGCCACGGCCGGCCCCGAGGGACTTCGCAGGCCGCTTTGGCTGGGTAGGCCGCTTAGGCCGACGGATGAAGCGTATCGGATGTAGGTACGGAGCATCGACGTGGCGTGACCTGGCGCGTTGTACTACGGTGTCGTGCAATGTAGCGTAGGATCACTCCCCCGGAGATAGGATCTCCGCGTCGATCGGCCCACTTCGCTTTACGGACTGCACGTATCACCCCACCTCCACCATCTTCAGACTCTCGATGCCCCGGTCGTAGCTCCAGTACATCGAGGGCTTTTCGTTCGCAGAGTTGATAATGAGTTGGTCGATCTGGAATCTTCGTTCGGCCATAATCCTCCCGACTTCAGGCGGAACAATACTCGATCGCTGTCCTAGTCCTCCTCGCTCGGTGACATCCAACTAGGCACGAACGAATCAATGCAGTGAATCGCCTTCTCCAGGCTACGGGAAACATTCGCACAATCTCGTGGATTCCAGTGGTCATCGACGAATCTGACCAAACGTCCGTTGTAGTCCGGCCCCTGCTCACGCGTGCTGCCCTGCGGAGGAACGATGTCCTCGCGGATCCGCTTTCGCCGCGACGTTCGCACGATATCGATCAGCTTCCTCTTAGGGTCGGCGATTTGCTCCACATTTCTCGGCACCAGCCCGTCGCGCACTCCGACAAACTCGGCGAACGCGCGTCGGTGCGCGAGGAGCCACGCTTCCACTTCCTTGATCGCAACGCGGAAGAGCAGATTGGGCTGAAGAGTTCGTTTGTTGAGCCATTTCTCGATAAGCCCTGGGGCACAATCCTCAGTGTCCAAGTCCGTCATAACAAGAAATGGCGTCGCCTTCGCAGCGTTGTTGAAGCCGCCGATGTTTTTCTTGATGTACCCGTGTCCACCTCGGCTGTAGACGATTCTGAGCGCATAGGATTGAGAACTTGACTCCAACAGTTTGCGAGCCACAGCTTCGCTCAACTCGTCTTCGACGACAAGATTAATCGGGATCGGATTCATTCTTCAAAGAGTAGCAGCTGCCCGACGTTTTTCGGATCGATTCGCGGCAGGGCGGCGTCGCCGATGGACATGCCGCCATCCAACAGATCACTTATTTCCTTGCTCTCGGCTGCGCGGTGTACGGTCGTCCCCTCGGGGCTCGGCGAGAGCAGCAACACCTCATCGCTACCAACTCCCTTGTCCGACAAGAGATCAGCGCTGTGCGTACTGATCAGCACCTGACGTTTATTCTTACGGGTCATGCGATGGATCAGCGCCGGTAGCTTTCGGACGATTGCCGTGTTCAGCGAAAGTTCCGGCTCTTCCAATAGAAGCGGTGCTTCGCGCTCCAGCAACGACCACAGTAACCCCACCAACCGCAGCGTACCATCGGAAAACTCGCTCTCCCGTTGCTTCGCCCCCTGCGGACGCCAGTGGTCATACACGGCTTCAAGATGTGGAATCCCTCCTTCCGCAGTATCCACAATGTACGAGAGCTCCTTGAGTTGCGGAACAGCAATCCGTAGCGCGGTCTCGATCTTCTTCAGGCGGGATTTCTTCGTTCGGTCATTCGTCTTTCCAATCCGTTCGAGAAGGCTACGCCCGAAGGGATCCCCCGAAAGTCCTGGACCCGTAAACGCTCTCGGATGGCGAATAAGTTGAGGAACAACATGGAGGTACAAGACGGATTCGAGGAACCGTGAAACGTCTCGAAAACCAATGTTGGCACTGATCTGCTCGAGGTGCGTCTGCGTCAATCGCTCGAAATCAGTCAGGTCGGCCTTGTCCGGACGATCGAGAATTGCGGTCCCGTTCTTCCACACTCTTTCATATGCTAGGTATGGCCTGCGGTGACCACTCGTTTCTTGTTTGATTCCGATGGCGTATCGCCACTTGGTGCCGTTGTCGGGCGAGGAACTCAGCGTCACATCGATCTCTACATCCGGATATCTTCTCGCCGCGAGGCACCTGATCTTAGATAAGCCCCCACGATCGCCAACTGCTCTTTGCAGCCCTCCTCCCGGCTTGGCAATGTCTCGCAGGAACCGAAAAGCATCCAAGAAGTTTGACTTCCCCGACGCGTTGGGTCCTACCAGAAAAACACGATCGCCCAACAGCACATCAACAGCCTGGAAGTTACGCCAATTCTTCAGCGTAATGTGTGAAAAAATCATGCCGCCACCTCCACAATTCTCAGCCCCTCGACCCCACGGTCGTCGATGAGCTTCACCGTCATACGCTTGCGGTCATCCGGCTCGAGCGGGAGCGACACCGTTCCGCGGTACGCTTGAATCGATTCCTCGTCGATCTCGGCCTTGAGGCTCTTCACCAGCCGCGCCCAGCCGTCCTTGCGCTCGAACAACTGCACTTCCCGGTCGTAGCCCCAGCACGTCGATGGCTCCTCGTACGGTGAGGTGATGATAAGCTGGTCGATCTGGAATCTGTGCTTGGGCATAACCCCCGTAGATGCTTCTTGGTTACCGGACCTAGCGCCAGAGCCGTTGCGGCTCACGGCGGCGCGCCCAAGCTGCTTGTGGATCATTCTCGACGAATTATGATCCACAACCGGTTTTGTGTCGTGCAGGCGCGACTCAAATCGCTTTGTGTTACATACTATTCGATCCATGCAACACAAATCACTTTGAGGCGCACAGATGATCCTCAAAACGCCTCCTGCCCTTCCGCGATATTCAGCAACTCTGGAAAAACCAGAACCGCCGTGGTTCTACCGGACGCCTCCCGGACGACCCGGAGTAACCGCCCGTCGCGGAGTACGGTCAAAATGCGTCGGGCCGTGCCCTTGGGTATATCCGCATGGGCAACGAAATCCGACGAACTAAAAATGGGGCGATCGAAGATGAAGTCCAGCGCACGGATCGCGTGTTGCGAATGTGTCTGATCGACGATCCAGCTCTTCCTGGTCTCGTACAGATCAAGAATCTCTTTGACCTTGCGCGTGTTCGATTCCGCTTGGGCGATGAGCGCGCCAAGAAAGAAGACGCACCAACCCGTCCAGTCGCCGTCGCGCGAAATCGCCAGGAGGCGGTCGTAGTATTCCTCCCGCCGGGCTTCGAGGTAGGCACTCAGATAGAACGTTGGCGTCGCCAACAGCTTACGCTCAAACAGAAACAGCGGGATGAGCATTCGCCCCAGCCGCCCGTTGCCGTCCAGAAACGGATGCAACGCCTCGAACTCCGCGTGGACCATCGCCAGTTGCACCAAACCGTCCGGCTCCTTGCCGTTGAGATACTTCTCCCAGGCCGACATGCCGTCGGGCAGGTCGCCGGGGCCGATGGGCACGAAACGCGCGTCGCCTTCCGTACAATCCAGCGGTCCGATCCAATTCTGTATACGCCGGTACTCCCCAGGCGATTTGTTTTTCCCGCGAACGCCTTGAAGCAATGTCTTATGCGCCGCTCGAATCAGCCGCCCGGACAACGGGAGCTTAGCCAGCATATCTTTCGCCTGTCGTATGGCCTGACGGTAATTCAACACCTCGTAGATGTCAGCGGCCTTTCGCTCGTCGGTTTCGCCCGGCTCGTCCTTGGCCTCGAACTCCAGAACCTCCGTCATCGTCGCCTGCGTTCCCTCGATACGGCTTGACAGGACCGCCTCTTGCGTGGTCAGCGGTGACAGCGGCACCTCAGGGTTTGGGATGGCGCTCAGCACGCCGTCGTAACGCGCGAGCGCAGCGCTGGCCGGGCCAAGCAACGGCACCAGTTGCAGCCAATCCAGCTTCGACGGCGGAAACGCGCCGCGATGGTAACGCACACATGTCATCATACAAACTCCAGAACCTTACAAGCTGTCAACCCTTCGGTCATCGATGTTCTTTACTGCGAAGCGGTAATCATTTCCAGCCGAGTCGCTCGGCCTCGGCCCGACGTCTACGCTGGATCATGTTGCGGCGGGCAATAGCCTGCCCTACCCCCGGACGCACGGTTCGGCGGTCGATCCCCGGCTTGAAGCCTGCGCCGCGGCTGGATATATTGGAGCCCGCGCGGCCGCTGTCGTCGCGTGTTCGAGACCCCGTTGGGCGGGACGCTTCGCCGGCTCGGGGTCGCCAGTCGGAACGTAGCTTGATGAACGTGAATCTCGTCATCTTTCGTGAGGACGGATCGAGGCGGGTCTTTCCGCTGAAGCCGGGGGCCACGACGATCGGCCGGAAAAACGACTGCGAGATCCGAATTCCGCTGGCCGTCGTCTCGCGCCACCACGCCGAGGTTGTCCTGAGCGATCACGACGTGCTCGTCAGAGACCTGGCCGGCGCCAACGGAACCTTCCTGAACAACCAGCGCGTGAAAGAGGAGGAGCTCGAGCCAGGCGACCAGATCATGGTCGGACCGGTGGTCTTCACGGTCCAAATCGACGGCGAGCCGAGCGACGAACAGCTCGTCGAGGTGCGAACCAAGGTGTCCGCGACGGTGACCGACGGAGGCATACGCGGCGTGCGTGTCGGCACATCCAACCACGTGGCGAGCTCAGACGACGAGATCGACCCCATCGCCGCGCTCGAGGCGCTGGCCTCCAGCGCGGACCAGACGGCCATCACACCTGAGTTGGACGACGAGTAGCCCCGCCTCGCATACCGAGCCGCGGGCTTTTAGCCCGCGCGGACTTTCGACCCGCACACCGCGAGAACCTTGAGGCGGACACCCATCCCGCTCGCTTGCGCGGCGACGCTACGAAGCCCCCGACTTCCGTTTGTACCTGGCGTGCCACCGCTTGGCGGCTGACGTGAACGCCAGGGCATGCGACAGGCTGCCAAGATACGGCCGCCGAAGCATGGTGAGCTCCCCGCCGCTTGGTCCGTACACGTGCACCGACGGGCTATTCCCGTTTTGTTCGATGCGACCAACGGTTCCCCAACGGAACGTTTCCGGTGCAGGGCGGCGCCCGACGACGGTGAACCCGCTGCTGAACAATACGACGAATCGGCTACGCATGTTGCTCGTAAAGCTACGGATCGAAAGCCACAGACATACAAGAAGGCAAACAAGTGGAAGAAGAAACAGGGTGTAGCTGCGAACGCTTAACGCCATCGTAGCCCCGAGAACCGAGCTTCCCATGAGGACGCGGAGTACCACTCCCGAACGGAAGAGATCGGGGCATGGGGAAATCGCGAGCACCTGTGCATCCGCCTCATACACGCAACCGCATTCAGGGCACGTAATGGGTTCAGGTAGGCCCTCTTTCGGGTAGGTGCAGTTCGGACACTTCTTTAGATCTACGAAAGTCATCTTCCTGAAGACCCAGCCGTGAACATAGCCGTCTCCACGTCGCGACCGCCCTCGACCGTTTGTGTCACATCGGCCCCAGCTTCTTGGCCTCTTCCTCGCTCGCCAGGAATCGGTCGGTGTAGCTCGGGTCCACCTGGTGACACATCTTTGTCGCCAGCTCGCCGATCTGTTTGTAGTCCGGGTCGCCATCGCTTTGGGTCAGAAACTCGCCGGTCAAGATGGTCAGCCGCAACAGGTGGCGCAGCACGAGCCCTTCGTTTTTGACCAGGTCGCGAGCGCGAACGAACTTGGCGAAGTCGCCCGCGTGCTGAAGAATCCCGCCGGCCACGCTCTTGGGCTGCACGAACACGGGATCGGGGCTTCGCAACTGGGCCTCGAACCACAGCGTGATCAGCTGCGGCAGGCTCGGCGGCGGCGGCTCTTCGTCATCCATCAAGTAGTCGATCGGTGCGTCGTCCACGACCAGTCGGATGCCGCCGTCGGGTTTCGCAATGATCAACCCGCGCTTCAGCAGTTCCGGTTCGACGACCTCCAATTGGAAGGACCCGGGCTCCTTTTCTTCGGCCCGAATCTTCCGCTCGATCGCCGGCGGCAACTGCAACGCCGACTCCAGCACGTGGAGTTTTTCGTCGAGGCTCACCCCCGACAGCGTCCTCGCGAGGAACGCGCCGAACAGCGGATCGATGCTGCGAAAGTTGAGAAGCTCCTGGATGTTGCCGGACAGCGTCACGCCATCGTCACCGTCCGTGCGAGTCAGATAGCCGAAGCCGGATAGGTTTTCGATCATGTGATCGAGCTGCTTTTGAAACCCTTCGAGGCGGTCCGGCGTGTTGAAACGTTTGGACAAGAGCGCTCGAACCTCCGCGAGCGCGCCCGTCGAGGTCAGCAGGTAGATCAACACCGAGTAGGGAATCATGGACCGGCTGGCCAGGTTGGCCGGCTTCGCTTCGATCAGCTTACGAAACTGACCCTCCGTCCAATACTGCTCCGTCTTGCGGCGGGTCGGCCGTTTGCGCTCGAGCTGCTTGCGGGCACGAAGTAGGTTCGGATCCTTCGACTTGGGATCGATCTGCTCATATTTCTTGCGCCACCGGGCGATCTTGAGGTCGTCGTCGTGGGCCAAGACGTACACGTACCCATTCGTATCAAACTGAGGGCGACCGGCCCGGCCGAACATCTGGTGCGCGTTCGCCGGTGCCACCAGCTTCTTCTCGCCGCGTTTGCCCTTCATCAGCGTAGTCAGCACCACCGACCGCGCCGGAAGGTTGATGCCCGCGGCCAACGTCTCCGTACAGATGACAAAGGGAATGAGCTTTCTGAGAAAAAGCTCTTCGACCAGTTGTTTGTACCGAGGAAGGATTCCCGCGTGATGGACGGCCACGCCCCGGATGAGCATCTGTCGCAGCTTGTGACCGGCCGCGCTGGAAAAGCCGGCATTGTCCAGGTGTGACTCGATCGCGGCCCGTGCCGCCGGATCGATGAGCTTGAGGCCTTTGAGTCGCTCGGCCACGTCCCAACACTCGTCGCGGTTGAAGCAAAACACCAGCGCCGGCGTTCGGTTGTCGGCGTCTTCCGCGGCAACCATGTCGCCCAGGTGCTCTGTCAGAAGCCTGGCATCAACCCAGATGAACTCCAACGGAACGCGGCGCTCGTCGGTTCGCACGAGTTGCAGTGCCCGGCCATGTTCCTTGCGAATCCACCCGAGGCACTCGACCGGGTTTCCCACGGTGGCCGACAAGAGCATCAGCCGAATGTGTAGCGGCAGCAGCGAAAGGGACAGTTCCCAAACGACGCCGCGGTCCCAGTCGTTGAAGTAGTGAAACTCGTCCATCACGACGCCACAGACGTCGTCGAGTCGCTCCTCCTCGCCGATCAGGTGGTTGAGCAGGATTTCCGCGACGACGATGCGAACGGGTGCGTCGGGGTTGACCCGCCGATTGCCGGTGACCAAGCCGATCCGGTCGCGCGAAAAGCCCCATTTCTCGGCCTGGCCCTGGAACTCGCGGAACTTCTGGTCGGTCAGGGCGATCAGCGGCGTGGTGTAGTAGAGGCGTTGCCCGGTGGATAGGGCCTCAAAGATGGCCGCTTCGGCAATGAGCGTCTTGCCCATGCCGGTCGGCGCGGTGACGAGCAACCCGCCGTCGGACTCGAACCAGGTAAGCAGCGCCTCTTCCTGGAACGGGTACAGCTCATAGGAGACGGTGTCGAGAAACCGGCTGCAGACCTCTCCGCGATCCATCCGCACCACGATAACCGACGGTCGAGCAAATGTCGTCTGCTGCGTCGGCGCCCAGGCGTTCTGGGGTGCATGACCGAATCAGCGGGCACTTTTCAGAGCACAGGGCGCAAGCCCTGTGACCGGTCTGGTATCGCAGAGGCGCTGTGCTTGTTCGCATCGTGTCCGTGGGCTTGCGCCCACGGCTCTGATCCGGCGTGCCGCCGTCAAGATGGCTTTGCACGACCAGCCTAAACTGTCACACATCCGGCGTTCCGTGCGGCGCGATCGATGGCGCGCCCTCCGCTGGGTGTCAGCCTGAGGTGCGCACCGGCGGTCCCAACCTTACGATCAATCGGTGTCGGGCAAGAAAACCCCCGAGCTGAGGGTCCGCTCGGGCGGGGCTGGAACAATGGAGGGGGCCGGGTTGGCCGTTATGTCTTCGTAAAAAGGTCGGCGCGAGGCGAGGTGCCGCTACGGGCAAACATCGAGTCGCGTTCCGAGCTGTTGGAAGGCGCCACCGCTCGTGACAGTGCCTGCGCCACACCCGCCGGGTACCGTGCAGGTCGGGTCGATGCAGAAATCCGCAACCCCCGCGTTTCGGAGTTCGAAGTCTCCGGGGGCGCAGTTTGCAAGGATAGTGCCGCACGGATCGACGAAGCGCGTAAGTTGGATCAGCCTGTCGTCGCAGTCACTTAGAAAACTGAGAAGCGATCCGCCAGCAAGGATTGAGATCGCAAGACCTCTCCGAGCTTTGGCGGTAACGGGCAGCGAATGGCTCATACCAGGATCCTTCATTTCAACAAGCAACACGCCACAACCGTCGGGCGGTTGCGACCCACTACAAAGTCGGTGAGTGATCGAATCGAGCTCACTACGGGCAATCCACAAAGAGTGGCCCGATGGCAGGAGTCGTGACAATTTCGCGGCCTGCTTGGACGGGAATCACCGGATCCGTACACGGATTGACCACGCCTCCCAGAATACCGTTCTGACAGTCAAAAATAAAACAGAAATCGATTGAGTCCCCCACTATCTCCCCAACGACCGGCAAACAGCCCGTCCCCGGTCCAGCGAGAAGCACCCCGCCCACGGCGGAACAACCGGCCACAATGCCCAATCGACGCAAGATACGGCGCATCGGAGACTCCCATTGCAAGTAGAACAGTCGTTACGGACGGTGCTAGGAACCCGTCGAACAGGTGTGGCACGGGCTTCCAGCCCGTGTTCGCACCGGCTGGAAGCCGGCGCCACACCGAGTTCAGCCGTTCTTCAACAAACTCCTAGGCCCCACCCAAGTCGTTCCGCCCTTGGAGCGGAAGAGTATAGGGCTGGATGGCATCGGCTACAAGCCCGGTAGGGGCTAACCGGACCCGCCGACGGGCGTTCACGGTCCTTGACCGCGCCGCCCTGTAGTTGACTCGCTCTATTATCCACATCCGATAGTGTCTTGGCAAGTCTCGTTTTCGGTCAGCCGGCAGAAAAAACTTCGGCGATGCTCTCGCGGCTGACAGGCTGAATCAGCCCCTTCTCGGTAATGATCCCGCTCACCAGGTCGAACGGGGTGACGTCGAAGGCCGGCGTGAAGCACGGAACACTCGCTGGGGCCGTCACCTGACCGAAACCCGACCGAACCTCGTCCGGGTCGCGACGCTCGATCGGGATACCCGCGCCGTCGGACATGGACAGATCAAAGGTGCTGCCCGGGGCGGCCACGTAGAACGGAATCCGGTGGTGACGGGCCAGAACGGCCACCGAATACGTCCCGATCTTGTTGGCGACGTCACCGTTGGCCGCGATCCGGTCGGCACCGGTGATGACCAGATCCACGAGGCCCTCACGCATCAACGCCCCCACCATGCCGTCACACAGCAAGGTCACGTCGATGCCGGCTTGCGTCAGCTCCCATGCCGTCAACCGGGCGCCCTGCAACAGGGGGCGAGTCTCGTCGGCGTACACGCGAAATTCCAGGCCTTGCTCGTGGGCGAGATACATCGGAGCGAGTGCCGTACCCAGTTCGGCCGTTGCCAACGCCCCGGCGTTGCAGTGCGTCAGGATACCGCAACCAGGGCGGATCAGCTCCAGCCCGTGCGTCCCGATGGAACGGCATGTGGCCGCATCCTCGTCACGGATGCGCTTGGCCTCTTCCAGCAAGGCGAGTTTCATTCCGGCGACATCGGCGTCCCCTTGGGCTCTTGCACATGCCCGCATCCGGTCAAGCGCCCAGAACAGGTTGACGGCCGTCGGGCGCGCGGTGGCCAGGTCGTCGCAGACGTTCCCCAGATGCTCTAGAAAGCCGATGCGATCGGAGCCGCCATACTCCCGCACGCCAAGAACCGCGCCCATGGCTGCCGCGATTCCGATGGCCGGCGCGCCGCGCACGCTGAGACGCTTGATCGCATCCCACATCGTTTTCTCGTCGCGGCAATCGATGAAGGCAAGCTGAGCCGGCAACAACGTCTGATCAATCATGCGAACATGACCGTCGAGATCGCCGATCCATTCGATGCTCTTGGGCGGAGTCTGGCGGCTCATTGGCCAAGCTTGTCTTGAAGGGCGCGGTTCTTGGCGCGGACCTTCTCGGCCTGCTCGGTCTTGAACTTGCGGTAGGCGGCGGCGAGTTTCTCGTCGTGACGCGCGATGATTTGCACGGCCAACAGCGCCGCGTTCTTCGCGCCGGCGTCGCCGACACTCACGCACGCGACGGGAATGCCGGGCGGCATCTGCACCGTGGAAAGCAGCGCGTCCATGCCCTGCATCGACCCACTGGCCAGCGGCACACCGATCACCGGCAGGCACGTATGGGCGGCTACCGCGCCGGCAAGGGCGTTGGACATCCCGGCGGCGGCGATGATGACCTCGAGACCGTTGGTTTCGGCGCCTTTGGCGAATGCCTGGACGGTGTCCGGGTTGCGGTGTGCGCTCATCACCTCGACGCGCGGTTCCTCACCGAGCGCGCGAAGCTGAGCGACGCACGCTTCCATCACCGGCCAATCGGAATCGGAGCCGAAGACGATGGCCACACGATACTTGGACATTTCGGGCTCCCATTCGGCTCAAAAAACGTGCCGGAGGGGATTCTACATCGAGCATGCCCACATTGCCAGAACCGACGGGGCGTTGGCAAGCCGGTGGGTGGATCCTACGCTTGGCGTTGCACGGTCAGCTCGACCATTTGAACACGGGATGCCGGCAACCGATCGGTACTCAGAACCCTGCCGGTTTTTCGATCGATCTGGCCGAAGGTCAGAACGCCTGTCGGGCAGCTCTGAACACAGGCCGAGCAACGCACGCACTCCGGGTCTTCCATCGGTAGACCCTTGTTGGCGAAGTTCATGATGTCTATGCCTTGATGGCAGACGGAGGTGCAGATGTTACACGAGATGCATTTCTTCTTGTCGGCAAGGATACGGAAGCGCGAAAACCTGGCGTAAACGTGCATGAGCGCGGCCAGTGGGCACGCGAAACGGCACCACACCCGCCCGCTGAACCAGAAGTAGAACCCGTAACCGATCACGCCCGCCAGCATGATGTCCACCAGCCACTTGTAGTTGACGAACGGGAGCTTGAGCGCGGCGGCCTGATAGAACTCGTCGAAGATGGAGTCGGGCCATGCCCAACCGAGAAGGCGCACCATCATTAGGAGCACGGACCACACCAGGACGACTTGGCCGACGACGTTGAGACGATTCCACTTGGGACCGTGGGGCATCTTGTGTCGATGGGTGTCGCCCATCGTTTCGGCCAGCGCACCACATGGGCAAATCCACCCGCAGTAGGCCCCTTTGCCCAAAAAGTAGATGAGCGTCGGGATGATCACGAGCGTTTGGATCGAGCCGAGAATCAGCCAGGCCCAGAGTGGCTCAGACGTAAAGAAGTTCCAAGCCATCAGCGGCCAGGCGAGGATGAAGCCGTACGCCCGCCAATACTCCCGCCCATGGCCATAGCCGACAACCGGGAAGAACCAGTCCGCGAACGTCTTGGGCAGCCCGTCATCGAAGAAGCCGCCGTTGCCGAGAAACGGAAGCAGGATTTCGGGCAGGATAAACAACGGCACGCACTGGATCGCCATCAGCGTCAGTGTCTGCGCCGTGACATAGGGCGTCTTCCGCCTGCGGATGCGACGGATGCCGAAGATGACCACGGCAAGGGAGTAGACGAACGTGTAGTAGAACGACGGGTCGGAGGCCGAGATTTTCAGCGTGCCGATGAGCGTCGATGGAGCCTCGATCCGCGAAGCCATCCAACCGCTCGATGAGCCAAGCCACGACCAGAGCGCGGCCGGGTTGGGGCTCAGCCAGGTTGGCAGAGGCCCGACCAGGGGGATCGGCTTTCCCGTCTTCGAGTGATACATCCAAAAGCAAAACGAAAGGAACGCGACGAAACCGACCCACGTGGACGCGCGCCACTCCCCGCGGATGCGTACGCCGCTTCGGCGGAAGAAGTCCAGCGGCGCTTCGCGGCCGATCATTGAGAAAACAGAGTCGTTGGGGATCGTCTCATCCTCGCCGTCGGCGCGGGTGATGACAACCTCGTCGTCACGGATGTCCTTCAGCTTGCTGGCCATCAACAGCCGGATGGATCCGGGCCTGCGATGCTCGTGCATGAACGCGCCGGCCGACGTGGTGACACGCTCTGACACCGGCTCCTCGACCGAGACGTCCGCCGTCGGATCGGCCGCAAGGGTCTTTAGCTTCTCGACGTTCTCCGGCTTCGGTCGGCTGAACTCGGGCTTGCGATAGGAGACGGTAACCCGCGCGCCGCACGAGGCGACCGCGATGGCCGTCTCGAGGGCACTGTCGCCGCCGCCGACGATCAGGACGTCCTGCTCGCAGAAATCCTTGGGATCGTGCAGCCGGTTGTAAACCTTCCCTTTGCCCTCGCCCGGCACGCCCAGCTTTCGGAAGTTACCCGACCGGCCGATGCCCACGACGACCCGATGCGCATGGATGTTGTCGCCCTGGGGAACGACGATCTCGAACAGTCTCCCCCGACGAACGATGCGCTCGGCGCGGGCGATGATCGGACGTATGCCCTTTTCCAGCGTCTGAGCGTGTAGCTCCGCGACCAATGACTCCTTGACGCTCGCGGCTTGCGAGAACTGAAGCTCGCCGGCCGGGGTCATGTCCGTTGGGTAGGTGTAGATCGGTTTTCCCTTGGGGAAGTTGACGACGGTGGAAAACGCTTCGGTGGCTTCGATCAGGGCGAACGAGAGGCCCTTCTTTTTCGCCTCCAGCGCCGCGGCCATGCCCGAAACGCCGGCGCCGACGATGGCGACGTCGAGGACGGGCTTGCCGTCATGGTTGGCGCCTTGGTCGCGCTTCTGGAACCCAAGGTCGGCCGCCAAGTGTTGAACGGCCCGCGCCCCGGTGTCGGCCGAAAACTTCAGTAGCGGGATACCCGTGATGTCACCGACAACGTAGAGCCCCGGCACGTTGGTCACACCGCTTTCACCAACAAGGGGCAGCCGCTCGACATGCCCTGCCGGCCACTGCGTGTGAAGCCATTGGATGTAGCGACGAATCAACACAGGCACCTCCCCGGATGCGGCTCCGATCGCTTATCCACCTCGCGCGATCGCACGCGAAGCGGTTGCCGGGCCGGTAGCGTAGAGTCGCCAACCGCGAGTTTCCAGTTGCCGGCGTGCGTTAAGCGTACAGTTGTTTTGCAAGCGGGCGCTGACCAATTCGCGGGCGCTTGCGAAATGGCTGGCGTCCAACGATTCTCTCCCGTGCGCGGGGGACGCCTTCACGATGAAGTCTGCCCCGCAGCCGGGCTGGGACGGCGTTGTCCAATTCAAGGTGCTGACCGTCGATGAGCCGTCCGTCTTGTCGTATACTTTCCGCGGTGGCCCTATCGATGATGACCGATGACGGTGTGCCGGCGGACGCGCCGGCAGAGCCGCAGACCCGCGAGAAGCGCGCCCCGCGGCGCAACCTCGTTCCGACCGATCCTCGGGCGAGGTGCCGCAAGGTAGACATGAATACAGTCGTCGGCGAAGGAACTCCGGCACGTTTTGAGGCATGGATCGCCGCCGGCACGGGGTCCGAAGCGCTGTTCGCACCGGTCCCCAATCGCACACGTTCCTTTTTTCTTTGGAGACCTGAGATGGCAACACCCGGCCAACCCATTCCGGAAGGATTCAGCACGCTGACCCCACACCTGACGGTGCGCAATGCCGCCGCCGCGATCGAGTTCTACAAGAAAGCCTTCAACGCCGAGCCGGTCGGTCGGGCGCACTGTTGCCCGGACGGAAAAACGATCATGCACGCGGAGATGAAGATCGGCAACTCGATGGTGATGCTCAACGACGAGATGCCCGACATGGGCAGCCTGTCGCCGCTCTCGAAGGAAGGGGCCGGCGTCTGCATGCACATCTACGTCAAGGATGTGGACAAGCTAACCAAGCAGGCCATCGACGCCGGCGCGACCGTCACCATGCCGGTAGCGGATATGTTCTGGGGCGACCGCTACGGCCGCATCAAGGACCCCTTTGGGCACCATTGGTCGATCGCCACGCACAAAGAGGACGTGACGGACGAGGAAATGGAAGAGCGCGCCGCGGCCATGTTCGCCAAGGGCGGCTAGCGGAAGCTGGCGAGTTTACCGTTTCCTGGTCCCCAGCCGCGGGCTTCTGATGCCGTTTCCGAAAGGCGGCTCGACCTTTGACGGCTGCGGTCGTTGGGTGGCATGGCCAAGTGCAGCGCGGCCATGTGCTGGGTGGCCCGGCGCATGCCCGCGCCTCCGGCTTGGGCATGCCACCCGACGAGCAGAAGCTGCAAACGGGCTGGAAGGTGGTTCAATAGACGCCGCCGGGCGGAAGCATGGCGTGGAAGGTGGGCTGCGCGATCGTGCCACACAAGGACCGCGTCCACCTGGCGTTCCGGGGTGGTCCTGGTCTTACGGCCCCCACCGGGCTTCTGGAGGGCACCGGCAAGGCCATGCGGCACGTGGAGGTGCGGTCGATCAAGGACATCAAGGTCGCCGCGTTCAAGAAGCTCGTCCGCGACTCGATGGCCCGCCCGGCGTAAATCGGGGCGGCGGGATGGCCCCTGGGGCGCCTCCTCGGCGATGGTCCCACATCGAGGATGCCGGCCTCCAGCGGCCGATTTGCCTCATTCTCGGCCCTGCGGTACAGTGTTCCGCTTCGATGGTCGCCGGACGGCGGGCGGCCCGGTACGATTCGCATTTGCAGGACACGACTTCGATGCCCAGACCGACCAAAGCCATCCGTCGCCAGAGGCTCAGTGCGGCCAGCGCTTACAAGCGCGGCGATCGCAAAGAGGCCTACAAACTCTGGCAGGCGGCGTCCGACGCCCTCAAGGCTCACCACGCCAAGAAGCACAACAAGAAGGCAACCGCCGCGGCCGAGGCTGCGGCCGCTGCCGCGTCCGAAGGTTAGAGCCGCGTTCAACAGCTAGCGCCGTTTCCAGCAAGGTGCCGTGAGGGTCTCAGACGGCGCGCTTCCGCCAAGACTCTCTTTCCAAGGCGCGACCGGAAGGGAGCGGTCGGCTCGTAACCGCACCGACCTTCTTGGAAACGGAACTGGGGCTTTGTCACACACAGCTCCTCGGGTTCGGTCTACGCCGTGTCCAGCCCCTACACTGCTCAAGAGCGGTGGCACACCCGAAAACTCAGGCGTGACGATGCACTAAGGCGCTCTTGGCTTCCTTTGTTTCTTCCATCTAAAGCTCTTCTTTTTTCCTTCCGTCCGCGATGCGGGTTCGGTGATTTCGCGCGTGCGTCATGCGGCACGGGCCACCGGCGGGGGCGACCAGGTGGTCTGGTCACGCAACATCACCCAACGACGGATCACCAGCCGACGGGCGACGGCCACTTGGCGAATCACGCCGCCTACCCACCCGGTTGTCCAAGCGACCTCGATCACCACGCGATCCGGCCCAAGAAAACGCACGGGACCATGACCCCGAAGACCGACCGGATAGGGAACCGGGCTTACCATCGTTTCTCACGATCGCGGCTCGGTTTGTCACGGCCCGTTCATGCACCCACTTAGCAGAACGTCTCGGTATCCACACCCGCGCGCTCGCGCGCCAGCTTTGCGATGGCAGCCACTTCCCGCGGGTTCAACGGGGTTACGAAGCTCTCCGCCGGTTGACGAGCGATCGTGTACACCTGTACGCGGCTGATCCGACCGCCGGCTTGTTTGATGTCGATGAGCCGGTCGGTGTAGGCGCGCAGCTCGGTATCGTCCGGTCCCTCGGCGTGGAGGCGCATGAACAGCGATTGAATGACGATGGGTCGGGCGCGGGCGGCCGCGGTGATGTTCGCGAGCACATGGTTCAGGGAGTAATTGGGTCGGTTGACCGTGCGGAAATAGCCGTCGGTGCCCGCATCGAGCTTGGCCCAGATCTCGCCGTCGTTCTCATCCATAACCGCCAGCCCGGCCACTACGTCGTCGCGCGTCAGATAGCACGCATCGGTGATCAGAACGATTTTCGTTTCGCGTAGATCGGCCTGGCGCTTGAGCGCCGCGGTCAGCTCGACACACGCGACGAAGTGTTTGCACGTCGTCGGCTCTCCGTCACCGGAGAAGGCGATGTCGTTGATGCGACGGAGTTCGACCGGCACGTCGGAAAAGCCGGGGTCCTCGAACAGGACACCGGATTGCGCGTCCTCGATCGTGGATGACAGCTCATCGCCTAGACGATCGACGTCCACCTCGCGGACACGCGGCGGGGTCGAGCGGTCCACCTGGCAATAGACGCAGTCGAAGTTGCAGGCCGTGTCAGGGTTGAGGTTCACGCCGATGCTCAGGCCGCGGCTGCGCCGCGAGATCACCGGGTACACGTAGGCGTTTTGCCGCCAGCCGCGTGGGTGGCGGCGATGCTGACGAAGCGGGATGTCCGATGCATTGGCGATGCTGACACCTCGGCTCGGCGACAACGGGCGAATGCGGCTGGCGTACGGTCAACCTTGAATCTACGGGTTTGCTCGGTGGGCCACGCACCCCTTCCTTGGCGTTTGTCGCAACACCAGCAAGCGACCAACGTACTACGGAAGCGGGGGAAGCGACATGCCCAGGAAGACTCCATAGGTTTCGGCCCCGTTGAACAGATCGATGGTGCGAAGAATGTCGGCCGGCCCGATTTCTCCCGAACGATCAACGTCGGCCGAGAAGGGAGACGCCGGAAGGAGTGATCCTTTGAGGATGTTGAACAAGGTTCTGAGGTCGTCGGTTGTGACGGAGCCGCTCGCGTTGATGTCACCGGGCAGATAGGCGATGCGGACGCGCAGCCCGGTGTCGATCCCCGAGGCACTGTCGAGATAGGCGAAGGTGAGACGGGTGCCGGCGTCAATCGGGCGGTTGAGCACGACCCGGATGACATTGTTCCCCTGATCGGTGGGGGAGAGTGCGACGACAAGCGGTGGATCACCCAGACCGCCCTCCTCGGTGACGACGAAGTCGCCTGGGACCAGCGCGGAGACGTCGCCGACGATGGTCAGGTCCACGAACTGCCAGAGCACCGCGGGGTTCGAGCCGTCCGGATCGGAGGGCTGGCGCGCGTCGATCGACCCATCGACCGGCGACGCGGAAACAACCAGCGGCACGCCGGAGGCCAGCAGCAGAGCGCGGAACGCATTGATGCGACCGTTGCCCGTGCTCGTGTCGAAGCCCTCCAGTCCGATGTCGTCGGCCGACAGGTTGATCGCGGCTCTGATCTCATCGTGCGTGATCGTCGGCAGATAGGACTTGATCAAAGCCGCCAGCCCGGCGACGTGCGGAGAGGCCATCGAGGTGCCGGAAATCGTACCGTAGCGATCCTCCATGGGCGGGTCGAACCGCGTATCTCGGCGGAAGGTCGAGTAGATCTGCACGCCGGGGGCGCAGACGTCCAGGTCCGCGCCGAAGTTGGAGAACCCCGCCCGCTGGTCCTTGTTGTTCACGGCGCAAACGGCCATGCTGTTGGCATACCGAGCCGGGAAAAGCGGCGGGGATCCAAAGCTGTTGCCGGCTGCACTGACGATCAGCACGCCGTTGTCGTGGGCGTAGTTGACCGCACTTTCGAGGAGCGGCTCGGGCGAAGTCCAGGTCAGGCTGATGTTGCATACGTCGGCCCCGTGATCGACCGCCCATCGGATGCCCTCGCTGGCATCCGATGCGAAACCGCTGCAAGGGTTGGGATTAGGGGTGGAAACACCGAAGACCTTCACTGGCATGATGTTCGCGCCCCAGGTCATGCCCGCGACGCCGACGCCGTTGTTGCCGGTGGCGGCGGCGATGCCGGCCACGTGCGTGCCGTGACCGGTGGGCGTGCTCAGTATGTCGCAGGCATCCTCGGTGTCGGTTGTAAAGGCGCCGTTGCCGACGGTGTTGATCCCCTCGAGCAGCCGTCCGGCGAACTCGATGTGCGGGCTGACGCCCGTGTCGATGATAGCGATCGTCGCGGTCCCGGGGTCACCGGTATGAATCGACCACGCCTCGGGACCATCCACGTCGGCGTCCGCCGTCCCGTCAGGAAAACCCGTGCAGGTCTCGCCGAGGTTGTGCATGTTCAACTGACGGCAAAAATCGGTGTCGTTGGGGATGAGCTGGGCCGTCGTGCCGATTCCGTCCGTATCGGCCCGCTCGAGGCCGTCGCCCAGAAGAGCCCCGAGCGCCGCGACCATTCCGGGCGTGTCCGTGCCCGGTAGCACCTCGACGATGAAGGTGCGATCCATCCCGTGCCGGGCCGCTGAGGCCGGGTCGCGAAAAGGCCCCTCGTGCAAGCGACGCATGCGCGTCACGCCCCAGTCGAGAAAGGCGGACTCTAACGCCGCCGTGAGCGAGTTCGGCGCACCGGGAATGGCGCCGACGTTGCGTACGCTGCGGACCGCCGCGGATTTCTCGATACCGGGCGCTTTCGCGGCAGCCATCATGCGCGGCGTGAAGGTGACCACGATCTGTGTCGAGGCGACGCCGCCAACGACGTCCAATGGGATGGCCGGCGCGTCTGCCGGGGGAGCGGCCAAGCCGGTTGAGACCGTCAGCGCCAACGCCAGCGCGCAGGCACACCATGAGTGGACAATCAGCCGGCGAACCATCAGCGCATCTGACAATGAAATCCCCCATCGGCCTACGCCGCGGTACCCGTGCATACATCACCGGATCGAAGCGACACCCGTAATCGGACGTAGAAACCCCCAAAGACACGTCGAAACATCATAGAAGCGGAAGGGCGGCGGATCAACGGCCGGACTAATTGTGTCCGGAGTCCGCGCGGGCTGGCTGAAGCCCGCGGCTCGGCACGTACGGTGACAAGATTACCGGACGTGCGGCGGTGCGGCGAGGCTTGGCCGCGCGGGTGTCAACTGTTCCATGTGGGGCGGGTGCCGGCCAGGAAACTCAGTCGGGTGAACAGATAATGCCGGCGGCGGATCAACTCCTTCAACCGATCCAGCGCCGGTTCGTCGATCTTTCCGGAGTACCGCCAGGCGATGATGTCGTCCTCGAGCTCCAGCCAGCGCCGCGTACCGCCCAGCTTTCGCTTTCGCCTGGTATCTCGATCTGAAAGAAGGCCGCGAACCTCGGCCTCGATCTTGCTCAGCTCGGCCTCGATCCGATGACCGGACGTCTCGTCCGCCCAATCGAGGGGTCCCTTCTTCGCCACTTCAGGCTCAGGCTGTTCCGCATCGCCGGCGATGCCTTCCCCGCGGGTGTCGTGGTCGTGGGGCGTCGGAGCGGCTTCTTCGGACGGCGGCGCAGGGGACTCGTCGGAGACTGCTTCTGCAAGGATTGGGGACTCGACGGCGGCACCTGGGATCTCGTCGCCGAGTCCCTCCGCGAACGACGTCTCGTCGGTTGATCCGCCCGCCCGTGCAGCGTCAGCCTTCGGATCATCGGTTGGCTGTTTTTCGTCGGATGAGATCGCTCGGTCCTCGGTTGTGCCCAGTCGCTCTATACGAGGCTGGACCCTGTTTCTGCGACAACCCCTCAGCGAGCTTGTACCCGTTTCACCGCAAACGAGCAAGGAGAAGCCTTGCGCCCCGCGTCATCGGGTTGCGTGACAAAATCAGCGTTGGGCAGTTTTCAGGCGTGCATGACCGAATCAGCGGGCAGTTTTCAGAGCACAGGGCGCGAGCCCTGTGACCGGTCTGGCATCGTAGAAGCCCTGTCTTGTTCGCATCGTGTCCGTGGGCATGCGCCCACGGCTCTGACGCGGCGTCTGCGCCTGACCAAGAGCCTCAAGGATCCGCGTCGTCACGGGTTCATTGAGGTTTGCAGAGCGAGCACCGCGTAGGCGGTGACCAGGGCGGGGTTTCCTTCGTACCAGCGGTCGGCCTCGTTGACCCAGCTACCGTCGTCGCGTTGGAGCGACAACAGTTTTTCGCAAAGCTCGGACCGCCACTCGTGCGGCACGCCGTTCTTGTCGGTGATCGTGCCTTTGCCAAAGGCATGCAACGCCCGGGCCATGACGTAGTAGTTATAGTACAGCCCTTCCTTGGACTGGGCGCCGGGCATGTTCGGGTTGTGATCCAGCGTGTAGTGTCGCTGAATCCAGGCGACGGCCGCCTTCACGCGCGGATCGTCGCGATCAACCTTGGCGTACAGCAGGCTCTTGAACCCGGCGTAGGTCATGGACCCATAGCTGCGCAGCCGAGACTTGCCATCGACGACCTCGGTTCCGCCCTTGGACTCGCCCCCGTTGACGGGCGTGTAGATAAACCCGCCGTCGCCGCCGCTGTCGGCGAACGGCTGATCGTTCGTCGTGCCGAGCATCTGGCACCGAGAGACGAACACCATCGCCTTTCGATAGACCGGGTCGTTGGCGTCCAGCCCGCTCTGGTGGAGCGCCTCAAGCATCAACTGGGTGTTGGAAAGGTCGGGGCGTTTGTGTTGTCCGTACCCTTGACCGCCGTACCACGAACTCGACGTCTCGTGGCCCTCACCGTCGTCCCACTGAAGCTTTTTCAAAAAGGACTGGGCACGGCTAATGGTCTTGGCGTGCGCCGCGTCCTTCGTGGCCGCCAGCAGCATCAACGCGACGCTGGTGTGATAGTTGCGCATGCCTTCGCCGGGCACGTAGATGCCGCCGTCGGGCTGCACGAAACGGAGCGTGAAGTCGATGCCTCGTTTGACGGCCGGGTGGCTTGGCCCGAAGCGCTCATCCTGAACCAGCGATTGGACGACCAGCGCGGTGATGGCCGGATGAGGCTGCCCAAAAGCCTCCCACGCACCGTCGGGTCGCTGTGTGGTCACGAGATGCCGTAGCGCCTCGTCGATGGCGCCGTGCGTCCGCGTGCGCAGCGCCAGGTCGAGCGGACCCGCCGCGCCGGACGCGAGCGTCGTCAGGCACACGACCCAGATCACGATCAATGGTTTCGTCATAAAGCTAAACTCCGTCCGTTAAGCTGCGCGACTTGTTGCGCACATTATAGGCTATTCTCGCAGCACGGCGTAGCCTCTACGCTCCGGCGTGTACGGAAATGACCAAAAAGTACAACGGCACCGCGCAAGCCATGCTGAATGCCAACCAGCGATGTGCGATCCTGGCCGTAATCCCATGAAAGGCTGTCTCCCGCCGGAGTATAAGATCTCCGGCGTGAGAACATGGACATTGGGAGACAGCCATGAAGACGAATCGAACGGTAGCACAGGTGGGTTGTGATTGCCATCGGCTGTTCAGCCGAATCACGGCCCGGGATGAGGACGGTCGCATCATTTGGCGGCAACGGCTCGAGCACGACAACCGCGTTCGGCTGCGCAGGCAGTTGAGCGATTGGCCCGCGGGAACACCGGTGATCATGGAAGGAACCTTTGGCTGGGGCCGGCTATTGCCCGCCTTCCGGCCGTCGCGCAGCGGGCAACAGCCCGCCCCACTTTCCGAGCCGCGACCGTATAAGATGGGTTGGCTCGAAGCGGCGCAGACGTTTTTGGAAACGGCACTAGCGGACCGCTCGCGCGGCCTCGATGAAACGTCGAACCTTGTCCAGGTCTTTGCGGCCGAACTCCGCTTCCACCCCTGAGCTGACGTCCACACCCGCGGGGCGCACCGTGCCGATCGCCTCGGCCACATTCTCGGCGTTCAATCCCCCGGCCAAGATGAACGGCGGCCAACCCCGGAACCATCCCTTCAAGGCGGCATCGCCGATCGCGTCCCAGTCGGCGCGCACACCGGTTCCGCCGAGTTTCCCCGGCATCGCGGCGTCGAGGAGTACGTGGCTCGGGCGATGCGCTCCGCAACCGTCGAGGACGCTCGTGACTTCCTTCAGAGACCCCTCGTCACGGACGTGCTGCACGACAATCGCGTCCATGCCCTCGTTACCCACAGACCGAATCGCGCCGGCCGGATCGTCCCCGTAGAGCTGCACCCGTTTGATCCCCAGGTCGCGCAGTTGGGTTAGAAGGTCCGCATCGACAAAACCCAAGCGAAAGGAAAGCAGAACGACCACCGATTCGGGGTTGTCCAAGGCGGGGACGATGTCCGCAAGGATGGACGGCTCGATCCGCCGCGGGCCGCCGACGAGGTTCAGACCGACCCAGTCGGCGCCGGCGTCCAAGGCAAAGCGTGCGTCGTCGGCGGTCGTGACCCCGCAAATCTTGATAAGCATGCAACCCACTCCTTGGAAGCCGACGGAAGGCGATTCGTCCGCTGCGCAAACCGCCGGCCCGTGAAGCATCGTTGGAACGAGAACACCATATGCCCAACGCGCGAGTTTGTCGAATGATGATCCGCTTGCCATAGCGATGGAACGGAGAGGCGGATGCGGTCCACGCCGCGCGTGCGTGAAAGTGAGACCGATCGCCGCTACGCTCTCGGTGTGGATGATTCACTCGCGAAAGCTCGCCGTGCCTCGCTGCTTAGCGTCGCCCTGAACGTCGCTCTGGCGCTGGTCAAACTGGCAACGGGGGTCGCCGGCAACTCGTACGCGCTCATCGCGGACGCGGTCGAATCACTCGGCGACGTGTTGAGCGGCGCGATCGTATGGGGCGGGATGGTCATCGCCTCGCGTCCGGCCGATGAGAATCATCCCTACGGTCACGGCAAGGCCGATCCACTCGCGGGACTCGTCGTCGCGCTGCTCTTGGTGGTGGCCGCGGTGTGGATTGCCTCCGAAGCCATTCACCACATCCGCCTGCCGCACGCATCTCCGGCCTCGTATACCCTCATCGTCCTTATCGCCGTGATTCTGATCAAAGAGGGCATGTATCGGTTCCTTCTACAAACGGGCGAGCGCATCGGCAGCACCGCGCTCAGTGCCGACGCCTGGCACCATCGCGGAGACGCCGTCACCTCCGCCGCCGCGGCCATGGGCATCACCGTCGCGCTCGTCGGCGGCGCGGGCTACGAATCCGCCGACGACTGGGCGGCGCTGTTGGCGTGCCTGCTCATCGCTGGAAACGGACTGCGGTTTACCCGCTTGGCGGTCCTCGAGCTGATGGACACCAAGCCCCCGGCGAACCTGGCGGACGGGTTTCGAGCCGCGGCCCTGGAGGTTGAAGGAGCACAAGCCGTTGAGAAGGTCCTCGTGCGCAAGATGGGGCCTCGGCTGTACATCGACCTCCACCTGGAAGTGAACCCCTCCTTGACGGTCCTGGAGGCGCACGACATCGCCCATGCCGTAAAGAACCGCATCAGGGACGAGTGGGCACAAGTCGCCGATGTTCTCGTTCACGTCGAACCGCACGCGCCGCGCGTGTAACCCGAAGGCGCGCCGGACCCGGGCGGCAACTCGACCCACACGGCGCCGTCACGCACCTCGGCCGGATAGCGAGTCACGCGGGCGCGGGAGGAAAGTGTACAGAGGCCGGTATCAAGGGCGAACGCCCATTGGTGCCACGGACACGTCACAGCATTCCCGACCACATCTCCCGCCGAGAGGTTCCCCCCGGAGTGGGGGCAGGCGTTGTCGATCACAAAGACGCGCTCGGGATCAGGCAACAAGAAGACGGCCAGCTCGCGACCGGCGTGCTCAACGAACGTACCCTGCCCTGGGCGGCAGCGCGCGACGTCCATCAGTCGGGTGAACGCCACGAGCCGCTACCGTTTCCGTCGCCATGCGAAAGGCTCTTGGGACCGGTCGGGACCGGTCCACCCGTGCCGTCGCGGCTGGTTTCGCTTATGATCCGAAGGGGCGGCGCCGACCGCCATGTCGTGTCGAGCGGCCCGAGTCCACCAGACTGCGACAGGCGTTGCCGCGCGGAACACAAAGGCAGTGGCGGGCACGGCCCGCCCTACCTGTCGCGTTGGCCTTCGACAAGGGAATGCCGTCATGAATGTCATCCTGGACTTGTGCCTGGTTCCCATCGGCGTGGGTGTATCGGTCTCGAAGTACATCGCCGCCTGCCAGGGCGTGTTCACCGACGCGGGGCTCACCCCGCACCTGCACGCCTATGGAACAACCGTGGAAGGTGAATGGGACACCGTGCTGGCGGCCGTCAGGCGATGCCACGAGACCGTCCACAAGATGGGCGCCCCACGCATCTCCACAACCATCAAGCTCGGCACGCGCACCGATCGGACGCAGACGATCGAGGCAAAGGTTCGCAGCGTGGAAGAGAAGCGCCCGCCGGCATCTTCTCGATGAGTGGGGCCGGGCTATTGCCCGCCGTTCGATCGCAACAAGGCGGGCAACAGCCCGCCCTACGCGCGATTCCTATCACGCCATTGGCGCGGGCTCCATCCCTTGAAGACACCGGCAAGATACCGGGGTCTCACCATTCCGGGATAGGTTCTTGGCCGACTCAATAGGAAAGCCCATTCTTGCGAAGGTGGGTGTATGGTCTGGCGTCCTCCACCACGCCCGCCCCGACGACCTCGGCAACATAGACGTCGTGATCGCCGACCGAGACCTTCTCGATAAGCTGACACCCCAGGTGCGCGATACACGACTCGATGAGCGGACCAAACTCCGTTGAGCGGACCGCCAGCCCCGAGAACGCGTCTTGCTCAAGCGAGAAGCCCTTGCCGAAGTGCTTGAACATCTGCGAAGGATCCTCCCCGATCACGTTCAGCAGAAAGCGTTGCGATCGATCGACCAGCCCGGCCACCGGGCGCCCGCGTTTCAAGCAAACGGTGATGGCCGGCGGCTCGAAGGAGGCCTGCTGAACCCAAGAAACGAGCACGCCCGTGGATTCACCGTCATCCTCGACCGTCAGAATCGAGCAGCCGCTGGGGATTCGCCCGATCGCCGCCGCTACCGTATCCAGATCGCTTTTCATGGCTCCCCTTCCGCGTCGCCGACCAATGAAGAGCATCCCATGTCCCAATGCAGAGCATTCATCGTACGCAACGGGGACGGCGGGTGCAAGGGAGGCGCGCATCGGCGTCGAACAAACGATGCTGATCACGAATCGGCGTCCGAGCGTGCGACTGGATGATAGACGTCGAAGCAAGCCTGTTTGCCTGGGTAGCTCATGGCTACATCCGGCACCAACGGGGGCGCGGCGGGGTGCCGCTTGACGACGACTCGCCGGCGTGCAACCGCCCGCGCGACGGCAAGAAGCGAGGACGCGTCCTCGTCGCTGCCCACCAACCGGCGGCACACCTGCATCTCTTTCTTGGGCAGACGGCGCCGCGCCGCGGGGTACATCGGGTCAAGGTAGACCACGTCGGGACGTTGCGACTCCCCGATTCCGCCAAGAACCCGCCGGCCATCATCCACGACCAAGGTGATGCGTTTCAGTATCTCACGAAGCGAATCGCCCCCGTCGGCGAGGCCGCGGGTCAGCCCGTCGAGAACGAGCGCGCCGAGAACCACGGAGCGCTCGATCGCCAGAACCTCGCAGCCCAGACACGCCAGCAGAAACGCATCACGCCCGAGACCGGCCGTCGCGTCAACAACCGACAGGAAACCGCGATCGATTCCGACGGCCCGCGCGATCGGCTGTCGTCGAGAAGCGCCGTCGCCGCGAAACGCCGTAGGCCCTCGGACGAAATCGACATGGATGGGTCCAGCCGCGCGATCGCACATGTCGCGAAGTTCAACCCGGCGCGACGTGGCGACAAGAAGAAAATCGAGCGGCGCGGTCTCGGCATCTCGCAACGAGAGGTAGGGAAGATGAAGCGCTACCGCCATCGCGGCCGCACGATCTCCAAGGTCCGGCGCAGCGGCGTCCAACTCGGCGGCAACCGCGACGGATGGCCGAGGGGATGTCGCCGCGTCAGGACTTGGCATCGGAACGAGACACGGGGCGAGGCTTGCGAAGCAGCCGGCTGGGCTTGGGGGCGGCCGGCGGTTTGGGCTTGGACATCAGACGTTGCCAGTCATCCCGCCGGAACGTTACGACGAGCCAGATGAATGCCGGCGCCGTGTAGGAGGTAGCCGGCGCGCGAAACAGGACCAGCGCGATCTTTTGGACGGCCTCGGTCACGGCGGGTGAAAACGAAAAAACGCTCACGGCATCGCCGACGGACAAGACCGCCACGAGTTGAACGCCCACGCGCAGCGCCACGAAGAGATGAATCCCCAGAAGCCCCCACCCGAGGGCGAACAGGCGGCGCCGCCAGGGGATGGGTGTGGCCAACACGAGTGCCACGAGGAACGCCGCGGGACGATAGGCCAGGTAGGCCGCGTCGATGTCCATTTGCTTGACGGCCGGCGACGGACCGACTCGCGTCAGTTTAAGTGTTGTGTCCGCACCAACCCGCTCGGTTACAAGCGGCTTGAACTGCACGGACACGCCGCCGCCGACTCGGTAGAAAAGGACGTCTCCCGCGCGCCGAAAACCCGCGCGATAGGCGTCCAGCACGCCGGGCCACGGCGCGACGAGCAATGCGTAGACCGCTACGCATAAAAAGAAAAAGACGCACGTCCGCTTAATCGGAGACATTGGATTTCGGTGTGGGAACGGACGCGGACCACCAGGCCCAGATGACCCAGAACGTCAGCGCGAGAAGAATGAACACAGGCTGCCACACGTCGCGATGCATCACCTCAAACCACTTGTTCCAGTAGATCCCCGTGTAGAAGAGACTGACGATTCGAACCAGGTTTATCATGGCCAGCACAAGGGTACCGATCAGCAGGCCGGGGAGCTTCGAGCGGAAAGAGGCCGGGAACGCCAGCACGGCGGCGAGGAACAAGGCCGACGGCTCGATGGCGTCACACCCGTGCCGGATATCGACCGAGTACCGGCTCGACGTCACCGCGGTTCCGCGGGCCGTCGCGCCCTCGCCGAACAGGTTGAGGATGGCGGCCGAGGCGCTCGCGTTGGCACGCATGTACGCTGGAAGAATCTTCTTGTCCACGACGCTCACATAGAGTGTGACGGCGTAGAAAGCGACCATCAGGGTGGCGAACAGGACGACGAAGCCCAGGACCGGGCGCTTGGCATAGAACCAGCCGAACATCCCGCCGCGGGCGGCCTCACCATCTCCACGTGTACCAGTCGATGCACGGCGCCTGGGTGGAGGCGTCTGCGGTGGCCGGTCATCACCTTTGGGTTTCTTCATACTCGCCGCCGTCTCAACCAGCCTCGGCGTTCACGCCGATGGTCACTCGCATGATCGACGCGATGCTACCGGCCCATGCCGGCAACTTCAAGGAAGTCCAAATCGTCAGCCGTAGGGTCGTACCCATGCTTCGCTATCCGCCGCTGTCGGCGCGGCGTTCGTTCTCTCGCCTGAGTTTCTGGAACTCGGCCGCCAGCGCCTTGCCGCCCATCTCGGGGAACAGGTGACCCTGTTGGTCGATGACCTTGATGATGCCGCGCGGAGGGTGGGCCAGCACCGTGCGGCACTGGAGATCGCGTAGCAGCGACTTCCAACGAATCGGATCGGTCACCGAGAGCGTCGTCGCCAAACGGTTGAACGCCGGCAAGGCCTTGGCGTGCTCGCCGAGATGAAACAGAGCCTCGGCGTGGGCGGCAAGAACCCGCAGATCACGGGATTGACGGACGGCATCGGACACGTCGGCCGCGGGAAGGAGCGGCGCCAACAGATCGCGCGCGCGTTCATAGCGGCCCGCGCGGAGGTTGGCTTCGGCAAGCTGGATCACCAGCATCGCCCGATCCATCCCGAAAGAAGAGGCGTCGGTCTTCATGCCGGCTTCATGCATCTGCCGCGCGAGCACGAGCGCCATGTCCGCCTTTCTCCGTGCCTCCACCGTGTCACCTATCTCGCGCAACGCTTGGATCTGGTCGGCCAGGGACACGTAGAGCGATTGCAACATGGCCGCCCCGTTTTCTGGACCGGCCGCCAGATAGGCCGGGATCGCCTCCGTCGCGTCGTCAAGTCGCCCCAGTCTTTCATAGGCCAGCAGCCGGACGCGCCACACCCGACCGGCAAGCGCCGCTTGACCTGGGAACGCCGCTTCAAACTCGGCGAGCGTCTCGATCGCCTTGCCTGGATGATCGACGTGGGGAAGCACCTGCATCTCGGCCGACAAGACGCGGGCTCGCGCCAAGAGGTTCGACACGGCTTGGGCCCGCGCCGGCGCCGGGCTGTCGGAAAGGGCACCGGTCGCACGCGTGACGAAGGCTCGCCGCGCTTCGGTAAACTCATCCGTCCGGCGTTGGAGCACCACGGGGCCTGTCCGCCCCCCCAATGCGAGCTGTTGAACGACGCGAGACAAGCAACGAGCACGGGAGAACGCGCTTTCCAGCGCGTGCTCGTGCCGCGGCTCGACGAGGGCGTACTGCGCGGCGGCCGTGTCGAACTCACCGAGGTCTTCGAGAAACTGAGCGTGGTAGAACCGCCAGTACCGTCCCGCCTGGGTGTCGCCGTAACCGGCCGACAGCGTCACCAGCGCGTCTCGATAAAGCTGCTGTACCTCTGGATGCAGTTTCAATATGGCGTCGCCGTACAACTCAGCGCCGAGCTGCACGGCGAGTGTGGCGGCCTGTGGCGCCTCGGGGAAGGTCGTGTGTTCTCGGGCAACCTCGAGAAAGCGGCGGGCGGCGCCCACGACATCCCCAAGGCGGTACTGAACGACGGCCACGTTGAACAAGACCTCCGGCACGAGCGGCCGCGCGGCGGGCGCCCGTTCGGCGAGAAAGCCCTCACCCACCAACAGCGCCCGCCGTAGCAACCCCTCGGCGCGGTCCGGCGATTGCCCGGCGTCGAACTGAAGCCCGGCGATCAGCACCGCCCGCTCGAACGCGTCGAGCGTCTCCGGCGCGACGTCCGTGGCGAGATCCTCGTAGAGCATGGCGTACAGCTCATCGCGGCGCTGCTTGCTGGAGCGCGCCAGCCGGGCCAACGGTTCCCAAGCCTGTGCCCGATAGCGCTCCGCCGCGGCGCTACGACCCTTCCGGACCGCTCTTTCGGCACGGTCGCGGAATATCGATCGCTCGAGCAACCCGGCCACCACCTGTAGACCGAAATCATCGCGATGACGCTGGCTCACGTCGCGCCGAAACAGCGCCAAACGGGCCAGCGCCGCGTCGTAGCGCGTCCGATCCCGTTCGTTGCGAACCCCTTCGATCCGTGAGAGCATGACGGCCCAATCGACGCGCCGGCGCTCGCCGGCATCCGCGATTCCGTCGGCCACGCCGATCGCCCGGTCCAGATACTCGCCCGCGGTCTCATGTTTGTTGAGCCGCCGAAACGCCATCCCCCCAAGCAGCAACGCCTGCACCTGAACGTGGCTCGTCTCGTGAGGCGTTTCCAGAATGGACGGCGGTGCGGAGAGGCGCGCCGTCAGGTCGGTGAGGCTGCGCAGACGCACCGGCGAATCACCCTCGCGCGGGAGCGCGTCATAGAACAGAGCCCATAGCTGTAGGTACTCCGCCCGCGGAAGTAACGCATCCAGCCTGTCGATGAAGCCGCTCTTTTCGACCTTGTCGAAAGCGGCCACGGAGAGTTGGTCGATGCGGTCGAACTCGGTTGACAACTCGCGCAACAGTCTCTGGAGCGAAACCACCGCTCGACCCGCGGCGGCGGCCAGGCGCTCGCGATCGGCCGACGAACCGCCGCGATAGAGGATATTCGTCAGAAACTCGTCCGCTTCGTCGTAGATCAGCGAATGAGCGAGCGTGAAGCGCCACTCCAGGCGCCGCGGATCGGTGCTGTTCAATTCGATCAGACGCTCAAGGGTTTCGTTGGCTTCGGCGACAGCGGCCCGGCGAGCCTCGCGTGGGCGGGCGGCGTCCGCGAACTCGGCAAGCTTCACCTCGCGCCGCATCAACAGCGCTTCGGTTTCGTCGGCCGGTGGAAACTCGCGGAGGTGGAGATCGAGCAACTCGGTCAAGCCGAGCTTCTGAAGCCCCGCGCGAAATACCGCCGTGCCCAGGCGTACGGCCTCCGCCGGACGCTCCCGAGAAGCATCGGTCGGCGCCTGTGCACAGAGTCCCGCCGCGCCCATGGAGACAAGCCCGGCGAGGACGATGGATCGCAGTGGATTCTTAGGGTTCACCGAAAGCAATGCGTTTGCATCCTGCTCGCAGGGCGGCGTTCCAGCAGCTCACGACGTGGTCCCAGCGCACGTCGTTGCCCGCGATGATGACCACCGGCGTCTGGGCATCGAAGCCCGGCTGCCCTTGTATCTGACGAAGGAATCCGGGCAGCGCATCGAAGTCGTTCGGCGCTTCGGCGAAATGGTCGATGCCGATGCGGACGTCGGCGTGATCCGGACCCGTCTGCGTGAGGCGAACCACGATGGGGCTGATCGGCAGTGCCACGGCCGGCACCCCGGTGTCACGCGGCAGGTCGGAGGCGAAAAGACCCTCGGCCCGTTCAAACGTCGTGGTCACCAGGAAGAAAATCAGCAACAGAAAGGTCACATCGATCATGGGTGCGAAGTTCAGAGTGACCGACGAACTCGGGGCCTCCCGCTGGCGGCGGACCCGACGTAAGAGGCCCTCGGGCGCAAGGGGCGACGACGACCGATCACGGAGTTGTCTTCGTGGTCTCATCCTCATGTCAGTCGCCCTCGCCGACGTGGGCCACGACGTTGAGCATCTCAATGTTGTTGCGGGCGATCACTCGCATCAACGCCCGAACGTCCGCGTACATGAGCCGCCGGTCCGCCCGCACGACGACCTTCAGACCGGGGGAGGCTTGCTTTAACACCGCAAGACGGTCGGAAATCACCCCGAGCGATTCCGGGCGGTTGGGACCGACACTATAGACCGCCGTGGGGTCGCCCGGGCCGGCCATGCGGCAGTTGATGACCACGCGCTGCGGCATCCGGATGATCTTGGCCTGGCTCTTCACCGGCTTGGGCAGCTCCATCGGAATCTGCTCGGCCGACGAAAACCGGGTGACGAGCATGAAGAAGATCGTGAGCATGAAGATCACATCGACCATCGGGGTTGCGTTGAAGCGCATGGGCGGCGGGGTTCGCATGCTCCGACCATATCGCATCCTAGCTCCCCGCCTCCGCGGCATCCGTCGCCGGCGCCGCGGACTCCATCGCGCCGGCCGGCTTGAACACCGACAGAAGCTGTTCAGCCGCCAGGGCGCATTCGGCCGTCAACACGTCGATTCGGTTACGGAAGATGGCGTACACGCTGAGCGCCGGGATGGCCACCGCGAGCCCCCAGAACGTGGTGATGAGCGCGACGGCGATCCGGTCGGCCACCACCCGCGCCCCGGGGAACGCATCGGCCGCGTGAATCTCGGCGAAAAGCATGATCATGCCGGTGACGGTTCCAAGCAGACCGATCATCGGCGACACGTTGCCGATGATGTTGATGTACTCTGTCTTGCGAAAAAGCCGCGCGGATCGCTCTTCCAACATCTCCTCCAGCGCCCGCTCCATGGCAAAGAAGCCGTTGGAGGCCTCCAGCAACCCCGCGTTGAGCACGTAACCGAGCATGCTGGGATCCTCGGCCGTGTACTTGATGGCTTCCAGGTATTTCTTCTCGTCGATCAGCGCCTTGGCCGCGCGGGCCGCCTCCGGTGGCACGATCGTCGCACGACGAATGGAAACGGCGTGTTCGACCGTCAAGGCAATCATGACCACGGAAAGCGCGATCAGCCCGTAGGCAATCGTTCCGCCCTTGCCGACGAAGAAGTCGAAGTAGTTGATGTCCGTTACCGGAACCGCCGCGCCGGCGGAACCCGTTTGCGCCAGCGCGGGCATGGTAAACATCATGACAAGAACCAGAACGGCGAACCCGGACAGATAGACCATGCGTAAGAGCACCCAGTATCTCCCGTTAGACCGCGCTGCGGCACGGATGCCGGCGCGAAAACCCGATCAGCGTGAACCCGACCTCATTCGCCGCAGCGCCACCGTTGCGCTCTGTCGGGTCGCCTCGACCACGAGGGTGTGCGCCACGCACGCCTCCAGGAGTTCGATGGCTTTATCCACCCGACCGATACGCTCGACGGCCAGAGCCGCATCGTACAACGCTTCCGGAGCCCGTGCCGCGGAAGGAAAATGAATGGCCACCCGAAGGAAGAGCCAGGAGGCCCGGATGATCTGCTCCTTTGTGTTCGCACCGACCAGCAAAGTGCGCCCCTTTAGAAGCAGACATTCGGGCAGGAGGGCCTCGGGCGCGTTGAGGATGGCGCGATCGAGGGCGGCCATCGCCTCCGGCACAGCGCCGACCTTCAATGTGGCACGCAGGGCGCGAAGCTGGATGGAATAGACACGCTCCACGCGAATCTCAGGGGGAACGGGAAGCGTTGCGACGCGACGCGCGGCCCGCGCTGCCCCGGAGTCGCCCAGAGGCGTCAGAAGTTCATACCGCACGAGATTCAGGAGCGTCCGCTGAGCGTCCGTCGGACGGCGACCCAGCGCCTTATCGATATGCTCGATCGCGCGCGAGACCTTGGCGGTCCGCGACTTGGGAACGCGCTTTGGGATGATCCGCGCCGCGGCAGTCGGCCCCGCCCAACGACCCAGTACGACCCGAACGAAACTCGCCAACGCCTGATCCACCTGCCCGGCCGCATCGCAAGCAAGCGTCGAGCGAATGGCAATCAGCTCCGGCCAGAAGTCTTCCGCCACGCGCGAACTGCGCCGGTACCGGGTGACCGCTCGCGCCGGCTCGCCCTCGCGCATGAAGCGCTCGGCCTGGTTGAAATCGTTGAAGAGCCCGCCACGGTCAACCAGGATCATATCGATCTCATCGACCCACGCGGTGTGCAGGCGCCCATCCGCGCCACGGAACTGAAGCTGCCCGTCCTTGATCCCGACGATGCGCGCATGCGGAAAGTCGTCGCCACCGACGACGATCTGATCCGCCCGCGCGGGCGCGGCGTATGCGAAGACCAGCAGACACACAGCCGCCGCGCCGAGTGCGGCGTTCCTGACCGATCGTTGAAGAAGACTCCTGATCGTGTGTGGCACTGGCTTCCAGCCGGAGGACCCGCGGGCTTCAAGCCCGAGAAAACACCGGCAAGATGCCGGTGCCACACAATTCCGCGATGGGCTTTTATGGCAGGTCATATTCGGAGACAAACTTGAACTCACCTTGATGTTCCCGGGCAATCTGCTCGAGCATCGCTCGCCCGAGTTCGTTGAGGTATCCAATCGTGTAGATGCGCGTGTGGTGGTCGCGATTCCACGCATCGAGTTTGCGGGGCAGGTCTTGCGAGAACCGGTCCCCGTCGGTGAGCAGGTAGATCAGGTCGGGCTCGAGCGCCAGCGCGCGCCGCAACGCCGGCCCCGGTTGCGTGCCGCCGCGGGGAACCACATCCTTGAGAAACTCGAAGAACTGTTCCTTCTGCGCGTCGATCGCGCTGACCAACCTCTTCGGGGTGTTCTCAAGCGGCTGGGTCGCGTTGAAGAAGATCACGTGGAACTTCTGACTTCGCCGAAGCGCGGAGATGGATCGCTTCAGCTCGCCGCGGACGTACTCGAAGGTATCGATCATTGATCCGCTCATATCGACGACGTAGACGATCTTGCGGGCCCCGCGCGCCGAGCCGCCCACGCCGAAGAACTCCGGTCCCGGCATCCCGCCGACCATCAGCCCGTGCCGGGCGAAGTCTCCGCCACCCGCGCCGATCCCGATGATCGAAAGCTCGGGCTTCTTGGTCATGGTCATCTCGGAAAGCGGCGTGAACACTTTCGGCGTGAACCTTGCCACCTTCGAGTCCGGCATAGTGACACGCTGGCGGTCCGGAACCGGCGTGGGCATCAGCGACATACCATCGAGGGACCCGACGATTTCGGCATGGGTCGCGGTGAAGTCAGTCGGCGAGTCCTCGCGCCCGCCAAACGGAAAAACCAGAACCAACATGCCCAGGAACAACAGCCCATGCACCGCGATCGATACCACCCACGCGGCGACGACCGCCCGCCCCGTCAAATTCGTCGAGGCCGACCCGCGATGTTCCGATGAAGTGTCCGGAACGTCCGTTTCGGCCGATTCAGGCTTGGTCATAGGAGCGGTCCAGCGACGGTCCCGGAGGCACGCGTGTGAAATCGGAGCGGAAGGTAGGCGCGAAAACCTGGTGATGCAACAACCAGTGTGCGCTCCGCAGCGTACATGATAGAGTCTAGCCGCGCCGAAATCGCCGGTCAACGCAAGCGCCCGGCGCATGCCGTGCGCCTGTCGGGTGCATGATCGAATCGGCGGGCAGTTTTCAGAGCACAGGGCGCGAGCCCTGTGACCGGTCTGGTATCGTAGAAGCCCTGTGCTTGTTCGGTTCGTGTCCGTGGGCTTGCGCCCACGGCTCTGACGCGGCGTGGCGCCGTCAAGATGGCTCTGCACGGCCCGCCAAAACTGTCATGCACGCGCGCCTGCCGGGCGACTCGGCACGAGCCGTTCCGACCGGCGGCCTTATGCAGTAGACTCGACGAACACCGATTATGCGAACTCCGAGGACATACCGTTGCCAAGACCCCAACAACACCTGATTCATCTCGCCGCCTGCGTGCTCATGGCTGCGGCACGCGTGCAAGCTGCGCCTTGGCACCATGAGCCCCCGACGACGCAACCGGAGCATGCCCAAAAAGAACCGGCGACACGCGAGCCCTCGGACGAAGCACATCCGGCGTGGAAGATGCCAGACGTTCGGCTCACCCCGATGCCGGCGTTCGACAGCGATGCCGACTATGTCCGGTCCATTGCCGCCGAGACCACACGGTTAGCCAAGGAAGCCAACCTGGCGACGGACCCGGCCAAGCGAGTCACACTGTCCCTGGCCGCCGCGAACACCGTGCTGGCCCGTCAGCTCGAACCCTTCTGCTCAAGGAAACTTCTCGGCCTCGATCCGTTCACCGACGGACTCGACGAAGAGATGCTTCGCAGCGCCTTGCAACTTGCGGAAACGATGATTGCCGGCGCCACCGAGTCGCTGAAGCCGACCGAGTCGGAGGCCGACTCGGCGGAGGCGTGGCGCGTTTCGTCGCGGCAGGCCGCCAAGGCGCTCGGCGCGTTCGCCACCGCCCTTCACGTCTATCTTTTGCCGAAGGAAGGCCCCGGACACGCTCGCGCCGCCCGGCGCGCGGCCTCCGGTCTGTCAGCGTTGCTGGAAGACGACCGACCGGCGGTGGCGGCGGCCGCCATGCTCTGGCAGGCGTCGCTCAGAAGCCGCGAGGAGGATCTGTCCCGCGCCATGTCGGCCCTGGACATGGCGCTGGCGACGCCTCGTTCCGGCACGATTACCCACGCCCTCTTCTCCCGCATGCTTCGGTGCCGGCTCGTGGCCAGGCGCGGCTCACCGGCTGCGGGAATCACCCTGCTGATGCAACTCGAGGATCGCTGCGAAGACTGGATGACGACCGACGAGACCCGACAGGCGGCCATCCGAGCGCTCCAACTCGCCCAAGTTCAGTTGCTGGCCGACTGGCACGACGAACTCTCACCCAAGACGCAGGTGGCCGAACGAGCATGGTGTGCCGAGCGTATCAGCATCCTTTCCGAGGACGGGTTTTCCGACAAGGGCAGGACCGTGTTCCGGCTTCAGGCGGCCATCCCGCCGATAATCGCCAGCGACTCACCACCGAGACCCGCGGACCGCGCCAAGCCCGACGGAAAATAGCGTTCGCCGTTACGTCGCCTTCCGCCGCCTGGCATGCTTGCCGCCCACCATCACGATTGGGCAATATTGCCCATACCGGTTCCCCACCCCGACCGAGTTTGCCCATCATCGATCGAACGCGGGCCAAGAGAGGAAAAACCATAAGTTACTTGTTTACAATAGTTTACCGACGGACCGGGTCCACGGAACGGACCAAAATCACGCTGGCATGGGTCATGCTCTACAGGCCTATTGACACTAACCTACGGTCTTGGGGAAAGAAGCACGGAGGCCGGAAAAGGAAGGGAAAAGCGTATGGGGGACTGAACCGTTGGTGATCCTCTTCGTCCCAAAGCGGATCACGAACCTCTGCTCGTGACCCGCCGAGGTCAGAGGCCTGTACAACACTGTCTGGGGAGATGGGTGTTGCATGGGCTGATGGGTTCGGCGGGTTTTTTTTGCGCTGATATTCCGCCCCGGGACCGCCAAGCTGCTATTGAGTCGAGCCGTCGGACAGCGTGTCCAACAGTTCTCGCACCGCGGGGGGCAGGAAGACCGCCTCGATCTCCGGCACCAGCGCCAATGCGCCGGCCACACGCTCCAGCCGCGTGGCCACGTCGGCGTCCAGATCGACCACCAGAATCCGTTTCCCGCGAAGCTGGCAGAGCCCTCCACCCTGCCCGCCGAGATGCTCGATCCGCACCTCAACCTCCAATCTCGCGAACACCTCCAGCACCTCGTCAAGCCGCAAGGACGGGTCCATGATCGGTAGCTCCTTCAAGCGTTCGTCGCGCCAAGGCCGATATCCTCGATCTGGACGCAGAAGAAAGACTAACACGGTGGGAATCGGCCTCCAAATGAACAAACCCACGCCCTCGCGCAATCCCCCTGAACCAAGCACGTCGATCAAGATGGATCCGGGCGACACCATGGACCGGCGCGTCGCCGAGCTGCAGGAGCGGTTCGACCGGCTTCAGTCTCAGGTGCGCCAAGCGCAACAGCTTGCCGGGCTCGGGACCATGGCGGCAACCATTGCCCACGAGGTCAACAACCTGCTCACCCCGATCCTGGGCTATGCAAGGGCGGCCTTGCAGACGGACGACGTGGTGCTGAAGGACAAGGCCTTGTCAGTGACTGTCAAGAGCGTGAACATGCTGGTGTCCATGTCGGACCACGTCCTGCAAATCGGAGCGGCCAAGCCGGCGCATCGCGAACCCGTCTCCGTGCGAACCGCCGCCGAGGACGCGGCCGAAAGCCTGTGTCGCGATCTGTCCAAGGATGGGATTCAGTTCACCGTGGATGTGGACCCGGCGACCACGGCATGGGCCGACGCGCTTCAGCTCCAACAGATCCTGTTCAATCTCTTCATCAACGCGCGCGAGGCGATGAGCGGCGGGCACTCGGGCCGCCTCACGGTTTCCGCGACCACGCGAGGCGACGAGACGGTCGTCGAAATCAGGAACACCGGCGACCCCATACCGGCCGGCATTCTCGATCACATCTTTGAGCCGCTCCAGACATCGAAGCACCCAAAAGGAACCGCCCACGCCCGCTGCGGCGGACTGGGCCTCACCTTATGCCGCGACCTGGTCAAAGAAAACGGCGGCACGATCCGCGTCACCAGTGATGTTGAGACCGGAACAACGTTTACCATCTCCCTGCCCGCCAAGGAGCCCGTGGAAGACCGGTCAGCGGATGAGTGACAGGCGCGCGACCCTCCCCAAGACAAGTGCCCCGACGGGTGGCACGGGCAAACGAGTTTGCCCGTGCAGGCCGACCGACGACAAGTCACGGGTAAGCTACGCTTTCCCATGGCACCGACGTCACGGCTGGGCCAGGCCACCCGCCGCCAATACAAGATGCGCATCTATCGCCGAAGCGGCGACGGTCCACGAATCACGGAAGCAGCCGGCTTACCCGGCGGCTGGCGGCCTGTTCAACAAGTGTGGCACCGGCTTTCTTCAACAGGTTGCTAGCGGAAGCGCTTGCGGTAAATCGCTCGCGAATGGACCGGCTCGGTCACCTTCTTGAAACGGACCTTCTCGAAGATGCGCGGGACGCCGGTCCAGGCGAAAGCCGCCGGCATGAGCGCGCATGCTTTCGAGGGGTAACGGGATAGGCCTCCCGCTCCTTCGCACCGAGTTCCTTCGCCGGTCGGACGGCCCTCTTGAGCAGCGCGGTGGCCACCCCGTACCGGCGCCAGCGAGCGGGGATACGGTCGGCGAGTGCGCGTGACGATGCACTAGCTACCCTGGTCAAGAACCACGCTCTGCAAGAAAAATGCGGACCCGATTCCAAGCCTCGGAAGCCGCCGCATCATGTGCAAAACACGAGTCTAGCGCAGGAACACCAATACGTAGACTGTGGCCAGCACGATCTGTAGGGCGGCGTACGGAATGGCCAGCTTCACGAAGCGACTGAACGACATATCAAGCTTGTTCTTGTGCATGATCGTGACGGCCACCAGTGTGGAGGCCGAACCGATCGGCGTGAGATTCCCTCCGAGGTTCGCCCCGAACACGACGGACCACCACAGCGGGTCGGCCGTGGCCGTCCCCCGTGCCTGGAGGATGTTCGCCAGCATCGCCGACAGCGGGATGTTATCCGTCACCGAGCTGAACGCGGCGGCTGAAACCAGGATGGCCCCCGTGCCCGCGCCACCGCCGACGGTTCCATTGAGGGCGATGATCTTGGCGAGCCCGACACCGATCAGGTCGAGCACGAGCGCATGCTCCATCACGTTGATCACCACGAACAGCGCGGCGAAGAAACCCAGAAGGTCCCAGTCGATCGCCTGATAAAACTTGTCGGCCGTGGCCTTGTACCGAACCAGCATGATCCCGCCGAACCCCATGGCCACGTAGCCCATGCCCAGGTCCTGGATGACAGGAAGAACCGAGCTTGCGGCCAGCGTCAAGACAAAGAGCACCAGCATGACGGAACCGAACCAGAAGAACGCCCGGCTCTCGATCCCGTCGTTTTCGTCGAAGCCCTGGACGAGGCGGGCAGCTTCCGCGGCGGCCTCGGAAGACGCCGGCTTGTCGATCGCGAAGAGCTTTATGCCGAGCATGATGGTGCCGACCGTCGCGACGGCGACGAACGGGGCGGCGTGTACGAAGAAGCTGACGAAGCTGATGCCGGCGGCGTTGCCAACGATAATGTTCGGGACCGAGCTGATGAGCGTCAGAAGTCCGCCGATGTTCGTAAGCAATCCCTCGATCAGCAAAAAGCCCAGCAGCTTGTCTCGCCGACCCAGCTTCGTCAAAGAGACACCGGTGAGCGACCCGACGATGATCATGGCCGTCACGTTGTTGAGCACCGCGGAGAAAACAACGGTCATCAGGCCGTAGAACCACAGAAGCCGCCGCGGATTCCCGTGCGACGCCTTGGTCAGCTTGATCGCGATCCAGGTAAACAACCCCGACTTCGAGGTGACATCAACGAAGAGGCTGGCGCCGAAGATGATCGCGATCACGCCCCAATCAATGGCCGGGATGAAAACGGGCACTTCGAGCGTGTGCCCGGGCTCAGCCGACAGCGGCGGAAGCTTGATGATGAACTTGTGATCCACGAACTCGTAGAGGTGCAGCGCGTTGGCCAGAAACAAACAGACCAGCGCCATCAAGCCCGCCAGCACGGATTTCTTGGCGTGCAGCTTCTCTTCCAGCGCCAGGCTGACGATGAGCACCACCAGAAGCGCCGAGAACAGCAGTGTGACCGAAAGTGGCACCCCACCGTGCGCCGGTGACTCGGCGAAAGCCAAGACAAGTTGGCCCATGTCGCGCATCCTTTCGCTTCTCGAACCGTGTCAGAGCATGAGCAGCGGAATCTGACGCAGCTCGACGGCCAGCTCGTAGGCCATCCCGTGCATGGCCAACTGGTCCTCTTCCTTCGTATTCAGCACCAGCAGATCGACCTCGTGCCCTTCAATCAGACTGCGATACTCGGACAGGCGATGCCCGAACCGGACGACGCGCTCGATGGTCACGGGGAAACCCTCGTCGCGCACCACGGTCGCGCAGCTCTCGATGTACTCACTTGGGCCTTTCAACAGCCGATCGTGCAGCAAGGCCCGTGATGTCTCCGTGTCGATCTCGGGTATCTCCGCGATCACCTCGATGTAGCGATCGAACGCGTGTTGATCCTCGACGTGCGTGAGCCAGAGCGTTCCGCCGCGATCGGTGAACCGCAGACCGAAGTTCACCAACCGGGCATCTCCGGAGAGATGGTCGGTGATCGCCATCACGGTGTTCGTGTCCTTCATCGCGTGCCCGGCCGCCCGCTCGGCGTCCGGATGCGGCAACACCATCACCGGCACGTCCGTGTGCTGGGTAAGGACATCCAGATGCGTGCCGAGGCTGTAAGGCCATCGCCAGGCGCCGCTGTGCAGGTTTCGATAGGTGCAGATCAGCGATGGAGCCTGCGCATGGACAAGGTCGAGCAGTTCCCCGGCCGTCGAGAACTCTGACCCATGTACGTCGCGCCAGGAGGGCTCATCCCCTCCGGTGAGGACGGAAAGGAAGCCGCGCACGCTCTCGCCAAACGCGCGAGAACCCGCTTCGTCACGATCGGTGAGAACCAGGACGGACTCGATTCGGGTCGGGTCGTACCGGAACAGCTCGCGCGATGCTGCCCGGAACATGCTTTCGAAGCGATCCAGGTTGGGCATGGCGGTAAGTCCTCGCTAAGCGGTTTGCGGCTTCAGCAAACGTCCAAGTTGTAAGAGCCGCCCGCCCTACATGTGGACGAGTCGCCGCAACGCCGCGTACCACGCATCCACGCATCCACGCACACTACGCGGCGGAGTACACTGAATCCGCGCGGGCTCAAGCCCGCGGCTCAGGAAACAGCGGGCACGCTCTGAAGCCCACGGACGCCGCAAGCCGCACTAGAAGCGGTCGGTGCGCGCGGCCCGCCAGGCGTCGGCCATACACTTGGGCGCTGGGCCGGACAGTAAGGAGCCGGCCTCGACGTAGTCATAGATCTCGCCGTAGTGCTTCACCTCGGTGGGACTCACCCGTCGGTGAATGTGCCAAGGTCGCAACTCCTCCGGGCGAGCGATACCCGCCGCGCCCAGGATATCCGAGAAACTCTTCACCGTGTTGCGATGGAAATGATAGACGCGCTGTTTCTTATCGACCACGTGCAGCCCGCGCACCAGGTCCGGCTCCTGCGTGGCGACACCCACCGGGCAGTGGTTCGTGTTGCACTTGAGCGCCTGGATGCAACCCAGCGAAAACATCATCGCCCTGGCGGCGTTGCAGATGTCCGCCCCGATCGCCATCCGCTGGACCATGTTGAAGCCGGTCACGATCTTCCCGCTACAGATGACGCGGACCTGATCGCGAACGCCGCAACCCACCAGCGCGTTGTGGACGAAGAGAAGTCCGTCCGTCAGTGGCATGCCGATGGCATTGGAAAACTCCATCGGCGCCGCGCCGGTCCCTCCCTCGGCCCCATCGACGGTGATGAAGTCGGGCACCATGCCGGTCTCGACCATGACTTTGCAGATGCTGAGAAACTCGCTCGGGCGACCCACGCACAGCTTGAAACCCACCGGCTTGCCACCCGAGCGCTCGCGCAGTGAGCCGACGAATTCGAGCAGCCCCTTGGGCGTTGAAAACGCCTGGTGCTGCGGCGGAGAGATGACGGACCTGCCCACCGGGACGCCGCGAATCTCCGCGATTTGCGGCGTGACCTTCGCCCCCGGAAGAATGCCCCCGTGCCCCGGCTTCGCTCCCTGGGACAGCTTGATCTCGATCATCTTGACCTGATCGAGCCCGGCCTTGCGCTCGAACTGGGCCGGGTCGAACGAGCCGTCCGGCGCTCGACATCCGAAGTACCCCGTTCCGATCTGCCAGATCAAATCGCCGCCGGGCTCTTGATGGTAGGGGCTGATGCCGCCCTCGCCGGTGTTGTGGGCAAAGCCGCCGAGCTTCGCCCCGCCGTTGAGGGCGAGAATGGCGTTCTCGCTGAGCGAGCCGAAACTCATCGCGGAGATGTTCAGCGTGGACGCCGCGTAGGGCTTCTTACAACGCCCCTCGCCGACCATGACGCGCGGCTCCTCCTTCGGCGCGTGGGTCGGCGCCAACGAGTGAGCGATCCACTCGCTGCCGTCCTCATACAGGTCACGAATCGTGCCGAAGGGGCGTGTGTCGCGGGTGTCCTTGCTGCGCTGATAGATGACGCTGCGGTGTTCGCGGCTGAACGGGCGACCGGAGATGTCCGACTCTACGAAGTATTGTTGAATCTCCGGGCGGATGGCTTCCATCCAGTACCGCGCGTGGCCGATGACCGGAAAGTTGCGGATCACCGCGTGCGAATGCTGGAATAAGTCGCGCACGCCGATTAGAAACAGCGGGCCGATGATGACCAGCGCCCATAGCGCCGGTCGCCAGAAGACGGCCACCCCACCGATAACGGCAAAGCAAACGATCGCAACGACCCAGAAGATTTTGAGTGGCGACAATAGGCGACTCCTGGATAGGCCCTACTTCTACGACACGCGTGAAACGATAGGTATTCCGAGCCGCGACCGTGAGGGAGCGGTCTTCCGGTACATCAGTTGCGCTTGCCCTTCCGCTCCCTCACAGTCGCGGCTCGGTAAAGAACAACCCATCGAATCGCGACTATCCGAGCGATAGCGATTCCGATGCCTTATCAAACTGGATTCGAGTCCAGCGCCCGGGCGTCCCATTCAATGCGGGCTGAACCGGTCGCCCTTCACATAGCGTGTGTTATACCGCAATCGCCAGTCGCCGTCGTGTCGCGTCGCGCCGGGGGCGTCGGTGGCTGTGCCGGTGGGAAGCGGGCCGACGCGATCCCCTGCGGGTACGTTGTGGTCGCCATCCTTGTCCCAGCCGACCGAGTAGAAGAGGAAGGTTCGCACCAGGCCATGCGGCACCGGGGGCAACTGCGCCGCCTTGAAGCGCAACTCCAGCCCATCCCCGGCGTTGATGAGGACCAGTCGATCGTCCCTGGTCATAACCAGTTCCAGCACGTCACCGTAGCGCGTACACCATCCCTCCGGGGTCGTTCGCCAGGGTGGCGCGTCGGTCACCGTGTCGAAGTCGGGCGTCATCGGCCCGCCGGGGACTCGCGCACGCATGTCGGAGAACCCTCGCCACTGGAAATCGGCGGCATCCGGGGCAAGCTCGTGAACATTCGAGGGCGGGAGTGCCCGGCGCTCGAACAGCGCGATGCGGTCCCAACGAATCTCGAACGTGGTGGTCAGGCGCAACCGGCGCGTGCCGGGTGGAAGCTTGCCCGCCAGGTCGCAGAGGATGGTCTTGGTCTTGCCGGCCGGCATGCCCACGACCAGATCGACCGGCTGCCATTGCCCGGCGCTTGTTTCCGCCTCGAGCGTCGGACTGATGATCGTCAGCGCCGAACTCTGCGACATGGCGATGTTGGTGCTCGCATCGCCGTACTGCAGCCAGCCGGTCATCGCCAGCACCGACGGCCCATCGGTCGGCAGCGGTCCAAAGTCGAGCGTCAGTGCGATCGGCTGGCACATGCCCCGAAACGGCGGCGGCAACGGGCTGCCCGGGGGGGCGAACACGCCGTCCACCTGCGAAACGGCGGCCGTTCGATCGATCCCGTCGTCGCCGCTTGCGGCGACCGGTGGCTTCGGCGCCCCAAGCGCCCACACCTGAGACGGCGGGAAGGGCTCGGGCATCAGCTTGTCCGTCGAGTAGACGTCCTGTGCCGGCGGGTGATCAACGGCGATGAGCCGGGCGTAGTCCAGGTAGAACACTTCCCGGAACTCGTCCGTCAACACGACCGTGTACGCCCCGTCGCGCGGCACGAAGCTCTCCGCCGGACCGATGATGACGATCTCGTCCACGTCGGCCGGCAGCATCACGTCACGCCGCAACGGCAGCCCGATCGGCGAGTTGCCCAACAGATCCGTGACGAAACGGAAACGGCTCCCATCCCAAACATAGAGAAACGGGCACGACCCGGTGGGCACGTTCTTCTCGATGATCGTCAGCGGTGCGGCGGAAATCGAAACGTCGATCCGGTTGTCCACCACCCCGTTGGTCCAAACGGTTTGTATGGAGTCAAGCCTGCGCCGCCCGCCCAGGCCGATCTCGATCGGGATCCGCCCGACACTCCGCGTAAGAAGGAACGGCCCGTCTCGATACTCCACGTGAACGCCGAGCCCGGTCGGGTTGCTCTTGGTGGAAACCAGACGCAGCTTGAGCTGTCCGTTGGCGCTGCCGCCGTCGTTGCGAATGAACTGCATCCGGTTGTCGGAGCCGACGACGAGCAGATCGGTGTCGCCGTCGTTGTCCATGTCGGCCGCGAGAATGCGCGGAGAGGCGCCGACAGCGATGTTTGCCAGACCGGTCGTCTCGCTGACATCGACAAGACCGCCCGACCCACGGTTACGAAACAGCCGCAGCGTACCTCCGCCGCCCGCGGTTTTCTCCCCGGCCACCAGCAGATCCAGCCACCCGTCGTTGTCGTAGTCGATGAGCGCTGCGTCCGTGGGCCGGACATCCGCCAGCTCGATTCGCGGCCGAGTGGCGCTTTCGCCCAGTATGACCATCACTTCGGAATCCGAAACGAGCACGACGTCAACGTGTCCGTCGTTGTCGAGGTCGTCGGCCAGCGCGATCCTAGCCATTGGCCAGGTTCTAGGGAGCGGCGCGAAGCGGCCGGCACGCCGGTTCATGTGAACGATGGTCAGATCGTCGTCGCGCGTCGCGATCAGATCGATGGCGATGTTGGCGTCAAGATCCACGGCAAGGACCCCGGTGACCGATCCGGTGTCACCCAGACCAACCGACGCGGTCACATCGCTGAAGCGACCGTCGCCGTTGTTTTGCCGGACGGCCAACCCGCCCGCGGCGGCTGCGAAGAGATCCACATCCCCGTCATGGTCATAATCTGCCCAGCTTGGCCGCAACCCGCGCAGCCCGGAAAGCCCGGCCGACTCCGTCACATCCTTAAAGTCGCTTGGTCCCGTTCGTTTCAGAAGCCGGACCGAGTCTTCTCCGGCAAGCAAGACATCGTTCAGCGCGTGCAGCTTCGGGTCGTACTTGGCGCCCTTGGGAACGTCGTTGTGAAAGTCGCCCACCAGGCATGTTCGGAATGTGCCGCCGGGAACCGGGGCCATGTTGACTGAACGGCGCGAAAACCCGCCCTCTGGCAGGAACGTCAGCAGGCTAACCGCGCCACCTTCGTCGATCGTAAAGACCGTACATCGACCCGCTTCATCGACGTCCAGGATGGCCGCCGCCGTCGCGCGCCGGTCCGCCTGAGTGCCGAATGCCGTCGCCGTCGCGTCGGTGAATCGTACCTCGATGCTCGAATCGGATGGCGTCGGTCGTGCCGTCGCGACCAGGGCTGCGGGCTCCGGTTCCGTGTGTACGCACTGCTCCAGTGCGTCGTCCGTTCGCGTCTGATCGCCGAACAACCGGCGCAGCCGCCTGAACTCGAGCATCCGCCGTTGGAACTCGTCCATGTCGCGCGTGCGACGCGCGTGCGTTGCCAGCTTGAAATGGGCACTGGAGTGCAGCGGATCAAGCCGCACGACCGTCCGGAGATGCTCCGCGGCCTTATCGCGCTCGCCCAGCGCCTCGTACAGCCTAGCCAACTGAAACGCCACCGCCGGCGTGTGCGGATCGACCTGAGCGGCCCGTTCCAGGTAGGGGAGGGCTTCCTCGAAGCGCGTCAGATGGGAGAGCGACAATCCCCGGAGGTACGCCGTCGCCACCGAGTCGGGTTCCAACTCGGCCGCCCGGTTCAGCGATGCCAACGCTCGTTCGGGCTGTCGCGCAAGCCGATACGCCCTGGCCAGGTTGCGATGGGCCGGCGCCGATGCGGGGGAGACCTTGACCGCCTTGGTCAGCACGCGGATCGCGTCTTTGTCCTCGCGGTTTTCCAGGTGCGCCTTGCCGAGGTTCATCAGCCGGACGAAGTCGTCGGGAAGCGTGTCCCGCGGGCACCCGCCCAACCCGGCCGCGGCGAGAAGAAACCCGAACCATGCAATGTGCCTGCGCCGTGGCATCGTCCTTGACTTCTCCATGAAGGCGACCCTACCCTGTGTGGCGCCGACATCCTGCCGGTGGAACGGGTCCGTGACACTTCCCACTGTGCGGGTGCGCCCAGTCAGAGCCGCGGGCGCCAGCCTGCGGACCCCCCGGGCGGACATGTCACCGGGCTCGCGCCCGCCGGCAAGCCGGCTCTTCCAGTGCTCTGATAACGGCCATTCACGTATCCAACGGCTAACCTCGCGTAGGTCGGGCTGTGCCCGACATCGGCGGACGGGGTTGCGTTACGTCGGGCGGCGCCCGACCTATCCATGAAAGGCATGTCCGGGTCAAGTGCGTACCGTAACTGGGGAGATCTTTCGCTCCCTACGTTCCTA
>CBDUXT010000003.1:0-134849 GCA_965371245.1 uncultured bacterium | reverse complement strand
CAAGTTGCCTCTCTCAATACTCTTGCCACTGCCTTGGTATTGCAGACGGCTGACCGGTTACCTATATTCTTGACATCCTTAGCCCGTCAATTCTTCACCAGTTCTTCAGCAGAGCGAAGCCCGAGATTAAGATCGCCACTCCAGACAAGCATAGGGCATACAGCGAGTAACGATGAGCCGCCGCCATCCGAGTCAACGCGGTTTGCTGGTCGCTGGGAAAACCTAACTGCAAACCAAGTTTGTCTGAATTGCCCTCATCCATAGCGTCTGTTACGATCCGGTGAATCATTTTCGGAATCGCCTCGTCGTTGACCGTCTGGATAATGTAGTCACCACCCCATTTATCACGGAATCTCGCCAAGTCATCCGTCGTCTTGATTGTCTCCGTGAGTTTCTGCTTTATCTGTTCGAATGTTGCCATCGTCTGCCTTTCTTCCCGCGAAAATCCGTGGCTGTCGGCTGGTTCAAATGGTCAAAATCTTGACCATTTCGTTCTTGCCGAGAATCGTCTTGCGAGCCTTCGTAAAGGCTCGCTTGGTCTCTTTGGCGTCTCGGACAGTATATGTATCTAACTCGCCCGTAACGTGCCCCATGACCCATTTCTGAGCTATCAGGTTCTCGGCTCCCATTGCCGTTGGTGGGTGGCATGGCCAAGCGAAGCGCGGCCATGTGCTGGGTGGGCCGACGCATGCCCGCGCCTCCGGCTTGGGCATGCCACCCGACGCAGTTATAGATCGTGCAGTCCGGCGGGTCCGCGCAGAGGCAAACCGGCACCGAACAAGGGTCGCCGTTGTCCGGGCAGCACAAACCGTCTTGGCAGGCCGCACCGGTACAACAGATCTCGCCCACGCCAGCCACCGCCTGGCATGTTCCCACGCAGCACGGGTTGTTGCAACAGAGGACGGGCGGCTCCCCCTCGCCGCACCCAGCGGCCGAGCCTGCGGCTTCGCAGGACACACGCTGGCCGCAGCAAAGACCAACGCACTTCGCCGGATGAGTACAGGCGCCGCCGGCGCAAACGTCGTTCGTGCAAGGGTCGCCGTCGTCGGTGCAGCCGGTTCCGTCGGGTACCGGCGGGTGGCTGCACGTGCCGGACTCGCAGAGGACCTGCGTACATCGGGAGCTCCCGTCTGAGAGCGTGACTAACAGCCGCAACGTGTGCCGGGTCGCGGGCCACCAAAGTCGGGGCATCTCTCGTACCCTGGGTACCGATCGTCTGAGCACAAAGAGCCGACGGACCCGCCATGACTACAGTTACCAGCGACATACATGACCCTTGCATATCGTATCCCCCACTGTCTGAAGGCAGCCAGTGCTGGGAACACTTTCGATGTACGGTTCTTACGTTAGGGCGCGGAGCGACGCTCCTCCACTTCCGCGCGGAAGTCGATCGTTACGCCCATGTATTGCGGATCGCTGTCGGTCACCAGCAGAGAAAATCTGTCGTACCAGTGCGGATCGCTTGGCGATCGGTTGTTCGCAAAGACATTTCCGACGAATACGCGAATACCCTCAAACTCGCGGGTACGCCCCCGAACAAAATAGTCACTTTTCGTATCGAACGGCAGTTGGAAGATGCCGGTAAGAACCCTGTGGAGGGACTCCGCCTCGAAAAATATGCCTTTCTGGTCTCGTTGCTCGACGTCTGGGTCAAAATCCGGACCGGGGGCAGGTCGAGCACGAACTGACAAGCGATCCTTCTCAAGAACCTGAAAGCGAATCTTGATACTGGCTGATCGTCGCACGCGAGACGTCTTGATCTTACCTATACCGGCGTCCCACGATGCTACTTCCACCCACGGATCCTGCGTACTAGTGGTTGTCACCAAGGCCCACCGATCCGCCGCCGACCAAACTTCTGGCAGCACCGAGGGATTCAACAACCTCTCCAGGTATCCCTCAAACTGGATTCGCTCGCCCTCCGGAAGCCGATCGCCCGAGATCGTCTGGCCGTGCGGGTACCCGAAGATACCGGAATTCACCCTCGCCTTATTCAATGCGCGTACAAAACAGGGCCGCTTGGCGACGTCCGGATCCCGATCAGCCGCCGTCTGCACACACGGCTTGCAGCAGCTGTCTTCGGGATCGCTATGCCGGTGCGCGGTCCTGTTGTCAGGCGGTTGATTCGCGACCTCCGGAGGGATCAAGTTCTCCTTTGGGCCTTGTGCCTCGGAAACTATACTGATACTACCCTGAGCAATTACGAAACAACAGCAAAGCCCACGGGAAAAGTAGCTTGCCAAGACGCGCGGATCTTTCGGGATCGTTTTGTCTGTCATAGGTTACCTCCGTCTACGGACACGTTGGAAACGGGACTTCTGTCGGGAACTTATAGATACTCCCGTCGGGGCGTTCGAATACCCAGTACTGTTTGGCTCCTTCAACGCGTTCGACCTCCAGGAGCAACCCGCAAGCGCTCTCAGCCTTCAGGCTGGGCCAGACCGCGTAATACTTTCCCGCTGCAATAATGCTACCCTCGAAATTGTTCCAGTTGGGGTCCATCGGATCCTCCGGGTCGAATGCGAAGATTAGTTCGAGCACTTCGTCCGTTTCGCCGACAACTCCATCACCGTCTAAATCATCCGTAATCCCCAACGCCGCGGCAGTGGTGAACTCCCGGTCGGTCGGATCCGCATCGCTTGATGCATATGTCTTATATTCAGGCGCGCCAGTTACACCGATCAATTGCACCGCCAAGTTCATCAGATGGGCCTGTTGGTCGCACTCACCGACAAAGGGTGGCCCGCTCAGCAGCCGCCAGTCGCCGACGATTGTTCCACCTGCACCAACGCAAGGCGGGACGCCGTCGAGGGACGCACCGTCGCAAGGCGGTTCAGCGTCCAAACGGGCGTGGATTCCTTCGCCGCCGTTAGCGACACCTTCGATCGCTTCCAGGGCCGTCGCCGCCTGGGCGGCCGCGAAGCACACCGTGTTCATCCGGCGGTTGGTCGGGTTACTGCCCGTGGGAAGGCCAAGCGTCAGGTAAATCCGATGCGATGTGACCCCCACCGGTCGAAACACGGTATCCCCGGGACACTTCACCGTCCACGTGAGACCGGCCGGTGTGTACGCCTTGACTACGTTCGGGAGCGCCGTTGTCGTGACGCTCACGAGTCGCACGCCCGTGGCGTTACACGGGACACTGAAGGTGCCTTCACCGGTCACGCCGTCGGGGCCGGTCACACGGAGAATTGCGGTCCCGGAGGCACCGCCGGTAATGTCGAGTCGGACACTTAGTCGTAACGCCGAGGCACGCGTGTAGCTTACCGGGTTGTTGGGGTTGTCCACGCTCTTCCAATCCGGCGCTGTGAGTGCGGCGCCCGCGCCCCAGCCGTTACCGGCCGAATCTTCCGGCGGGGCTTCCGCATACATCGTATGCTCACCGATGAAGCTGATCTCTTTCAGTGAAACTTGACAAGGGTCCGCAAGGCACGTGCAGCCTTCGCAACGCCCCCCAGGACATCCCGTACAGTCGGAAACACACGGAAAAGTACACGATACCTCGCCACACTGGGCGGGGGTACAGACGGAACCGGTGCAGGGATTCCCGTCAACGCACGTCGGATCGTAGGCGCAGACGTAGGACGTGCAGTCCGGCGGGTCGCTGCACACGCACGAGTCGATCGTACATGGGTCGCCGTCGCCGCAGCATAGGCCATCCGGACAAACGGGACCCGGGCAACAGCCGGTCGCGTTGCATGTTTCGCCGGCGTCGCAGCACACCTGAGTCCCATCGGGCAACGGACAGCAGATCCCCTCGCAGCAGGCGCCGCTACAGCAGACGATCGGGACGTTCGGGCAGGTGGGGGGTCCACAGCAGACACCTTCGCCGCAGCAAAGATCGACGCACTTTGGTGGGTGGTCGCACATTCCGCCTTGGCAAACGTCGTTCGTGCAAGGGTCGCCGTCGTCGGTGCAGCCGGTTCCGTCGGATACCGGCGGGTGGCTACACGTGCCGGACTCGCAGAGGTTCTGCGTACACTCGTTGCCGTCGTCGCAGTCCGCGTCGTTGCAGCAGTCACCGCAGAGGTCAAGGGCCTCGCAGCAGATCTGCGCTGTGCATGGGGCGGTGCCCGGCTGGCAGGCTCCGTCGGAACAGGGCTCAACGCCGTTGCATTCGTACGCACTGACAGTCAATATGGAGGAGTGTGGTGGCATCATGCGGTTCGGGGGCGCCGGGCGAAAGGGACAACGCTTGCCGATGGTAACAGATCTCGACAACCTGCGGCCAATGCGTTCGGCAAGCCGGGTTCCGGAGGGTGAGCCGATCGCGATACCCCCTCGGTTCCGATGGCTCAAGCGGTTCGGGTGGGCTACGGGCGTACTCGTCGTTGCGCTGCTCCTGCTGCGGGTGGCTTGGGGCTATGTCGCAGAGCGCCGCTTGGAATGGCAGATTGCGGAGTATCGCGCGTTAGGACAGCTCGTCTCCGTGGAGGAGTTCGACGCCGAACTCGACGCCGTCAAGGAGGACGAGAATGCCGCCGTGCTTTATGAGCAGGCCATGGCGGCGAACACCGCAACGAGTCAGTCGGGGCTCGTGGCCGACGATTTCGTGAGTGCCCCGGAGGTGTTTGGTACGAGTGCGGTGGACGCCGAGGAACTCATGACCGCGAACGCGGGCGTTTTGAAGCTGTTACACGACGCCCGCAAGAAGCCAAGGGTTGCCTGGAGTGAACGCTTCCGAGACGTACGCCGCAGTTCGGCCCGCTACTCGGACCAGAGACGGCTTTCAAAGCTGCTCTGGTTCGCCGCAGTCCACCAGTTGCTCGTCGGAAACCATGCGGAATCGGTGACGACGGTGCGGGACTCGATGGCCCTGAACAAAGCCATCGGGTCGCATCCGACGCTGATTGCGAGCCTTGTTGCATGGGCGTGCGATGATCTGACGTACTCCGTGATCGAGCGTTATGCATCTCGCTTGCAAGTGTCGGGCGACGGAGGAAACGTCCGAGCCGGTGCCGCATCACGCGCGCAGGTTGAAGGGCTCATTCAGGACCTGCTCGACGAGGACTGTTTGCGGAAATCGACGGTCCGAATGTGTCTCGGCTCCAGAGCGTCGAACCTTGCAGGGGCGCAGACGGCCACCTTCCTTGATTTCCCTGGAGTAGCCGTCGGCCCGTTCGGCATATGGCCGTTCCGGCCGATAGTGAACTACCTGGGTCGCCCGTTTGTTGTCCTGGACTCGGTCCGACAGTCGCGGTTCGACAGCATGGCTGCGGAAGCCGTGGCTGAGAAAGCCTGGCCGCATGCCTCAGCACGTTTTGCAGGCGAAGAGAAAGACACCACGCTGGTCCTTCGGCTGAAACGACCCATGACGTACAGCGCTTGGCGGGGGCTTAGCCCTTACCAATCCGGGTACGTTGGTCTCTTCTTTAAGTTGCTGGCGACCCGGCGGATGGCCGCGATCGCACTGGTGATTCGGCTCTACACGATTGACCACGGCGAGCCACCCGCGAAGCTGGATCAACTCGTTCCGGAGTACATGGCGGCCTTGCCCCGAGACCCGTTCGCCCGCATCGAGTCGACCTTCGGCTACAAGCCTCTCGCGGATAGGCCGTTTCTGTACAGCGTCGCCCAGGACGGACGGGACAACGGCGGAACCGTCGCTCTTACGGCAGATGGTCGTCGCGATCTTCACAGAAGCGACAGGCTCTTCTACCTCCAGCCCGGGTAGTGGATCGAGTGGGGGAGCCGGGCTTTCAGGCTCCGAGGCTGACCACGACGGCAAGGAGGTAGAGTACTACCGAGGGCAACACGCACAGAAAGAGGGCGGCCAGCCCCAGCCACAACGCGGGCATGCCGGCGGCGATGGCGATGGCCCGGTGGCTGAGTTGCGGCATCACGCGCCGGATCAGGCGCACCAGGTTCCACCACCAAACCGCCGTCACGATGCCTCCGGACGCAAGGACGGCTACGCCAACCCACGACTGGCTCGTCCCGGTCAACACTGCGAGAGGAAAGCCGATCAGCATGAACACGGCTGGACCCAGGAAGGGTGCCGCGGCGAGCGGGCCGCAGGCGTAATAGCTCATGGCCACGGCGTTGTTCTGTTGCTGCACTGCAACGGATCGCGGGTGAAAAAAGTAGCTCGGAACACCGGTGATCGCGATAAGGTACAGCATGAGGAACACGTGCATGACACCGACCGGCCAGATGTCCGCGTATGCCTGCCAAATGAGCGATGGGCCTGGTGCAATGACGCCGGTCGTCATCATCTGTAGCGCCGGGTTCGTTTGCGGTGTGCTCGTCGGGATCGTCATGTAGAGGCCGAGCGTTGCGAGAAGTACCAGGACATACACGTGGAGCACGGTGACCCGCTGAAAGGCAACCGCATCTCCCACTGCGACCTTGTGGGCGTACTCCTCACAAAACCGTCGGTTGCGAAACGTGACCATCCACACGGTCGACCAGTAACCGAGGAACCGGCCGATCTCACGCCTCCGCACCCATGGAATCTGATGCGTACCGGTGCGAATGTTGGCCAGCGAGCGGCCGCACTCAGGGCACTTCGAGCTCGGCGCGCCTTGCAGGCTGTAGCTGCACGCCGGGCAGTAGACGTCGGGCGGAATCTCCTGGGCCTCGCCCGCATCGGCCGGGCCTTCGTGGAGCATGGCGCGATCGCAGGCTGCGTTGGCTCCTCCGACGAGGACGACGACAAGCGTCACGACCCACCCGACTGCAATGAAAACCAGGATGGTCCAGGCGGTACTGGCGAAGCCGGCCCACCAAAGCAACGTGGGCAGCACAACCGCCGTTGCTAAGATCGCGGCTCCAGCGGCCCAATGGATGCGAGGGTTCATGCCTGCGAGACTCTCTCGACACGGGTCAGACGTCTGCGGATTCTACTCCGGTCCCCGGCCCAGTGCATCCAGTCGATACGCGGCGCGCCGACGGAGGCCGTCTACCGATCCCTCTTCCCCGGCGGTCTGCGTCCGTCGGTCACGTCCTGGTCGAAGGTCTTCTTCTTTCTGAGCAGATGATGGTAGTGCTGTGCAAACCGGTGGGCTTCGTCGCGCATTGACTGCAACAGGCGCAATGCCTCGTTGTTGCGGGCCATGCGGACCGGGGCGCTGCGGGCTTGGATGTAGACTTCCTCTTCGCGCTTGGCCAGTGAGATCACCATCGGCGGGCGCATGTTCATTTCGCTGAAAGCCTCCAGTCCGGCGTGCAGTTGGCCCAGGCCGCCGTCGATGAGAATGACGTCGGGGTATAGCTCCTCGCCCTCGGCCGCATAGCGATAGCGCCGCGTGATGACCTCGCGGATGGAGGCGTAGTCGTCCACGCCCGTCACCGTTTGAATCTTGAACCGGCGATAGCCGCCCTTGAAGGGCTTGCCGTCGATAAAACAAATCAGCGAGCCGACCGTCTCGGCGCCTTGCAGGTGGGCGATGTCGATGCAGTCCATGCAGCGCGGCGGGGCGTCGAGGTTGAGCAGGTCGCCCAGTTTTTCGAGCCCCTTTTTCGGGTCCACGAAGAACGCTTCCGGTTGAGCGTGCTCATGCACGTCGCCGGAAAGGGCGAGCGAGTCGATGGCCTTGATGCGGTCGCGCAGGACAGCCGCCTCTTCGAAGCGGAGTTGCGTGGCGGCCTCGTTCATTTCCCTGGTCATCTGGCGGAGCAGCGTGGTTCGCTTGCTGGCCATGAACTTCTTGAACCGGTCGATGTCCTTGCGGTAGTCCTCCTTGCTGATGGCGGCGCCGCATGGGGCCGTGCACTGGTTGATCGCGTGTAGCAGGCAGGGGCGGAAGTATCGCCGCGAGTCATCGTCGTCACGGATGTCGAGTTCGCAGGTGCGGAACTTGAAGACCTTCTGTAGGGCGTTGACGGCGTCGCGGGCGCCGGCGGGTGCGAGAAAGGGACCGAACAGCTTGCTGCCTTTGAGCCGGGGCGTACGCGTGACGAACACGGCCGGGAAGTCGTCGCGCATGGTGATCTCGACGTAGGGGAAGGTCTTGCCGTCTTTGAGCATCGCGTTGTGCGGCGGCTGAATGTCCTTGATGAGCCGTGCCTCTTTGAGTAGCGCGTCCACCTCGGACTCGCACTCGAGGACGTCAATGTCGGCCACGCTATCGACCATCCGGCAGATGTCCGGCCCGCGGGTGTTAAGCAGGTCGGCGGCGGGCTGGAAATAGCTGGCGACGCGGGAGCGGAGATCCTTGGCCTTTCCGACGTAGAGCACCCGGCCCTCGGGATCCTTCATCAGGTAAACCCCGGGGCACTTGGGCAGCTCGGCGACCCGCTTGCGGATGGAATCCAGCCGTTTGTCGTCCATGCTGTTATTGTAGGCCGAAACCGAGCGTCGTGGAGAGGCTGGGGTGGGTGCCTCAGAGAATTCGCGTCGGGCATGCTTCAGAGCGCTGGGCGCCAGCCCGGTGTCATGTTCAAGGGGGGTCCGCAGGCTGGCGCCCGCGGCTCTGACTCGGCGTACCCATCCCGCCTGTGGACTCACGGACTCGCCGCGGGCTTGTACTGTTCGGGGCGGGAAGCTACAACGATGGTACATGTGTCGTGGCGAAATGCCGTCATGTCGGCTCGCCTGAGCACTTCCTGATTCCACTGATACATGGGGAGGATGTTCCATGTCGTTGGCACAAATCACGCAGAAGCGCTGGATCGCTTACTTGCTGGCCGCCGGATGGCTGCTCGGATCGTGGGTGGGGGTTGCGGTTGCGGCCGACAAGCCGCTGGTCTACCCCAAGACCCGCAAGGGCGACGTCGTTGAAGACTACCACGGCACCAAGGTGGCCGACCCGTACCGGTGGATGGAGGACCAGAACTCGCCGGAGCGGCAGGCATGGGTCGAGGCGCAAAACAAGCTCACCTTCGGCTATCTCGAGCAGATTCCGGAGCGCAATCGAATCAAAGAGCGCCTGACGAAGCTTTGGAACTACGAAAAGTACGGCATGCCGGTCAAGCGGGGCGACCGCTACTTCTACTCAAAGAACGACGGGCTCCAGAACCAAAGCGTCTTGTACACGTCCCGGTCGCTAACCGGCGAGGCGCGTGTCTTGATCGATCCCAACAAGCTGTCCGCGGACGGCACGGTGGCGCTTGGCGGGCAGGCGATCAGCGACGACGGCAAGCTGTTTGCCTATGGGATCTCGGTCTCCGGCTCGGACTGGCGCGAGTGGAAGGTGCGCGACGTCGATACCGGCAAGGATCTTGGCGATCATCTCCGGTGGGTCAAGTTCTCCGGCGCGTCGTGGACCAAGGACGGCAAGGGCTTTTTCTACAGCCGCTATCCGAAGCCCGACGACGCCTCGAAGATGAAGGATGCGAACTACTTCCAGAAGCTCTACTACCATCGGATCGGTACGCCGCAATCCCAGGACACGCTCATCTTTGAACAGCCCGATCATAAAGAGTGGTTCATGGACGGCAGTGTGACGGACGACGGGCGCTACCTGATCATCACCGTCACGAGAAGCACGGCCGACGAGAACATGGTGTACTACAAAGACCTTACGGACGCCGATGGCAAGATCATCCAACTGATCGATGGGTTTGAGGCCGAGTACTCACTGATCGACAATGATGGGCCGGTCTTCTGGTTCAAGACGAACCTCGACGCGCCGCGCGGGCGGGTCATCGCTATCGACACGCGGAAGCCGGAGCCGGCCAGCTGGAAGCAGATCATCCCGCAGGCAGAGGAGACGCTTCGGTCCGCGAGTGTCGTGGGCAACCGGTTCATCGCCTCCTATCTGAAGCACGCCCGGTCGCAGGTGAAGGTGTTCGAGCTCGATGGCAGATTCGTGCGCGAGGTGCCGTTCCCAGCGATGGGCTCGGCCGGCGGGTTCGGCGGCAAGCGGGCCGACAAGGAGACGTTCTATTCCTTTACGAGTTTCTCGCAACCCAGCACGATCTATCGATACGACGTCGCATCCGGCAAGAGCACCGTTCTCCGCCAGCCGACCGTGGACTTCAACCCGGACGACTACGTCACCGAGCAGATCTTCTACCGCAGCGAAGACCGAACCCGCGTGCCCATGTTCGTTTCGTACAAGAAGGGCCTGACCAGGAACGGGAAGAACCCTGCGATTCTATACGGCTACGGCGGCTTCAACATCGCGATCACGCCCTCGTTCCGCGTCAGCAACCTGGTGTGGATGGAGATGGGCGGGGTTTACGCCGTGGCCAACATCCGCGGCGGCGGAGAGTATGGCAAGGAGTGGCACGAGGCCGGCACCAAGCTGAACAAACAAAACGTCTTCGATGATTTTCTGATGGCGGCGCGGGGTCTGGCGCTGGCCGAGTATACCTCGGCGTCGAAGCTGGCGATCAAGGGCGGTAGCAACGGCGGATTGCTCGTGGGTGCGTGCATGACGCAGCGACCCGGGCTGTTCGCAGCCTGCCTGCCCGCGGTGGGCGTGATGGACATGCTGCGGTTTCACAAGTTCACGATCGGCTGGGCTTGGACGGCGGACTACGGCTCCTCGGAAAACCCGGAAGAGTTCAAAGCCCTGTATGCCTACTCACCGCTGCACAACGTCAAACCCGGAACCTCGTTCCCGGCCACGATGATCACGACGGCCGACCACGACGATCGGGTCGTGCCGGCGCACAGCTTCAAGTTCGCCGCGGCCGTGCAGGCGGCGCAGTCCGGTCCCGCACCGATTCTGATTCGCATTCAAACCAAAGCCGGACACGGGGCCGGGAAGCCGACCACGATGCGGATTGAGGAGGCGGCCGACCAGATCGCGTTCCTGGTGAAGAACCTGGGCGTGAAGATGGACTAGCGCTTCGTCGCACCTGATTTGATGGTTTGCGAGAGCCGTAGGTCGGGTCATCGACCCGGCACCGCCCGGCTACGTTCGACGTCGTACGGATTCGCGGCGGAGCTTGCGGAGTGCGTGACAGTTCTGGCGGCACGTGTAAGGCAATCTTGACGGCGCCGCGCCACCTCAGAGCCGTGGGCGCAAGCCCACGGACACGATGCGAACAAGCACTTGGGTTCTACGATACGAGACCGGTCACAGGGCTCGCGCCCTGTGCTCTGAAGACTGCCCGGGTGGCCCATTCATCGCGCAGCGATGGGTGGGCCACCCGGTCTTTTGGTTGGTTGTTCGTTTCGGTGGGATGTGACTTGTTGATCGCCTGTGGCAAGCCGCCGTCGGACACCATCGTCTACTCCCGCCCCTCAAACGCGTTTCTGGCTGTACGTCGGGCACACCTTCAGGTAGGATGGCGGCATGCCAAATATCTGCCAGCGCGGCGCATGTGGCCACCAAAACCATCCACGCGCGAAATTCTGCATCGAGTGTGGGTCCACACTGACGACGCGCCCGGTGGGTGTGATATTCCTGTGGATGTTGGGCGGAATGATTGTGCTGCTCGGCTTTATCGCACTTTGGGCCATCTTGTTCGGGTGGGGTATGTGACACGGATCTGCCCACGTAAGCAATGTAGTTTCACCAACCAAGGTAACGCGAAGTTCTGCGCCGAGTGCGGGGCGTCGCTACTCCACCCCGGCCTCACACAAGCTCGCCCCTGGGTCTGGGATACGAATTTGACCTGGCTTTGTCTTGCGGTGGGTATCAGTTTGGTCGGCGCAACCCTGTGGTTTGCCTTTTGAACTGGCGAGGAACCCTGCGCGCAGACGTTTCTTGCCATACGTTGGACGCCCGTTCAGGTAGGATGCGGGCCTGCAGCGCGTACGCAACGAATGTGCCCACGGGAACCAAGCGCAGCCCACGCATAGTGGACAGACCGACGCAGTCAGCGTGAATTCAACCACGCCCACGCCTGTGGGTCGTCCGCCGTTTCGTCTGCGAGGCTGAGCTGCGGATGCGATGCGTTCGGGGGCCGGCGTCCGCGCGGGCTGAAGCCCGCGGCTCAGCGCCGACTTGCTAGCGTACGACTTCGCTCACCACGTTCCCCTCGATAATCGTGCCGATGCAGTGCGAGGTGTATTCGAACGGGTCGCCGTCGTAGAGCGCCACGTCGCCGTCCTTGCCCACCTCGAGTGAGCCGACGCGATCCGCGATGCCGAGGATGGCGGCCGGCACGGTCGTGATCGTGGCCAGCGCTTCCTCGAAGGTCAGACCGTTGGCGGCCGCCAGCGCCGCCTCGAACAGCACCACGCGCGTCTTGGGCACGTAGCTCTCGAACCCGCTCTGCATCGCCACGGGGATGCCCGCGTGGACCAGCTTCGCCGCTGTCTCAAAGCTCGAGTTTTCGAGATCGCGCGATGCCCGAGCCATCGAGGGATGAATGAAGACGGGTATGCCGGCGGCCTTGATCTCGTCGATCAGAAGATAGCTCTCGGCCGCACTATCGAGCCACACGCGGATGTCGAACTCCTTGGCCACGCGCAGCACCGTGGCGATGTCCTGCACGCGATTGGCCGTGATAAGAAGCGGCAGTTCCTTGCTGAGCACGCGGGCGAGCGCTTCGTGGCGGAGGTTTCTCGCCGGTTTCTTGTCCTCCTCGGCCGAAGCTCGTTTTCGGGCGTACTCCTGCGCCTTGATGAGCTCGCCCCGCAACATGGCGATCTGCTTGCCGCGCGAGCCGGGCGATTTCCCGCGTTCGCTCTTGACCGACAACGGTCCGATGGTGGCAACGACGGCGGCCGTGTCCTTGATGACTGCTTCATCCACGGTGTTCCCGAAGGTCTTCACGACCATGCTCTGACCGGAGATGAGTTCGCCCGGCGCGTGGCTGGCGTGAACGGTCGTGACACCGTAGCTACGAACCCATTCGATGAGGGCCTCATGACTGTTGTAGGCATCGATGGCCCGCAGCTCGGGCTGCATCGGCGTGGATCGCTCGATCTGGTCCTGATCCTGTGTTTGGTTGTAGATGCCGGTCAGGCCGACCGTTCCGCGACCATCGACAAGACCCGGTGTGACAACCGCCGCGTCGAGCACGCGCATACCATCGGGAATCGTAACCTCTGAGGCAGGCCCCACGGCCGAGATCTTGCCGTCAACAATGACGACGACGCCGTTGTCGATGACCGCGCCGGCCATCGTGTAGATTTTCTTGCCCCGAACGGCCACCTGGGCGGACACCGGCGGTGCCAAGACCGGCATAATCAGAAGCGACGCGACGAAGGCACAAGCTGGAGTATTTCTCCTTTTTCTGTTCCAAGCCGCGGGCTTTAGCCCGCGCGGTCTTCCGGCGGTAGAGAGGTTTGAACAGCACCATCGGTTGGCACACCCAATCGGGAAACGCTCTAGTTGGCGTGTCATCACTGGTTCTCTCCATCTTCGAAGCAGCACATGTAGGGTTTCTGATCGACACCGGCGCCGTAACCGCCCACGGCGAAAAGGTGATCCTTGGGGTCACTTCGGTCGAAGATCTTCTCACCCTCAACCCACGTCTGTAACACTTTCGTGTATACGCTGAACGGATCACCGGAGAGGATGATGAAATCCGCATCTTTGCCCGGCTCAAGTGAGCCGACCCGGTCCTGGAGGTCCAGCATCTCCGCGCCCGCAAGCGTGAGCGACCGAAGCGCCGCCGCCCGAGACATGCCCGCCCGAACAGCCAGTGCAGCCGATCGGAAGAACACCCGAGAGTCCGTGATCCAGTCGTCGGTGTGAAAGGCCACGTTGACGCCCGCTCGCTCAAGGATGCCGCCGGTCTCCAGCACGAGGTTGGCCGCTTCGAGTTTGCCGCCCGGGCTGTCGAGCACGATCACCGAGCACGGGACGCCGGCCGCGGCGATTTCATCGGCCACCTTCCACCCCTCCGAGACGTGATGGAGCACCACGCGGAAGCCGAACTCCTTCGAGAGCCGCAAAACGGTCATGATGTCGTCGTGGCGGTGCGTGTGGTGGTGAACGATGCGCTTGCCCTCCAGCACCTCGATCAGGGCTTCCATGGCCAGGTCACGCGCGGGCAACTTGTCGGGGTCGCCCGCGGCGCGAGCCACCTTGTCGCGGTACTCCTGCGCCTTGATGTACTTTTCGCGGACGAGCGCCGCCGACTTGCCGCGCGTGCCGGGGAAGGGCTTGGCCCGTTGCGAGTTTGTTCCGTTGGCCATCTTGATGCCGCCCATGGGCTCGCCATCGGCGTCACGGATGAACCAGTCCTCGATGGTCTTGCGGAGGCGAATCTTGAGATAGATGGTCTGCCCGCTGAGTAAGTGCCCTGAGCCTGGCATGATGTTCACGGTGGTCAACCCGCCGGCCAGCGCCCGCTTGAACCCCGAGCTGAGAACGTTGATCGAGTCCAGAATCCGCACACCCGGTTGGATGGGACCGGAGCCGTCGGCACCGCCGATGCCGCCGATGTGGCTATGCGTATCGACCAGACCGGGCATGATGACCTTGCCCGTGGCGTCGATTCGCCGCGCACCGGGCGGGATGGACACGAGGCTCGCCGGGCCGATGGCGGTGATTTTACCGTCCTGCACGACCAACACGCCTTGGTCCAGTTCCGCGCCCACGATGGGGATGATCCTGGCCCCGACGAAGGCGTAATGCTTTTCCTGTGCATGGCAGGCGGGTGCCGCCAGGGCCAGGACCAGCGCGATCATGATTCTTGAAGTGTGCAAGGTAGTCCTCCTTCTGGTACTCCGACACACGTGAGCCGATGGGTGGCATGGCCAAGCGAAGCGCGGCCATGTATGGCGCGCGGCTCCCTGCCGGCGTCGGGTCTGAGTCCTGGATTGTTCCGATCGGACGCCATCCATCGGTTGAGCCGTGTCAAAGCCCTAGTGATTCGATCCCGCAAGGGAACCATCCGCGAATCCGACCCTCCGGAGACGCATTCTCTTGCGCCTGACCGGATTCAGCGCCGACCATGACGTTGGTCGTGGAGGGGCGGGAACAGCCGGGTTTTGTCTCTAAAGACCCGAGCGACCCGAGTCTAGCGGCGGGTGTCGGATGTCGTCAAGTCTTCCTTTGCACGGGGTGGGGCGGGGTCTACAATGCCGGGCGCCGCTGGGCGGACCCGCGGTCCTGTCCGCAGTCATCTGGAGAAGAGCGATGCAAGCGAGAACGCAGACGCAGTTGGTACTGGTCGGTTTGACGATGGTTGGCTGGCTCGGCGGGGGCTGCGCCACCATACGCAACTACGGTCGCGGACCTGAGGCGATCACGCAGTATAGCGCCAAGACTTTCTACGACACGGTTAGCGTTTCCGGCGCATCGTTTTCCCCTGATGAATCAAAGTTGCTGATTACCACGGACGCGACCGGAGTGTTCAACGCCTTCGTGCAACCCATCGCCGGCGGTGAGCCCACGCAGGTGACGGGCTCGACGACCAACGCGGTCTTCGGGATTAGCTATTTTCCGCATGACGAGCGCATCCTGTACACGTCCGACCAGGGCGGCAACGAACGGAACCACATCTACGTCCGCGCGGTGGACGGCACCGTCACCGACCTGACACCGGGTGAGAACGTCAAGGCCTCGTTCGCGGGCTGGACCGGCGACAAGACGGCCTTCTGGGTCACCACCAACGAACGTGATCCGAAGTTCTTCGACCTGTACAAGATCACGACCGACGGTTACTCGGAGCAGCTCGTCTTCCGCAACACCGGTGGGTGGTTCATCGCCGGAATCAGCGACGACAACCGATGGGTCGCGCTCTCCAAGATTCGCAACAACGCCGACAACGACATCCTGGTCTGGGACGCGACCGACGCCGACGCCAAACCGAAGCTGATTACCGAGCACACGGGCGACATCTCCCACCGGGTCATGGCTTTTACCCCGGACAGCGGTGAACTCTACTACGGCACGAACGGCCACGGCGAGTTCAACCAGGCCTGGGCGTACGATCTGATGGCGGGTACGCACCGAGCGATCCTGAAGGCGAAATGGGACGTCTCCTACATCTACTTCTCGGAGAACGGGCGCTATCGCGTCTCGGGCATCAACGAGGACGCCCGCACGATCGTCACGATCCTCGACACGCGCACCGGGCGAAAGCTGAAGATCAGGGACCTGCCCGAAGGCGACATTCGCGGCGTGAGAATCTCGCCGAGCGAAACGCAGATGGCGTTCTACATCAACAGCGCCACGTCGCCTTCGAACCTGTTCGTCCTGGATCTTGAGACAGGCGAACATCGCCAATTGACCGACACCCTCAACCCGGAGATTGACGCCCGGGATCTGGTTGACGCCCGCGTGATCCGGTACAAGAGCTTCGACGGGCTGAAGATACCGGCCATTCTCTACAAACCAAAGACCGCTGCTCGCAACAACAGGCTTCCGGCGCTGGTGTGGGTACACGGCGGACCCGGCGGGCAGAGCCGCATGGGGTACAGCCCGACGATCCAGCACCTGGTCAACCATGGCTACGCGATTCTGGCGGTTAACAACCGGGGTTCTTCCGGCTACGGCAAGACCTTCTACCACATGGACGACCGCAAGCACGGCGACGTCGATCTCAAGGACTGCGTCTGGGCCCGCAGGTACCTCGAAGGACAAGGTTGGGTCGATCCCGACCGAATCGGCATTATCGGGGGCAGCTATGGTGGGTACATGGTGGCCGCCGCGCTGACGTTCGAGCCTGAGGCGTTCGACGTCGGCATCGACATTTTCGGCGTGACCAACTGGGTGCGAACGCTGGAGAGTATTCCGTCGTGGTGGGAGGCGCAGCGCGAGTCACTCTACGCCGAGCTCGGCAACCCCGAGAAGGAACAAGAGCGGCTGCGGCGAATCTCTCCGCTGTTCCACGCCTCGAACATCGTGCGGCCGCTCATGGTCATCCAGGGCGCGAATGACCCGCGCGTTCTGCAGGTGGAGAGCGACGAGTTGGTCGCGGGCGCCAAAAAGAACGGGGTGCCGGTCGAGTATGTGGTCTTCCCCGACGAGGGGCACGGCTTCCGAAAGCGCGAGAATCGCATCACGGCCTCCGAGTCCTACGTGAAGTTCCTGGACAAGTATCTGAAAGGCACGTAGCGCGGCGGTCCATAGAGTGATGCCGGGTCGATCACCCGACCTACAACTTCCACGACAACCCGAGCCGCGGGCTTCAGCCCGCGCGGACGCAGGTTCGCCGTGAGCTTGACGCCCGCGGCTCGGTTCTCGCGATCCATCGCATTCCGTAGGGCGGGCGATTGCCCGCCTTTTTTGGGGTCGGAAGGCGGGCAATAGCCCGCCCTACGAGGGGCGTTCCGCCGTTGCTCAGGTGCTTCGACATAGATGAAGCAATGAGTCATCGAAGCCGCGCCCGCAAGTCGCTTCCTTTACGCGATGATCCGATCGAACGCCGCGAGGGTGGCCGCTGTGGTCTGCTCGATGCGGTAGTGCTCGTCGATTCTGCGGCGCCCGGCCTCGCCCAGCCGTTTGGCCTCGCTCGGGTCGTCGAGCAACCGCTTGATCGCGCCTGCGAGCGCGGTGGAATCGCGCACCGGGATGAGCAGGCCGGTGACGCCATCGACAACCTCGTCCTCGCATCCGCGGTGCTGCGTGGCCACCACCGGCTTGCCGCAGCCCATCGCCTCGAGCACCGACACGGGAAGCCCCTCGGGGTAATAGGTGGGAAGGACGTAGATGTCGCAGGCCGCCATCAGGCGGTGGGCGTCGTTTCGCCAGCCCAAGAACATCACGTTCTTTTCAAGACGATGCCGCTGAATGTACGCCGCGATCTCGGCATCGAGCGGACCCACGCCGGCCAGTACGAACCGCGCCGAGGTTCCCGCCTCGACCAGTTGCCGGGCGGCCTCCAGGTACTCGCGAATCCCCTTGTTTGCCACCGTGCGTGCCAGGAGCAACAGCATCGGGGCATCGACCGGGCTGCCCAGCTCTTGTTTGACCGCGGCCGCGTCCGTCTTGCCGCACAGCCGATCGAGTGCGTCCGCATCCACGCCGACGCCGTTGACCTGGAAGACTCGGTCCGGCGAGCGCCGAAGCAGCCTGCGTCGGGCGAGACCGTAGTCGTAGCGGTTCATGGTGATGATGCCGCGCGTGACGAGGCTTAAGAGGCGCTCCATCGTGTACCAGACGAGCCAGGCCGACTTGGGCATCTGCGGCGCGCAAGGCAACCCGTGCGCCATGTAGACCGTCCCGCGGGCACGGCCGATCAGCGCTGCTACCCGCGCGGCACCGCTGGCTATCGGCGTGTGGGCGAAGACCCAGTCGATGCGCTCGCGCCGCACGATTCGCCGAAGCTGCCACACGGCTCGGCTCAGGTTCAGCGGCGACAGACTGCGGGTTAGGCTGAAGCGGTGGACCGGGAATCCCGCAGCCTCGATTTCTGCCGCCTCCGGCGCATCGGTGCAGGCCACACTGACCTGGTCGCCGCGCTGGCGATGCGCCTCGAGCAGTGGGAACAGAAAGGTCGTAACCGTTCGCGGAATGCGCGTGACATGAAGAACGCGAATGGGGCGGTCGGTGCTCATCCGGCCGCTTTCAGTACAAGCCCGTGCCGGCTCGGTGTTGGCTCATGCGTGCGAGCGGGCAGCGCGACGCCGGCGGAGTTCAGTCGAAGCACGTCGGCCAGCGGCGCGAACGGGAACTCTGAAAGCAGCGCGTGGAGCCGCCCGGGAACCAGCCCCCGGAACAGAGATTGACCCAGATAGGTTCGCAACCCGAGCGGAAGGCCGCGTTTTTGTAAGGTCGAAAGCTCGCCCGAGGCGAACTCGTAGGGGTGCAGGTAGACCACGGCCGGTTGACCCTCTCGGTTCACTTCCCGGATCGCCCCGGAGAGGATGGCCTTGGGCAGTAATCGGAAGTACCCGCCGCCGGCCACTGGGAGGTTTCGGCCAAAGCGTCGGATCGTGGTCAGAGGAAACTCGATCAGGTTGCAGGTTGGCCAGCGATGGGGGAAGCGCGGCGCGCTGGGGATTCCGTACCGGCGCCCGGCGATGGGAAAGATGCTGGAGCTGTACCGGATGCCCAACTCCGCCAGGATCGGTCCGGCCCAGCGAGTCGCATTCGTGATAGAAAAGGCCGGCGCGCGGTATCCGATCGGGCGCATACCCACCTGGCTTTGGATGACGTCGATGCTGCGCTGAAGATCGACTCGGAAGCGCTGCGGCGTCATGTTGAACAGCAGCTCGTGTCCCCACCCATGCGTGGCGATTTCGTGCCCCTCGCCCGCCACGCTCGCCAGGAGCTTGGGATGCGCCTCGCACGGCTTGCCCAGCGCGAAGAACGTCGCGCGAACCCGATGACGCTGGAGCAGCGCCAACACACGCTCCGTGTTGCGCACCACGCAGCCGGTGATCGGAAGCGAGGGATCGAGCACGCTCTGAGGCCAATCCTCAAGGTCGATGCTCAGCGCGTTGGTCATGGGTTCGGTCATTTGGTCTTCGGCTCATTCCATCAGATCGAGGCGTCGGTCCGACACGAAGCCAGTGCCGCGTCTTTCAAGGAACACGACTGTGCATCACCTCCCGAGCCGCGGGCTTCAGCCCGCGCGGACGTCCGCGCAAGCAAAAGCATGCGGCTCAGATCGCGCGGAGTTTGCAAAACACGGCGCCAGGCTTGCCGGGTGAGGGGTCGCCCCCCGCGCAGTTCCCGAGCCGGGTTGTTCCACTGTAGATATCGGACGTGACTCAAGGGCACATGAGCGGCGCGTCGGACGTTTCACCGGCGCGGAGGCGTCTGTCCGCGATGCACGACGATATCCCACATCCCCAGCATCAAGAGCAACCAGATGCGCCGGCTCCATCGCGCCGGGTCGAGGCCGTCGCCTTCTCGCAGTAGGCGCTCCAGTGCGGCCCGATCGAACATCTCATGCAGCAATCCATCCCGCGAAAGTAGCACGTCCTCGGCAAGCTCGCGCAGCTCGCCACGTAGCCAGCGCACCAGCGGAACCTCGAAGCCGCGCTTCGGGGCCGTCGAAATTGGCGTTGGGAGATAGCGACGGCTCAGCTCGCGGAGGAGCGGCTTGGTCCGCATGCCGCTTAGCTTCAGTCGCTCCGGAAGACGGGCGACCGTGTCAACCAGGACGTGATCCAGGAACGGAGAGCGCGCTTCCAGACCGTGCGCCATGGTGGCGATGTCGATCTTCACGAGTAGGTCATTCGGCAGGATCGTGGCGAAGTCGGTCGCGAGCATCCGGTCGATCCAGCCGGTACCGGTCGGACCGTCGAGCGTGGGGCGGGCGAGTCGCGCGCTGTCTTCCACGCCGTCAAGAAAGGAGCCGTCCCCACCGGCGGCCGACCCGCCCAGCGCGTGAAGCGCAGACGCATCGAACCCATCGATCGACCAGGTCATGTAGCGCGGCAACGGATCGAGCGCCATGCCCCGAACCAATCGGTGCGCGAACGCATAGGGAGAACGATATCCGCGTGGCGCTGGGAGCCGCTGTGCCACTGCCCGCCAGCATGCGCCACGGGACGATCCGCCCGTTCCGGCGAGCTGCCCGGTCAAGAAGGCGCCTACAAACTTGCGATACCCCGCGAACAGTTCGTCGGCACCGTCGCCGTTGAGCACAACCTTCACATGCCGCCGCGCGGCCTCCGCGACGTAAAACGAAGGGATGGCGGAGCTGTCACCGAACGGCTGACCGTACGCGGCGGCGATCCGCGGAAGGTCAAGCGCCACGTCGGGTCGAATCAACACCTCATGGTGATCGGTGTCGTACTGCTCCGCGACCATCCGGGCCAGCGGGCGTTCGTCGAATGCGTCGTCCTCGAAGCCGATGGTGATGGTGGTCAGCCGCCGACCGGCGAGTTGGGCGGCCATCGCGGTCACCAGGCCGCTGTCGATGCCGCCCGAGAGGAAGCACCCGACGGGCACATCGGACCGGAGGCGCAGCTTGACCGATTCCCGCAACGTCTGATCCAGCCGTTCGACGGCCTCGTACTTCGACAGTTCGACCTTCGGCAACAGCTCCTGGCGCCAATACTGCGTGCGGCCGGCGATATGCCGGTCGCGAACGACCATGAGCTGACCGGGTTCCACCGCGCGCATCTCCCGATAGATCGTCGCCGGCGCGGGAACGGCGCTCCACGCGAGATAATCCGCCAGCGCCTGGCAGTCGATCGAGAGCGCCACATCGATCCCCGCGCGGACGCCGCCTATCTCCGAGGCGAAGACGAACTCACCGCCGCCGTCGGAGAAGTACAGCGGCTTCTTGCCCACTCGATCGCGCACGAGGAGGAGCTGTTGCGTGGTGTCGTCCCACAGGGCGATGGCGAACATCCCGCGCAGCCGTGCAACGAAACCCTCGCCCAACTCCTCGTAGAGATGAACGATGACCTCGGTATCGGTTTGGGTGGTGAAGATGTGCCCCCGGCCGATCAGTTCGGCGCGAAGCTCTTGGTAGTTGTAGATCTCGCCGTTGAAGATCGTGACGATCCGGCCATCTTCGTTGGCGATCGGCTGGCGACCGCCGGGAAGGTCGATGATCGAGAGCCGCCGATGGGCAAAGCCGATGCCGGCCGTGGGGTGGGTCCAGAAACCGTCATCGTCGGGTCCGCGATGGCGCAGAGCGTCGGCCATGCGCGTCAGGCGCTCGTTGCTCGCGTTTCCCCAGATTCCGGCAATGCCACACATGATGTTTGTCGTCCGTGACGGATACTACGTTCCAGGTTCGCGCGTGGTCCTCGGCCTGCCGGGTCGATGCCCCGACCTACGGTTGGTCGATGACGGGTGGCCCGCCTCTTCAGAGGTGGGGGACTCGAATGGTCACCGGATTCGCGTCCCCCACGGCTAAAGCCATGGGCCACCCAACCCACTGGTTGAGCTGTGTCGAAGCACTATGTCGTCTCGCGCTCGGAGCCTTGTTCGTCAACGTTCGAGATGATCGCCTCGAAGTAACGGGCCGTCTCCTCGGCGCAACGGTCCATGGTGAAGTGGGCGTCAAAGTGGGCCTGGGCGTTGACCGAGAACGTCTGACGGGCTTCGGCGTCCTGCAGTAGGTCGATCGTTCGACGCGCCAAGCCCTCGTGGTCGTACCGTGGAACGAGGTAGCCGCACCGCCCGTCGGGGACGATCTCCGCGGTGCCCCCGGTGTCGGTGGCCACGCAGGGTAGACCGTATCCGATGGCCTCGATCATGGCGCCTCCGAGGGCTTCGTGTTTTGAAGAACTCAGCAGGACGTCGGCCCCGCGCATCAGGCGACCCACATCGGTGCGATGTCCGAGAAAGAGTACTCGGTCGCTGAGCCCGGCGGCCTGCGCCAGGCTGCGGATTTTGGTGAGCCTTCGCTCGTTCGGCGAAAAGTCCGAGCCGGCCAGCAGGACATACAGCTTCGGCTCCGCGCGGCAGGCGATTCGAGCGGCGCGGATGAGCATTTCGTGATCCTTGGCCTCGTCAAAGGCGGCCACAACCAGTGCCACCTTGGCATTTTTCGGTAGACCCAGCTCCGCTAGAACCTCCGCAGTCGTGTCGGCGGCGTTGCGGTCGGCCAGCGCGCGTCCGTCATAGATCACGCGGCCCTTCGCATGGGCGATTCCTTGTGCGTCGGCGAAGTCGTCGCGGACGCGGCGCGAGACCCACGCGATCTGTGTGCTGCCTGCATAAAGCACGCGGTCACGCCAGCCGAACGAGCGGTCGCGGCGCAGGTGGGTTACCAGCGGGCATCGGGCGGCGTGTGCGCCGGGAAAACTCATCATGCCCACGCGATCGGTGTTGGCATGGAAGAGATCAGCGCCCAGTGCGAGCAACGTGCGCTTGAGGGTGCGGTTGAACTTGCACATGTGTAGCGCCAGCCTGGCATAGTCCCGAGCCCGCAACGTGAGGAGTCGTTTGTCGAACGAAGCGAGCAGCGGACCGGGGTCGAGCCGGGTGACCGGGATCCCGGCCGATCGGAAGGCTTCGCTCAGCGCCCCCTCCACGAAGTAGATCAGGTGCAGGCGAAAGCGACCTTCCTCGTGCCAGCGCGAATATAGGGAGAGAAGACACCGCTGCGCGCCGTACAGGTCGGGGTAGATGTCCGCGGCCACGACGGTTGGTGGTTCTTTGCTATGCAAGGTTCGCAAGGTTTGAGTGCATCCGTGTGTTTCCGGTGCCAGGGCTCCGCTTGCGTCGCCGACCGCCTGCAGAGCCCGTGTCATTCCCGGTCCTGGTCCGCGCAGGCCGCATCGAGCCGTTCGAGCATTCCACGGCAGAGATCCTCGATGGAATCGCACAGCGCGGGTCGGTTCTTCCGCCCGACCGACGCCTTCGACACGCGCCGTACCATACGTGGAGAAAAGCCCACGTCCAGGAACGCGCACAGCCGACGAAAGCCTTCGTCCGCGTCGCCGACCAACGGCTCGTAGCGCATGATGAGCACGTCCGGTCGGTGCAGAAGCGGCTGCTCGAAAAGCGTCCGGTTTCGCATGTACCAAAACAGTGCGGCCGCTTCGTGTGGCGTGGGATCATCAGGGGCGGCGGCGCGCAGTTCGTCCAGACATTCGTCGTTAATACGCTCCCGGTTCCACTGATACCCGCCCCAGTCGCCGCCACCCTTGAATAGATCCAACATGTACCGCTTGGTGGTGTCGCCCCAAAGGGTGACGGCCGAGTTGGCGACGTCGGCGTAATCACGATACATCCAGATGCCGCGCGAGCCCGGGTGCTCACGCAACAGGTCGTCAAGCCGGTGCGACTCGCACACCGGCTTGAAGATCAGGCAGCTTGCCGTGCTGCGATCGAGCAGGCGCCGCCGCGTCTCGATGTCTTTAATGCGACACTCGACGAAGGCTCGTGCGTCCGACTCGTTCAAGACGTCCACGTCGAGCGACTCGTTCAACATGAACAGCGCCATCGTGGTGCCGGACCTCTGGCATCCGACGATGAACGCAGCCCGCGTCGTCTCAACCGGTTCGTCCCGGCGGCGGTACCGCGCCTTGCGTCGGGCGAGCCGCAGCGCCGACCATACCCGTCTGCACTTGTTGCGAAGACGGCGCGGCAGCGGGGGCAACTGCGAGTTCCGCGTGATAACCCGGGTCATGCGGCGCACTCCGGAAGCAATCCGGGAAGGTGATCGGCGAACGCGCGTCGGAGGATCGACACGCGCCGCTCGAACGTCATGGCCGAAATGCGCTGGTAGGCGCCCGACACCAGCGTCTCGCGCAGGTCCGCGTTGTCGCAGATGCGCTCGATCGCCGACGCGATGGCCGCCTCGTCCGCGGGGGAAATCAGCAGCCCGTCTTCCTCGTGGTTCATCATTGCGGGGATTCCGCCCACGGTCGTGGCGATCACCGGCGCCCCGGCGGCCCACGCCTCCATAATCATACGCGGGGTTCCTTCGTAGTGCCCCAGCGATGGCAGCACGACAATGTCCGCCTCGCGGTAGAGTTTCCACAACGACTCGCTCGTTGCCACGCCCCCCAGGAACGTGACCCGTGCCTTGAGGCCAAGCTCCTCGGTGAGTCTTCGTAGCGCCGGAAGGTAGTCGCCGACGCCGGCCACACGCAGGTGAACGTCGCGCGACCCATCGACGAGCCGCTTGACCGCGCGAATCAGATAATGGATTCCCTTCGATTCGATCATGCGGGTGGCGACAAAGAGCCTGAGTAGCGGGCCTGTGCAGGCCGTGTTGCGGTGGTGGATGTCGGCCTCGTTGATCCGGCTGTTGGGAGCAACAATCTTGGGGGCGTCGCACGGCGGGAAGGTTTCGTGCAAGTGAGAGCTGACAGAGAGGAGCAACCGCGCGTGCCTCGCCAGTCGCCGCGTCGCGCGCTGGTAGTACAGCGCCCGGGCGATTCGCGTGCGAAAGGTGCCGGGCGTGACGGTACCCGGTGGATCCTGAAGCGAGCCGTGCATGTACACATACAGCGGCTTGTTCATCGCCACGGCAAAGGAAGCGGCCACAAATCCGAACGATCCGGGAAACTGGATCTGAATGAAGGAAGCGCGCTCGACGAGCCGCCGGATCGTCGAACGAACGCGGCCGTACAACAGCGCTCGGCGGCAGAACCCGTAGCTGGAGAACCCGGTCAGCAGGGCGGCGGTGACGTTCTCGTCCAGCGGAACCGTGATGCTTGGGTCCAGGGCGGTGTCTTCCGGGAGGACCACGACCGTTCCGGGGACAAGCTGTCCGTAGGCACGAAAGTTCGTGTCTTGAAACCCCGTGACCCAGGTGCGCCCATCTCGACGGACGGCGGCGCTCTGAGCGAACACCACGTGGTGAAGGTTCAGCGTTTCGACATCGAGATCCAGCACGATCTTGCTCGTATCGGTCGCCAACCCGCGAGGGTTGAACATGGATTATCGCTCGCCATCCCCGCGGCCGTTGCGACGGCGGAGCCAGTTGGACGCCAGACTCACGAAGTGCTGACGGTCATCCGCCAACAGTACAATCCACCAACTCGCGGCCGCCGCCATCAGCCCGCAGCCGGCGAGTTCGACGATCAACAGCGCCCATCCGGTGGCCGGCGCAAGGTGGTTGACCACCACGCCGAACGCGATCGCGGGAAGGCAGGCCAAACACGGCGGCAGCAATCCTTCACGCAGGAACGTCCCGACGGGCTCGTTGATCTCTCGGCAGCAATACCAGACGATCGCAAGCCCCCAGACCGGTACCATCGGCAAGGTGACGCCCCAGGCCACACGTGCGATGTCGGTGCCGGGGCTGGCCGCGAAGATCGCGACCAGGCCCATCGCCAGGACACCCGCGGCGCCGGCGATGACGGCCGGGAACCGGTGGCGCCCCATGCCGTTGACGACGTTGTACGCCGGCAGGGAGAGCCAGAACATGGCGTACCCGATCGACAGGATGCGACCGGCGACGGCGATTTTCGAGAGCATGGCGGCCCCATCCTCACCGGGATAGTTGCCACCCTGCCAGAGCCGAAGCACTGGTTCAATAAAGACGGTCAGCACCATGACGCCAAGAAGCGTGACACAGCCGACGTAGCGCGTGGTGCGATTCATCAGGCGGCGAAGCGTCGCAACATCGTTCGCCCCATCGTAGCGGCTGGCGGCCGGTCTGATGCCCAGCGCGCAGGCCGTCACGAAGGCGTGGACCGCGAGGATCAACTCCATCGCCACCCGGAAGTCGGTCGCGGCCGCGGTCGAGAGCAACACACCGATGAGAATCTGCGCGAGCTGGGCCGCGACCATCGCCGCCATCAGATACACGACCGTGTTGAAGCCATAGGTGGCCATCGACCCCCACAGCGTGCGGTCGGCCCGCCATGGGGTGAAGGGTGTTTGCGAGTAGATCCGTTTGGCGGCGAACGTTCGCGACACGGCGGTCATCAGCGCGCAACCGCCGGTGGCCAAGGCCAGAACGATCATCCCCCCTCCCACGTCAAAGCGCTGAAGCAGCAGGAGAATCAGCGCCATTCGCAACAGGTCCGAGGCGATGTTGGTACCGGCAATGATGTCGAAGCGTTGCAGCCCGACCAGGATTCCCTCGTAGGCGAACTGCGGCAATGAAAGCGCGAATGTGAACCCGGCACACAGCACCATGGTTCTGGCGGCCATGTGGAACCTCGGCTCCACGTCGAACCATCCGGGAAAGTAAAGGCTCACGACCACCGTCGCGGCGGCAACCAGAACGCCCGCGATCGAATAGTGCGCGACGGCCGTGTTGATGTGGCGGCCAAGCGACTCATGTTCGCCTCGTTCCAGGCGCATCGCCACCTGCCGACTGACCGAGGCGCGGATGCCCATCTCGAGAATGCGGGCGTAGCCCAGCATCTGCCCGATGACCACCCACACGCCGTAATGCGTCCGCCCCAGCACACCGATCGAGAACGGCACGACGACGAACCGCGTCGCGATGGCCACCACGCGCGACCCCACGTTAACCGAGGCATTGAAGACCAAGCGGGTTCGTTGACGCATTGACCGTTCTCGTCCTTGGGTGGGCTCGCAGCTTACTGGGGGACCGGAGGCCAAGGCGCCGCGCTGGGGGAACGAGCCAACCCGGCGACTGTAACCGCGGGTGATTGCTCCGCCAGCGGCTGCGGCGCCTCACGCGCCAGGACATAGCTCCGCTCAATCAGAACCGCAAAGAACAGATACACGTAGCGCGGGTAGGGGGTCACCAGCATGTCCAGGGTCAGTCCGGCGATCGCCCAGGCCATCATCCCCCACAGAACGCCCGACCCGATGGACCGGTACGGCTCAATCGCGTATCGCGCGAGCCACACCCCGCGTCGCACAAGGATGCCGAAGAACGCCGCGAACCAGATGACGCCTCCGATTCCGTGCAGCAGCAGCGCGCTAACGTACGTACTATGCGGGTGGGAGCCGTGCAGAAGAATCGGCACCAGTCGCCCCTGACCCAGAAACAGAATCTGCGGCGTGGCCGACGCGAAATACTCCCGCCACAGGTCGATCCGCGTCTGCGCATTGGGATCGAGCTGCCCGCCGACGTCCGTAGTGTAGATGGCCGCGAAGCGCTCCGACAAATCCATGAGAAGTGCCGGGCGCACCAGCGCCACCAGAAGGGCCATGCAAACGATGCCCCATGCGTACAGCTTCGATCGACTCACGAAGCCCATGATGACCACGGTGATGCCCAGTGCGATCGCGCCCGTTCGCGACTCCGTCAAGACCATGGCCGCCAAAAGGATAGGGACACTGGCAACCAGCAGCGCCCGTCGCAACGGCGTGGTCTGAGTCCGGACAGTCGTCACGGCGAAAATCGCGGCCATGCCCAGAATCGCACAGGCGGTGTTCGCGCCGGCGAGCGAACCGACCGCGCGGGTCACGCCGCCGTGCCACCGTCGCAGGGTTTCCACTTTCTCCGAGGTGAAGATGGCCATCTGCGCGGGAAAGTACTGTTGGAGAATGACGGTGAGGCCGGCGAACATCATGCACACGACGAACGCCAGCCCGCTGCGCCTCAGGTCTCGCTCGTTGTCGATGGTGTGGATCATCACATACACGAACAGCACGTAGATGCCGTACTTGAGCACCGGCTTGACCACGTCGATGGGGAACAGCTCGGGCATCATGCGCCATCCGCTGGCGTGCGCAACAGCCCAGAGCGCGAAGTAGCACATCGTGCCGAGAACGCACAGCCCCAGCCGCAAAGGAACCCCCCCGAGCAGGTTTCGGCGAACGACCACGATCAGAAAAAAGGAACAGATGAACAGGTCGTCGAGGCCGATGTTCCACGGCAAGAGACCCATCCGCTCGAGCAGGAGGTGCGGGTAAAGAAGCAGCACCGGCCAGACAAGGACCGCACCGATCTTCGGATTGATCAAGACGGCCAACCCGACCAGGCAGGTGCCGATAACCAGAAGAAAACCGAGCATGCTATCGGACCTCAAGCCCTTCGATGCGCCGATGGCGTGTTACCCACGCGGCGCCGGGTGGATGACCGAATCGGCGGGCATGTATCCGAGCACAGGGCGCGAGCCCTGTGACCAGTCTGGCTTCGCGGAAGCGTTGTGATCGTTCGCTTCGTGTCCGTGGGCTTGCGCCCACGGCTCTGACTTCGCCTGCCACCGTCAAGATGAATTTGCACCACTCGCCAATACTGTCACACACCCATGCGGCGCCGACTCTTCGTTCGGCCGCGGCGGCCACGGCGTTCCCAGGTATTGTCGGCGATCCAGGCTTGGTTCCCCCTACGCAAAGAGGGTCCGATCACAGCAAGGTTCGTTTCTCCGCAATGATGGCTTCGAGCATCTGCGAAAGGCTCGTCTTGGGCTCGTAGCCCACCATGCCGCGCACCCGGTCGAGGCAGGGGATGCGGCGCATCATGTCGTCGAACGGACGACCGTAGGCCTCTTCATAGGAGATGAACTGTTTCTCGCTCTTGCTTCCGGTCATCTCGATGATCTTGTCGGCCAGCCCCGCAATCGTGATCTCCTCGGTGGCGCCCAGGTTGTACACCTGACCCGGCGCCTCCGGGCAATCGATCAGGGCGAGAATGCCGTCCAGCACGTCCTGCACGTAGCCGAAGCAGCGACGCTGCTTCCCGCTTCCGTAGATGACCAGCGGCTCGTCCCGAAGGGCTCGGTCCACGAAGCGCGGCACGACCATGCCATACTTCCCGGTCTGCCGAGGCCCGATCGTGTTGAAAAACCGCACGACCACAACCGGCAGGCCGTACTGCTGGTGATACGCCAGGCCGAGGAACTCGTCGATGGCCTTCGAGCACGCATACGACCAGCGCGAGAACCGCGTCGAGCCGAGCACGGTATCGTCGTCCTCGCGAAAGGGCACCTGTTCGCTCTTGCCGTAAACCTCGCTGGTCGAGGCGATCAGGACCTTCTTGCGAAACTTGTTGGCAACGGACAGGACAACCTCGGTGCCGTGGATGTTCGTCTCGATCGTGTGGACCGGCTGATCGACGATGAGCTGCACGCCGACGGCCGCCGCCAGGTGGAAGACCACGTCGCACTGCTCGATTAGAAGATGGACGGTCTCGCTGTTGCGGGCGTCGTCCATGACGAAGCGGAAGCGCGGGTGGTCGAGGATGCCCGACAGGTTCCCGATGTTGCCCGTGCTCAGGTCGTCCAGGGCGATCACCTCGTGGTCCTGGGCGAGCAGGCGTTCCGCCAGGTGCGACCCGATGAACCCCGACCCGCCCGTAATCAATGCCTTCATGCTGACTCCTTAGTTCCCATTCGGTGCCGAAGCGGCCTCCACCGATGCGCAGGTCAGAATCCACGAGGCCTGCGGTCGAATGGACGCCACCTGGCGGATTCTATACTCAAGGCGAGGAATTCGGCAAAGGGAGTTAGCGAAGAACGGTTCTTGGCCCTGCGTTCGCCTCTTCGGGTTGGACCCTGGCGAGAGACACGCTCGCCCGACGGACCCACGGGCGAAATAAGTCGGAACCACACCGGTACAGTCGCGGATCGGCCGATCCGTTCAGATCGGCTCCATCACCCGACCCCCGGTCACTCGCCGTGCATCGAGTGCGGATTCCAATCGAAGCCCTCAGCGCGGTTTGGCCTATTTCGGCACGGCCTCTATAATCGCGTTCGCTCACCAGGGAACAATCTGGGCCTAGTCCCGTGTCGAGGATCCACGTGTCGCCCGGACCGACGAGATTGGCCGCATGACCGATGAGTCTACCCCAACCGGTTTCGGAAATGCGAAGACGATGGCGTCGCCGCCGCCGGACTGGGCAAGGGTTCCTTTTGCAGTCCGCTGCGCCCGATGTGGTGCCGACCTCAAGGGTCGCTCGGAACCCACGTGCCCCGCGTGTGGGTTGGAATTCGATTGGGCCGATGCCGTCCCGATCGAAGAGTTGACCTGTCTGCACTGTGACTACCACCTCTACGGTCTGGAGAAGCCGCGCTGTCCGGAGTGCGGCGAATGGTTCGCCTGGGAGGAAGTGCTTCACGCCTATCGCACGCGTAGCAAGCCTTTCTTCGAGTATCAGTGGCGGAGTCGGCCCGTCCGGTCCTTCGCGCGATCTTGGATGGCGGCGCTGCGGCCTCGGAAGTTCTGGTCCGAGGTTGAACTCCACGATCCGGTCCAGGTTCGTCCACTCATCGCGATGGTCTTCATCGGCGTTGTCTTGTTCGCGGCAAGCATGGTCGTCTCGTCCGCGATGGTCGAGTGGCTAGAGCAACGGACTTGGCTTTGGGCTCCACAACCCAAACCCAGCGTGGCGCAGATACCTCTCTACTTGCTCCACTCGATGACGGATCCGAGCGTGTACACGATCACCGCGACGGCTGCCGTTTGGATCGCTTCTTCGCTGGCGGCGCTGATGATCCTACGGCAGTCGATGCGGCGTTGTCGGGTGCGGAACGCACACGTGCTTCGCGTTTGGGCCTACTCGACCACACTGATGGCACCAACGCTGGTGGTTGCGGTCTTCGGGTTTCGGACGGTGGGAATGTTGTCGTCAGACGTAGATCCCGTGATTGCACTCATCATCATCGCCCTGACGAGCTGGTCGCTGTACAGCGGGTATCGTCGATACATCCGCATGCCGCACAGCCTGGGTGTCGTCATCGCGTCCCAAACCATCGCGGTCCTAACGACCGGGATGATCGAATGCGGCTTGACGAGTCAACTCGACCGTACGCTCTTCGTTCGGATTCTTCAGGTGTTGTACCCGTGATCCACGGCGTGTGTTCGGGTTCCAGCGACCTTGCGCATCTGGTACTCTAAAGACGTTTGCTGAGGTCCGCGCTCGGTAACAGAAAAGTAGGCCATGGCACTGCGAAGCCATCAAATGAAACAAGTTCACCAACCCGGCGATTGCGATCCGCGATCCATCCTCGTCGTGCTGCCCACGTGGGTCGGCGACTTCGCGATGGCCACGCCGTTCCTCCGCGCGCTCCGCCATCGATTCGCCGAGGCGCACATCGCCTTCTTGATCGAGCCGAACCTTCGCGAACTCGCCCGCGGCGGAACGTGGATGAACACCGTGATTGAGTGGCCCGACAAGCGCAAGCGAACACCGATCCACAAGCCCTACCGCGACCTCGTGTGGGATCTGCGCCGCCGCCGGTTCGACTGGGCCGTCCTCTTGCCCAACTCGTTTCGCTCGGCCCTCATCGCCCGGCTTGCGGGGGCGAAGCGGAGAATCGGCTACGACCGCGACGGACGTGGGATGCTCCTGACCGATCGTCTTCCCGTCACGAACCGCCGCGGCGCTTCGGACACAGAGGCCGCGGAACACACGACGCGCGAACCGACCGGCGACCACGGTGCGGGTCCGCTGAGCCATGACCTACACGCGACCGTCCGCATGGGCACGCGGTTGCCTGTTCCGATGGGGCCGTTCACCCCCATGCCGCTTGTTCAGTACTACGCCGACCTCGCTGAAGTGATCGGCTGCGAACCACCGGGCGACCGACTCGAATTGTTCACGACGCCTGAATGCGACGAAGTGGTCGATGAGCGACTGGCCACGCTTGGCATCGCCCACCATCGCCCGCTGGTCGTGCTCAGCCCCGGCGCCAGGTTCGGGGCCGCGAAGTGCTGGGTGCCGGAACGGTTTGCGGCCGTCGCCGATCGGCTCGTCGAAACCGAGGACGCTTCGGTGGTGGTCACGTGCGGCCCCGGAGAGGAGCCCATCGCGCGGACGATCGGTAACGCCATGAAGCGGCGCGCGTTCCTCCTCGACAAACCGCTCCTCACGCTCGGTGGGCTCAAGTCGCTGATACGGCGAAGCGACCTGCTGATCTGTAACGACGCCGGACCGCGCCACTTTGCGAAGGCGTTGGACGTTCCCGTCGTGACGATCTTCGGCCCGACCCATCCGGATTGGACGGCCACAAGCTACCGGAGCGAAAAAATCGTTCGCATCGACGTGCCGTGCGGCCCGTGCCAGCAGCGCGTTTGTCCGCTGTCGCACACCGAGTGTATGACGGGCGTCACGGTGGACGCCGTTTTCGAGGCCGCCACTTCGCTGCTCCGCGTCCGTGCCGTCGCGACCGCGCCCGAGCCCGTCCATGACTGAGCATCCGCAGACGCGGTCGAATAGCGCGGTCGCATCGCTCAACGATCTCCGTGTCGTCCCCGGCTTCGAGCCCTGGCTTCACGGCCACGGGCTGGATTCGCTCGACGCGCTCTTTTTGGTTCGCAACGACGGGCAACTCGGCAAGCCCGGGCTCTCGCCCTGGCGCGAGCGGCTCCGGATCGAACTCACCTCGGGCGGTGACTCAAGAACCTTCTACCTAAAACGTTTTACCGACCCGCCGCGCGACGCCCAGCGCGAGGTGAGACGATCGGGTGCAGGCGCCCGCAGCGCCGCCGGCGTCGAGTGGACGTGGATGCACCGTCTGGCTGACGACGGGATCGCCTGTGTGAGGCCGGTAGCCATGGGCGAAGAGCTCTGCGGACAGCGAGAGCTTCGCAGCGCGATCCTCACCGAGGCCGTCCCGGGTAAATCCCTCGAACAATGGGTCACGCTGTGGACCGAGGCGGATCGGCCTCAAGCGCTGGCCATGGTCGAGCCGCTGGCTGAGTTGGTCGCGCGGCTTCATCAGGGCGGCTACGTCCATCGCGACCTGTATCTGTCGCACATCTTCCACGAACCCAAGGTTAGCCGTACGCCTGAGCCAACCGCGGGCGCTTTGACCCTCATCGATCTCCAGCGGATCTTCCGCCCGAAACCGCCGATGCGCCGGTGGATCGTCAAGGACCTGGCCGCTCTGAACTTCTCAACACCCGAGGCGTTGATCTCGCGGACGCGGCGCATCCGCTGGTTGACACGCTATCTCGGCACGCGGAAGCTGGATGGACAGGCCAAACGCCTGGTCTACGAGATTGTTGGAAAGACGCAGCGCATCGCGGCGCACGAGCGGCGGCGGCGAGTTCGTCAGCAGCAAAGCGGTGGAGCGTGAAGGTAGCCTTGGTGGCCGAGTGGCTGGATGCCTGGCGGGGCGGGGCCGAGACATCCACGCTTCAGTTCATGCATCATCTCATGGACCGCGGCGTCGAGGTCCATGTGTTCACGCGCAGTCGCCCCTCGCCGACGCCGGGTCTTCACGTTCACACCATGTCGGGGGCGGCCATGTCGCGCACCCGGCGCAGTGTCACCTTCTTTCATCGTGTCGAGCGTCAGTTGGCCGGCGATTCGTTCGACATCGTTCACGCGATCTCACCGTGTCGCGGCGCCGACATCTACCAGCCGCGCGGCGGCACGGTGACCGAGTCCATCGAGCGGAACCTTGCGCTCATTAAATCTCCCACGACGCGACGCCTGAAACGATACGCCAACCGGCTGAACTTCAAGCAGCGGTACTTACTTGCGCTCGAGCGGCGTCTGTTGGGCACCGGCGAAGGCCCGGTTGTGGTGGCGATCTCCAATTATGTTGAGGATCAGTTAAAGCGCCACTACGGACTGCCAGAGGCCCGCATCCGGAGAATCTACAACGGCGTGGACCCGGTCGATGTTGCACCGGCACGCCGGGAGGCGGACCGCTCCAGAATCCGCCGAGAGTTCGGTGTCGCCGACGACGAGTGCCTGGTGCTGTCGGTCGCCCACAACTTTCGGCTCAAAGGCGTTCAGCGGTGGATGGAAGCGTTGGCACTGCTCGTTGCCCGCGGCGTCACGGACGTCCGATCGATTGTGGTCGGCCGGGGCGACTCAGACCGGTGGCATCGAGTGGCCGCCAGGCTCCGTATCAGCGACCGGCTGACCTTCACCGGCCCCAGCGAGCGCGTCCCGCAGCTTCGCGGGGCCGCCGATGTGCTCGTTCACCCGACTTACTACGATCCATGCAGCCGCGTGGTGCTCGAGGCGCTGGTGGACGGTCTGCCCTGCATCACCACTCGCTGGGACGGGGCCTCGGAGATGATCCAAGAGGCGAAGAACGGTTTTGTCCTCGACGACCCGCGCGACACGCATGCGCTGGCCGACCGGGTCGAGCGGCTCCGTGACGGCGTGCTGCGACGACACGGTTCGGAGGCGTCTGCGGCGGTCCGCGAGCGAGTCAGCATGGCCCGGCACACCCGCGAGATGATCGCGCTGTACGAGGAAGTATCGCAGAGAGCCGACGCTCGGGCTTGATCCGAGAGGCGGTCACCGGTCACGGGGGGCGATCGATCGGGTAGAGTCGCCCGCAGCCCGGGAGCGGGTTGAAGATCGCCTGAATTTTGTGTGGCACCCGGTCCCAGTCGGTGCGAACGGGCTGCGCCCTGGTTAAGATGGGATAAGCGCCGGTGACAACACCGGCTGGAAGCCGGTGCAACGTTTTTCCGGCAGGCGCTAGCGCAGCCCGCCACACTCATTCGAGAGGTTATCCGGACTTGCGTGTCCCCGCGTCTTTCCGCGACGGCCCATGCAGAGTCGCAGTCGCACAACCGACCCCGAGCGAATTTCGAAGAAAGGAATTTCGGATTGCGCTTGTTTTCTTACCCGCCATGGGTTTATTCTAGGCGCTTCGCCGTTTTTTTCGGGCTGAGCCCGGCCGTGGGAGATTCGCCGAGTGGGCGCCTATAATCCGTGTGAGTGTTAACGAGGTGTTGATTCGGTACTTCCTGCCATGAACAAGGCAAGTGTCAAGCCGGTACAAGTGTTGCTCGTGGGTCACCCGGAGTGCGGGGCGGACTTCTCGACGTGGGCTGCCGACCATGCCTGCGTGCGGCACGTCGATACGTTCGAAGAAGCGCTCGAAGCGCTTCGCGGCGATCCGTTCGACATCATCATCAGCCGACCCGCCGACGTGATTCCCCTACAAGATCGTCAGGGCCACCAACAGGCCGCGGCGATCATCGACAGCGTGAGCCACGGCGTGTGCATCGTGGGAGAAAGCGGTGCCCTCGACTGGGCGAATCCGAAAATGTTGGCCTTTTCCGACGATGTTCGCGCTCGGGTGTGCCGTTGCTGCACGAAGACCTTCACCTGGGCGCAAAGGGAAGCCCGTGTGGGCTCGTCGGACCTGCGCGGGCGAAGGTTCAGTTTCTCCTCCGGCGACAACCAGCGGATCGAGGTCACCGCCACTCCGGTGATCGATCTGCACAACCGTGTCACTCAGGTCGCGGCCGTCGTCTGGGACGCGACCAAGACGGGTCGGTTGCAGGAAAAAATCGATGCCATCGATCAGGCCGGTCGCGAACTGCTCAGCCTCGATGCGCAGCAGTTCTCGCGGCTGGACCCCCAGGAGCGACTCGCGCTCCTCGAACAAAAAATTCTGCGCTGTACAAACGAGTTGCTTCATTTCGACAACTTCGGAATCTTTGTCATCGATGAGGCGACGCGGAAACTCGACGTGGTGCTCTCCTCCGGGCGGCAGATGGAATCAGACGACCTGGAGATCTACGCCGAGCCGGAGGGCAACGGCATTCGCGGCTTCGTCGCCGCGCGAGGCCGCAGCTACCTCTGTCCCGACACGACGCGCGACCGACTCCACGTCGGCCCGGTCGATGGGGTTCTGTCCTCGCTGACCGTGCCGCTTTGGCGGCAGGATAAGGTGGTGGGCGTCGCCCACTACGAGAGCCCGAAGGTGGCCGCGTTCACCGAGGACGATCGTCAGTTCGCCGAAATCTTCGGTCGATACATCGCCCTGGCGTTACACATGTTGCAACTTCTGGCGTCGGAGCGTCACACCACGACGGGTCGTTTGGGTGCCAGCGTGATGACCGAGATCACCGCGCCGGTCAACGACATTCTGACCGATGTCGAGAACCTCGTGGAGGATTACATCGGCCATGACGACTTGCGTCATCGCCTGCGGACGATCTCCGAGAACGCCGTCAAAATCCGAGAGATCATCAACGACCTGACCTCCACGCGAAGGTCCGTCCTGGGCGTGGGTCATCGAAGGGCGGATCGTCGCGATCCGGTCCTCGCGGGACGACGCGTGTTGATCGCGGACGACGAGCAGATGCTTCGCGAAACCGTCCGCGACGTGCTTCGCGGATACGGCTGTCACGTGGAGACGGCGGAGAACGGCGCGGTGGCCATTCAGTTGATCGAGCGACAGGCGTTCGACCTGGTTCTCAGCGACATCAAAATGCCGGAACGAAACGGATACGAGGTCTTCGCCGCCGCCAAGGACGCCAACCCCAAGACGCCGGTCATCCTCACGACCGGGTTCGGCTACGATCCGAATCACACCATTGTCCGGGCGCGCCGCGAAGGGCTGGCCGCCGTCTTGTTCAAACCCTTCAAAGTGGATCAACTCCTCAGCGAAATCCGAACCGCACTTACCGCCGCCTCCTAGTGCATCGTCACGCGTAAACTTGCGGGTTGGGTGGCCCACCGAGCAAACCCGCAGATTCAAGGTTGACCATACATCAGGGCGTCGCGAAGCCTAACTTTGTGGGTGCCGCGGGCAAGCGCCGGCTTGCCCGTGCTGATCTCCTGGCGACACGGGCAAACAAGTTCGCCCAGGGAACCCGCGTGTCAACCCGCGGAATCCCGCGCGAAGTTGCACTAGCCGCCGGCGACAGGGCCGTGTCGCATCCGGGCGTTGCGCCGTCGTTACCGCTTGAGGTGCCGTGTCAACTTGTGACAGGCTCACTCGGTCGCTTGCGTCTGTTTCCACGCATGGGTAGATTCCCCGCTCGCCCTGGAATGCCCCTGGATTTCTGGAGTATCGCAAGATGGTGGAAACGGAGATCGATATTCAGCAGATTGCCGAGCGGGTCGCCGCCGCGAGCGAGCCGTTCCGCCGATTGCTCGAACAGATGCACCGGGTCATCGTCGGTCAGGACGAGCTGCTGCACCGCATGCTGATCGGGCTTCTGTCCAACGGGCACATGCTCATCGAGGGCGTCCCCGGACTCGCCAAGACGACCGCCGTTGCCTGCCTGGCGCAGGGAATCCAAACCGGGTTCCAGCGGTTGCAGTTCACGCCCGACCTTCTGCCCGCCGACCTGATCGGCACGCTGATCTACCGACCGACCGACGGCGAGTTCATCGTTCAAAAGGGTCCGATCTTCTCGAACATCATCCTCGCCGACGAGATCAACCGCGCGCCGGCCAAGGTTCAGTCCGCCCTGCTCGAGGCGATGCAGGAACGCCAGGTCACCATCGGCAAAGAAACATTCAAGCTGGACGACCCCTTCCTCGTTCTCGCCACGCAGAACCCGATCGAGCAGGAAGGAACCTATCCGCTGCCCGAGGCCCAGGTCGATCGGTTCATGCTCAAGGTGGTGGTTGATTACCCCAGCAAGAGCGAGGAGCGGGCCATCCTCGACCGGATGGCGTCCACCTCGCCGCAGATCACCGTTGACCCGACCCTGTCCCCGGCGGAGATCAGGGCCGCCCGCAAGGTCGTCGATGAGATCTATATGGACGACAAGATCAAGGACTATATCGTTGACATCACATTCGCCACGCGCGACCCGGCCGCCTTCGATATTCCCATTGCCGACTGGGTGCAGTTCGGCGCGTCGCCGCGGGCAACGTTGGCGATGACAGTCGGCGCCAAGGCGTCGGCGTTTCTGGACGACCGCGGGTACGTGACCCCGCAAGACGTCAAGGGGATCGCGATGGACATCCTGCGACACCGCGTCATCATCACCTACGAGGCCGAGGCCGAGGAAAAAACGTCCGAGGACGTCGTCCGTGCCGTGCTCGATCACGTCCCCGTTCCGTAGACTTCCAGGAGCGCGTTGAAGAACGCCTGACTTCGGTGTGGCACCGGCTTCCGACCGTAGTGTGCGTCCGGGACGCACCCTACCGCTGTCTTTCCGAGCCGCGACCATCAGGGAGCGGGCATCAGAAGCGTCGGTCTGCCGCGGACTAACGCTCCATTACGGTCACGGCTCGGTTTGGATAAACCCGTCTAGCTAAGCGTGACGGAGCACTCGCTGCGGATTGGAGCATCTCGCGAAACACGATGATCCCCAAGGAACTACTCAAGAAGGTGCGACAGATTCAGATCCGCACGTCGCGGGTCGTGAACGATGTCTTCGCCGGACAATACCACTCCGCCTTTCGTGGACGCGGCATGGAGTTCGAGGAGGTCTGCCCCTACCAAATCGGCGACGACGTGCGCCTGATCGACTGGAACGTGTCGGCCCGCTACGGCGAGCCATTCATCAAGAAGTTCCGCGAGGAACGCGAGCTGACCGTTATGCTCGTCGTGGATGTCAGCCGGTCCGGGCTCTTCGGCAGCGGGCAACAGTTCAAGCTGGACATGGCCGCCGAGCTCTGCGCGGTCCTCGCCTTCTCCGCCATCCGAAGTAACGACAAGGTCGGATTGGTTCTGTTCACCGACGAGGTTGAGAAATACGTCCCGGCCAAGAAGGGCACCCAGCACGTGCTGCGGATCATTCGCGAGTTGCTCTACCATGAGCCGGTCGGACACGGGACCGACATTTCCGAGGCGATCAGTTTTCTGAACCGGGTCACCACGCGGCGCTCGATCTGCTTTCTGGTCAGCGATTTTCTCACCGATGGGTATGAGGCCTCGGTCCGGATCGCGCGACGCCGACACGACCTGATCCCCGTCATCGTTACCGACCCGCGCGAGGCCGAGCTCTCCGGTGCGGGGTTCGTTGAACTTGAGGATCCCGAGACCGGCGAGTGCGTCCTTGTGGACACGGGCAGTCGATCGTTTCGCCGCCGATACGCCGCGAAAGCGACCCTGCGCGCCGCCGTCCGAGAAAGCCTGTTTCGCAAGATGGACACCGAGACAATCGAGGTGCGTACGGACAGACCCTACATCGACCCCTTGGTTCGCTTCTTCCACAAACGGGAACGTCGCCGATGAACCGACGTTGGGCGGGCTCAATTGAAGGCGCGCATCGCGGCCCCGGGAACAACCGCGAACCGGGCGTTCCGTTGATGACTGAGTGTGTATCGAGCACGCGCACTCGTCGCACCGCCACGCGCTCACCCGTCGTTCGTGGCGCCGCCTTGCTATCTTTGTCGCTTCTGGCGGCGGCGGCCGGTTGCGGCCCGACCAGACCCGTGGACGAGCCGACGGATGAGACCGGCATCACGCGGACCGCCGGCGACGGGCCGGTCCGGCTGAGCCTGACCGTGGCACCCGTATCGGTCCAGCTTTCGCAGAGGGCGGAGGTCGTGTTTGAGATACTCGCTGACCGCGACGTGACCGTGACCGACACGGACTACCGTCGCGTGTTGCTAGACGGTGACCGAGGGTTCGAAATCGGCGTTGTGGAGACTCAAAGGAAGTCGGCCGTTCCGACCGAAGATGGACGCCTGCGGTGGACGGTCCGATACAGGTTGGAGTTCTTCGTGCCCGGTGTACACGAGTTGCCGCCGGCGGCCGCGACGTTTGTCTACCTGCGGCGCTCTTTGGACGGCCGGACGGGGCAGGTCACGCAAGAGCCGCAAACCGTGACGACGGAGCCGATCACCATCACGGTCGTACAACCGGAGGGCGCGGGGCTCTCCCCCGAACAGCTCACCGAGATCAGGCGTCTCGATCCGGTCGAGCTACCGCGACAGTGGGGTCCGTGGATTGCAGGCGGGTTGGTCACGGCCGCTGCGCTCGTCGTGTTGGTGCTTCTGATCCGCCGGCGCATCCGAAACCGGCCGGCTGAAGTGATCGTGAAGATTCCAGCGGACGTGTGGGCCCGCCGTGAAATCGCGGCGCTGGTGACCGAGGATCTTGTCGCGCGAGGTCGCGTCAAGGACTTCTACTATCGCGTCAGCGGAATCGTCCGCGGATACATCGAGCGACGGTTTGACGTGTGCGCCCCGGAGATGACCACGGAGGAGTTCCTGGCTTCCGCCCCGGCCGATGGTCGCATCGGAGCCACGATCGCCGACGAACTCCATCCCTTCATGACCGCGTGCGACCTGGTCAAATATGCTCGGCATACGCCAGGCCGCGAGGCCGCCGACGCGGCCCTCAAGGCGGCCGGTGACTTCGTGGAACGAACTCGCCGCAGATCGACCCCGTCGATCGGTGCCCCCCCTTCGCCGCCCAGCGACGAGGAGCGTGCCGCATGATGCTATGGCTGAGTGAGCGCTTTAATCCCGGACCGCTCTTCGCCTGGATGTGCGTTGCGTGCGTATTGCTGATCCCTATCGTCTGGCTGTTCGCGCGCCGCAGAGGGCGTCGCGCGACGCTTCGGTTCAGTTCGGTGAGTTGCATGACGGCGCTGGGCTCCACGTGGGCCGTGCGAACGCGGTTCGTGATTCCGCTTCTGCGGACACTGGCGATCGCGGCCCTGTTGGTGGCACTTGCAAGACCGCAATCGGGCGGGGAATACCGCGACACGAGCGAAGGGATCGCCATCCAGATGGTGCTCGACGTCTCCGGCAGCATGTCGGAGGAGGACTTCGTCATCGACAACGTACGTGTCCGGCGGCTCGACGCCGTTAAACGGGTGTTCCGCGATTTTGTTCTCGGGCAAAGCACGCTGGGGGGTCGAGAAAGCGATCTGATAGGAATGACCACGTTCGCGCAATACGCCGACACGCCTTGCCCGCTGACACTCGACCACGGCAGCCTGGCCGACCTGCTTGTCGAAACGGAGATCCCGGGGTGGGTCGATGGTCGTCAGGTCCGGGAGAACCCGGAATCCGGCTTCACGGGGCTGGGCGATGCGATCGCGCTGGCCACGGACGACCTGCGACGCGCGGGTGAACAGGCCGTCGCGGGCGTACCCGGTTCGGAGGCCGCCAAGAGCCGCGTGATGATCCTGCTCACCGATGGAGAGAACCACCCAGCCGTCCTTCCACAGGGTCCGCCACCGCCGGATCCCTTGGAGGCAGCGAAGGTCGCGGCACGTTTGGGTATCAAGATCTACACGATCGGCGCCGTCGGGTCAGCCCAGAGTCCGACTCGGTTTGGCTTCTTTCAGCGGCGACGGGCCGGCGTTGACGAACGGCTCCTTAAACAGGTGGCCGCGGTCACCGGCGCTGAGTACTTCCGGGCAACGGACACCGACTCGCTGATACGCATCTACGACGCGATCGATCAAATGGAACGACACCACACCGGCGAACGTAGTTTCCATGACAACACCTACGCAGCCAAGATCGCGATGTTGACCGGGTTGGGTCTGTTGATGCTCGAGTTGTTTCTGGTCAGCACGAGGTACCGTACGATCCCATGAGCCGACAGATCCTCTATCCCATGCTGACATGGACGATCTGGGTGGTCGTCTGGCCCCTGGCGATCGTCGCCCTGGGGTTTTTCCTGGTGGTAACGGCCGCCGAGGACGTCCTGCTCTTCGACAACCAGGACCTCTGGTGGTTGGCGGCGGCCGGTCCGGTTGCCGGCCTCTTTTTCCTGTATGGACTTCTGCGGCGTCGGCGCGCCGTCGAGCGTTTCGCCTCGGCCCAGCTCGCTCCGTTGCTTGCACAGGGCGTCAGCCCGGGGCGACAAGCGTTACGAGCGGGGTTGTTCGTGACGGCGATCGCCCTGGTCGCGGCCGCGGTGGTCGGCCCTCGATGGGGGGTCTATCTGGAAAAGCAAAAGGTCTATGGGGTGGACATCGTGGTGGCACTGGATGTCTCGCGCTCGATGCTCGCTCGGGACGTGGAGCCCAGCCGCCTGGAGCGGGCCAAGCGAGATATCCGCCTACAGCTGATCGATCGCGCCGTCTTCCGCCACGCCAACCGCCTGGCCCTATTGACCTTCGCCGGTTCCACGTCGCTGAAGCTTCCGCTCACGACGGACCACCTGTCCTTCCGCTCGAAGCTCGAGGCCGTGACCATCGGGAGCGCGCCGCGCGGCGGGACCGCCATCGCCGCGGCGATCCGCGCGGCCTCCGACCTGTTCGTCCGATCGCCGGATCGTTCCACGAAGATCATCGTCGTCTTCACCGACGGAGAGGACCACGAAGGAGCACCGGTCGAGGCGGCCCGGGTCGCGCTCGCCGAGCAAGGGATCCGAACCTTCACGGTTGGCGTCGGCGACCCGACGCTGCCCGTCGGCGCGCAGATCCCGACCGAAGCGGGAACGCCGCTGCTTCACGATGGGCAGATCGTCTTTTCCAAACTCGATGTCGTCGGGCTGCGGGAGATTGCGGAAGCCGGAAACGGTCGATTCGCCCCGCTGAAGCGGTTCCACCGGCTCGTCAACGTCATGGGCAGCTCACAGAAGTCGCTTCTGACCACTGAAGAACGCATCCGCCACCGGCCTCGATACCAGTGGTTCCTGCTGGCCGCGTTGATTCTCCTGGGATTGGAAACAATGATAAGCGGTCGGCGCCCCGGCGAGACGACTCGCCCGCAGCGCGTCTGGCAGGAGGAGCCCGTCGGATGAACCCGATCGAACGCGGTCTTCGCGAGCTAGTGCCGTTTCCAGAAAGGTGGCTCGACGTTGCGCGGCTCCGGTCGTTGGGTGGCATGGCCAAGCGCAGCGCGGCCATGTGCTGGATGGCCCGGCACATGCCCGCGCCTCCGGCTTGGGCATGCCACCCGAAGAACGAAATAACCTTTTTGGAAACGGCAGTAGTACTTCGACACCCGACGTCTGACGGGTCAGGTGGAACCAAGCCGCGACCGTCAGGGAGCGGACGCCTGCAAGCCGGGTTTGGCGCAGATAACCGCTTCCTTACGGGCGCGGCTCGGGTTGCGCCTCGCTCGACGTACGTCACACTGGCCATCGCGGTCCTCACTGGTTGGATGACCCCCGCTTCGGGTCAAGATCCCGTGCGGGTTCCGGCGCAGCCGACCGATGCGCCCGCCGACTCACAGCCGGAATCGAAAGGCATCGACAACGCGCTAGCCGGATTGACCGCGCGCAAGGCGGTTCATGAGGGCAACCGGCGACTGCTCGCCAACGACCCGACCGGCGCGTTGGAAGCGTATCGCCACGCCGAGGAGCAAAGCCCCAACGCGAGTGAGATCGCCTTTGTGGAAGGGCTGGCGCAGTTCGACATGAAGGCGTATGAGCAAGCGCGCGAGGCGTTCGAGGCGTCGGCCGCTACATCGACCGGACCGCTGGCCAACGACGCGCGGTACAGCCTGGGAACGTGCGACCATGCAGAAGCCCTGGACCACCTCGATGATCCGCAGGCCGCCCTTCCCCTGATCGAAAAGGCCATACGGCGATATCAGGGGGTCCTGGCGGACGACACCGAGCACGACGCGGCCCGAGACGCCATGCTCAAGGCGGCGGCCATGCGGCGTCAGATCAAACAACAGATGCAACAGCAACAACAGCAACAACAACAGTCCGACGACAGCCAGGAAAAAAAGGACGACCAGAACCAGGACCAACAGCAGCAACAGTCCGAAGGCGACCAAGAGAAGCAAGACCAGAACGAGCAAGAACAAGGCGAGGACCAAGAACAGAAGCCGCAGGATTCGTCCGAGCAGCAAGAGGGAGAGCAGCAGGACAAGCCCTCGGAGGGTCAGGACCAGCAGTCATCCGACGCGGAGGAGCAGAAACAGCCCTCCGAAGCACAGGAAAAAGAACAGGTGTCGCGCGAACAGGCCGAGCGCAAGCTACGCGAGATGATGCAGGCGATTCGGGATCGTAAGAAGTCGCGCCGTGAGGTTGTGCGGCCACAGGCCGGGGTTGCGGTCAAGAAGGATTGGTGAGTTGCGACGCTTCCGAGCCATCCTCGCTGCGTTCATCGCTACGGCTATCCCGGCATGGGTACAGGCGCAGGCACCGGGCATTCAACTCAGCCCTCGACCCACCAGGCTCGACCTGGGAGAAGCCGTTAACCTTCAGCTCGTCTGCACCAACACGGGCGTGCCCGAGGCGCCGCAGGCCGAGATACCGGATGGACTCAAGCTCGAGCTACTCACCGCGACGCCAAGAAGCAGCTCGTTCACTTCGATCGTCAACGGAAGGCGATCGCAGCGGGTCGTCTACACGTACACGCTCCGCCTTACCGCCCTGAAAGAGGGAACGCACACCCTTGGGCCGATTTCTGTTGCGGCCGAAACGGCGACCTACCAAACGGAAGCGTTCGATATCGTGGTACGCGATACGGAGTCCGCAGCCGAACCGAACGGCGACCGTTTCATTTTCGCCGAGATCACCGTCGAGCCCAAGAGGCTCTATGTCACCCAATCCTATACGGCCACCCTCACGTTCGGCATCCGCAAGGTGGTGATCAACGGCCGGCAGATCGCGCTTCAGATGCTTCGCGACGTGCTGGATGTGCGTAACTCGCAGCTTTCGGTCTTCGCCAATGGCAAGGCCAACCGAAGTGAGCGGATCCTTACCGACTCGGCAGGGGTCCGCCACCGCTACGAGATCTTCCGCGTCGCGGAGGAAGTCCGCGCAGAGGAGGTCGGAGATTTGATGGTGGGGCCGGTCTTTCTCAGAGCGAACTACCCCACCCGCGTCCGCCGAGGCATCTTCGGCGGCTACGAGATCCAACGTCATCGGCGCGAGTCCGCCCGAGCCTCCGCCGTGGTCATTAACGTTCTTCCGCCTCCGTCCATCGGACGGCCGGACGACTACACAGGCGCCATCGGCGCCTTCACCCTCGCGGTCACGGCCAAGCCGACGCGCCTCGAGCTCGGTCAGCCCATCACGTTGACCATCGCGCTGCGCGGCTCCCCTTTGGATGGCGTGGCCGGACCGGACCTGAGCCGCCAAGCCGAACTTGCCAGTCGGTTTGACTTTGTCGGAGACGAGTTGATCGGTGACGTGGACAGCGGCTCCAAGGTTTTCCGCAGGGCTGTTTTTCCCAAGCAAGCGGGCGAGCAGACCATCCCGCCGATCCGCTGGTCCTATTTCGACCCCACACTGGAAAGGTACGTAACCCTCACCGGCGAACCGGTGAACATCACCGTGGATCCACCCTCGGGTGTGAGCGGGGCAGCCCCGATCGCGCTGGACGTTTCGCCACCGGGGAACAATCTCACGACGCTGACCCTACTCTCAGGCGGTATCTCCCCGAACTTTCTCGACGCCAAGGACGTGCTCGCCGATCAGGCGTTCCGATGGACCACTCCGTGGGCCGCCTCGCTGATCGCGTCACCGCTTGCCTGGCTTGTCGTCGCCCTGACTTCCCGCCATCGCGCGCGGATGAAGGCCGACGTCAACTATGCAAGGCGCCGTCGCGCGGGACGCGCCGCGCGCGCCGCCTTGCGCAAGGCTAGAATGCGGGCACAGCCGACCGAGCAACTCCATGAACTTTCCGAAGTATTGACCGGCTACCTCGCCGACCGTTTCGGGTTTACCCGGGGGGCGTTGACTCCCCACGAGGTGCGGTCCCTGTTGGCAAGGAACGGATTGGACCCGAGCGTCGCAGCCAAGATCGCCGGGTTCCTGGAATCGTGCGAGGTGGCCCGCTTTGCCCCCGGGGTTTCGGAAGAACTCTCGACGGCGCGGGCGGCCAAGACGGTACTCCAATGGATTCACGCGTTGGAACAAACCGGATCATGACGCGCACGGCTGGCAAGATCAGATGTCTGGCTGGGCTGGCGTGCGTCCTGCTTGCGTGTGACGCTTGGGCTACGTCGAACGACGTGGATGTTCAGGCGAACTTTACGCAGGCGCTCGCGGAGTTCGACGAGGCCCAACACCTGCTTTCCGAACAGCCGGACCAGGCTCGCCGGCTCTTTCGGTCCGCGGCGCAGCGTTTCGGCAGCATCATCGCCCAGGGTATCGTCAACGGGCGATTGGAGTTTAACCTGGCGAACTGTTATCTCCAGGCCGACGAGGTGGGTCGCGCCATTCTCCACTATCGTCGGGCGGAGCGCCTCATCCCGCGAGATCCCATGCTTCAAGAGAACCTCTCGGTCGCGAGGTCTCGCTGCCTGACGACCATTCGCTCGACGCGAGGCAGCGCCTTCTTGCGCAACCTCTTCTTCTGGCATTATCAGACGTCGGTCGCGGGGCGCGCTCGTGCCGCCGTGGGTTTCTACCTCGGGATCTGGGTCTTGCTGTTGGTCCGCCAGTGGTCGCGGCGCCGGGCGATCGGCGTTTGGGCGATCATCTTCGCCGTCTTGGCGGGGACGGCCGCGGGCTCCGTCGCCGCTTCACATTGGGGTGATCGCAACGCCCCCAGTGGGGTCGTCACCGGCATGGACGTGGCGATCTACAAGGGGCCGGGTACGGGATACCAACGCCAGTTTGAACAACCGCTTCAACCAGGCGTAGAATTCACGTTGCGGGATCGAACAAGAAGTGGCTGGTGGAAGGTTGAGTTGCCCGACGGAAAATCGGGCTGGATCGACGCCGGCCTGGCGGAGTTGGTGCCCTACGAGGGCTTTTGACTTCACTCGTCGCCGCGTGGGTGGTCGATGAGAGAGGTGGCCTTGAACGGCGTAACCTGTACACGGTAGGGTTGCGGAGGTAGAAGGAGCCGTTTTCGGGATGGCGGCGCGGGGCCGGTCGATGGACGCGCCGGTCTTGCTCACTCAGGAACCCCGACAGCGGAACCATCATGGTCTTCAAGATCCTGGCGGTCATCTCCTTGGTGACCCTCCCGTTCAGCGTGGGACTCTGGTACAAGAGCCACAAACACCCCACCAAGCTGCGATACGACGTCACCGAGTACAACTCACTGGACGTCTATCTCAAAGAGGGCCTTTGCTGCCTTCAGATGGTAACCATGCCCACCAAATCGCGGATCCGGAGCCGATATCAAGGCTCGCTGGGTTACGATCCGCGCGCGGACGCTCGTTCGTTGTTCTTCACCTCGAAGCGTAAGGGTCCATACCGCTTCACTTGGCTCGTCTTTCCCTTCTGGCTTACGACCAGCGTGCTGCTGCTGTTCGGCGCCATCCCGATCGCCCAGGGACCCATCCGCCGATGGTGGCGGCAGATCCACGGGTGGTGCCTGGACTGCGGGTACGACCTCCGCGGAACAAAGAGTGGGCGCTGTCCGGAGTGCGGCACGCGGTTCCGATAAACCACCTCGAAACCTTCCGGCAGGGCTCCGTGCGTCATCCGCCGGGACGCCCCCTGCGATTCGCCTTGTCGGATCGGACAGGCGCATTCCGTCCGCAAAGAGTCCCACCGAGGAGTGCGTGACAGTCTTGGCGGGCCGTGCAAAGCCATCTTGACGGCGCCACGCCGCGTCAGAGCGGTGGGCGCAAGCCCACGGACACGATGCGAACAAGCGCGGGGCTTCCACGATGCCAGACCGGTCACTGGGCTCGCGCCCCGTGCTCTGAAAACTACCCGCCGATTCGGTCATGCAGCCCCCACCGAGCGTGGACCGGGGATGTCTTGACCATCTGTGCGCGTCGCCGTACCTTGCTCGGTTCAGCCCGGAACCGGTGTGCCAGACGAGGACGACGCCATGAAGGACGTATTGAAGCGACTTGGGATTGAGTCGAACAACAGCGGGGGTTTCTGCGGTGAGTGGGTCGGAAGCGGCGAACCGCTCGTATCCCTCTCCCCCATCGACGGCAACGCCATCGCTTCTGTCACGCAGGTGACACCCGAGGAGTACGAACAGGTCGTCGCCCGCGCCCACCAGGCGTTCCTCAAGTGGCGCGAGGTGCCCGCGCCCGTCCGCGGAGAGACGGTCCGCCGGCTCGGCAACGCCCTCCGCGACCACAAGGACGATCTCGGTGCCCTCGTGACGTGGGAAATGGGCAAGATTCGGCCCGAGGGCGGCGGCGAAGTCCAGGAGATGATCGACATCTGCGACTTTGCCGTCGGTCTGTCCCGGCAGCTATATGGTCTGACCATGCACTCGGAGCGGCCAGGACACCGGATGTACGAGCAGTGGCACCCGCTTGGCGTGGTCGGTGTGATTTCCGCGTTCAACTTTCCCGTGGCCGTCTGGTCGTGGAACGCGGCCCTCGCCTCCGCCTGCGGAGACGCCGTGCTCTGGAAGCCGTCTTCGCAGACCCCGCTGACCGCCATCGCGTGCAGCAAAATCGCGGAGCGCGTCTGCCTCGCGACCGGCGCCGACCCGGCCATCTTCAGCCTGGTCATTGGGCGTGGCGGCACGATCGGCGAAGCGCTTCTCCAGGACCGCCGCATTCCTCTCGTTTCGGCCACCGGTAGCTGCACCATGGGGCATCGGGTGGGTGAACTCGTGGGGCACCGCCTCGGGCGGACGATTCTCGAGTTGGGGGGCAACAACGCGATCATCGTCACGAAAGAAGCCGACCTGAAAATCACGGTTCCCGCCATCGTGTTCGGTGCCGTGGGGACGGCCGGTCAACGATGTACATCGACGCGGCGGATCATCGTCCATCGATCGATGCGGAACGAACTGGTGGAGAAACTCATGGCCGCGTACGGACAGGTTCGCATCGGAAATCCTCTCGAAGAGGGCACGCTGATGGGTCCGCTCATCAACGCCGATGCGGTCGATACCATGATGCGGGCGATCACGACCATCAAAGAGCAAGGTGGTGAAATCCTCTACGGGGGACAGAAGCTCAGCGGCGAGAAGTATCCGGGCGGATGTTACGTGACACCCTGTATCGCCGCTGTCCGCAACGAGTTCCCCGTGGTCCAGGACGAGACGTTCGCCCCCATCCTGTACGTCATCGAGTACGACACGCTCGACGAGGCCATCGATTTGCAAAATGGCGTTCCGCAGGGGTTAAGCTCGGCCATCTTCACACGGAACCTCCTGGAGGCCGAGCGGTTCCTGTCGAGTCGCGGCAGCGATTGCGGCATCGCCAACGCCAACATCGGCACCAGCGGCGCCGAGATCGGCGGGGCGTTCGGCGGGGAGAAGGAGACCGGCGGCGGTCGCGAAGCCGGTTCAGACGCCTGGAAGGCCTACATGCGGCGTCAAACGGTCACGATCAATTACACCACAGAGCTTCCGCTGGCTCAGGGGATCAAGTTCGGCTAGAGCTAGCTCTGTTTGCTATAGTGGTTGAACTCGGTGGTTCCGAGGCATGGTCTCGGGGCAGCGACAAATGGCGAGCAAAGTCTTGAGGCGGGGGCGCTCCCCCTGGCACGAAGGCTTTCCTGGAAACCAGAAGCGATGCGACTGCTCAGTATCGAAACGATCCGACTTGGCATCAACAACCTGCGACTGCACAAGCTGCGCTCGTTGCTGACATCCCTGGGTATCATCTTCGGGGTCGCCGCGGTCATCTGCATGCTCTCAATCAGCGAGGGCGCGTCGGCCGACGAGATGCGGATGATTCAGCTCCTGGGAACCAGGAACATCATCGTCAACTCGGTGAAACCGCCCCAGACTGGTGAGACGTCTGAGGGAAACACGAACCTGATCGCCTACGGGATCACCGCGGACGACATCGCGATCGCACGAGAAACCGTCCCGCACATCACGCACATCGTTCCGCTGAAGACCGTGGCCTACAAAGCACGGCACGGCGAGCACCAACGCGCCATCAAGGTGGTCGGAACCACGCCTGACTTCTTCGAGGTCGTCAACATCTCCGTCGCCCGCGGGCGCGCCCTCACCGATGAGGACATGACCGAGCGAACCAACATTTGTGTCATCGGCGAAGAGGTCCGCAGGGCGTTGTTCCCGCTGAAGGACCCACTCGGGGAACAAGTCCTGGCCGAGCGTTTCCCATCGGCCGTCCCGTTCACGGTGGTGGGCATCCTGGAGTATGTGCAAACGGCCGGTGCGCCGGCTCGGGGCGTCGAGGAGCGCAATCTGAACAATGAGATCCTCGTTCCGTATTCGACGGCCAAGGCCCAGTTCGGTGAGACAACCCGTCGCCAGGGGTCCGGCTCACGAGAGTACATCAAGATGCAGTACTCGGGGCTCTACGTCACGATCGACGAACTCGAGCACGTCATTCCGGTCTCGAGGATGATCGAACGGGTTCTTAGTCACGGGCATGAAAAGATCGACTACGAGGTCAAGGTTCCTCTGGCGCGTCTCCAGCTTGCCGAAAAAAAGAAACGCAACAATCAGTTGACCCTGGGCTTCATCGCAGGCATCTCACTGCTGGTCGGTGGCATCGGGATCATGAACATCATGTTGGCTACCGTGACCGAGCGCACCCGCGAGATCGGTGTCCGCCGCGCGTTGGGTGCCCGTCAGCGGCAGATCGCCGTCCAGTTCCTAGTGGAAACCGTGGTGCTCTCTACGACGGGCGGCGTGGCGGGCGTCTTCCTCGGCGTGCTGGGTGCGTACGTGGTGACCAAGCTGGCCGATTGGGAAACCATCGTCAGCGTCTGGTCGGTCGGTATCAGCTTTGGTTTGTCCGTGATGATCGGGATTTTCTTCGGGATGTACCCGGCCTTGGCTGCCGCGAAGCTGGACCCGATCGAGGCGTTACGCTACGAATAGCGCCCTCTAAAGTCGCAACTTAGTTATTCTTCTTCCGCCTTTCTCTTGGCCGTACGGCCACTAGGGGTCCGGAAACAATGACTTGTCCGGACACCGTGCGTGTGGTATACTTGACTGGCAAGTCGGTCCCCCCCGTTGCCTAGTCTCCCCCCATGTAGTTGTGGTATGTGGTTTTTGGCCCATTTGGGTCGGTTCCGGTGCGCATCCGGTGAACATCGCCATCGCACGCGACCGATCGCCATCGGCCAGCGTACTACATAGTGGGGCTTGTTATAGGTCGGTGCCACGGGGGCGTCGGCCGGAAGGAGTAGAACCGATGGCCACTCAACTCACTGCCACGAATCGGCCCAGGGCGGGCCGCTTGGCCCTGCCAACGGCCAAGGCGCCGACCGACGCGTTCGTCTTTGCGCTGGCGGCGGAGGACCAGGTACTCCTCACGAAGCTCCTGACGGAGCCGGCGGATTTTACGGACCATCCGGATTTCAGCAAACGGTCCATCGAGAAGGCGCTATACGGCGGCGAAGCCAGGCTGGCGGACGGAAAGTCGCCCAGGTTCCGGGAGAACCCCGACCCGATTACGGACGCCGTCTGTGCCGGCGAGCGCGTTCCGGCGCTTTCCTATGCTCAGGAATCCCACTTGTTCGAGCGGTTCAACCTCGCCCGCAAGCAGGTTGTCGATATTCTCGCCAAGTTCGCCGGTAAACGGCTTACCGCGCCCGCGACGCGTCGGTTGCTCGCCTGGGGACACCGTGTCCTGGCGACCCGCGGCGTGATCGTGCGAATCAACATGCCGCTCGTGCTCGCGATGGGTAAGCGGACCCGACTGACGCATATCGATTTCAACGAGATGGTCAGCGAGGGCAACATGGCCTTGCTCCGTAGCGTCGAGAAGTTCGATTGCTCCCGCGGATACAAGTTCAGCACGTATTCATGCCGTGCCATCCTCAAGGCATTCTCACGCGTGGCGATGCGGGCGAGCCGGTATCGAGGGTATTTCCCGACCGAGTTCGACCCGGCCATGGAACGCAGCGATTTTCTCGATCGCAAGCGTATCGACGTCGAGGAAAACTGCGTCGATGAACTCAAGGAAATCCTTCTGGACAACCTGGCCGAACTGAGCGAGGTGGAACATACCGTGATCCGAGAGCGTTTCGGCATCGGTCCGTCACTGACCCCCGAGCTGCGGGGTCCCAAAACGCTGGAGCAGGTGGGCAATATCATCGGTGTGACGAAAGAACGAGTCCGTCAGATCCAAAACAACGCGCTCAAGAAGATTCGTCTGACGTTGGAGGATCGGTACCTGGCCGCCTAGGTCGATAGTTCCACCTGGTCGCACAGAAACTCAGCCGTGCGTAGGTTTCCTCAAGGAGACCGGCGCACGGCTTTTTCTTGCGCACAGGCGGAGCGCTTACGGCTGAGGCAAAGGCGGGTTGACCGGCGCTGGACGCAGCCGCAAGCGCAACGACGCGGCCTGCTCACGGCAGGCACGCTCACGGCAGCGCTGTTCGCACAGGCCGACAAACGCTTCCGCCGCCCGATGATTCCCCTCCGCGAATAGCAGCCGCGCGCCCAGGCAAAACATCCAGGGCACGTCGGGGCGAATCTCATCGAACCGCTCCAACGCGGCTAACAGCCGCCGACGAGCGTCCGCACCCGAGCGTCCCGCGTCCGCCAGGCGATCCACCAGTTCGGCCGCCGCTGTGCCGTGCCCCTCCCGCAGCGCTTGATACGCCCGTGCCGCCAGAATGAGCGGCGACGTTGGTTCATCGTCGATCGGTCCCGACGAGGCACGGACGCCATCGCCGCCGACCACCCGCGCCCAGGTCAAGAAGTCCGCCGATTCCTTGTTGGTCGGTCGGCGTTCGGCAAAATCACTCCACAGTGCCACGGCGCGGTCATAGTCTCGTTGCGAAACCAGGAATGTATGCACCACCTTGACTTCGTCGATCGAGGTCATGCCGCACGCGATCGCGCGTTCGAACAGCGGGCGGGCGTGTTCGGGCTCGTCGGCCGCCACATGGAGCTGTGCTAGGTTCAGCAGCGCCGTGATATGTCTCGGATCGTAGCGCAACGCCTCGTTGTAGCACGCAACGGCCTCGTCTGGTCGCCCGAGGGCCACCCGTACGGCACCCAGGTTGGTGAGCGCCTCAGCGTTTTCGGGCATCCACTCCAGGACGCCCAACAGACGCGCCTCGGCGGAAAGATAGGACTCTCGTGTGTTCTCCGCGATCTCCAACCTGACCAGACCCATGGTGGCCACTACGTCATACCGGTTGTTTCCCTGCGCGCGCTCGTACATCGCTCGAGCATCAGCCCGGCGACCCATCCGGGCATAGATCGCGGCCAGGTTGTCGATGCTGGGGTTATGAATCGGCGCCGCTTCCACGGTGTCCTCGTAGTAGCGCGTCGCTTCGTCCAGACGACCCAGCTCTTCCAGGCATCCGGCAATCCGCGACGTGGCCCGCGAGTCCGTGGGAGAGACTTCGATCGCCGTTCGTAGGAGTTCCAACCCCTTCTCGACGTTCCCGAGGCGGAACTGAGACATCCCCAGGAGCTGGTACGCGCCGCCGCGAACGGACGGGGCGTCGTGGCGAAGCTCCTTATCCGCACAGTCCATCGCCTCGGCATAGCGACCGTCGCTGAAGTACGTCCAGCCAAGAGGCTCCCAAACACGCGGCGTGTCCGGAAAGAGCTGGGTGATGCGCAACGTCTTTTGGAGCGGCGTGGTGTAGAAGCCGCCCACGTGCCAGCAGATGCCGATGAAGGCGATGCCCACCGCCACCCCGGCAAGCGTCAAACCCATCCGCGCCGCGCGCGGCGCCAAGGGCATCAGCCATCGCCGGTACGCCTCGTGTCCGAGCCCAACCCCCGCAAAGAGCAACCCGATGATCGGAAGATACATGTAGCGGTCGGCTGCCAGAACGTTGCGGGCCGGAAGAATGGGAAGCGTCACCGCCAGCGCTGCAAAGAACCATACGATGCCCAGGAGCGCCGCCCGGGACCGAAGGCTGACCCAGCCCAGAAGGGCCAACGTCGGGACCACGATGGCCACCGCACGCCACGTCTCGGGGTCCGACCAGTAGACCGTCGGGGGCGTCGGGTAATAGCTCGACAGGCCGGTGGGCCATACCAGGTGTTGGAAGTAAAAGGCGAGCGCCAGGAGCACGCGAACGACGCGAGGCCCATGCAGATGCTCACCGGCCTCGGAGAACAAGCTCGCTTGCGAGGTGGAAATGACATTGACCACCACGAAGACCGCCGTGACGACAGAGGCCGCTCCCCAAAGCAGGAGCACCCGCCGGCGAAGCTTCACGCCGCGCGCCACCAGGAGCACGCCCCATAGCACGGGCAGCGCGATACGGACCTTGCTGACGGCGCACAGCAACGTGAACAGTAAGGCGAGGCAGGCCGGTCGGGCTCGCGGACGATCGACAAACGCCGCAAGCTGCAACAACGAGAGCATGGCAAACAAGGTGGAGAGCAGCATCATTCGCCCGTTGGTCCAGGCGACGACCTCGGTCTGAAACGGGTGGATGGCGAAGATCGCCGCCGTCACCGTGGCCACGGTCATGGCGACCCGATCCCGATCGTTGCTCGACTCCGCCGCGCCAGTACCCGCGGAGTCCGTTGATGACCGCGCCCCTTCCCGATCTTGGAGCCGCAGGACCACCCGCCAGACGAGGACCGCATTGATCGCGTGCAGCAGGATGTTGGTGAGATGGAAGAGCCAACCGGCCGCATCGACACCCTTTTCGAAGAGTCCAAGCGCCCTGGCGAGCGCGAACTCCATCGAGAAGCTCAGCAGCGGCAACGGCTGATACAAGTCGCGGTGAAAGATCGTGAAGATCCGCGCGGCGTGCTCCAGCGACGGATGGTTGACGAATACGTGATTCAACAGAAGCCGGTGGTCATCGCCGCCGACGAAGCTGCCGCTCAGGTTGGGCAACCCCATGAGCACCGCCAGCGCCGCGACAAACGCCATCGCCACGAATCGGCGCCGTCTTTGCGATCGCTGGTGACTACTAGGCTCGGTCAAAGGTGTTGCAGGCCTCCAAGAGCGTGTTTAAGAAGGCTCTTTCCGAGCCGCGCCCGTAAGGGTTTCGCACTCGAAACCGCTCCCTCACGTCGCGGCTCGGTTCGTCATGACCCTTCTTATACACCCTCTGCGGTTGCGGACGAATGGTGTTGGGGAACCGAACCCGCGAAAGCGAACCCGCCCGCCTACCGGATTGTATGCGCCGATCCGAGCGGTGACCATGCCGTGACCCGGGTGCGTGACAGAATCGGCGTTGGGCAGTTTTCAGAGCACCGGTAGAACCGGCTGGCCGGCGGGCGCGAGCCCGGTGACATGATGACGCACGGGTCCGCGGGCTGGCCCCCGCGGCTCTAAGAGCGTGTTTAAGAAGGCTCTTTCCGAGCCGCGCCCGTAAGGAAGCGGCTGTCCGCGGCGTGTGGCATGCCCAAGCCGCAGGCGCGGGCATGCCACACTTGTCCCGAGCCGCGGGCTTCAAGCCCGCGCGGACGCCATCGGGTTATGCCGCAGTGCCTCGTCGATTGACGGCTATGCTGCCTGCGGTGAGGAGTAGGAGTGTCATGGCGATGACACCCCAGGTGGAGACCGTGGGGATGGGTGGCGGCGGTGGCGGCGGCGGGATGCCGTCGCCGGTGTAGACGCCGGGGGGACCGGCGGTGAAAACGACCTGTTCGCCGCTGATGCCCGGACCCCCGCCGTCAGAGATACGGAAACCGATGGCGCTGAAATTGGTCGCGAAACCTGGGGCCGGCGTGTTGTCGCTGGCAATGGTGCGAAACTCGCCGTTGATGTAGGAGAAAATCCCCGCGCTCCCCCCTCCGGTGCCGGCTGCGAAGGCGATGTTCTCGCCATCTATCGAAGTGCGGGCGGAAAAAGTGGTGAACGTGCCGCCCCCAGGCGCTTGCGTCGTGTCGTCGGCGACGAGGCGCAGCGTACCGTTGATATACGCATACAGCTCCGTCCAGAGCGAAAAGGCCACGTTCTCACCGCTGATGCCCGGCCAGAAGTTGGCGCGCACCGGGACAAAGTCGAATGTCTCGCCTCCCCCCCCCGGTTTAGGCGTGTTGGGGTCGATGATGACGCGAATCACGCCGTTGGCAAAGAGGTAGATACCCCTGTGGTTGACGCCCGACCCAGCCCAGAAGACCACGTTCTCGCCGCTGATGAAGGCGCTGTAGCCGACAAGGAAGCCGAAACCTCCGGCCGTCGTCGGGGCGCCCGGAAGGAGCGTGTCACTGTCGGCGATTGTCAGCAGTTCCCCGTTGATGACTGCGTAGATCCCACCGCCTCCGGTGTAGCGAGCGTTGAAGACAACGTTGTCTCCGCTGATGCCGGGTGTGCCGGCGAAGCTGCCGAAGGTCACGCTACGCCCCGGGACGAGCGTGTCGCTGTCCACCACCTTTTCCAGCACGCCGTCTCGCCAGAGCCAGATCGCGGAACCATGAGAGATGTTGATGCCGGTAAACACCACGGTTGACCCACAGATGTTCGGGCCCACACCATCGCCGATGCTGAAGCCGAAGGTCAGGTCCGTTCCCGGTATCTTGGTCCAGGTGTCGGCCACGACGCGCAGTTGACCGTCGATCAGGGCAAACATACCCGACCCGCCTGGATCGCGAGTCGTCGCCGCGAAGGCCACGTTGTTTCCGCTGATGGATGGGCTGAGGTTCTTCAGTTCGGGGGGGCTGTCAAAGCTGAGGTTGATAAAACTGCCGAAGTTTCCTCCCTCGCCGGGGGCCTCCGTTCGCCGTTGGGCGATGACCTGAACCGGAGCCGGTGCGGGCCGGGCGTGAGCGGGGGCGCTGTGTGTGCCGAGACCGGCGCACACCAGAAGGACCGCTCGCATTCCATGATGCTTCATGGCTTATGACTCCTTTCCGAACCGCTACAGGGCATTGTACCGTGAGGGCGCGTGTTCTTCAAAGGAAAGGGCACTCCGTCCCCCCACCTACGCCTGCGATGAAGGATCGGGCACCCGGCGGATTCAATGGGATTCGACCTCTGTCGTACGTCAATCGATGGTCGGGCGCCAAGGGCAAGCGTCGGCTTGCCCATGACCTCGGGGCTTGGAACACAGGCAAACAAGTTTGCCCATGCCACCCTCGGAAGGCATCAAGTAAGGTACAACGGAGTTCTAGGGGATCGTCAGCTCGAGGTTGTGGACGCGTGGGCCGTCGTTCATCTCGCGGAGAACGAGACGGACCGGCCGACCGACCAACGCACCTCCGCGTGCGAAGCGGTACTCCACCGTTTGGGTGTCGCCCGGTTTAAGGTGGGAAATGGGGCGGTACTGGCGCTGTCGGCCGGGCACCACTGCCGAGCCGCGGAAACTCAAGACCTTGGACGATCGATTGGTCACGATGTGGCGCAGCACCAGCTCTTCACCTTCGACGACGCCGGACCCTGAGACCTCGAGGTCCTTCACGCCCAGGTTTACCACCAACGGCACTTCAAAGTAGCGGGATGAGCCTTCGAGCGTGATGCGGGCAAGCACCTCGCGACGACCGGCCGGCGCGCTGTGCGGATAGCGGATGCGAATTGGGTAGGAAACCGTCCGCTGCGGCATCAGGCTAAAGCTGAACACGCGCGGAGAGATCCCCCACGACCGGGGCACGCCGAGTTCGACGCGCCCAGAGACGGCACGGGCTCCACGGTAGGCCATCTCCAGCTCGTGGGGAACCGACTCCGTCCCCGACTCAACGCGCGACGGCTTGAGCGAGAGTGACGCCCGAAAATCGATCAGCCAGGGCTCGATTCGGTCCACAAGCACGGGCATGGCGGTAAGGTGGACGATCGATCGACCGTGCTCGTCGCGCAACAGCGGTGCCGCGCGACCCCACATGTCGATCTGTCGGTCCGCGCCGCCAAGCTGGATCGGGTAGTCGCGTCCGCCGGGGGGCGCCATCGGAGCCCACATGGCCAACACAACATCGGCGCCGGCTCGAAACGCGAGGCATTTGATATCACGACCAAGGTGCAACCGCTGTGCCGGAGCGGCCCGCCCGATGACGTCGGCCATCGTTCGCAGGAAGAGAAACGTCTCGGTTGGTTCCACTCGACGTCCCCGACCCGTATCACGGACCTGCCATGTCTGAGGCACGAACACGGTGTCCGCGCCGGCGTGACGCGCGGAAATCACCCGCTGAGCCCAGTCCGTAAGCCGCGGGAGTCGTCCATATCGGTCGGACGGAACCGGCGCGAGGTAGACCGACACATGCGCATAGCCGGCATCCTTCGCCGCGGCAAGCTGCAGCGCCACAGCGTCCGGTTGAACGTTGGCACGCACCGAAAGCGCCAACTGCTCGACGGGGAACGCCACCTCCGGCAACTCAAACGCCGTCGAGGTCACCGCGGCCAGCCGCGGCAGCGTGATGAACCGGCGGATCCCATCGCGCAATCGTTCCACGGCCAGTGGGAAGTCTTTATCGACCACGAGAGGCCAACCCTCGTCCGCCCCCATCTGCCACCACCGAAAGCTACTTGCATAGGGCGCAACCACCGACGCCAGGTGGTCTTGCCACACCGTCGGGTCGTTGGCGAGAAGCTCGACCAGCGGTCGAACGTACGCGCCGTCACTGCGAACAATCGTACTGGGCGGTCCGAAGAAGACGCCCGTCAAGGCAAAGCCGGCCTTGGTCAGCCCTTGAAGCAAGCGATCCGTCCGGAGCCGCTGGCCGGCCGTCGGCGGATCATCCGGTAGACCCGTCCAAACCGGAAGTTTGGCCGACCGCGCGAGTTGCCGACGAAGGAGCACGAGTTCAGTAGCCGGGTCCGCTCGCTCGCGCGGATCGACGACGACCCCGAAGGGACGCGCGTGGGCCTCGCTCTCTCGATAGGGTGCCGCCACCCGAGCGAAGGTCAGTGAACGCGACACCACGCGCGCGGAGCCGGCAAAAACGTCAAACACGGCTATGTACAACCCCGGCGTGAGATGCCCAACAGAGATTCGTTTCGGTACGACCCGAGACTCCATCACGACCGGAACCTCATGTTCCTCAACGCGCTGGCCGCCAGCCGAGAGGATGGTCAGGCGCCCGCGGAGCGTCGGGTCTTCGTTGTCCGCCAAGACCACCAGAAGCTCCTGGAGTTCGTCGGGAACCATGACGTTGCCCGTGGCACTGGATGCAATGCTCACGTGCGGAAGGGCGAATATGGTGATATCGTCGAACCATGCGCCCGCCCGGACGTCCCTTCGCGGGATGTGCCACCGCGGCGGCGCAGCCGTATTCCAGGTCGGCTCTTGCATCACCCAGGCCACCAAGCCCACCGTATAGGCGTCACGCGGGGCGGATGCAAGATGGAGCGTCACATGAACCCAACCGTCCGAATCGTTCGCCCCACCGACGAATCGCGACCGGACGAGCGTGCCGTCAATCTCCAGACCGTTCTTGTCCAGGAAATGAGCACTCAGGCAGGCCCGCGCTCGCATCAGGTGGTCGGCCTTGACGTACCCTTCGATCCGGTAGTCCGTGTTCATACGGACGCGCGTTTCCAGACCGGAATACTGGTACGCGACGTTGCGCCCCTCCGAAACCAGATGGAAGGAGGGAGCGGCGGCCTGACCGACCGCGGGATCAAACTCGCCGTGCGAGAAATGAGGGAACCCGGGCGGGCGGAGCAGTTCCCAATACTTGGGAACGTCTTCGAGGTTCCCCTCCGCTCGCTCATCGAAATCGAACCGATGAACCACGCGGTCGGGCGAACGGGTCAACCGATCCGTCACCTGCCCGACGAGTCGCGAGGCACAGGCGCCCTGCGCACAGATCGCCCCCAACCAAAGGAGCGCATACCCGCCCCCTGCGCGCGGCCCGCCCGGCAGCTTCCGTGAGCTTCCCATACCCAAGCTTATCGGCGGCTGCGACGGCGATGTTCGCTTATCGCATGTCCCGTTTTCAAGCTCGATGAGCAGCCCGTATCGGTCGGACAACCGTAATCCCAGGAACGCGCGTAGGGTACGCTCCGTACTCGGCTGACCGGAAGCGTCACGGACATGAAAGACGCCGGGATCACACGGATTTGTCGCCCGTCCCCCGACGCCCTACGATGCCGCAACCGAACCCGGCGAGCGTGCCGAGCTGGAGCCGTTATGGACCCGTCAACCGAGTCGTGACACCTGACCATCGGTGCCGCTGACGCGACGCCGGCGGTATCGATCACGCTTGGTGGAGTGGAGCTTGACCGTGAAACGAAACACGTCGCTCTTCGACACGCGGAGGTACCTCTCCGACTTTGCCTCCACTCGAACGGGGCACGTACTCACCGACACGCTCGTGATCGGCAGCGGCGTGGCCGGATGTCGTGCGGCCATCGAGGCCGCCGGGCACGGCGTAGTCACGCTCGTCACCAAGGGGGCGTTCGTTGACGGATGTACACACGCCGCCCAGGGCGGCATCGCGGCCGCCCTGGGCGCGCAAGACTCTTCGGAGCGTCACTACCACGACACCATGGCCGTCGGATGTGGACTCAGCGATCCGCAGGCCGTAAGGCGCCTGGTAGAGGACGGTCCGGCCCGCATCGAAGAACTCCTCGAATGGGGTATCGAGTTGGACCGCGACGGTGACGGCCTGCGTTTCGCCCGCGAGGCGGGACATTCGATCAATCGCATCGTCCATGCGCAAGGCGACCGCACGGGGCGTGAGCTGGTCCGCACGCTCGAACGCCGCGTGCGCGCGACGGATTCCATTCGCCTCTTCGAACAGTGCTTCGTCATCGATCTGGTCACGCGGGACGGCACATGCGTCGGGGCGGTCACGTACCATCGACGGCACGGCCACCAGATCATCTGGGCGCGGCAAACGATCCTCGCCTCCGGCGGCTGTGGTCAACTGTGGCGGGAGACGACCAATCCGTCCGTCGCGACCGGCGACGGGATGGCCGCGGCCTTCCGCGCCGGGGCCGTCCTGCGCAATGTCGAACTCATGCAGTTCCACCCCACGACCCTCTACGTCGCCGGAGCCGGACGGGCATTGATCTCGGAGGCCGTGCGCGGCGAGGGTGCATACCTGGTTGACCGCGACGGCGAGCGCTTCATGCACGCTCATCATAAAGACGGCGAACTCGCGCCGCGCGACGTCGTCAGCCGATCGACGCACATGCACTTGCAGGAGACACGTTCCAACTGCGTCTACCTGGATGTCCGACATATCAAGGGATTCGCCGCGCGGTTCCCGGGAATCACACAACTCTGCCGCGACTTCCAGATCGATGTTGCGCACGATCTGATTCCCGTGCGCCCCAGCGCTCACTACATGATCGGCGGTGTACGGGTCACGCTCGACGGCTCCACTTCCGTCGATGGGCTCCTCTGCTGCGGGGAGGTCGCCTCGACCGGCCTCCATGGCGCCAATCGACTGGCCAGTAACTCGCTACTCGAGGGGCTGGTGTTCGGACGGCTTGCCGGTCGGAGCGCCGGTGAACGGGGTGCGGCCATGCGCGACAGGGCCACCGTCCGCTACGTCCGCAGCAGCAACGCCGCGTCCGACCGAACGGCGCTGGACCTCGCCGACATCCGCAACTCGCTACGAAGCGTGATGTGGCGAAACGTCGGGATCGTGCGCACAGGCGATCGGCTCGAGGAAACTTGCACCATCCTGGACTTTTGGGCGCACTACTCGTTGGACAAGACCTTCGACGATCTTCTCGGGTGGGAGACGCAGAACATCCTCACGATGGCCAGGCTGGTGGCGATGGCCGCCCTCGAACGAACCGAATCGGTCGGGGTACACTACCGCAGCGACGAAAAGGCGGCGGACCCCCCTGCGCCCTACGACGTGACCGTAGCCCGCGACCCGGCCGGCACGACGCCACGGCGCGCGGCTCGCGAATCCACGTGACATGAAGACAGCAGTGCGCGGCAGCCCAGTGCCGTTTCCAGGAAAGTGGGCCGACTCTTCACGGCACCGGTTGTTGGCTGGCATGGTCCACGCTTGCGTGGCCATGTGTGTCAAGCCGCATCACGATTGCAATCCACGGTGGGTGCATGACCGAATCGGCGGGCAGTCTTCAGAGCACGGGGCGCGAGCCCTGTGACCGGTCTGGTATTGTAGAAGCCCGATGCTTGTTCGCATCGTGTCCGAGGGCTTGCGCCCACGGCTCTGACCCGGCCCGCCGCTGTCAAGATGGCTTTGCACGCCCCGCCAAAACTGTCACACGCCCATCCGCGGTCGCCTATTCCCGCGTGGCCGCGATGATCAGGTCGGTGGATCGGCCTTCGTCGAACGGCTTGCGATCGTAGCCGCCCCACGCCTCGTCGATGCGCAGTCCGCTGGATGTGCACCACGTGCGAAGCTCGCCCAGCGTGACCGGATACAACGTGCCGGCGTGAGCGCGCTTCCGCCAACCTCCGTCGTCCCAGAGAGTGATATTCGTAACCTGCGCCAAGCCGTCGGCGAAGTGGAACTGGCGAACGGAGACGTAGGTTTGTCCGTCCATCGTCGATACGCGCGGACCGCGAACGCATGGCACCTGCTCCTTCATCGGAGCGAAGTTGAGCACCTGGACGAACAGGCGACCGCCGGGGCGAAGGCAGGCCGCAAACTCGGCAAGCGCGTCCGCCACGCCGTCGCGACTGCCGGCGGCGGCGAGGGCGTTGCCCAGACAATAGACCCCGTCGAACCCGGTCCCCGCCAACGCACGGAGGCGATCGTACGCCGCCGGTACAAAACGAATGTCTCCGGGGGCGTCCTTCGCCCGCCGCAGCGCGATCGAGAGCATCTCCTCGCTCAGGTCCGCGCCCACCACTCGATAGCCCCGTTCCGCCAGCGCCAGCGCCTGATGGCCGGTTCCGCAGCCGGCATCGAGGAGTCCGCCGCCTTGGGGCGGTCCAAGAACGTCCACGAGAGCCGGGACTTCCCGCTTCAGGCGTGCCGCCCAGTTGATGGATCGGTCGTACCAATCGGCACGCATCCAGTTCGCCTCGGCCGGGTTCGGGGCCGATGAGGATGAACCTGTTCCATTCACGGACACCACTCTGCGCGATGTAGCCCGACTCCGCAACCGCTCCGATCGGTCCGGCGCGGTTGTTTCAGGAATTGTCGAAGAGATCTCGCCAAACGGTCGACATCCCCGATAATGAGCGGCTTGGCAGCGACATCAGGCCGATACATCGGCGGGTAGGACTCGCTGCAAACGCGTCCGCCTTGAGCTGGAACAGGATTCGCCTACAGGAGAGAACACGATGGTCACCGTCGGAATGAACTACAACGTATTGCCCGGGAAAGAGGAAACATTCGAGAACGCGTTCAAGAAGGTGGTGACCGCCATGGGTGGAATCGAGGGCCACGACAAGACGCACATGTTCCGCGACATCACCGACGCGAAGCACTATCTGATCGTCTCGAAGTGGACGAGCAAGCCGGCCTTTGACAGCTTCATCGCATCCGATACCTTCAAGAACGTCGCCAACTGGGGCAAGCAAGAAATCCTCTCCGGCCGACCCCAGCACGAAGTGTATGGCGGCGACGAGCCGGCCGGTGCCGGCGCCGGGGCCTGCCCCGTGGGCGCCCACTAAGTACTAGCGGTCAACCTTGAATCTACGGGGTTTGCTCGGTGGGTGGCCCGCCTCTTCAGAGGTGGGGGACTCGAATGCTCACCGGATTCGACTCCCCCACGGCTAAAGCCATGGGCCACCCGACCCGCAAGCTTACGCGTGCCCCTACACCAGAGCGTTTCGTTTTTCTCTGGTTCGAGTCGCCGGATCCATGGGCGAACCGGCGTCACGGCCGCTGTCGTGCTGCGCTTGGCGTTCGCCTCGGCATCGACTACCGTAGCTCCGCGCCTGCGGGGACGACATGCCGGACGAACTCATCATCGATGGAAACAACCTGCTGCACGCTATGCATGCTCACGCGCCGCTGCCGAACGTCGGACGCGAAACGCTCGTGCGGATCGTCGGTAACTGGATAGCGGATCAAGACCTACGCACGACGATCGTCTTCGACGGCCCGCCCCCGCGCAGCGGTCTCGGGCAGCAGATGGCAGCCACGCACGTGGACGTCCGCTACAGTGCCCCACAAACGGCCGACGACGTGATCGTGGCGATGATCGGTGCGACCAAGGATCCGGGGCGCGTCCGCGTCGTCACCAGCGACAAGGCCATACGCCTCGAAGCCCGGTACCATCGTTGCCGTGACATCGACTCCGACTGCTTCGTCAGTGAGTTGTTCGCGAAGCGGGATACCGCTAACCCCACCTCGGCAAGCGAAGACCCAATCGACACGCAAACCATGGACGACACCAACTGGCTCGAGCTGTTCGGCCTCAACGATGACGACACCGAGCCCTTCGACGGCTCCGACGCGATGCAGCCATAGCGTTCGCGCCGACTAGCCACGTACGAAACTCAAGATCCTGCCCTAACTGGCTCGGGCGTACGCCCCAGAAGCTGGTCAGTAAGATGAGCCGATACTTCACCGCAAGAGAACGCGACGCGGGCGTAAGTCACTGGTAGGATGCCAGCGTCTCAACGCGTTTCCTGTAACTCCCTTCCTGACACTTAGGCCCGAAAGAGCATGCTTCGTATCAAGCGGCAATAACAACGGTGGGCACGGACGTGACTGTTACCGGTTCCACTGAAGATTATCTAGATCTGCTCCGTCAGTGTCTGTAGACAATTCGATGCGGCCTACACAAGACACGGGTATGACTACGTGAAGCCTTTGAGCGGGTGGTGTCACAAACGTCTCTTCGTACAGGAGCAATCCGTTCATGCCGAACGCGGAAACCGTAACAAGGGTAGTTCCGACTTCGGTATCGAAGGCGTCGAATTCGATCGACCCAGTGCCAGCTGGCAGTCCCGTGGAGGGGTCGACGAATCGGACCGTCGCCATCAGTACAGAGGGTGGCTCGTCGTTCAAACCGGCAGCCGTTGGAAGTGTGGAAACTCCGCTTCCCGCCCCTGTGAGGTGAAACGGGTCGTCGGAGATATCTCTCACCCACAGGTTTTCAAACAGTACCCCGTCCGCTTGAAAAACGTCGCCAACTTCGACGGGGCCACCTGAAGCATCGATGGCATCGAACGTCACGACCGTGGTTACGCTGTTGTCTTGAACTGTATTGTCACAAGAGTCTGTCTCGGCGTTGCAGGAATCTTCGGTACATACCACGCCATCGTCGCAGCTCGGTGGTGAGCCCATCTGGCAGTCAAGAATCGGGTCGCAAGTCTCATTTCCGTCACAGAACATCCCGTTGTCACAGGTGGAATCGTTGGCGATATTGTCGCATGAGCCCGTGCTCTCGTTGCAGGAGTCAACCGTACAATCGACGCCATCGTCGCAACTGACCGCCGTTCCTGGCTGGCACGATCCATCAACGAGAGTTTCGGTGCCGTTGCAGAAATTTCCGTCGTCACACGAATTGACGAAAATGTTCAGGGGGCAGCCTGTTAGGAAAATCAAGGCTGATGCCACGACCGTTAGCAACAGAATCTCGCGTTTTGGGCAGCACTCTCGTTTCAACATCTCAGACTCCTCTCGACTGAAGTTCTTCTGACTTAGCTCCACTGCAGCTTAACTCGTGCTTGTGCGACGTGTCAAATCGAGCCGTGTGGGTCGAGTCATCGACTCAGACGGGTGGCCCATCCTTTGCGAAAGCGAAGGGTGGGATCGCGATGCTTGGGCAGACCTAAGGCCTTCGACACTCGATCATCGTGACCCCACCCATCGCCACGCGATGGATGGGCCAACCGGCCCTGGGTTCGCTCTCTCACGGTCGCGGCTCGAAAAGAGAGCCCGGTCGGCCGGGTCGATGTTCGTTTGTCCGCGGGAGAACCAGCGTCCGCGCGGGCTGGAGCCCGCGGCTCGGGGGTGAGGGATGTGATTCACTCCATGTGGGCGGTGACGCGGATGGCCTCTTCCAGTGTCGTAAGCCCGTCACGCACCTTGGTGGCCGCGTCGTCGCGTAGGGTGATGGCCCCGTGCTCGACGGCGTACGCTTCGAGTACGTCGAGCGTCGCTTTTTCCATGACGAGCTGCGACAGACCCGTGTCGAAGGGCACGAACTCGAAAATGCCGACGCGGTCGTAGTATCCGCTGCGCAGGCATCGCGAGCAGCCGGCGCCGCGGAAGACCTCCACCTCGGTCCGACTCTCCGGGATGCCCATGATCTTCCGTTCGGCCGCGCCGGGCTCATAGGCGCGCTTGCAGTTCGTGCAGATCTTGCGGACCAGTCGCTGGGCCATCACCCCGATCAGCGCGCTGGCGACCAGATAGGCTTCGCAGCCCATGTCGAGTAACCGCGTAACGGCACCGACGGCCGAGTTCGTGTGAAGCGTGGCGAGCACCAGGTGACCCGTCAAAGAAGCCTCGAGCGCGAGGTGGGCGGTTTCCTCGTCGCGGATCTCGCCGACCATGATGACGTCCGGGTCGTGTCGCAGAATGCTGCGAAGGGCCATGGCAAAGGACACGCCGTACTCGCTATCCACCGCTACCTGGTTGATCCCCGGAATCTTGTACTCGACCGGATCTTCGATGGTGATGATGTGTTTGTCGATGCTGTTGATGCGTTGCAGCGCGGCATAGAGTGTCGTGGTCTTGCCACTGCCGGTCGGCCCGGTCAGCAGAATGATGCCGTGGGTTCGGTGGATGAGCCGATCGACCGCCTGCCCGAGTTCCATGCCCATGCCCAGGTGCTCGAGCGTCAGACGTGAAACGTCCTGCGACAAGAGCCGCAAGGTGACACGCTCGCCGCGGGCCGTGGGAATCACCGCCACACGGACGTCGATGTCCTGATCGAAGCTGCGCCGCGTGAAGCGCCCGTCCTGCGGCTTGCGCCGTTCGGTGATGTCGAGTTCCGTGAGCACCTTGATGCGCGAGACGAGCGACGCGGCCGCATCGAGCGGATACGCCCGCGCCTCGATCATGCGCCCGTCGATGCGCAGCCGAATGCGAACACGGTCGTCCTCGGGCTCGACATGGATGTCACTGGCACGGCGATCGACGGCCTCATCGACGATGCTGTCGAACTGCTCGACCATGTCCAGCCCGGTCGATGTCGCGACGGTGGCCGCGTGGCTGCCCGGGGTTTCCGTTTGAATACGCGCGCCCTGCGCTCGGGCATTGCCGTAGATGTTCTCGATCGCCTCGCGAATCTGAAAGCGCGGGCTGACCACGTACTGGATGGGCCGCTCGTAACGAGCTTCGACCGCCGCGCGAACCGTGGAGTCCATCGGGTCGCCGACCACCGCCACCAACTGCCCGGATACCTCCCCGAAAATCAGGCAGTCCTTGCGACGGGCGATGTTTTCCGGAAGGGTCAGCACCCAGCCGTGCGTCGGCGGACGACGGGACAGGTCGAGAAACCGCAGCCCGGACATCTCGGCGTAGAGTTTCCCGACGTCGGCCTCGCTGATCAGATCGTGGGCCAGCAACACCTCGACCAGCGGCATGCCCGTCAACTCGGACTCGCGCCGCATCGCGACAAGCCCCACGGGCATCAACACCCCCTCAGCGAGAAGGCGCGTAACGATCGGATGTTCCGCCGCGGCCGCTGCGATCATGCTGTCACTCGAAGACGCACATGCGCGTCACAACATGCCATTCCGTTTCGCTCAATCCGTCGGGTATGCGAAGCGGTCTCACGCCATGCCCTGTTCCGTCAGCCAGCGTTCCGCGTCGATCGCGGCCTTGCACCCCATGCCGGCGGCCGTGATCGCCTGGCGGTAGACGCTGTCCACGCAGTCGCCCGCGGCGAACACGCCCTCGACGCTGGTCGTCGAGCGGTATGGGTCGGCGAGTTTGATGTACTCTTTCTCGTCGAGTTCCAACTGCCCTTCCAGAAACGCCGTGGCCGGCGTGTGCCCGATGGCGGCGAACAGCCCGCCCACTTCCAATGTCGAGGTCTCGCCGCTCTTGGTGTCCTTGAGCTGCACGCCGGTGATCATGTCATCACCCAGCACGTCGATGACCACCTTGTTCCAGAGAAGTTCGATCTTCGGGTTCTCCATCGCCCGCTGGGCCATGATCTTCGACGCGCGGAGTTCGTCCCGCCGGTGGATCATGCAGACCTTCGAGGCGAACTTGGTCAAGTAGCTCGCCTCCTCAACGGCCGAGTCGCCGCCCCCCACCACCGCCAACACCTTGTCACGGAAAACGGGAAGCGCCCCGTCGCAGACGGCGCAGGCGCTGACCCCGCCGCCGCTTTGGGCGAGCCGCATTTCGTTTTCCAGCCCCAGCCAGTTGGCCGTCGCGCCCGTGGCAATGATGACGCTGTGCGCGCGATACTCCGTGTCGTCTTCGCCGATCACCAGGAACGGATGCTTCGAGCAGTCCACCCGTTTGCAATCGTGATAGGTGTAGCTGTGCCCGTCGTCCGGGTCGGAGACGTCGGGGCTGAATCCCTTGTCGGTCACGATCCGTGTGTCGAACCGGACGGCCTGCCGCTCGAAGTAGGACATCATGGTCGGCCCCGTCACGCCCTCCGGGAACCCTGGGTAATTCTCAACCTCGGTGGTAAGCATAAGCTGCCCGCCGGGCAATACCGTCGTCGGAACGGTCTTGGGGCGACCGGCAAACACGAGGGGGCTGAGATTCGCCCGGGCGGCGTAAATGGCCGCCGTCCAGCCCGCCGGACCGGAACCGACGATGATGATGTTCTCGACCTTGTCGTGTTGCGGCATGGTGTCCTTGCTCTCCTGCTTGTGTGGCTCGGATCGCCCGCTCTGGCGCCATTCCCCGTCGAACGAACCCGCATCCTAGTCTCCAGAGGTGCGCCCGTCCACGCGACGCAGACGATTGACCGCGCGGACGGGGGCGTCTACGCTCTTGTCCGACCTCTCCCCATGGCGTGGGCTCGTGTCTGCGTTCAGGCACCATCAACCCGGCTGAGCGTAAGCATGCGTCGAACACGACGACCCGCCCGTTGCGTCCGACTAAGCGTCATGGCGCCGGCGCTCTTTTGCGGCGGTTGCGCCCTGGGCGAGCGAAACCCCGGAGCCCGGGTCGAGCCTCGCCCGCTCGTGACGCCATGGTCCGAGACCGGACTCGTGGGTCGCACGTTGACCACGCAGCATTTTGAAGTCCATTCCACCTTGACCGACGTCGAGTTCGAGAACGCCCTGTCCGGCTTCCTGGAAGCGATGCTGCGCCGTTTCGAGTCCGTGGCGCCCGCTCCGGCTCCGGCGAACACCAGGCTGACCACGTACGTGTTCGCTACGCGAGCCGAATGGGCACAGTTCACGGGGACGTTCTACCCTGATCGTTACGCAACGTTGAGACGCATCCGCACGGGCGGCTTCACCGAGGGTGACACGGCGGTGACCTTTTATGCCACCCGCGCGGCCACGCTCGCCACGCTGGCCCACGAGGGCTGGCATCAGTACGCTCACAGCCGGTTCGCGGCGCCGATCCCGGCGTGGCTCAACGAGGGCCTCGCCTGTTATCACGAGGCATTGGAGTACGCCGGTGAGTCCGTCCGTTTCACTCCGCAGCGCAACACCTTCCGCATCAACAGCCTTCGCAATGCACTGAAAACAGGACGGCTTCTGCCCTTCAGCGAACTGATTCGAACCAACGCCGGTGAGGTCCTCACGCGGCGGCGGCACGAGACGGTGCAGGTCTACTATGCGCAGGCCTGGGCGCTGGTAACGTTCCTGCTGCACGGAGGCAACGGGGACTACGCGGAGGGCTGCCGGAACATGCTGAGCGACATCGCCACCGGGGCGTTCCAGGTCAAGGTCTCGGCCGCGGGACTGACCGCCGACGATCCCTCGGACGCAGCCGCGGCCGCGTTCCGCTGCTATTTCGCCCAACCACTGACGACGCTGGAAAACGAGTACCAAACGTTCCTGGTCGAACTGGCCGGTTACTAGAACCCCCCTGCTCCCGGCGCCAGTACCCATGGTTATCAGACCATCCCGACGCCCACTCCCTTCACCCCGGATACTCACTGGAGCGCCGAGCGGGCGCGACACCGCCCGACCCGCGCAGCACAAGTGAAGGGTCCATCTCGCCGAAACAACCCACACAACCCGCCCGTCTCCAGGCGGACCGGTCGGCTGTCGCGGCTGCGGCTGCACGACCGACCCGTGGCACGGAGCGGACCGGGATCGTTCGACCCGACAGCCCCGATGGGCAGCGCGGGGTACGCACGGAATCGGCTTTCAGCAAGGAGCAAGCCATGAGCAAAAGAACTGTCGCCCTGTTGTCACTGCTGTCCATTGCGGCCATCCTGAGCACCGGCTGCGCAACGATTCTTTCGGGAACCAGCCAGACGATCACGATCGACTCCTATCCACCCGGCGCGCAGGTGAAGGTCGGTGGCCAGACCGGCACCACACCGGTCACGCTGAGGATCCCGAAGAAGAAAGGCTACGTCGTCGAGATCTCGCGTTATGCGGATCGTCGCGTCGTCGAACTAGAGCGGAGCATCGATCCCGCAACCTTTCTGAACTTCATTCCGCCGCTGTGGCCTGGATTCATCGTCGATGCCATCGCCGGCACGATGACCCACTACGACCCGGCCATCATCGTTGTGGACTTCACGCAGGAGCCGGCCACGAACGCCCAGGTCGTCACGTACCGTCCGTAGAAACCATGGCATGCGCCGGGCAGCCGGCTGCCGTGCCTCGAAGTGTGACGCTGCTTTCCGAGCGGTGGGCGCACGGGCGCACAAGGCCCGTGCGCCACATTTCGAGATGGTTCCCCGATTCGCCGGGGGCGGTCAAGCAAGCCCCGACCAGCGACCATGACCGGGCGGTGTAAGCCGAAGCGCGCCAGAGCCCAAACGTGCTTCGAAGTTCAAAAGGACCGCCCGGTCGTGGTTCCCTAGGCCGGACCCGTGGACGCCCATGCGTTGGCGATCTGCAACGCCCGAAGCATGCCCTGGGCTTTGTTGAGGGTTTCCTCGTATTCCCGTGCCGGCTCGGAATCGGCCACGATTCCCGCACCCACCTGCGCATCGACACGCCACAGCCCGGTCGCTGGTTCCGGCGTGATGACCAGCGTTCGAAGCGCGATGCAAGTGTCCATGTTCCCCGCAAAGTCGATATACCCGACCGCTCCCGCGTAGGGTCCGCGGCATTCGGTCTCCAGCTCATCGATGATCTGCATCGCCCGTATCTTCGGGGCGCCACTCACCGTGCCCACGGGGAGGACGCTGCGTAGGGCATGAAAGGCGGTCTTGCCTTCGATCAAGGTTCCCGTCACGTTGCTGCAAATGTGCATGACGTGGCTGTACCTCTCAACCGACATCAGATCGTCGATCGACACGGTTCCCGGCTCACACACCCGTCCCAGGTCGTTTCGTCCGAGATCCACCAGCATCACGTGCTCGGCGCACTCCTTGGGATCCGCGAGCAGTTCCTTCTCAAGCCCGAGATCCTCCGCCGGGGTTCGCCCGCGCGGCCGGGTCCCGGCAAGCGGCCTTGTCGAGACCGTCCGACCCTCGAGCCGACAGAGGATCTCCGGAGAGGCGCCCACCAGCGTGACAGACGGCGACTTGACAAAGAACATGAAGGGTGAGGGGTTGATGACACGCAGGGCACGATACACGTCGAACGGCGCAGCCGCCGTGGTCGTGGAGAGCCGCTGGGAGATGACGACCTGGAACACGTCGCCCGCGCGGATGTACTCTTTGCAGCGCTCCACGTGTGCCTCGTAGCGCTTGGCCGTCATGTTGGCCTCAAAGGTCGCGCTCGAGCCCGAGTCGGCAACCAAGGGCTTGATCGGATCGGGCCGGACGTCGGCGAGCCGTTCCACAATCCCGCGGATCCCCTCGCAGGCCTGCTCGTAGGCGGCGTCCGCGCTACCCGCGGCTTCCGGATGGCCGTGGGCAACCACGTGTAGGAGCTTGCGGACGTGGTCGAAGATGACCATCTGGTCATAGATGCCGAACTGAAGGTCTGCAAGTCCACGAGGGTCCGGCGGCGCAGCGCCCAAAGACGATTCATAGCGTCGAGCGATGTCGTATCCGGCGTACCCCACCGCGCCGCCCAGGAACCTCGGAAGTTCGACCGGATGGGCGGCGTGGTACTTTCCCAGGAGCGTCTCCAGCACCTCCAGCGGATCGACGTCCTCGATCGTTCGCCGCCCCTCCGGCTCCGTCAGAACCGTCCGGCGCCCCATCGACTCCACGAAGGCCATCGGAGACGCGCCCAGGAAAGAGTATCGCGCGATGTTCTCGCCGCCGACGACGCTCTCAAGGAGAAACGCGTGTTCGGCATCGACCGCAAGCCGCTCGAACGCAGAGACCGGGGTCAGTTGGTCGCTCAGCAAGCTCGCATACACCGGCACCGCGCTGGCAGTTCCGCTGAGGGTGACAAAGTCCTTCCGGCTCGGGTGGAAGTCAAGCATCCCTCGATGCTATCCTGCTTGGGAAAACCGGTCAACGCGGATCACTGCTGTAGGAGCGACGGGCGGATTGACGATGAAACGGTGGATCCCTAAGATCAATTGGGTGTAGGGGGAGGCCAGCAGGACGATGCATCGATGAATATGCCTTGCCAGCGATGTCACGAGGCGAAAGCCACCGTCCACATCACCGACACGGTTCCTGAACAGCGAGAACGTCATCTGTGCGAGGATTGCGCCGAGAAGGAAGGCGTGATCCAGAAGCAGCACGCGACGACCAACGAAATCCTTCAACAATTCATCAAGCAAAAGGCCGGTCTGGGATCGACGGACACCCTGAGTTGCCCCCAATGCGGGATCACCTTCACCGAGTTTCAGCTCAAAGGACAACTCGGGTGTGCGCATGACTACGTCGCTTTCCAGAGCGTCCTCAAGCCGCTGATCCAGCGTGCTCATGCGGGTGCCCTCCAACACGCGGGCAAATCGCCTGCCAACGTCGATCAGTCGGTCCGCAAGCTGGGCGGGCTGCGCCGGCTTCGCCGCGAGCTGGAGGAGGCCATCGGCGGGGAAGACTACGAGCTCGCCGCGCGCGTTCGTGACCGGATAACCAAGATGGAATCCGAATGACGATCGACGACCTGACTCAAACGACGGGCGAATGGCTCAAAGGCGATGGGTCCTTGTCCGATGTGGTCATTTCTTCCCGCATCCGCTTGGCGCGCAATCTGGCCGACTATCCCTTTCTCTCGACCGCCAGTGCGACGGAGCGCACCGAGATTCATCGCCGCATCGTGGACGTGATTTCGTCCACGCCCGTGGGCGAAGACGCAATCATAGTGGACATCGAGGAAGCCGACGAGATCGATCGAGACATCCTGGTGGAACGCCACCTGATGAGCCGGCAGCACGCGTCCGGCGAGGGCAGCCGCGGCGTAGCGATCGCGCCGGACGAACGGCGGGCGCTGATGATCAATGAAGAGGACCATCTGCGCATCCAGGGGCTCCGCTGCGGTTTGGAACTCGGTGCATTGTGGGAAGACATCGATCGCGTTGATGACCAGCTTGCCGAACACCTTCCCTTCGCGTTCGACCGCCAGCTCGGCTACTTGACCGCCTGCCCCACGAACGTGGGAACGGGGATTCGCGTTTCGGTCATGCTCCATCTGCCCGCGCTGAAGCTAACCAAAGAGATCGAACGGGTTGCCCGAGCGGCCCGCGACATGCGCCTGGCGGTGCGAGGCATGCTCGGCGAGGGTACGGAGGTCATCGGCGACCTGTTTCAGGTCTCCAACCAGACCACGCTCGGCAAGTCCGAGGAGGAAATCATTGAGGCATTCGCCGAGAAGATCATTCCTCAGATCGTGGAATACGAACGAACCGCCAGAGCATCACTCACCCGCCATAGCCTGACGCAACTGGACGACAAAATCTGGCGAGCCTACGGGATTCTCTCCAACGCCCGGAGCATCACCAGCGAAGAAACTCAAGCGCTCCTCTCCCCGATCCGCATGGGGATTCACTTGGATCGTTTTCCCGCCCTGGACATTCCCACGCTGAACGAACTGTTCTTGCAAACACAGCGCGGCCACATCCAGAAGGTCCACGGTGCCTCGCTTGATGAGGAAGAGCGCGACATCGCGCGGGCCGACTACCTTCGCAAATGCCTGGCCACATAGCGCCGCGCGCCACCCGACGCCTACAAACCGGTCAAGAGCTCAGACACCTGAAGCCCAAGCGAGTTGCTGATCCTCGCGAGCGCCCAGATCGAAGCCGCGTTCTTTCCCAGCTCCACCTGAGACAACTGGGACGTCGTCAGATCGGTTCGATCGGATAGTTGACGAAGCGTGAGGTTCTGCGCGAGACGATGACTGCGAATGCGCTGCCCGATCAGGCGGTTCAACTCCGTCTCATCGGTGTAGATGATCCCCATGCGGCGACAGGCGCGCTCGACCGCATCGACCAGCTCTTCCTGCTTGAAGGGCTTGGCAATGTAATCGCAGGTTCCGCGCCGCATGGTCTCGGTCGCGCTATCGAGATCCGGATAGGCCGTCATCACAATGCAGCTCATCCGGTCGTCGATGGCCTTGAGGCGTTCGACCGCCTCGACGCCATCCATCTTGGGCATGCGCAAGTCGATCAGCGCGATCTGGTACGACTCCTTGTCCGCCGCCGCAATCGCCTCGTCCGGGTCGGTGAAGGTCCGCGGGTTGTACCCGTGATCCTCAAGCAGCAGCCCGACCGTCTTACAGATCGATGGGTCATCATCGATGACCAGTACTTTGATGTGATGCCGAACGGCCATAATTCACTTCCTGTCCTTGCGGACTCTGGACCCAATCGCCCTACCAAGCCTCATGCTTGCTTCCGGCTTCGGATCAACCGGAGCACCGGAAACGCCCCCAAGCCCAACCCCTTGGGCTCTGGCGTGAGGCGGAACCTCGCCAATACTTCATTTGCAACTGTCCCGGGTGTCATGGCACCCGGGGCGGTGCCCGCCGTAGGCGGATAGACTCGAAGCAGCCGGGACAACCGAAGAAGCCCGACAATGCTTCGCCCGATGAATTGGACACCAAAGCAGACCCTCCTTTGGCGAACGATGGACTCCGGACAAGGTCGATTCAGGAACCATGCGCCTCGCCAGAGCAAAGGTAATACGAGAACCCGATCCTGTTACTCGCTTGGATATTAGTGCAGTACTGGACGGGATTCAAGCAGAAATCGAAGGAAATTCAGAGCGGAAAGTCTGGCGTTAACGCCCCCAGGAGCCGATAAACGGCCGACCCGACGAAAACACCGGACGCGGTGCGCCCGCGGGCGTTACTTCGCCTCGAGATTCTCCAGAGAGACCTCGATACGGTTGAGCGAATCCGGCGTGAGCAAGAACACCCCCTCGGTCCCACTGGCCGTCGCGTAGTGGCCACGTTCGGGTCCGCTGCCGGCCAACTCGGACGACACGCGGAGGGTTAGCGCCGCGGAGTCCGCCACCGTTACGGTCACCGTGTGAACGGGCGTCTGCAACCCCATCTCGGCCGTTCCTTCGCCGTCGTATCGGGCGAAGAGGCTGCAACGTAAATCGCGAATCTGAAGCAGCAGATTCTTGACCTTCGTAGCATCGAGCGGAAGGTCGGGCTCGGCCTGATAGACCCACCGGTCGCCCTGCTTCTGGAAGACATGTTCCTGGTCCCCCTTTTGGATGGAGAACCGTTCGACCTTGTCCTCCGCGAAATCGAGAACGCGGTCACTGCGGTATTCGCGGCCGAGCTGGTCGAACAGCGCTCGAGTTACGCGATACACGGTAGGACGTTTCTCGCGCCGGGCGTAGTACTTTCCATCGTGGACGGCTATCGCCAACTGAAACGTGGCCGGATCAGGTACGATCCCCATCTGGGCGTTCTTGACCGTTGTCCCCTCGATTGTCGGAGCCTCCGCGTCGTGGAACACCGTCGGCGGCTGATAAGTAATACCGACCGTCACACCGGGCGCGTGAAGCCCGTAGGCCGTTGCCTCCTCCGCATCCGCGACGACTTCCTCGGCCCGGAGCCTTCCGAGCAGTTCAAGGAGCTTGTCCATCTGGTTGGTGCGCACCTCGGCCGCCACCGGTTCGACCATGCGCCACTCGACCGCCCCCTCGTCGCGCGCCAGTGTGACCGAACGCTCTTCACCAGTGACCGGGTTGGGGGCGGTGATAACCAGTCGATGCAGCTCACTGGGTAGCGCCTCAACGATGCTTCGATCGCGATAGATCTGAGGCCCCCGGATGAGCTTGTCGATTGCGGCCGCACGAACCTTGCCCACCGAGGAAACCTCGTTCCGCCGGACATAGGCGAGACGCTTGGTCGGCGTCAGTCCGCCCACCGTGATTCTCTCGGGACTGTCCTGCCCTGGAACCGTCAGGCGGATCTGTGCCTGGGGTTCCAACAGCCCAAACGCCGCCTCGTCGGGCGGGCCATCCTCAAACGCGACGGCGGTCAGGTCGGCCACGGCGGTCAGCAGCTCCGTGACCAGGGCCTTGTCCGCCGGCCCCCCGTCGGAGTCGAACCGCCAGTCATCGTCCTCCTTGACGAATGTGGCCGACCCGCTCTTCGTCGTCAGTTCGATACCGGTGGCGGACGCGACGTTCACCGCCGTCAACTTCATCTCCCGCCACTCGGACATCAGGGGCTTGGATTTTTCGATCGTTCTCTTGGCCACGGTCGCCACGGCCGACTCGTCGGATGTGCGGACGTAAATGTTGGTGTCCTCGCCGATGGGCGACTGGTCGGACAGGTGCAGTTCGTAAACGGTTACCTTCGTCTCGGGCACCATGTCATCGGTCTCATCGTTGGACTCGGTGTCCGTCGATGGCTCGTCGGAAGGCACTTCCTCCTCGACCGTCACCCGGACGGTGCGAACGGGCGTCTTCAGACCGTACGTCGCCAGCTTGGTCGCATCGCCCGCGTGCCACTTGATCGCGCGAAGCCGTCCCATCGCGCTGACCCAGGCACCAACCTTCGACGTCGCCCGAGCGGCGACCGGCGACGTGATCATCCACTGCGATCCGTCGCGAACAAAGATGTACGCGACGGGCGCGGCTGGGTCGGACCGATCATCGATCTCCAGACGGGTCACGTCGTCCGCGGAGAAGTTCCAAAAACTCTTCTCCCGGTAGTCGAGCGCCGAATCCTTGACCAGACTGCTCAGGTTGCCTTTGGCGACGCAGATCGTATCGCTTCCACCAAGCCGAACGTACGTCTCGCGCGAGGAGGCGGGTTTCCCGATCTCAACCGTCAGGCTCTCGCCATCGACATCGGTCATGGTCACGACGGCCTGCGGTGGGTCGAGGCCCGCCTGCGTGCTCGTCACCGCGCCCGGCTCGCCCGGCGCGTAACTCACCTCGTACTTCAGTTGACCGAGCCGATTCGAGAAGTTGCCAACCTCAAAGGCGGTACACTTCATCTCCAGCGGGGACGTCATGCGCCAACCGGCACTGCCGACCGTCGGCGGCTCGGTCTCTTTCTCGAAGACCCACGGCTCTTCGCCTTTTCGCTGACAGATCACCTTCACGACGTCGCCGAGTTCCGTGTCCGACAGCGGACGTGTGGCCACCGATGAGCCCATCCCACGCGCAGGCGGCACGTGGGCGCCGGCCGCCGGCATGGGGCGCGACTGCAACACGAAGTACAGGCCCCCGAGGACCGCGAATGTGATTGCCAGAAGCAGCGTCGTTTTGGTATTCATCGCCCTCTACCTACGTCGAACCCACCATGAGACACCCCCGCCGATGATTGCCAGAAACGGCCAGACGAAGATCGTCAAGGCCTGAACCGCCGTCTCGTCGGCAATCTCCAACACGGCCGCATCGATCGGCTTTCCGATGTTCGTGAACTCGGTGTTGTCGTTGAGCCAGTGAAGCGAGTTCACCACCAGCATGATGTTGCCCGGGTTCAACGAGCGAATCGAAAATCCGCGAGACGTCTGGACGAGCCCGCGAGCGAAGGCGATCGCATCCATCGCGAAATCCGAGCTACTCACCACGACAACCTTGGCGTCACCCTTGGTGGCCGCCACCGCAATAGGGAACGGCCCGTCGAGGTCATCCGCCTGCTTGGGGAAGGGCTCTCCCATCTGCGCCGTCTGAAGAAAGCCGGACACGTCGGACTCTCCCCATACGCCATCCGTTTTCGGCTGTACCACCAGCGGGAAATGCTCGACGCCCTCCGGCGCCGGCTCGACCAGCTTCAACGGCGCCGCCGTCGGCAGCCCCAGCTCGCGTGCCAACGCCCCGCTTACGATGTCGTGCCTGGTGACGTCGACGTCGCGAAGAATGTGGAAGCCGTTCTGCGCCAGGTACTTACCGGGCGAGACGTTCCGCGTCGAAATCACGAGCCGGTCGGCATTCACGTCGATCCCCCACGTGTCCTTGAGGTAGTCGTGGTAGGCGTAGGTGTCGCCCATGAGACCAAAGGCGGACTGACTCCAACCTGCCACGAACAGCGCCCGGCCCGTCTCGCCCAGGGCATCGACGAGTGCCTGGCGCTGCTGCTGTCCAAAGGGAGGCTCCGGGCTCGGTTGGCCCATGGGTCCGCGGCGCGGCGGGGTCGGCTTGAGCACAAAATAGATGGTCCTGGTCGGCGTAGGCTCGACCGTCGGCGGCGCCGGGGCGGTCTTGAGATCCCACTCGGCCACGATGAAGTTGGCGTCCTCCAACTGCTGCTTCATCGCTGCATAGGGAGACCGCGGCTGTCCGGGCATGAAGCCCGCGGAGAACAACGGGGTCCCACCGTGTCGGACGAACACGACGGACGTCTGCTCCTTGTGCGTCGCTCGCAAAATCGCGGAGGTCAGCTTCTCCTCACCTTTGAAAGCCCGACTGCCGAATCCCGCGCGTCCGCGCGCACCCTGCTGCACCGGCGGCCACGCATCGTTGAAGGCCACGACACGGGCGTCGTCGTCGGTTTCCACGAGCAACGCGTTCGAGGTCGGCCCAAGCTGCATCGCAAGGTCTTCGTACTTGAGTGGCTCCAACGCCTGGAGCTTTGTCCTCTCGCCCTCGACATCCGCCAATACACCGGCGAACCGGTTCGCAGTCCCCTCAAGGTACTCCACTTGCGCCGGCGGCAGCGACGGGTTGGATTGAGCCTGACCGGTCGCGTAGCTGCCGATGTTCTGCAGCGCCGTACTCAGTGAGCTGTAGAAAGCACGCAGACTGTTGGCCGCGGCGGAGTACTGCGGACTGGACCCCTGGAACGCATCGTCCACCTGTTCGCGCGTCGACTCCAACGCGGTATTGATGTTGGTCAGCGCTTCTTCCAGTCTGGCGATGACGCCCGTGCCGTCGGACTGTCCCAGCCCCAAGCGAACGCCGTTGATCGAGTCAAGCTCAGTCTGAATCAACGCACGAATGGCGTCGTCCAGTTCATTGCGGTACCGATCGGTCCTCTCCGTATACGCGTCGATTTCCTCCCTGAAAGAAGGCATCTCGCGGAGGCGGGCCAGAAGCTCGCCGAACTTCTCGTGATCCTTGAGGGGGTTGACCCAGTCTGCGCGAACCTTGGACCGGTTTGTCGCCTGGTACAAATCGATGAGATCCTGCGACGCCCGACGATACAATGACTGGTCTTCGTCCTCGCGGTCGGTCTCGAAATACAGCGACGTCAGGCGGACGTTCTTCTCAACACCCCGCAGGAGCTTCTCGGTTCCCTCGCTGAGGCTGTTCACCCCGGACGACGTCATGTCCGCGCGCACGTCCGCTTGATACGCGATCAGTTGAGCCACAACGACGATCCCGACCGCCAGCGCGGTGGCCGCAACGACGTTGGTCCCGACAAGGAACCGTCGCCCCGTGGACGCAGTCGTGGCGGCGCCGTCGCCGCGTGAGTTGGCTACCATCGGCGCATCTCCAATCGCTTAACGGTGAGAAACAAGAACAGCCCGGTCATCGTCAAAAAGAAGACGACGTGGTTCAGCGTCACCATGCCCCGGACGAAGTCGGCGAAGTGCGTGCGGATGGCCAGGTGCTGCATCACCGCCCGCGGCCAGCCTTCCACCTGTTTGAGCTGCGCAAGCCCTTCGAACGCGAACGTCATCAAAGCCAATAGCGCGAAGCTGAGCACGACCGCGATGATCTGGTGTCGCGTACAAGCGCTGAAGAACAGCCCCGCCGAAATGTACAACCCCCCCAACAAAACCAAACCCAAACAGTTGCAGATGAGAAGGCGCCAGTCGAACGCGCCGTGCGCCGCCACCAGGATCGGATAGAGCACGAGCGAAGCCAGAAGCAGAAGAAAAAACACGAACGCGCCGGCGAACTTACCCAGGACGATCTGCGTCTCGCTGATCGGCGCCGTAATCAGCGTCTCGATCGTGCCGGCGCGGTACTCTTCGCTGAGCAGTCTCATGGTCAGCATCGGCAGCACGAACAGCAGAATCATGACCATCCAGAAGTCGAGGAGCGGGCGGAGCGACGCCTCCTCGCCGTTGCGAAAGGTTCCCAGCCCGAACGCCAACCCTGTGCAAAAAAGGAAGACCGTGCTAACGGCATAGGCGATGGGTGACAGAAAATAGGCACCGAGCTCACGCCGCGCCATGGTTGTGATGTTCTGCAAGAGCGTCTCCCTCTACTCAGTCGTTTCGACCGCTTCGTTCAAGCCACGGTTCGACCCACGTCCGCGGGCGGCGCCGCGGAACGGCCCGGAAAGCCTTCTCGGGTTACTCCAGGTCGCCGCGTTGCTGTTTTGCGATAATCTGAATGAAGAAGTCTTCCAGGCTGGCACCTTCGCGTTTGAGCTCGCGAAGCGACCAGCCCTTGGACGTCGTCAGCTTGAAGAGATCCTCGCGCGGGTCGTGGTCGGGCTTGGGTTCGATGGACAGCCGAACCCAACCGTTCGACGACGAGACGTCCACCGCTTCGACACTGGACAGCTCGCGTGTGCTGCGAGCCACTTCCTCCTCCGCCGCACCGCTCATCTCGGCGATCACGCGGGCCTTCGCCCGGAGTTGATTGCGAAGTTCGTCCGGCGAGCCGGTGGCCACAATGCTCCCGGCGGCAATGATGATCGTGCGATCACAGATCTGCTCGACCTCGGGAAGAATGTGCGAACTCAACAGGACGGTGTGTTTCTCGCCCAGTTCACTGATCAGCGCGCGCGTTTCTCGAATCTGCGTCGGATCCAGCCCGATCGTCGGCTCGTCGAGGATCAGCACCGCGGGGTCGTGCAACAGCGCATCGGCCAGACCGACGCGCTGCTTCATCCCTTTGGAGAGCTGGCCGATCGGGCGATCGATGAACTCGCCAAGCCAGCACCGCTCCGTCACCCGGCGGATCGCGGCCGTACGCTCCGCAAGCGACAGCCCACGCAGCTTCCCACGGAACGAGAGATACTCCCGTGCCCGCATGTCCGGGTAGAGCGGCGTGGATTCGGGCAAGTACCCGATGTTGCGACGAACCTCGATCGATTGCTCGCGGACATCGAAGCCGGCCACCGAAGCCGACCCGCTGGAGGCCGGATGGTAGCACGCCAGGATTCTAATCGTCGTGCTCTTGCCCGCGCCGTTAGGCCCCAGGAAACCCACGACCCCGCCGCGCTCGACATGGAACGAGATGTCGTTCACCGCCCGCAGCGACCCGTAATACTTTGTCAGATTCGTTACGCGAATCATGTTGCTGGTCCTCCACGATCACCCGCCGGAATGGCGCTCCCCATCGCTGGCTTCGGAATCCCCCTTCTGTGGCCTGGTGACACGCCTGAAGGCGCGAAACATAGCAAGTCGTGAAGGGCTGTCAAGCCGTGAAAGGGGCTGTCAAGCTTCCCGCGGGAGGAATGCGTGCAGTCGGAGCCGCAGGCGCCAGCCCGCGAACCCCGGTGTCAACACGCCACCGGGCTCGCGCCCGCCGCCAAGCCGGTTCTCCCGGTCCTCTGAAAGAAGGTAGGAGCCCTACGGGCCACATAGAGCGTCAAACCCATGTGACGTGGCACCACGCCGACACCTGTCAGAAAGTCCAGGGAATAGCCCGGTCCGGACTTTTGGGAGGTCGCCACGCGACGCCCGCCGCGCAAGAACACGGGCAAGCCCGAGAGCTTGCCCGTGGAGAGATTCGAAATGACGGATCCGCGACCGGGCTACGGAGCGGAAATGCCGATCGTCGCGGTGTCGCTGGCCAGAAAGCCGGCCGTGCCGATGACCTGGACCGTGATCGTGATGTCTTGCGTGCCGCTCGCCGGACCGGTGACGACAGTGAGCACCGATGTGTTCTGGTCGATCGTGACCACGACCCCCGCCGGCAGCGATCCGTTCCCGACCGACCCCGCAGAGAAGAGGAACGTGACGTCGTTCGGGTCAATGCTGGTAAGCGTAAGAAACTGCGGGTCGTCCAAGGTGAGCGTTTGGCCGGGAGCCAGCGGGCCGGCGGATGAGAGATCCAACGTGACCGTGGCGACCTGTACGGGAACCGTGACCGTTCCGCCCAATGTTTCGCCGGGACAGCCGGTCGCTTGAACCGTGAAGACCAGGTCGGTTGTCGTCGTCACCTCCGGCGCGTCGAACGTGGTGGGCGAGCTGCACGGGTTGTTGATCTCGACCACGGGGTCGCCGACGCCGACGACCTGGGTCCAACAGTTGCCGACATCCACACCCCAGCCGGACGGAACGTCATCGCCGAATCGCAGGGTGACGATTTCGCAGGCGGCGGGCGGTACACAGCCCGCCACGGCGCCGCTGCTCTTGGTGGCGACCTGAGTGTCGGCGTCGAACAACGGCATCTCGAACTCGACGGAGGCGTTGCCCGGGTTGAAACCGCTCGCCGTCGCGGTCACGACAAACCGGAAGGTGGCCTGCGAGAAGGCGGGGTCGGTTGGGGCGGAGAAGGTGGCCTCGTTTCCGTTGATGACAAAATTGGCGTCGGGAAGAACCGGTCCTCCGATCGTCGCCTTGGTCCATGTAAACGAAGCGCCGGACGCGGAGCTGCCGGCCGTTAGCGTAACCGGCGGTTCACAGGGGAACGTCCGCCGGCTCCCGAGGTCGATGGTCACGGTCTGATTCTGAGGCGATGTCGAATCGCACGCATCACCGATGCCATTTCCATTACCGTCAGCCTGGTCAGGGTTGTCTACACTTGGGCAATTGTCCACGTCCCCGCAGATCCCATCGCTATCCGTGTCGTTGTCCGGGTCATCAGGGCAAACATCGTCGTCATCGATCACACCGTCGTTGTCCCGATCGCCCTCACAGGCGTCACCCACGCCGTCGCCGTCCGCGTCGTCCTGGTTTGTTGTGATGGTGAACTCGCAGTTGTCGCAAACATCCCCAAAGCCGTCGCCGACAACGTTACCCGAACTGTCCTCCTCCGAGTCGGCCTGGTCGGCGTTGGCGTCATCCGGACAGTTGTCGCATTCGTTCCCGACGCCGTCGGCGTCATCGTCGATCTGAAGCTCATTGCTGTTCGCCGGACAGTTGTCGCAGGCATCGCCCAGCGTGTCTCCATCCGCATTCGCCTGATCGGCGTTGTCCACGCCCACACAGTTATCGATTGCGTCCGACACGCCATCGTTGTCCCGATCGCCTTCACACGCATCGCCGACGCCGTTGCCGTCCGTGTCGATCTGATCGGTGTTGGGGGTGCCGGAACAGTTATCGCAGATGTTCCCGACATCGTCGTTGTCCGAATCGACCTGGTCCTCGTTCGGCAGATTCGCGCAGTTGTCGCAGGCGTCGCCGGACCCATCGCCGTCGATGTCGAACTGGCTGTCGTTCGGGGCGCTGGGACAGTTGTCACACAGGTCGCCGATACCGTCCAGGTCGGCGTCCGCCTGATCGGGGTTGGCGATGGTTCGGCAGTTGTCGCTGAAGTCCCCGACGCCATCCAGATCGACGTCTCCTTGCCCAGGGTTGGGATCCATCGGGCTGTTGTCGCACACGTCGCCCACGCCGTCGTCGTCCGTGTCGAGCTGGTCGGCGTTCGCCATGCTGACGCAGTTGTCGCAAGCGTCGCCGACGTCGTCGCCATCCGCATCGGCCTGGTCTGCGTTCGCGGCATTAACACAGTTGTCAGCCGTGTCGATCACACCGTCGCTGTCCGCGTCTCCGCCACCCGTCACGGTGCCGGTGCAACCCTGGCCGAGGTTACCGCAGGCCAGCACGAGCCCAACGCAAACGATCGAAAGAACCCGCACCAGATCGAACAGCCACGCACGGCTGCGCTTGTTTCGCAAACTCATATCGCTCTTCCTCGAGAAGCTGACTGCACGATCAAAAGGTTACCGGACCCCGCGGGGCCGACAACGCTTTCCCCCTGGCACTTCGGCCAACATCAATAGGTACTGAAGCTACGATCACGCCCCGATTCCCCGCAGTGGATCGGATCGGGCTCAAGCAGGGTTACAGACCCGCACATCATGCCGTGAAACGGCACGGCAAGCGTCGGAAGTACATCCATTCCAAGCTATGTTCGGGCGGTAAACCCCCGTGGGAAAGCCACATATTATCGCGACGTTCCAGACCACAATCAAGCGCCGCCTCGATTCGCCGCGGAGGTCGGGTGCATGACAGAATCGCCGGTCAGTTTTCAGAGCACGGGGCGCGAGCCCTGTGACCGGTCTGGTATCGATGAAGCCCTGTGCTTGTCCGCATCGTGTCCGTGGGCTTGCGCCCACGGCTCTGACGCGGCGTGGCGTTGTCAATATGGCTTTGCACCCCCCGCGAAGACTTTCACGCACCCCGGAGGTCTGCTTGCGAGATCGCAGTTTCAGTGATGCTTTACGGGACCGGTCCTCGGCCGCCCGGCTCACCAACCGGCTCTGGCCGCTGTGTCAAAGGTCACGGAGTCTTAGATCGCTCGCCCGTGTGCCGGGTGAACTCATCGGCCAGCCGCATGGTGACAGAACCGATGCACCCGTCGCCGATGGTCCGATCGTCGATCGATGTCACGCCCAGCACCTGCACCGACGTGTTCGACAGAAACACCTCGTCGGCCTGACAGAGTGTGTCCAGCGTGAAGGCTTGCTCCGCGACCTGGACACCGATGTGTTTGGCACACCGCCAAAGGAAGTTCTGCGTGATGCCGTGTAGCACCGATTCGTCCCGCGTCGGCGTCACCAGCCGACCATCCGCAACGAAGAAGATGTTCGATGACGTACATTCCCGTACCTCGCCATCCGGCGAGACGAAGAGCGCATCGTCGTAGCCGCGGTCGTCCGCCTCGCTCCGAGCCAGCACGTTGGGGAGCAGTGTGATGGCCTTCACGAAACACTTGGACCATCGGGTGTCCGGGACCGTCATGATCCTGGCACCCCGCCGACGCAACTCGTCGGATACGCGCGGCAACGGCCTCACGGTCATAATGAGCGAGGGCGTAATCCCTTTGGGAATGGGGTGGTCGCGCGGCGCCACGCCGCGTGTGAGCTGGATGTAGACCATCGCATCCGACAGCTCGCTGCGCCGAAGCGCCTCCGTGACGATGGGCTCGAGCGGGTTCTTGTCGAAGTCGTACTCGAGACGAATGGCCGCGGCGCTGCGGCGCAAACGCTGCATGTGCGGCTCGAACAGAAACAGCTTCCCCCCGTAGGCAACGACGACCTCATAGATGCCGTCACCGAATACGAACCCGCGGTCGTCGATCGACACGGTCGCGTCGCCGATCGCACTGTACCGCCCGTTCACGTAAGCCACTTCCGGCATGGCGTTGAGTCCTCCGTTACTCGTTATCCCTCCGGAGCCGCGCGTCCCAATCGTTGACGCACGCTACGAAGCCATTCCAAACATTGCTCCCGGCGAGCCGGGTCGCGGACATACCGAATGGTGTCGCTGAGGTGGGCGTCCGCGTCCTCGAACCGCCCCAAGTCCCGGGCGTACATGATCCCCAGCAGCAGTCGCACGTTCGTGGCCTCACCCGATGTCCGAAAGCATTCCACGTATCGTTCAAACGCGGCAGCCGCCTCCGCGAAACGCCCCGAGCCGTAGTATTCGCGCGCGATCTCCAACTGATCGTGCTCGGCCAGGCATTGTTTCGACTCGACCGCCAACAACTCCTCGTACGTCACGACAGCGCCTGCCCGATCCGAGCCGGCAAGCTGTTCGCTGATCGCGGTCCGCAGACCGGTGATCTGCTCGAACCGCTTCTGTTCGGCGGCGCGCTCCGCTGGGTCGCTCGTTTCCGTGCGGGCGACCCCGCCGAATCGGGCGCGGTCTTTCGCACCGGGAGCGGCCATCGCCGATGAGAACTCGCGTCGCTGGTTCCACCGCTTCCAGAGTGCAATGATGTCGAAGTGGTCGCGCGGCAGTGCCCGCACCAGTAGCATGCCCAGGGCGCCGACGAACCCGAACAGGTAGCCGGCCAAGTGCGCGCTGTAGGCGATGTTGCCCGCGCCTCCGCGTATGTTCGGCGCGATCATGTTGTCCCAGACGATGATCTTGATACCGATGAGGATCAACGCGGGCAGCTCGAAAAAATGAATGAAGATGACCAGCCAGACCAGCACGGTCACGCGGCTGCGCGGGAACAGCGCCAAGTAGGCCGTCGTGACCGACGCGATGGCTCCGGACGCCCCAATCAGCGGCGCCGGAGACGACGAAAGTGAAGCAAACACCCAGGCGGCAAAGACACCGCCCGCCAGGTAGAAGAGCAGGTACGGAATGTCGCCCATCTTGGCGTTGACGCTGTTTCCGAAGACCCAGAGGAACAGCATGTTCCCCAGCAGGTGCATGATGTCGGCATGCAGAAACTGATAGGCAAAGAACTGGTGAATCGCCGGGTGCGACGGGCGAAACACCAGGTACTGCCGTTGGAACTCGAGAACGGGCTCCGGTGCCAGTCCCTCGGAGAACAGGGTGAAAAAAAAGACGTTGGCGGCGATCAACGCGTAGTTGACCAGCGGCGTTCGCCGGATGTCGGACTCGGTGCGAATCGGTATGACGGCAAACATCGCATCCTCGCCTTCACGGCGAGCCTTCATGGTCCACGTCAGTCGCAGAAACGGCGACGGGCAAAGAGATCGACCGGCGCAGCCCGCGTTTGCGTCACAAACATCTACGGTATCAACCGACTAGTGCATCGCCACGCCTGAATTTGCGGGTGTGCCACTGCTCCTGTGCAGTGACGGATCCACGATAGCCGCGATGGGCACTGCTCAAGAGCAGGGGCACACAACACGTTGCTGATCTGAACCCGCAAAACGAGGTGTGACCATACACCAGGCATCAGGCAGTCGGCGGCTGACCCGGTTGCGCGCCCGGTGCCGGCATGCCGGCTGTAACCAATCGGACGTAGTGCCCACGCAATTCGTCCAGCACGCCACCCAGCATGGTCTTTTCCTCGGGCGACAGATTCCCTTCGGTCTTTGCGCTTAGCACGCCGAGCAGTTCGATGAAGTGCTGCGCCATGGTCGGGTTCGGTGGGATTTTCACGCCGCTGGGTTCCTCCATGCCGCCCAATCCAACCGCCGCCTGCATGGCAAGCATGTTGACCAGCTCGAAGAAGTTAACCCCCGGGGCACCGTCGGCCGAGCCTACCCCAGCAGGCTTGGCCTTGGCTTCCTGCTCCGCGAGACGCTTCTTTTCCTCGGCTGCGTCCGATTTCCAGTCGGAATCGATCTGAAGCCCGCCGTCCGATGGTTGTTCTGTCATGTTGCTTCCGTTCCATTGATGCCGCGTTGAAACCGTTCCGGCTTCGGGTCTGCCTGCGCGCGGGCGAACTCACGCTCCCCGATTCGGACCACTGTGACGATCGACGCCACGGACCGCATCATAGTCGAAAGGCGCCCACGTCGGGAAGTCCGGCGAGTAGCGATCTCAATCGCTGGGCATCGTAGAACCCGAAAAAGTGCTCGCGCGAGGTCGCGATCTTGTCCCGGCGAAGGGCCTCCTTCGCCTGACCAAGCTCGACGCGCCGGGATTCGACTTCCCCGCGCCGGGCGTCGAGCATCGCGTCGTTGACCTGGCGGAGCCGGTCAAACGCATCACGCCGGGCCGATCGGTTCCGACCATCCGACTCTCGTAACCGATCGGAGCATGCGATCGCGTCGCGTCGCTGCTCTTCGAGCGCCACAAGATCTTCGCCGGTCCGTAAGTTGCGTTGTGGGTTGAATCTCAGATCGCGGAGCGAACGATCGACGGCCGCGGACGAGTCGAACCCCATGCCGCTACCGGGCAAGTCCATGTGCAGTGTCGCCGAAGCACAGGCCATGTGCGGCGCGGAAACGTCGTAATAGTCCTCGATGATCACGTCGCTGATTCGGTCGTACTTCGCCCCACCAATCCCGTGGATGAACAGGTCGGCAAGCAACAGGCGGGCCCAGATGGTCAGCGTGAGGGCACGGGGACGCAGCCGCCAGCCGGCCATGTCGTCGAGCACGGCCGCCAGGTCCGAGCAGGCGCGCAGATGGCGCTCCGGCACGACGCCGATGCGGACGCCGCCGGCAAACAGTTCGACCGCTCCCGCTACTCGCGCCGCGAAAAGGCGCTGCCTTGGTTGATCACAACGGTAGGCCCAGGCGGCAACCTCGCACTGACCGCCCTGGCAGTGAAGATCGGGAATCGGCCGCTGGGCACCTCGTACGCGAAATTCGCGGCGGTACCACGCAAGGGCTCGGTTGTAGCTGGCGGCGAATCGCTCGGCGTTGACCAGAAAATCAAGCAGCAGCGGGCTACACCAAATGTCGCTGATGCGGCGATCCTCGATCATCACCCCGAGGGCGTTCTCGATGGCGCGCCGCCCGGCCACGACCTGCCCCACCCAGTCCGCATCGCCCGCCGCTTCGCGCACGCCGCGAAAGAATGTCGGCATCTGCGACGCCTCGTATCGCTCACCCAGGCACTGGCGAAGATTCGATTCGAAGCGATCTACCTGGTCAGGTTGCAGCCGCGCGATCTGCTCAAAGGAAAATCCGCGCAAAGACTCCGCGAACGGGATCGGGCGAAGCGTCAGCGCGGTTCCCTGAACCGCCGGCACCAGGACGGAGTTCGTCTTGGGCGCGTCGTGATCGACGACCAGGTTGACAGCCACACCATCAACCGCCTCGGCCGCTCGCTGCGCAACCACATGTTTTGCCCAAACGCCGGGGTGGATGAACTCGGGCTGGTGCCCGGTCACGAAGACGAGCGTATCGTCGCGACCAACGATGGCCTCGCGCGTTCGTCGTCGCCACTCACCGAGCGTCGAATCCAGCAGGGGGGCGCGGGCGGCGGACAACGAGTCAAAGTTCTCGCGGGCAGCGGCCACCCACGCCGACGGCGCGGGTGTCACCAGCACGTCCCCGTGGGACGCGGGTGTCTTCAAGTTGGAAAAGTCGAGCATGGGCCGTTTCGTCAACAGCACGGAAGGCAACCGGCAGTGGTCGGCAAAGCCGGAGCGGAGTGATCAGCGAACTCCCGCTCGAACACGTCGAGGTAGTGCTGAAGCCGGACGGTGGGGTCGTCAAGCAGCCCGCCAAAGTGCCGCGTGGGGTCGTTGTAGATCAGGCGAACGGGCAACTCCACGATGCGCAGACCGGCCCGCACCGCCTGAACCCAAAACTGCATGGGCATGGCGTAGCCCGGCACGGTGATCCTAAGATGCCGCAGCGATGACACCCGGTAGGCCTTGAAGCCGCAAAAGGCGTCGGTGATGCTCAGGCCCAAACGCCGGTTCAGCATTTCGGTGATCTGGTGATTGATCCGTCGGCGCTCCTGCGGCACCGACACCTCCACTGCCTGGCCGGTCGGGTATCGCGTCCCACTGATGACGTCCGCCTCGTCGCGCTCGGCAAGCTCGAGAAAGCTCGGGATACGGGCAGGCTCGTGCTGCTCGTCGCAGTCCATCGTGATGAGCCAGTCGTACCCCTTCCGTTCCGCGAAACAAAACGCGTCGGCCAGGCTCTTTCCGTATCCGCGATTCTCCCGGTGGGTTATCACATGGATTCCCTCTTCCTTGCGGAGAAGCTCGGGCGTGCCGTCCGTCGATCCGTCGTCGATCACGAGGATGTTGGAGACGTATCGCCTGGTCTCTTTGATCACCGAAGTCACGTAGGTTTCTTCATTGAATACGGGAATGGCGAGCAGGTGGTTGTCGGGCATGCGATTCGGTTCCTTGCGTTGATCGCTCTTGGCTTCGGGATGGCCGCGTCCGAATCAAATAGTAGCGCCCAACGCCTGAAAATCAAATGAACCGGTGCCCCCACCGCCTTCCAGGCGAGAAACTCCAATCGTGGCGTTGCCGGACCCCCGGGATGAGCGCTCGGGGCGCCGTTCCAACCGGGAAACGCACCCAAGACTGGATCGAATCGCCGTCGGTGGTCGATACTGCGAACAGCACGGACGGCGCGCGCGAGGGGCTGTGTACGCGCAGTGTCCCACCACCGCCACCACAACGGAGTGAGCCATGAGTCACGGAAGATCCGCTGAACACCTGATGCCACCCGTAGCCCTCGCATCAACGAAGCGTCACGCATTGCGCGACCGCCTTGCTCGTCGAGCACCGCGATGGTTGGCCTTCGGGCTGGTCACGGTCGTTGCCTCCGGTGGATGCACGGCCGTTCAACGCTACAGCGCAAAGCAGAACGTACGCCAAGGAGAGGCGCTGATGGCCTCCGAGCGGTACGAAGCCGCGTTGGCGAAGTTCGAGGCGGCAGCCGCTCTTGACAGGGAATCGGCCGTCCCGCTCTCGCGAATGGGGGCGATCTATCGAACGCTCGGGGAATACGAACGCGCCGTCGATTCGTTGGTCGAGGCCATCCGCCGCGACCCCTTCTCCTTTGCCGACACATTCAGTCTGGCCCAGGTGTATAGCCTGCTCCATCGCCTGTCCGACGCCATCCAGGCCTACGCGCACGCTGTCCGCCTCGACCCCAAGAGCTTCGACGCACGGATCAACCTTGGGGTCTGCCATCAGGAGGTCGGCGACTACGCGCAAGCCGTCGAGGCCTTCCAGGAGGCGATCGAGATCGACCCGGAGCGCGCCCACGGCTATGTCAACCTGGGCGTCGCCCTCAGCGCTCAGGAGAGGTACTACGCTGCCATCCGCGCCTACCGGGAGGCGCTGGAGCGCGATACCGAACAGCCGGTCGTCTTGGTCAACCTGGCCCGCACCTATCTGAAGCAGGATCGACTAAGGATGGCCCAGCGTTCGCTCACCCAGGCGATCAAGATGGCGCCGGAACTCGCGGCCGCACACGAGGCGCTGGGCTACTGCCTGTTCAAGATGCGCTCCTTCGACGAGTCCCGGCGAAGCTATCAACAGGCGCTGGCCTACGACTGGCGGCTACCTCGGGCTCACGCCGGGTTGGCCTCGATCAACATGCTGGCCTATCTGCGTGACAACGGCCGAACGGACCGTCAACACCGCGCGCTGGAACACTGGCATCGGTCGTTGGAACTGGACCCGGACCAGCCGAAGATACGCCGACTCCTCGCTCGCTTCGCGCCGGAATCGACCGACCCGGACGAGGTTCTGCTCAGCGCTAGCGGTCCGCCATAGTCGAATCAGCGGTTGCCTTCCACGAGGCGACCCTGCCGATACACCCGGGTGATCTGCACGTTGCGCCCGCCTTCAATGTAGATGGGTGGTCGGCTGGGGGATCGCTCGCCCGCGCCCTCCGCGAACAGCTCGTTTCTTGTCCGCGAGGGGGACTGACAGATGATCGTTCGGCACGGCAGGCGGCAATGGATGCGATCGCGGATACGAATCCAGTCCTCCCCGAAGTGAATATCTCTGACGAAGGTGTCATGCGCCAGACCTGACGGATCGTTCGCTCCCGGCTCCCCCGCCGGTGGGGACGATCGCTTCCTCCAAAACAAGGACACCAACCAGCGAAGCCACGTAAGCGCCGGCCTGCGTCTCATGCCGCGGAGAATCCCGCTGGACCGGATGGACGAGTCGTCGATCACGACGTGGGTTCGACGGTCGAGCCGCGAACTGCTGCGCAGCCGGAGCGGATACACGACCGTCACGCCCGGATCCGCGAGCTCTTCGACGCCGTTCTTCCACGCTACGTGGATCGCCCCGCCGCGCTTCGCGTTCACCACGGCGTGATAGGACGACGTCTTGACGATCGACAGGGCTGCGCGAGGAAACTGAACCACCCCCACCCGGTGATGGGGAAGCGAGACCGCGTCGAGCGAGCCGTCGCGCGCGACAGTCTGCGCGAGTGCGGCACCGGCCGACCCCACGGCGGCGCGGTCGTCGTCGCACGAAAGCAAACCGGCGGCGCGCCGTCGGCCGCAGAGGGCCAACGCTGCCGCCTCTTGCGACAGTGGCGCCAACAGCTCAACGCCGTACGGGCTAAGAAAATCGGTGCCGCGGGAGCTGTAACAACCACCAACCGTATCGTCCGGATGCACCAGATGCGTAAGGAAACCGGCGATTCGCTTGAGCGGCTCGATCAATTCCTCCCATCCGGTTTGGCGATGGGTTCGCGCGAGGGCATCGAGGGTCAGCGAGAGACGGCCGACGTCCGGGCCACCTTCCTCGGGAAACCAGCCCTCGGGATCCTGACGGGCCAGTAACGGCCCGAGTCGGTCGCGTGCCCGCAAATGGAGGGTTTGATCCCGGACCAACAGCGCGGCGTCGGCCAGGGCACCCACCGTCGCCGCCTCGACCCACGGCGAAGCGGGTCGGCGACGAACCAGCCAGCTCAGATGCCGCTCGATGTCTTCGAGCAACTGCTTCGTTTGGAACTGTGATGTTTCGGTCAACAAGGTGACGATGTAGGCGAGGATCGCACCGTACAGCGAGCCCTGGGCGCGGCTGCGTGCCGGACGTCCGTCACCGCGAAGCGTGAGTTGCCACCGGAGGAGCGAAGTCCGCACGACCTCGTGGAGGTAGGCGCGGTCGAGGCGCGCGTCGCCGAACTCGCACGAAAGACCTACGGCCAACGTCGCCGCCTGACGGCGCAAGAGGCGACCAGGCGCAACACGCGACGAACCGCGGCCTACCACGGCGGCGTGGATCCAGGGCGCCACGCCAAGTATTTGCAGCATGCGAGGTACCGCGGCCTCGGCGGCCCGCGCATAGACGTCCCGCGGCAACGGCATCGCGCTTGCGAAAGACCGGTCCTCGCTTGCCGAGGGCGGCGTCTCGCCGGGCAAGGCCAGCGCCGTCCCGCCGGGGGTCTGTGGGGGTCCCGTCATCGGCTCGCATCCGGATGACGCCGCGCGCAGGGAGCGCCCCTGCGATCAGCGACATCGCCGCGATGCCGTGACAGCGCCGGTACGGTTCTTATCGAACGCTATCTTGACTGGTGTGAGGTGAATCCAGACCGTCCCCGGCGGCGGCCGACGACGACCGGACGGGAACGAGGTCGATCCCTCCGGGCGAGAATGGGTGACATCGGGCGACTCGCCGCCCGATCAGAAGAAGCCCTCGCCACGGGCCGTGTTCTTGAAGCGCGCCGGCCGCATAGTCGCTGCAGGTCGGGTAGAACTTGCATTGCCCCACCAGCAAAGGTCGAACCATGACCTGGTAGGCACGCACGATCAGGCAAAGCACGAAGACGAGGACACGAGTCAACCTTCCGGCAGGGGACGACGCAGCCGCGGCGGGCGAATTCATGGTCTATGATCCAAGCGTGAAAACGTCAAAACGCCGGGACGTTCAAGGGGCATGCTCTCGCTTCTCACGTCCTGGTGGGTTCAGGTTCTTGGCGAGTTTAGAAGGCCGAGACGATGAAGGCAACCAGAGACGTACCCAGCGTGGCGATGGCCAACCAACCCAGCAAGCGTCGCGGCACCTGCCCGATCCGCTGGAGCGGACGATCGATCTTTTCCAAGAGCGACACGCCGTGGTCACATACAATTAACAGGATCGGTCCGGCCTTGGCGACGATCGCGCGTACCAAGGCAACCCGCTTGCTGACGGTCGGCTCCGTCGGCGCCTCAACGGCGCTGTCATCGACCTTTGGGGATGAAGTGTCCTCGGCCACCACGGGCGACTGGGTGCCCACAACCCCCAGCGGCTCAGGGGGCGCTTCTTGCTTTACGGTCCCGGTCGCCACGATCCCCAAACTCGGATCGGAAACCACCTGCGAGTCGTTCGGGGCCGCGATCGCCGCGGGCGGCGGCGGTTCGTCGAGAGCGGCTGGCGGTGGCGGCAGTTCATCAGGACCATCCGGCTCGTCGGGCGGCGGCGGCGGCGAGGGCTCCGTGAACTCCGACATAAAGTCGGGGACGGCGAGGTCCGCCGGTTCCTCGCTGGGCGGATCGGGCGCGGCTGCCTCCCCATCGGACCCATCCAACTCCTCGCGGGTGGCGGCCACCAACCGTTCGAGTTCGTCCAACCCGACCTCGACGGTGGCATCCGTGGAGCCGCCATCGAGGGGGGCGGTACCCGCCGCGGGTGATCCCGCGTCCTGGCCGATTTCCTGCGACAAATCGGCCGCCAACGACGAGGCCTGCGCCAAAACGTCGTCCAGATCAGTCTCCGAGATCATCTCGGAGCCCATCGGGTCGAGGGGGTCGGATGGTGATTGATCTGAGCTTTGGTCGTCGGTCATGTCATGATATCGCCGACGCTACTGCGTCGGGCGTGCGAGGCGTGCCGAAACGGGGTCCATCGACGACGGCACGCGGATCGACCGATCGCCCCGGGGCCACCTGCGACAGCCTCGTAGCTTCTATCGGCCCGCAGGGGCAGTCCGGTAAAGTTGCCGCCCCCCCCCGCACGGTGATAATTCACTCGATGCGTCGCCCTCGCGTCTATTGCCCGGCCCTTGCCACGGGGCCTATCGCCCTGCCGTCGGAGGAGTCTCACCATCTTCGCACAGTCCTTCGGGCGGAGCCGGGGACCGAGGTGATCGTCTTCGACGGCAAGGGAACCGAGGCCGACGGGGTGATCGCCCGGGTCGATCGGCGGGGGGTGGTTGTCGAAGCCCGCGACCTTCGAAACCGCCCGTTCGACCTGGCGGTTCGCGTCACGCTGGCCGTCGCACTGGGAAAGCCCCATCGCCAGACGTATCTCGTCGAAAAATGCACCGAACTGGGCGTTGCGGCCATTTGGCCGATCCTGTCCGAAAGGAGCTTGAACAAGCCGGGTGCCTCCACGGTAGAGCGGATGTCTCGCCGAGCGATTGAGGCCGCCAAACAGTCGGGGCGAGCCTGGGTACCGGCGATCGAGAACACGCAGCCTCTGGCGGAGTCCGTCAAGCGAGTCGGCGAGTTCCAAAGCACGGCGATGGCCGACGTCGAGGAACAGGAAGGGACGCCCGTGGCCGGCGTCACCCTGCTGCCCTTCCATCGATTCCTGTCCGGGCTCCCCGAGTGGGCGTCCATCTTGGTATGGGTCGGCCCCGAGGGAGGTTGGTCGGCGGCGGAACGCACCCTGTTGCGTACGTCCGGTGCCGTCTCGGTGACACTATCTCCCACCACGCTGCGCAGCGAAACGGCCGCAGTCGCCGTGTGCGCAGCCGCAGCGCTCATGCATGCCGGGTCCGGCTTGCAGACATAGCGCGGCCAAGCGGATGCCACGCCGCAACGTGCGGCCTTGTGCCCCGAGCCTTCATGCCCGCGCTTCGCTTGGGGCTGCCAGCCACTGTAAGGCTTTGGAGCGTCAAACGTCCGCGCGGGCTGAAGCCCGCGGCTCAAGACGAAGAAAAGGTGAATGCGCTAACCTCCATTCCACTGAAGCGCTTCGCCAAGCGGCTTCTTCGGCAAATCCGGCACTTCGCAATCAGCGTCCGGGTAGCCGACCGGAATCAGCAGATACGGCTTCTCGTTGGCCGGGCGCCCGAGCAGGTCGCGCAGAAATCCCATGGGACTGGGCGTGTGGGTGAGCGTCGCGAGGCCGACCTGTTGGCAGGCCATCAGGAACATGCCCGCCGCGATGCCCGTGGATTCGGACGGGTAGTAGTTGTGGACCCTCTGTCCGTCGATCGACACCCAATCGATACGGAAGAGCACGACCAGGAAGGGGGCGATCTCCAGGAACGGTTTATTCGCGTCCGTTCCGATCGGCTTCAGCGCGTCGAGCCATTCCTGCGGGAAGCGACGATCGTAGTTCTCCCGCTCCTCCTTTTCGGCCGCCGCGCGAATCGCGCGCTTCAGTTCGGGATCATCGACGACCACAAACCGCCACGGCTTTCGGTTGGCGCCGCTTGGCGCGGTGTGGGCCACGCCGATGACGCGTTCGATCAGGTCACGCGGGACGGGCTCGGCGGAGAAAAAGCGACAGCTTCTGCGTGCCGTCAGTTCGTGGAGAAGCTCCTCAGCGCGCGCAAGGCTCTCGCCGGCGCTTCGCCGAAGGAACTCGTACGGAATCATTTTCGCCGGCAAGACTTGGGCTCCAACAGACCAATCAAGAGACGCAGACATTATGATGCGAAAGCAGTAGGGTTCCAAGCGTTGACAGCGGGCATTGCTTCAGGCAAAGCCGGGGGGCGACGGATGAACGCGGTGTGGCACGGGACTGCGGCCGTAGGGTGCGTCCGTGTGTGGCAGGACCGTTGGGGTCTGGCATGACGGTGGAAAGGTTGCAACCGAGGCTGGATGAGAAAAAAGGTGCGTCCGGGACGCACGCTAGCGCTTAGGCAAAGAGGGCCTTACTGCGGCGCGCGGCGTAGTTCACGCCCTAGGATCTCCCGAGCCATCCGGACGGCCGCGTCGCGCTGCATGACGGCGATTCGTTTCCGCGCCGCAGCGTACACCCGCAGGCCGACCACAAGGCAGGGGACGGAAACGGTCACAACACCGGCGCACACGGGACCGAACCCGGTTGATGGGTAAGGCCGATCGACGGCCCACAGAGCCAGGGCGCTCAATGGGATGACCACCGTGCAAAACAGCGTGGCCAGGTGGAAGTCCCCGAGGATGCGGCGCCACCCCGGCTGGTCTTCGTAGGTGTTGCGCATGGCGATGTATGTAGCGCACCAGGCCGCAACGAGGATTCCCACGATGGCGGTTGACCACAATGCGAAGTCGATCTCGCCCACAAGCCAGGCGACGGCGCCGCAGGTGGCTCCCGCGAACGCCGATGCCACGCACCCGGTCGGTGCGGTTTCCATTTCGCGAAGCGCCTTCTGGATGTAGATGGCGGGGATGGCGATGGTGCCCAGGTCGTTTCGCGCGCCGCATTCCGGGCAGCGGATCGGGTCGCCGGACAACCCGCGCAGGTTGTATCCGCATTCGAGGCAGTAAAGGTCTTCGTCGATGGATCCGTCGGGACTCAGCGCCGGGGTGAGCGGGATGGGTTCAACAAACTGAGCGGGCGACATCGAAATAGCGCCATCTCCGACCTGAGCCGAGGGCTTTAGCCTGCGTGGCCATTCGACAGGCGGAAACGTTCCGGTGGACGCAAGTCCGCCGGGGCTAAAGCCGCGCGGGTCAGTCGTCGCTCTTGGGAAAGACCCACTCGCTCCCGGCTGGGTTGTAGTCGAGCAGCTCGTCCTTGCTGAAGTAAAGAGCGATCTCCGTCTCGGCCGTTTCCGGGGCGTCGCTGCCGTGTACCAGATTGTAGGATCGACTGGCGCCGAAGTCGCCTCGAATGGTACCGGGGGTCGCCTCATAGCCGAACGTCTTGCCCATCAGCGCCCGCGCGATGTCGATGCAACGTTCGCCTTGCAGCACCATGACGATCACCGGTGCGCTGGTGATGTAGTCGATGAGCGGCGGGTAGAACGGTTTTTCCTTGTGCGGGGCGTAGTGTCGCTCGGCCAACTCGCGCGAGATGTGCATCAGCTTCATCCCCGCGAGGGTGAGGCCTTTGTCCTCGAAGCGCTGGATGAGACGACCGGCAAGGCGCCGCTGAAGTGCGTCGGGCTTGAGAATGATCAATGTGCGTTCCAACTTCGTCGTCCTCAAAGAGAAAACAGTCATCAGTTATCAGTTATCAGTTGTCAGTACGTCCTGATGAGTCGTCGGATGATCGCTGACAACTGATGATGGACAACCCAATACCTCGTGGATTGCTCGCGACCACGCCTACCCCGCGCCGATGCCCCCTTCGCGGGCGGCATCGACCATCGCGTGAAGATTCTCTTCGGAAACCAGCTCCGGGTCGAACGTACAGCCGGCAGAGATGATAACCGGTCGCGTGCCGGCCTGGCGAAGCGTGTCGCGTACCTCCTCGCGCACCGCGCCGGGTGACCCATTGGGCAGGGTGTCGAGGTTGTCCACGCCGCCACAGGCGATGGCCGACATACGATCGATCACCTGGCCGATCGCGGGTCCGGCCGCCCGATCCGCCCAGTTGATGACATGCACCGGATAACTCGCGAACGCGTCAAAATCTTGCGGAACGCCGCACACGTGTAGCATGTTGAGCTTCGCACCGGCGACGGCCGTGAGAATCTGACCATCCCCGATTCGCACGATCTCGTCGTACGTTCCCTTGCCGTTGGCCTCGTTATCCACCCAGTCGTCCCGAACGCTGAGGAAGACACCGTCCGCGCCGGCCTCGACGCACCGCTTGGCGAAATTCGCCTGCGAGGCCGCGATGGTGTCGAGCGCCATGGCTACGGCCGTTCGATCCTCGCGGAGCAGCTCGCTCATGCGCTGGTCCACCGGCGTAACCGAGCCACCGAGCTTCGGCGGATGATGCACCTCGGAGGTCCGGGGCGTCACCAGCCTTCGCAGGATGGCCCATGCATGGAAGAGCGTCGTCGTCAGCAGCACCTGCCCGGACAACTCCTTGGCCAAGGTGCGGATGAGTTCAAGCTGGTGATGATAGCCGTCCTCGTCGCCCAGAAGAACGGGCAGATCGCGCAGGTCGGCGGCGCTTTTGATCGGTCGCCGTGTCGGATACGGGTTGTCGTTCATGATCTTGAGGAAATCGAGACGAAAGCGGCTGAGGTGTTCGAGGTGGGCATCGACTGCGGCCGACCCACTCTGGCAGGCCGGCGGGAAGTGGAACCAAAAGCTTACCGGCGGGCGGTCGGCTTGTTGCCCGGCAAGCACCGCGGACATCCGTTCCATGGCGTTCATCGCTGTCATGCAGCAAATCTAGGTCAGGCCTATGCGGGGGTCAAGCGGATTCACCGGCGCACGTGCGGCGGGCAGCCGACGGTGCGCGAGCACGCGGGGGTTTCGGACTGAACGGGGCTAAACAACTGAGGGAAGAGAGCTTCCCACTGGCGAGCCTCAACAAGAAAACGCTCCGGCGAGATCAACTCGCCGGAGCGCTGAAGCGGCTTCAACAAACGGGTGGTGTTACGGCCGGGCCGGTTGCGTCTCCTTCTTCGGTTCGGCTATGACGAACTTCGGCTTGGACTGTCCGACGACCGTCACGCGCATCAGGAGCAGCGCCGTGTCGAGCTGCGGGTCCACCTTCGGCCGGTTGTTCTCGTCCGGTTGCAGGAGCGGCGGAAGCTTGTCCTCCTCAGGTTCTTCAGCCGTGGCGACGACTTCCGTATCTTTGTCTACCGTCGGGGCTGTCTCGGTGTCTTTCGCTTTGTCGTCCTTTGGGGCCTTCTCCTTATCACCGCCGGCTTCCGCTGTCTTGTCGGCGGTTGCGTCCTTCTCGTCGGTCTTGTCGTCCGATTTCTTCACGATCGGCTTCGGCGGACCAAGTAGCTCCGCGTCCCGCTGCTTCAGACGGACGTTCGTCTTTTCCCATCTCACGAGCCGAACGGGGATGTCGGGCGTCACGCCCCATGTCCTGGCACCGGGGCTGCGGTGAAGGGAGTCCCCATTCGGGAGGTAGTATTTCGCCGTGGTCAGCTTGAGCTTCGCGCCCGACCTGCCCAGGCCGATGAGGTTTTGTACGCTGAACTTCCCAAACGTCCGCTCGCCGACGACGAGGCCCCGCCGGTTATCGCGCACGGCGCCGGAAACGATCTCTGAGGCGCTGGCGCTACGGTCATCCACCAGGACGATAAGGGGCACATCGGAGAACGGGCCGGTGGTCAGCGTCTCGAAGTTCTGGTCCTCACTCTTGATGCGGCCCTTGGTGCTGACGACGCCGTCTCCCCGCTTCAGGAACAGACTCGACATTTCCCACGCGGAATCAAGCAGACCGCCCGGGTTACCGCGTAGATCGAGCACCAGGCCCTTGAGTCCTTCCGCCGACAACTCGCTCAGCACATTGGCCACGTCCTCGACGGTGTTTTTTTGGAACGCGGTGACGCGCACATAGCCGATGCTGTGCTCCCGATCAAGCCAATGGTCCCAGCGTTCTTCGTCCAGCGGGTCGCGCCGAATGCCCTTGACCGAGCGAATCTTGACACGGGCACGAACCAGCGGGAACTCGATCTCTTCGTCGTTGCGACGGATCGTCAGCGTGACCGGTGTTCCCTTGGGTCCGGTGATGACATCGACGACCTTGTTGATGGAAAGTCCTTTCAGCTCGGTCACCTTGCCGTCAGACTCCGACTTGGTGATGATGTCGCCGGCCTGGATGCCTGCGCGATAGGCCGGGCTGTCCTCCATGGGTGAGCGAACCTCGACTTCTCCTTCTCGGTTGGAGATGATGGAGATGCCGACGCCGACGAAGTTCCCGCGGGTCTGCTTGTCGAACTCGCGGCTTGCCCGTGGCCAATAGATGTTGGTGTAGTCATCGAGCGGGCTCAGCGCCCCGCGCATCAACTCGGAGACCAGTAGCTCCTCCGGTAGACGAACCGTTTCGGCGTTGATGTTCCTGACCACGCGGCGGAAGTGGCGGACACAATCGGTCTTGTCCAGCGACGCTGCCTCCTGGACCTGCTTGAGCCGGGTCCGGATTCGCGCCTTGAAGTCGTTTCGGTCGTCCTCATCCGCAAGGTTCGCCAGTGCCTCACGGGCGGTCTTGGAATCGGCTAGAAGCAGCAACTGCTCGAGCCCGGCCTCGGTGATACTCTTGAAATCGGCCGGCTCAACGTAGTACTTCCCGATGTAGGTGAGGGCGTTGGTTGCGTCGCTCCAGCGGACCCGCTCGATCGTTTCCTCCCAGTGGGAGCCCTCCTTGAACATGGCCTCGAGGCGCAGGTGCGTAATGGCCTCACGTTCCAGCTTCCGGTAACGCGGCTCGCCTTCGAACAGCGCACTCAGCCGCCCGTAGATCTGCCACACCTTTCGCCACTCACTGTCCTTGCGATGTTCTTGTGCAATGGCTACGGCCTCATTCGCCAGGTCGAGTAGCCAAGCACTTTGCAGGAAGGTCTCCTGGTCGTGGGCGCAGTCCAGGGCCGCCAAAGCCTGGTCCAGCGCTCGCCAATACTCCTTGCGCTCGATACGGGCCTTGGCGTATCCGATGAACCGCTCCAGATCGGCCTGGTCGATTTCGCGGCGTGCGGCCTCCTTGGCCTCGTGCTCCTCGAGCCAGGCCTGAACCTGCTGAGTCAGCTCATCGCCGCTATGCAATGCCCGTATCGCGTCGGTCGCACCCGCGAAGTCGCCCTTGGTGACCTTGCTGATCGTCTCCTTCCAGAGCGACTCCGGCGTGGCCCGTGCGGTGTCGGCCGAGCGATCCGCCAAGGCCGACGGCACCAACGCGAGGAGCATCCAAGTAAGAAGGGTCCATCTCGACCACCGACCGACTTGATCCGACATGCGTTGCATCTTCACTCCTTAAGCGTTGATTCCACACGGCATCCGTGCGACACGACTCACGAAGGTGCTATCGGTTTCGACACCGAGAAAACCATAGCCCCCGGTCCGTTCGACCCCGATCGTTTCGCCTGTGTTCCCGAAGCCCCCCAAATTATAGGGTTGCAAACGGATTGGGTCCAGCGTGTATGACCCACCGTAACGTCTACGCCTGGTCTGGCGAAGGGGTGCGACTCTCGCCCTGCCTTCTCATCGACCACCGCGGCTCAACTGGTTGGCCTGGAGCATCCTGCGCGGCTGAAGCGGGTATGGAGGGACATTTTCGGACATTTTGCGGTGTCTACCCTCGTCATCAAGCATCCGTCCGGCGGGCCTGGTTGCGTTGAATGCTACGCTCCGCCCGCGTAGGCTGACAGGCTCGATACGCTCAGAGACGGTCGGAACCCTTCGGATCGCTCAAGAACGGGTGGGGTTGTTACACGGCTGGAGCATTTTGGATGGACAAGCGTCCCTGCATCCGTGTCGTCGGCGCGCGGCAGCACAACTTGCGGAACGTAACGGTCGAGGTGCCGCGCGGCGTGCTGACCGTCGTCACCGGACCGTCCGGCTCGGGCAAGAGTTCGCTCGCCTTCGACACGATCTATGCCGAAGGGCAGCGGCGGTATGTCGAATCGCTCTCAGCGTATGCGCGGCAGTTCCTCGAGCAAATGCCCAAGCCCGACGTGGACCGGATCGACGGGCTCTCCCCAACCATCGCCATCGAACAGCGCATCACCGTGTCGAGCCCCCGATCGACCGTCGCGACGACGACGGAAATCCATGACTACTTGCGTGTGCTCTTTGCCCGTGTCGGCGAGCCGCGCTGCTGGAAATGCGACCGGCCCATCGTGTGCCAGACCACCGCGCAGATCGTGGACCGCGTGCTCGCGGGAACGCCGGGGCGGCGAATCATGGTGCTCGCCCCCTTGGTCGAGGGTCGGCGCGGCGCGCACAACGCGATTCTTGCCCGGGCGGTCGGGGAGGGGTTCATTCGTGCGCGCATCGACGGTGAGATTGGTCTGATTGAAGATGCCGAGCCTCTGGCACCAAAGCGGAAGCATACGATCGAAGTCGTGGTCGATCGCCTGGCGATCAAGCCGTCCATTGCGACGCGACTCGCCGACAGCGTCGAGCTGGCGACACGGCTTGCCTCGGGGCGCGTGATCGTCACGGCCGAGGCCACGCCCGGGAACTGGTCCGACGATGTCTACAGTGCCGCGCTGGCGTGCCCCGTCCACGCCGACGTTCGCCTCGACCACCTCTCGCCGCAATTGTTCAGCTTTAATTCGCCTCACGGCGCCTGTCGAACGTGCGCGGGGCTGGGAACGACGCTTGAATTCGACCTGGATCTGATCGTTCCGGACCGCAACGTGTCGCTCGCGGCCGGTGCGATTGCCCCGTGGCGCAACGCCGGACAGAAGCTATCGAGCGTGTACGCGGCGATGATTCGCGAGTTCTGCGAGCGGTACCGTGTCCTCCCCGACGTTCCCTTTGCCAACATCCCGGAGCCCACCGCGCGCATCCTGATGGACGGGACCACCGAGGCGGAAGCCAAGCAGTGGGGTGCTTCGTTCGAGGGCGTCCTCCCGAATCTTCGTCGGCGCTGGGAGACGACCGATTCGGAGGCGACCAAACAGCGCCTTCACGCCATGCAGACCGAAGCGCCTTGTGAACAGTGTCGGGGCACCCGCCTTTGCAGGGAAGCCCTGGCGGTCAAGGTGGCCGGGCGGGGTATCGATGAAATCACCGCGATGACCGTCGAGGACGCCGTATCGTTTTTCGGCGGCTTGCGACTGACCGGTGAGGCAGAGGCCATCGGCAAGCCCTTGCTCCGCGAGATCGCGGCCCGCCTCGCCTTCCTGGTCGATGTGGGTGTCGGCTACCTGACGCTGGATCGCGGAAGTGCCACGCTCTCAGGTGGGGAATCGCAGAGAATCCGACTGGCCACGCAGATTGGCAGCGGTTTGTCGGGTGTGTGCTACGTTCTGGACGAACCCACGATCGGGTTGCACCCGTGCGACACGCACCGGCTGACACGAATCCTCCAACATCTGGCGAGCCTGGACAACACCGTCCTGGTGGTCGAACACGACGAACAGGTGATCGGTGCGGCGGCTCACCTCATCGAGATCGGTCCTGGGGCGGGGGCTCAGGGCGGTCATGTCGTGGCGGAGGGTCCGCTCGAAACGGTCCTGGACAACGACCGCTCCTTGACCGCGAAGTTCCTGACCGGGCGGACCTGCATCGCACTGCCGGAGGAACGTCGCGCGGTCGATTGGCGGTACGCCGTCGAGCTTCGCGGCGCCAGCGCCAACAATCTCAAGAACATCACCGTCCGCTTCCCGCTGGGTCGGTTTGTCTGTGTCACAGGGGTGTCAGGAAGCGGAAAGAGCACGCTTGTCTCACAGACCCTTCTTCGTGTGCTCAACCGCAGGATCACCCGCGGCGGCCCGCGCCCCGGGGCATTCGAGCGCATCCTCGGCGGCGCACAGATCGATCGCGTCGTCGAGGTGGATCAGGCGCCCATCGGGCGAACCCCGCGAAGCAACCCGGCCACGTATGTCGGCGTCTTCGATCTGATCCGCCAGCTCTATGCCAAGACCCGCGAAGCCAAGATTCGCGGCTACGGCCCGGCAAGGTTCAGCTTCAACGTCAAGGAGGGACGCTGCCTGGCGTGCGAGGGTCAAGGGCAAAAGCGCATCGCGATGCACTTTCTCCCGGACGTGTTCGTGACGTGCGTCGAGTGCGGCGGGGCGCGGTATAACCGAGAAACGCTGGACGTTCGCTACCGCGGCAAGACCATCGCCGACGTGTTGAGCATGCGCGTCGATGAGGCAACCGACTTCTTCGACAACTTCGCCAACATCCACCGGCGTCTCCAATCGCTACGGAACGTCGGGCTCGGCTACATGACACTCGGCCAGCCTTCCAACACCCTGTCCGGCGGGGAGGCGCAACGCGTCAAGCTCGCGTCCGAGCTGCACCGATCGGGTGAGGGCCACACGATGTACATTCTGGATGAGCCCACGACCGGGCTGCATCCCTCCGACGTGCGAACCCTGCTCGGCGTCCTGAACCGGCTGGTCACACGGGGGCAGACGGTCGTCGTGATCGAGCACGACCTGGATGTCATCAAGGTGGCCGACTGGGTGATCGATCTTGGTCCCGATGGGGGAGAGGCCGGGGGGAACATCGTCGTTGAGGGGACGCCGGAGGAGGTGGCCGCCTGCGCCGAAAGTCACACAGGCCGTTTTCTGGAGCCGCGCCTCAGGGGGCGACCTCCGCTCTGGCGAGTCCAGGAGCAGGCAGCGTCGAGGCGCGACTAAGGAACCGCACAAAGCGATCGACCGGCTGGTAGCCTTCCGCCTTGGTCAGAAGGTTCCCACGAGCATCGAGTACGGCATAGGTCGGTGCCCCCATCACGCCGACACGGTTGGCCAGCTCTCGCTCCTCCTCCATGTTGACCCGAACGGGGACAAAGCCCTTGATCGCAGCGCGGACCTCGGCCGCAGGCAGCACCGACCGATCCATCATGTCGCAATAGACACAACCGGGCATGTAGAAAGCCACCAGGATGTTACGATGTTCCTCGGCGGCAACACGCGTCGCCGCCGTGAAATCGGTACCCCAGCCCTCGGGTACGGGCGTAGGTCGGGTGCCCAAGAGGTACAGTCCGGCGAGCCCGACGAAGAACACCCAGGGACCCCATCTCCAGCGGTCGCGAGGTGGCTCCAGCACGATTTGTTCCGGCGATACATCCATCAGCTACCGAAACCGCGGAAACCGCGGAAATATTCCCGCCTTTTGCACGACGTCGAAGATTTAGCCCTCGGCCGGGCCTCTCGGGCGCCCGGTCACCGATTTTTCTTGTCGGCGGAAGCCTCGTTCTCACCGACGATGGCGCTCTTGACGTCGCCCCCCTTGGTCAGCCGGAGCTCCAACGCCTTGTGGGTGCTGGAGCAGGTCATGTGGATGGTGGTTTCCGGCATGTCGAACGAGTGTGATGCGCCACAGGCAGGACAATCGAAGCGAACCAGCATGTCATAGCCCCCGCGGCAGGCGGGGCTCCTCGTGTAAGCGTCTTCTGGCAGAAATTTGGCCATGTTGCACGCGCGGCGATCCGGTTGGGGCTGGCGCGCCCCACCAGCGTGACACCGGTGCCGCGGGCATAACGGCTGCGAGTTCTACATGAACACGACGCTTACCACAACGAAGAGCGGGACCAGGATGGCAACGCTGTAGAGCATGTACCCGAAGAAACTCGGCATTCTAACGCCCGAGCGCTCCGCGATGCTCTTGACCATGAAGTTCGGACCGTTGCCGATGTAGGTCATCGCCCCCATGAACACGGCGCCCAGTGATACACCCGTCAGCAGCGTCGTCAGAATCGATCCGCCCCCGGAGAGTGGCACGACGTCGGTCGCGCCGGTGGGTGTCATGGTCGAGGCCGTTTCGAAGAACACGACGTACGTGGGGGCGTTGTCCAGGAAGCTCGACAGCGCCCCGGTCGCCCAGAAGAATCGGCTCGGAGAACTCAGCAGCGGCGCCAGGGCGCTGCCGTTTGCCCGGAGGATCTCGATCGGGGCCTGCATGCAGATGAAGATGCCGATAAAGAGCGCCGCCACCTCGATGATCGCGTGGTAATCAAACTGGTTGTCCGATCGGACGTCTTTGCGCGTACACCTCAAGGACAGCCCGACGAACACCAGCATCAACACCTCTCGCATGAACGGGAACGGCACGATGCCCACCAACGGCAGTTCCTTCTCCGGGTTGACCAGCGCGACGCACAGCACCACCCCCAGGAGCCAGAGGAAATTGAGCTTGCCACGTAAGGTCATGCGGACCTTCTGGGTCTCGTCGCGCATAATGTCGGCCGGGTTCTCCTTGCGGTAGGCGATCGTGTCCCAGACGAAGTAGATGACGAGCAGCAGAATGCTTGTCGCCGCCCAGGGCATCCACAGACTGAACGTCCAGAGGAAGCTGACGCCCTTGAGATAGCCCAAAAAAAGCGGGGGATCGCCGATCGGTAGCAGACACCCGCCGATGTTGCTGACCAGGAAGATGAAGAAAACGACCGTGTGGGTGACGCGCTTCCGCTCCGAATTGGTCTGTAGAAGCGGACGGATCAGGAGCATGCTCGCCCCGGTCGTCCCGATGAAGCTGGCCACAAGTGCCCCGACCGCGAGGAACGCGGTGTTCGTCGATGGGTGGGCGGCCAGGTCGCCCTGAAGGCAAATCCCACCGCTGATAACGTATAACGAGAACAGCAACACGATGAACGGAATGTACTCCGCCACCAACGCGTGTTCCAAAATGGTGCTGACCTTCGCCGCGCCGTAGGCAGCAAGGTAGTAGACCAACGTAACGGCCGCAAAGGAAAGCGAAACCATCAGACGGTTTCGGTTGCTCTCCCACCAGTGCTCCGTGGTCGAGATCAAGGGCAGAAGCGCAATGCAAAGCAGCAACCCCACGAACGGAGCCAGCGACCACATGGCCGGTGGGTGCGCGTGTGCCGCGTGGGCATCGCCGTGGTGCGGTGTCAGGGACGCATACATGAGCATCCCGATGGCGACGGCCCCGAGCGCAACGGCGAACCATTGCATGGCCGACAGCTTGGGCTTGTGTGGCTCATGTGCGTCTGGAATGGGTAGGCTGATATCCACGATGGTGGCTCCTGCTGGTCTGTAGCGGGCCGGGTACCGGCGATTCCCGGCCGCAATGAATCGAGGCGCGTCCGGCCCGAGTTCGCCGTCGTTACAGTACTCACCTATCGGCAATTCAGGCGAGGCGGGCGTTTCGGTCCGTCGATGATCCGGACCCGGTTTTTCCCGTTTCATTGTCCCGAACCGCACGCTTGAGCCCGCGCGGTTTCTCGCCGGTCGATGCATCGCCGGGGCGCGACCTCGGCATGTCCCAATGCGAAGCGCCCTCGTCCGGCGTGCCGGACATCGTCCGCGCAAGAAAGCGCGGGGGCGCTTTTCTCGGACCGACCGGCTGTGTCCACCTTACGCGGGACACTGTCATGGCACGGTGCGGAGCGCGCGAGTCGATGACGGCTGCCCGTCGGTTTCGCTGGCCGAAGAATCGATCCGCTGCCGATGCAACCGATAACCCTCGGGTGTTATCGGAAGCCAGGAACGGATAACGATGAACCTCGCCGACAAACGAATCTGTGTCACCGGCGGCGCCGGCTTCCTTGGTCGGGCGGTCTGTGCCGAGTTGGCGCGACGCGGCGCGACGCGCGTCCTCATCCCGCGCTCCGCGCAGTTTGACCTGACCCGCGCCGAGGCGGCTGGCGCCATGTTCGACGAGTTCGATCCCAACGTGGTGATCCACCTTGCGGCCGAGGTCGGCGGGATCGGTGCCAACCAGCGAAACCCCGGTCGCTACTTCTACGCCAACATGGCCATGGGCATGCATCTCATGGAAGAGGCCCGTCACCGCGACATCGCGAAGTTCGTCCAGGTCGGCACCGTCTGCGCATACCCCAAGCACTGCCCCGTCCCGTTCGCCGAAGCGTCGCTGTGGGAAGGCTACCCCGAAGAGACCAACGCGCCATACGGCGTGGCCAAGCGTGCGCTCGGTGTCATGCTGGAGGCCTATCGCCAGCAGTACGGTTTGAACGGAATCCACCTGGTGCCCGTCAATCTCTACGGACCGGGCGACAACTTCGACCCGGAAACCTCGCACGTCATCCCGGCCTTGGTTCGCCAGTTCTGCGATGCCGCCGATGGCGGTCTCGATTCCGTCACGTGTTGGGGCACGGGACGGGCGAGTCGCGAGTTCCTTTTTGTGGACGATGCGGCCGACGCGATTGTTCGCGCGACAGAGATTTACGACGACTCCAAGCCGGTCAACCTTGGCACCGGGGAGGAAATCACCATCGGCGAGCTTGCGACCAAAATCGCGGGGCTCTGTGGCTTTGCGGGTCGTATTGGATGGGACAACAGGCGACCCGACGGGCAACCACGGCGCTGCCTGGACACGTCCCGGGCCACGGAATCGCTGGGCTGGCGTGCCAAGACACGGCTCGGAGCGGGCCTTGAACGCACCATCGCATGGTGGCGCAGCCAACCAGGCGGCGTGCCGTAGTTCTGACACGCGCGAATCTGCCACATCGCGTAAGTCATTGTCAGCACACGTACTTAGCGTTTCGGTGTACCCCACTGTCGATCCGGCTTTTGCGGGTTCGACTCCCGTCGGCCTCGATGACTGAAAAACGACTCCGCACCGGCCTGCCAGGCGTTGCGGGGGCTTTTTTTTCGCTCGGGCTCCTGTCCTCGGACGCACGCTCGGTCTTGCCGCCAGGCCAACAGGTCCGAGAACATCCGTCGCCGGGCTCCACCCAAGAGCCGATCCACCCCCGGACAAAAAAACACAACCGCCGTAGGCGGATGTACGGCGGTGACGTCGCGGTATCGGGTGGATGAGGGAAGACGTGGCCCGGCCGTTGTTCGAGTGTTTCTCGGCGGCTGGATCAGAACTTAGACCCACGCCGTGCCTCTTGCACGATTCGAGACTCCTGCCCTGGGCGCGGTGGGTTTTGGCTCGTGCGCATACTCGAACCGTTACCTGCCGTGTGGGCATGCGTGCCCGAGGGTATACGGCGGCTCTCCGAGTAGCGTTTGCGAACGCATCCCACCTCCCGTCATCGCACGATCCAGCGATACGGGATGGCGATCGCAGGTGATCACCCGACACTCGGAAAACCGCTTCCCTTGGTCGCCATGATCCTGCAGGCAGGTTTTTTTGTGCCCCGACACGGCGTGAACCGCTGACTGCCCGTCGGTGGCTCGCCAGCGCGTCGCTCCGACAGGCCCACGACAGAATGCCGCGTTGGGGGGGATCGTAACACATTCGGCCGGGACGGGTACGCCGGGTCGGAGCTCCGGGCGCCGGCCGGCGGACCCCTGCGTCAGCATGCCACCGAGCTTGTGCCCGGTGCTCTGAAAACTGCGTACCGCCGATTCTGTCGCGCACCCGCTTGCCGGGGGTGTGTGACAGTTTTGGCGGGGCGCGCAAAGCCAGCTTGAGGGCGGCACGCCGGGTCAGAGCCGTGGGCGCAAGCCCACGGACACGATGCGAACAAGCATGGGGCTTCTACGATACCAGAGACCGGTCACAGGGCTCGCGCCCTGTGCTCTGAAGGCTGCCCGCCGATTCTGTCGCGCACCCGCTTGCGGGGTTCTCGAACCCGATGTTTGCGGACCCGGCGCGCCGGTTCTATACTCTCGTCAACGACATCTCCGAAAGATTCCTTCGTCCTCGGGACGCACGCCGTTGAATGAATCGGTCTACCTCGTCGCAATCGCGCTGCCGGCGGGCTTTCAGTCTTTCCTGGAGCGGTTCGCCGAACGTCCCTGGGTCGCGCTGATCGAACTCCTGTTGATCGGGAGCGTCGTCTACACGATCCTCCGGTTTCTTCAGGGAACGCGCGGGGCGCGCCTGGTGCGTGCGGTGCTCACCATCCTTGCGGTCAGCTTTGCGATCGTATGGCTGATCGCCGAGCGCTTCGAGTTCGACCGCATCAACGTGCTCTACCCCTACTTCATCCTCGGGGTGTTCCTCATCTCTTTGGTGGCCTTTCAAACTGAACTGCGCCGCATTCTTCTGCGCCTGGGGCAGGGTGGTTTCTTGCGGCGGTGGGTCAAGAGCGATGATCTGGAGATCGATCCAATCGTGACAGCCGTCGAGCGCCTCTCCAAGAACAAGATCGGCGCGTTGATCGCCGTCGAGCGAGACCCGGAACTCGGGGCCCTGACGGAAACCGGCGTGGCGGTCGATGCGATCGTCTCCGTCGAACTTCTTGAGACGATCTTCTGGCCCGGATCTGCGCTGCACGATCTCGGCGTGATCGTGTCCGAGGGGCGGATCCGTGCGGCCGGCTGTCAGTTTCCGCTGGCCGAGTCCGGTGATCTCGAGCGTTCACTGGGCAGCCGTCACCGAGCGGCGCTGGGGGTGAGCCAGGAGGTCGGGGCCGTCGTGATCGTGGTCAGCGAGGAGACGGGGACGATCTCCGTCGCCATCCGCGGGCGGATGCAGCGTGCCCTGACCCGCGATGCCCTTCGCGCAACGCTTCGGCGGGAACTATCCTCAAACAACGGGCGGGAAGGCGGAGGCAGCCGAGGCGTGTCGCCGGTCGCGCCGGCCCCGGAGGTAACACGTGATGGCACAGGTCAAGCTGCTTAGCATGACGGCCGTGCTGACCCTGTTGATCTGGGCCAGCGCGGACAGCCTGGTGAACGAGGCGGCGACCGTCGCCGTGGCGTTCGAGCTGACGCCTGGAGCGGCTGACATGCTTGTTGAGCCCGCCGAGGCGCTGGCGCTGTTCGACCTTCAGATTTCCGGCCCCCGAAGCGACATCAAGGACCTGTTGGACCAGGCGCCGCTGCACGTGCGCCTCCGCATTCCCGATCGTCCAACCGGTCCGGCGGACTTGCCGCTCGATCGAAGGGACCTGAAGCAGCAACTGGCCGAGCAATACCGCGAGTTCCGTAAACTCGCGGTCGTGTCCGTGCATCCGGACACCCTGCCGGTCCAGGTGGATCACTGGACCACCCGGCGGATCGATCTCGACTTGCGGCGCACCACGCTCAGCTACGAGGTCGAGCCTCAGTTGGACAGGACATCGGTGACCGTGCGGATGCGGGAGAGTGGACCGCTGTCTCAGCCTGGGACCGATGCGCTTCAGATCGACATATCCGGTGAGGTGGAGCGGCTCTTGAAGGGGCAGCCGCAAGGTGAAAACCTCCGCATTCCCCTTACGCTTGATGCCAGTCGGTTCGGGCGCGGGGCGACCCTCGATCCGGGAGTCGTTCACGTGAGCGCGACGCTCAAGGCGCAACGGCGGTTGGTCGAGATTCCGACGGTCCCTATTCTACTGGCCGTCAGCTTTGCCAATCTCGAACAACCCCTGCGACCGGTGACACGCGACGGAACGCCGCTGACGCTGGTCGCCCCTAGCATCACCGTGACGGGCCCGATAGAGGACGTGGCGCGGCTCGAGCGACGCACAACGCGTGCGTTCGGAATCATCCGCCTCAAACAGGACGACCTGGACGACCTTGGGGCGATCAAGCTCATCACGCCTGAGTACCACCTGCCGCCGAACATCACCCTGGCCGCTGATCCGCCCCCAATCGAATTCAAGTTGATTAAGGCCGTTTCCACTGCAACGCCTGGCGGATGATCGGAAAAAAACGCACGGGTTATTTGGTTGGCGCGCTTGACGTCGGTCCGCAGGTTCGTACCATGCCCCGTGCGGTGACAATACGTGTGGGGATACACCCGTTCCCATTCCGAACACGGCAGTTAAGCCCACACGGCCGATGGTAGTCGCAAGGCGAGAGTAGGTGATCGCCGCATTTTTTCTTGCGTTCAATACCCGCTTCGGCGGGTATTTTCTTGCGAGGTTTGCGGGCAGGTGCGGCCCGGAAGCCACTGGCGCGATAGGCCCCGTGTGCCGTTCCACGTTTCGTTCGTACCCGTGAGCAAGAACATGTTTTTTTCAGACCTCCTGACCACCCTCCTCAACGCGCTGATTCCGCTTCTCCTCCAGTTCATCCTGGGCATCCTGCTTCCGACGGCCGCATAAGCGTCCACGCACAACGGTCCAGCAGGCGCGGCTCTACTGCACGAGGGACCGCAGTACCTCGCAGCCCCGGGAGATTTTTTCGTTCGGCGCGGCATAGCTGATTCGGAAGTGTGTGTCGCGCTCGCTGAAGACCTCTCCGGGGATGATGAGAACCTTGCGTGCGATGGCATCGTCAACGAAGGCTGTGGCCGACGCGTAGCGGTCCGGCGCTTTGGGGAATACATAGAACCCTCCGGTCGGGTGAACGAACTCAAACGCGCCTTCCAGCTCGCGGCACACCAGGTCGCGTTTGGCGCGGTAGGCCTCGATCTGCACCGACATGTCCGTGTCCATCGCCTCCATCGCGCCGAATTGCGCCGGCTGTGGGGCGCACACGAAGGTGTACTGCTGGAGCTTGGCCATCTGGGTGATGACGGCCTCCGGACCGGCCGCGTAGCCCAGCCGCAATCCGGTCAGCCCATACGATTTGCCGTATCCTCGCAGCAGCAACGTGCGTTCGGGTGCAAAGGGCACCGGGCTGGGGCTCCGCCCGTCGTAGGTCAGGTCGCAGTAGATTTCGTCGCTGGCAATGAGCAAGTCGCGCCGTCGGGCGAGTTCGGTGATGGCCCGGACGTCTTCCTCTTTATGTACCACGCCCGTCGGGTTGCCGGGCGAGCAAAGGAGCATCATTTTCGTCTTGTCCGTGACGGCGGCCTCGAACCGCTCGGGGTGGAGTTGGAAGTCGTCGTACAGATCGACGAAGACGGGCACGCCGCCGGCTAGCGTGATCAGATGCTTGTAGGAGACGAAGTAGGGATCGCCGACGAGCACTTCGTCACCGGGATCAAGGCAGGCCGATAGTGCGAGGATGAGTCCGCCGGACACCCCACAGGTCACGAAAAGGTCGGGCTCCCAGTCGAATTCCTCGCGGAGTTGTCGTGCGATGCGCTCACGCAGTTCGGGTAGACCGCGCGTCACGGTATAGCCGTTCCGGTCTTCTCGCACGGCACGGACCATCGCCTCCTTGATGTTGTCCGGGACCGAGAAATCGGGCTGGCCGATGGAGAGGTTGATCGGATCGGCCATGGTGGCCGCGAGATCGAACACGCGTCGGATGCCGGACGATCCGATGGGCTTGACGCGCTCCGCAACAAACTGCTGGCCGGTCATGGCGGTCAGGTCCCCCCATTGTGGAAAAAGGCGATACCGAGGGTCATGCCGCGGCAGCGCCTTTCGGATTTCCGCTTCACGACCAAGCGGCCCGTTGGAAGAAAAGGCGTGGCTCGCGCTTTCAGTCGGTGTTTTCACCGGCTGGAGGCCATCGGCAAATGCGATGGAGACCATTCTCCGAGAGGCTGGCAGCCTGACGTCCCACCGCACCCGGATTGCGATCCTAGCTCGTCTTTTCCGTCGCCGCGTCGTCGGTAGCCACGGCCTCCTCCTCCTTGACCACCTTTTCCTTCTTGCCCGCGGTGACCTTTCGATGGGCCACCTTGGGTAGGCCCAAGGCTGCGGACTCATCACCCCACAACCCCAGTTCCTGAAGTTTTTCAATGCGTTCGGCCCGCGTCAGCACATTGCGGTGCCGCTCAAGCGTGCTCTTGCCCTTTAGCGATTTATCCAGCGACATACGGTCTACTCCCGCCTACCAATGATCGTTGCCAAGTTTCTTGAAGTATCCTTCAAGCCTGTATCCGCCGCCGGCGGCGAAATACTTTGCGCCGACGGCATGAATCCTGGTCTTCAACTCGTCGGCCATCGCGTGCTGCGTCGAGTCGTCCCGGTTGAACCCTTGCTTGGTGATCAGTAGCGTCGCTCCGCTGGAGTACCCAACCAACGCCGTCTCGATCCCGTAGTCGTCCAGGAACGTTTGGGCGGAACGTGCGTCGTCCTCGTACCCGGCCGAGAAACCCTGGGCAACAACGTAGGTATACCCTTTGATCCAGCGGGGCTCGACCGCCGTCGCGACCGGGCTGATGCCTGACCCGAGGGACGCGTCGCTGTCCTCCAACAAGTTCTCGACCAAGTGCGTTGCGACCGGCCGGCTGCGAGCCGCCTCGATCTCGCTCATCGCCTCGGCCGTATAGGAGGAACGGCCCGTTTCGTACCCCTCGGCGAGCCCCTCATCCCGTCCGCTCCGCCGCCCGAACTCGAAGGCCAAGAAGAAGGCGACCACCAAAGCGAACAACACAGCCGCAGTCGATAGGCTCGTCAACGAGAGGCGGATCCGGTCACCGTCGAGTTCCAAGACCGGCACATGCCCGGCCGGTTCCGAGACCTCAGGTTCCGCGTCGGCCACGATGGGCTCTTCAGCGGGTTGCGGTTCGGGAACCGGAACCTCAGTCGCCGGACGCACCGGCTCAACCTTTCGCGGGGGTTGGATCGTTACGACGCCGGGGCCGTCGTCGCCGAGTAGCTCGAACAACGGCGGTCCACGCTTGGCTTTCCGCATGGTTCGCCTCCGTGCTGCACCTTCTTCTGACGCAGAAAGCATACCTGGCTGCCGCTGGTTTGCAACCCGCCAACCTGCGTCCCGAAGGTGGCCCCACGTCGGTCGAAAGCGACAGCCAGCTCGCTTCCGACCCGTCTTCGCACCCGATTCCCCGATCTTCTCCGACGCGCCGGCGTTGGACGGTCGTGGGTCCAGGCGATAGAATCCCCGCCACCCAAACGGGCGATTGGCTCAGTTGGTTAGAGCGCTCGGATCACACCCGAGAGGTCACAGGTTCGAGTCCTGTATCGCCCATTCCTGCCATTACGCTGTTATCGCATGGCGTCGCATAGTCTCGCAAGGTGTTGCAATTCAACGGCTTAGCGAAATCGGCTTGAACAGCTTGCGACTCGGTGCGTGGCGGTGCGGCAGGATGCTGCACCGGATTGTGCACTGCGCGTTCCGGATGTTTTCGCCACTGTTTTCCGGAAATCATTGCCACATTTCCGAGGTCGCCCAATCGCGATACCGATCGGGCTTCGTTCCGCCTTCGGCGGGAGTTTTTTGAGGCATGGGCGGACAGCAACGGGGTGGGGAGACCCGAAGGCCTCCCCCGACGTGAATCCGTCACCGCCTGACTCGGGTATCCCTCGGCGGGTTGCTCTCCAGCAGTGCTCGCCTCTGTTTCTCCGAGCGATGTCAAAGGAGCGGCGATGCGAGGTGGGCTCAAGCGCATGGCTGAGAGCCTCCGTTCTCGGCGTCTTCCAGATGACGCGTTCGATAGGACGGTCCGCGAAGCTGGATCAAGCGTCCCCGCTCCAACACCCGATCGGTGATGGCCTCCGCTAAGTCGCCGTCGTGAAGGACGCGACCCCACTGGTTCAAGGGCTTGTTCGTGCTGAACAGCATCGGCTTCTTGTGCAGATAGCGATGATCGACCACATGGAAGAGCACGTTGGCCGCGTCAGCGCTGTACGTCAGATAGCCTACCTCGTCGATCACCAGAACGTGCGGTTGCACGTAAGGCAGTAGACGGCTATGCACCGCGCCCGTTTCCTTCCAGCTCTGCGATCCTTGCATCTTGTTCGGCAAAGCGTGTGTTCTGCTCGACGATGTGTTTGGCCGCTGCCAGCAAGGCCATCGTGACCACTTCAGAGCCCAACTCGTAAAGGCGTTGCGCTTGCGCCTGGGTGAGTGCATCGCGCAGCGCAGCCTGAATCAAACCCTCCGCGGCCTTGCCGTGGACCGTCGTCGATGCCATGGGCGTTGAAATACACGCACACGCGCGCCAGCGCAAGTTACCTCTCTTAACATTCTTGCGACTGCCTTGGCATTGCAGACGGCTGACCTGTTACCAGATACGTACCCCACCAACGAATTCGCCTGATCGTACGTTGCCTTTGGAGTGTGAAATTGTCAGCGCCCGACGTATCGACTTCCACATCACTGCGCGCATAGAACTCATCTTCAGAACCGTTTCTTGTGAAAGTCGGGCACTGTGCATAGAGTTCTGCAGGATCCGGGCACGCTGAAGCCGCCGTCAACACATCGGCGTGGAATACGCTCGGTGGCGGCGTGCGCGGAATGAGTTGGCCCCTTGTCGGAGCGCTCCCAAGCGAAAGAACGATGATACGGAGAGCGACACGAACGTGACGTCTACGTGGCATCTTGAACCTCCTGTTCCACCGGCCGAGGCGGTTATTCGACCCGTTATGCTTGCAACGACTCGCCTCGTGGGCTCCCGCGCTCGCGTCGCGCGACGACAAGAATGCCTCCGGCCATCAGTAGCACTCCGAGAACAAGAATTCCCCATTGCGACACGATCGGAATCTCCGGCTTGCATTTCGCGAGGGAGAACACATAGGCTGAACCGGAATCACAGCCGAAATCGTCGAGACACCCGTCGTCGTTTCCCCGTGCGTCGATCACGACGGGGTCGGGGTGAACTTCGACGCCGGCAACTTCATCCTCTATGGCATCGACGAGCCGGCCGGAGCGATCGGGACCCTAAGGGAACGCATCGAAGCCGTTCACCTCAAAGATTCCTCGCGCTCGGCCAAGCCGGGTGTTGAGTTTGGCCGATACCAGCCACTGGGCGCCGGCGACGCTCAGTTCGCACGGATCGTCAGCAAGCTGAAGGTGGCCGGCTATGCCGGTCCGCTGCTGATAGAACGCGCGACCATCGACGGCGACATCGGCGCACTTCGCGGCGCGGCCGGCTACGTACGTTCGATGCTGGCGTAACGGGATGGGAAACCAAGCCGGCTCCCAGCGCCGGGGAGGTCGAGTACGCAGGCGCGGAGAATCACTTCGGCGATGGCACGCAGGATGAACATCTACGGCGTCGGACCCTTGATGTACGTAGGTGCCATTCTGGCGGCAGTGGTCCTTTACACGCTGGATCGTTACCTGCTGGGCTGGCCTCGGATCGACGGAACACTCGGCGCAAGCGCGAGCCTCGCGGGCACGGCGCTTCTTCTTCTCGGGATTCCGGCGTACGTCTGGGGCTTGATCGCCATGGTCCGAGCGGTGCGGCGAGAGACGCTCGTGACGACCGGTGCGTTCGGTCGGTGTCGAAACCCCATCTACGCGGCCGTCATCATTCTGATCGTTCCTGGGCTCGTCCTACTTCTTCGACGAGCCCTACCACTTCTTACACCCGCCGCGACCTACCTGATCTTCCGAATGCTGATTCCGATCGAGGAGCGTCGCCTCGGCGAACTTTTCGGACAAGCATACGTCGAATACAAGAACCGGATCCCTCGCTTGTTTCCCCGGTGGCGCGTTCGTGCGGAGAGCTCCGCAAGCTCAAACGCCGGCTCCCGCGACGCCTGATCCGCCCGGTTTCGGCCTGAGCGCGTGCTTAAGAAGGCTCTTTCCGAGCCCCGCCCGTAAGGAAGCGGTCCGGTTTCGCACACGAAACCGCTGCCGCACGGTCGCGGCTCGGTTGGTCATGACCCTTCTTATACACCCTCTGATCCTCCCGCAGGACTTGAATGGCCACGCGGGGAAGTTCCGGAAAAAAAACTGGCTAAAGACTTGACGGCCTACTATCGATATAGTACTATCTACTTAGTTAACCCTAGGAGAAGCACGTGGGCGATTCGACACCTCATATCACAGCCGCTGAGCTGCGGATACTCAAGGTTCTTTGGGACCAGGGACCGCGGACGGTGCGGCAGGTCAAGGACGCGCTCAGTGAGCCCGCTGCCGACCCGCCGGCCTACACGACCGTCATGACCATGATGAAGCAGCTCGCGCAAAAAGGGGCACTCCGGGTCGATCGCGACGCACAGTCCTACGTCTATTCGCCAGCCGTTCGTCGCGAGCGTGTGCTGGGTCAGCGGCTTCGCCAGTTCGTCCAGACCGTCTTCGACGGCCAAGTGGAGGACATGGTGCTGCGATTGGCCGAGGAGTCCAATCTCTCTTCGGAAGTCCTACGGCGCATCGAAGCCAAGATCGAACAGCGCGAAAAGGCCGAGCGCGCAGCCGCTGAGCAGACACCCGAGTCGGGGGAGGTCGGCGAATGAACACCTGGCAAATGATCTACTCAGACGTCCTTTCGTCTTCGTTCGTCGCGGGCTGGCTCAAAGAAGCGCTTCTCTACGGAACCGTGCTCGCGGCGCTGACGTGGCTGGCGACGCGTGTGCTGCGCAAGCGTATCCCCGCGGCGTTGCAGGCCACGCTTTGGTCCATCGTACTCATCAAGTTCCTGACGCCGATCGGACCGGGCTGGTCGTTCTCGCTCGCTACGCTGTTTGAAAAGGTCGCACTAACCCCCGCGCGGCTGGCTCATTCGCCGGCGCCGACCACGGACGCCGATGCGGAACTCGACGCCCTTCTCGCCGCGACGGCTTCGCCCGAGGCACGACCAGCAGGGGTCGCAGTCGCTGCCAGGGCGCCGATAGCGTGGCCATCATGGCTTGCAGCGTTGTATGTCGTGGGTGTGGCCGGCTACACGTGTCGGCGAATCGTCAAGTATCGCCAATTCCGCGCTCGTTGCATGTCGTTTGAACCGGCGGACCGCGCGACGCAAGACCTGGTGCGGCGTGTGTGTCGCGACCTGGGTTCGCGCCGCGTTCCCTTGGTAAGAATCAGTGACAACCCCCCGGCCCCGTTTGTCATGGGGATGTTCCGCCCACTGCTGGTGCTAAGCCCGCGGCACTTTGCCCGACCCGCCGAGCTCGAGACGGTGGTCGTGCATGAGGTGGCGCACCTTCGACGCGGCGACGTGATCGTTCGCCAGTTGCAGTGGGTCGCGGGGACGCTTCTTTTCTTTTGGCCCGTGGTTTCGTGGGTGAACCGACGAATCGACGCGGCCCGCGAGCATGCCTGTGACGACTGGGCCCTTAGTCACGGGCGGCTCTCACCTGGCGAGTACGCACGGTGCGTACTCAACGCGATCAATCCCGGGTTCCACGGTTCCGGGGCGTACTGTCCCGCGGCCATGGCCGTAAACCCTGACATTGTGGAAAGGAGGATCGAAATGATCCTTGCCTCCCCCACCGGAAAGAAATGCCGGCGCCGAATCGGCGTACCGGTCGCCGCCCTGGTTCTTTGTTGGTCCGGCTTCGTCCTGACCGGCGCCGCCGCCGAGGCTCCGCCGGAGTCCGAAGAGCAGTCGAGCGGACACTTCGGCGTGATTCAAGTTGCCGAGGAAACACCGCATGCCGTGGCCGTCGTCCGCGAAGCCGCCGACGACGAGCACGGCACCCTTCGCGCCGTGCATACCAAAATACTGATCGAGAAGCTTCGCGCCCACAGAATCGCCCTGGCGAAATTCCATTCGGAAAAGGCGCAGGCAGCCTTTGCCGAGGAGCATCCGACGGCCGACGTCGATGAAGATGGCAAGGTATCCAAGACCGAGCGCGGGGCGTTCCTCACGGCGCTCGCGATGACCGACCCGGACGCCGTTCTTGAGAGATTCCCCAAGGCCGACAAGAACGATGACGGCGCGTTGGATGATGTTGAGGCCGCCCGGCTCGTTGCTCGACCAACGGGCGGCATCGTCCGGCGGCTTAGGCTGGCTGACGAATCCTTCGTCGTCAGAAGTGACGGAGCGGCCGAAGACGGCGATGTTCACTTCACGGTCACGCCGACGGATGTTCATGTCGGAGAGTTCCGTTCAATCGATGTACAGGAGGTGGACAAGTCGATTGTCCAGCAAGATGCGGACCGCACCGTGAAGGCCATCTATCGGGTACTTGCGCCGACCAAAGATACCGAGGTGGTGCAGTCCGACTATGTTGAACACGTCGCCACGTCGTTCCGGGTTCGGGTTCGTACGGGATCACCGGAGGATTGGTTGCTCAAGAATATCGCTGAGGAGCCGACGTACGACGAGGTGGAATACCATGTTGAGAGCGTCGCCCTGGCCCGCGATGCGGAGATTCTCGAGCGTCACCCCGACGCCGATCTCGATGGTGACGGGCTCTTGACGGACGACGAGCGAGCCGCGTTGCATGATAGCCTTCTGCATCAAGCGCACGAGGGTGCCTTGCATCGGATCATGGCGACCGACGCGGTCCATGAGGCGCACCCTGTGGGCGCGAAGCACGGGATGCTGAAGCTACACCGAACCCTCAAGGAGTTTCACGAGCACAAGAGGCAAGAAAAAGAGGACAATCGCTAGAAGAGCCCCCGAGGCGATCGTCTCTGAAAGATCACCAAAACGTGCAACGCCCCGCGCTGCCCCACCGCGCGGGGCGTTGTACTGCGCGAAGATCGAGAAGGGTCAAGAAACGTCACCCGCTCGCGCCGGCACACTCCCGCTCACCCAGCAACCCGCGCGCGGCCAGCATGCGACGATACGGATCGACCGGATCGGGATAGCACCCGGGCTCCGGTAGGTTCCATTTGGCGAAGAGCTTCCGGTTGTCGGCCTCACCCGTCGGGAGGTCGGCGAGTTTTCGCTCGTCGTGGTGCTCGTCGTGGTGGACCAGTGCCCCGCGACACCCGAGGACTTTCAGCCCCGCATCGAGTTGGATCTTGAGCGACAGGTCCGGATCGAAGCCGAAGAAATAGAAGCGCTCGTCCGCGTAGCCGATCTTCTGAAGCAGGCGGCGGTTCAGCAGGCCGAAGTTGGCGTAGGTATGGCCTCGAACGTGGCACAGCTCGTAGCTTTCGCCGCCCCACTCGACGCAGTCGAGAACGTTGCGCTTGCCGTGCCAGTTGTGGTAGAACGCTACCATGCCCACGTCGGAAAGATCGGGGCGCTCGATCATGGCGACGGCGGCCTCGACCGCGCCAGGCAACGGAAAGGCGTCGTCGTTGAGCCACATGACGTACCGCCCGGTCGCCGTCCGAAACCCCTTGTTGAAGGCCCGAACCGCCCCTTCCCGCTCGGGCTCGAGGATGGCCCGGATATTGGCCTGCTTACCAAGCCAGGCCCGCGTGCCGTCCGTTGAGCCTCCGTCGATCACAATCAACTCGTGTGGGCAGCCCACGTTCTGTCTGATCTTGTGGACGCACCGCTGCAAATGCTCGAAACGGTTGAACGTCGGAACGACGATACTCACAATAGAGGTCGCGTCCGCCTGGCTGTTGGTGGCATGTGTCACGGCACGATTCTTATCGGCCGGCGGACCGTCGAGGCTGTGGCGGTTATCCGATCAAACGATCGGTGAGAAAGACGAAATGGGTGTGGTATGAAGCTAAGCCTGATCGCGCTCGCGTTGACGGTGCTCCCGTTGCAGACCCCGCAGAAGGAGCCTCCGCCACCCACCGCGGAGGAACAAAAGCCACCCCCCGTTTCCGAGGGGCTCTGGCCTTCACGACGCATGCGCGACCTGCTGCTCTCGCGGTGGGTGGATCAGGTCGGTCATCAGTTCAAGCTGAACGAGAAGCAAACAGAGCAACTGCGTGAGTCGGTGGTCAAGCGTTGGGGCGGGTTCATCGGGGACAACCGATCGACGCTCAAGCCGCTGATCAACGATTTCATCGAAATGCGATTGGGACGCGAACCTCCGTCCACGGAACAGGTGGAAAGTTGGGCGCGCGAGGCGTTGCCCATGTTCAAGAAGACGCGCGCGCAGTTCGACGAGGGCAAGGCCGATTTCCGTGAGGTCCTAAGCCCGTTGCAGCGTGCCAAGTTCGAGGTTCAGTTGCTCGAACTCGGCGTGGGGATGAACTTTCTCGAAGAGCGCCTGACGCAGCTCTCCGACGGGAACATCGACGACGTCGCCCGTGACATGTTTTGGGAACCGCCAGGACTTACTCAGGCCGAGCGACGGCAACGGCGTAACGAGCAACGCCGCGAGCGAGCCGAGGCGGTCGAGCGAGCGGCGAAGGTAGCGGCGGCCGCCGCGGATCACATCGCAGTTGAGTTGACCGCGTGGGAGCGGTACGCGATCGATTTCATCAATCGGTACAACCTGGATGAGGGGCAGCGAACCACGGCCCGATCGTGTCTTACGGAGCTCACCGAACGAGCCCGCGCGCATAGGGATCGGCGCCGCATGGACATCGCTCACATCGAAAATCAGATCGCGGGTTTCTCCGGCTCCGAGACTGAGCTAACCGCCTTGAAAGAGCAACTCACCGAGCTATACGGTCCGATCGACGACATGTTCAAGGAGCTTGAGCGGCGGCTCGAGCAGATCCCCACGGCCGCCCAACGTGCCAGGGCCGAGCAAGAGCAGCAAGAGAAATCGCAGCCCAACGAGCCGCCCACGACGCCCTCCACGCGGAGTGATTGATATTTCTGGTGCCTTTTGTGTGGCACCCTAACGTGTGGCATGCCTAAGCGAAGCGCAGGCATGATGGGTCGGGCGAAAGAATCCACGAGGGCTCAAAATTCCACGCCGCGTCTAGGGTTCCACACCGCTTGCGATTTGTTCGGCGATCAGAGTCCGCGCGGGCTGAAGCCCGCGGCTCGGGACAAAGGAACGCAGCTCGGGCGGCAAGAGCCGGCATCGTCAGATGGCGAGGATGACGAGCAGTTCCCGCAGGCTTCGGATGACGTGGTCGGCTTGGTCGGCGTAGTCCGGTCGAGGCTTGTCGCCGAGCATCAGCACGGTCTTCGTCCCGGCCGCGATGCCCGACTGAATGTCGAGCAGATAGTCGCCGACCACGTGGCTTTTCGCCGGCTCGGCGCCCAACTCCTCGCAAATCGAAAGCACCTGAACACCCGACGGCTTGATCGCTCCGTCCTCACGGGTCCGAAGGGCATCGACGACGATGCCGTGCATGCTCAGGACGACCTCAACGGTCGCCCGCGCGTTCCGCGTCAAGATAGCGACGCCCCGTCCGGTCGCCCGACAGGCCTCGATGACATCGATGGCGCCTTCCTGGAGTGTGGCGTTCTCAGCCGCCTCTTGTTCCCAACGAAGAAGGATGCCCTCGGCGCGGGTCCGGCCAGAAGGCGCCATCTGCTCGACGGCTTCCAGAATGGGTCCCTTCACGCCGATCTCCTTGCGGATGGCGTCGAAATCGAGATAGGGCCGGGTGAGCGTACCATCCAGATCGAAGATGACGGCCGAGCGGTTCATGGGCTCCCTACGTAGTAGACGGTTCGGGCTGCGGTCACGGCACGGTCCGAGGATTGTAGAGTCCTCGGCTGCCCGGTATATAAATGCAGCGCGACAGACTAAGGCGTTTCCTCATTCCGCGCCGAGGTCAAGCATGAGTACCAGGTAGCCGCGGGCGGAGCGTCCGCGCGGGCTGAAGCCCGCGGCTCAGTACACAAAAAGCGAGGAGACAGCGTTGACGGAACCGCTTGGGGCATCGAGAAATCGTGACAACGATCCTGGGAATCGAAACGTCGTGTGATGAAACGGCGGCCGCGGTGGTCGTGGACGGGACCGACGTACGCAGCAACATCATCGCGTCGCAGATCGATCTGCACAAGCGATATGGCGGCGTCGTTCCGGAGATCGCGTCGCGGGCTCACATTGAACGCCTGGATGACGTGCTTGAGGAGGCGCTGGCGGAGGCCGGCTGTACGCACGGCGACATCGACGCCGTGGCCGTCACCAATCGTCCGGGGCTCGTTGGTGCCTTGCTGATCGGCGTGACCGCGGCCAAGACGCTTTCTTGGGTTTGGGGAAAGCCACTGGTCGCGGTCGATCACATTGAGGCCCACGCGATCAGCCCGACGATCGGCGTCGATGCATCGGTCTTCCCCGCCGTCGCGCTGGTCGTGTCCGGCGGGCACACCTCTTTGTTTCGTGTTGAGGGCCCCACAAACATCAAGTTGCTCGGGCGCACGACCGACGACGCCGCCGGTGAGGCCTTCGACAAGGTGGCCGCCATACTCGGGCTCGCCTACCCGGGCGGACCGGAGATCGACCGCGTCGCGCGCGGCGCCGACCCGACGGTCGTGCGCTTTCCAAGGACCATGCTCAAGCCGCATTCGCTTGATTTTTCGTTCTCCGGCGTCAAGACGGCCGTCCTTTATCACGTCCACGGCCACGGCAAGACCAGCGGCGGGCTCGAGAAACTTTCGCCACGGGAGATCTCAGAGATTGCGGCCGGCTTTCAGCAGGCGGTCGTTGACGTGCTGGTTCGCAAGACGATGCTCGCCGTGCGCCAGACGGGTGTTTCGACCGTCTTGCTCGGGGGCGGAGTGGCCGCCAACCACGCACTTCGAGCAAGCCTGGAAGCTGCCTGCGGCGAAAGAAACCTCGCGCTGTTTGCCGCAAAGCCGGCGTTCTGCACGGACAACGCCGCAATGATCGCCGCTCTGGGCTTTCATCGACTTCAGGCAGGTGATACGGCCAGTCTCGATCTCGCCGCCTATCCAACCGGAACATTGTTTCCCATCTGAAGCTCCGCCGCGGGTTGCATCGACGAGCGCCCCGCCGTCAGCGTGGTTTCGTTTGCCGGAGGGTGCGGCCGGACGTACACTTGCGGCCGATGACTGAAGAGTCGCTACGTGAACTTCTTCAATCCGTTCGTTCCGGCGGACAGAGCATCGACGAAGCCGTGACGCGGCTTCGGGCCATGCCGTTCGAGGATCTCGGCTTCGCCAAGATCGACCACCACCGCGCGATTCGATGCGGATTTCCCGAAGCAATCTACGCCGAGGGCAAGACACCCGAGCAAGTCGCCGCGATCTTCGACCGATGTGTCCATGCGGGCGGCAACGTACTCGCCACGCGTGCCACGCCCGAGGCGTTCGACGCCGTTTCCAGGGTATGCCCCGCGGCCACGTACACCGCGATCGCGCGCACGATCACGCTTCGCCAACAAGACGCAACCTTGTCCCAGGGGACGATCGCTATTGTCTCGGCCGGAACCAGCGACCTTCCGGTGGCGGAAGAGGCGCGGATCACGGCGGAGATGATGGATCAGCGGACGCAGACGTTTCACGATGTTGGGGTGGCCGGTCTGCATCGGTTGCTCGATCAGTCGGTCGCCCTTCAGTCGGCGAACGTGGCCGTCGTCGTGGCGGGGATGGAGGGCGCGCTGGCCAGCGTGGTCGGCGGACTCGTCAGTTGTCCGGTGATCGCCGTTCCCACCAGTGTTGGATACGGCGCGAGCTTCGGCGGGCTTGCCGCGCTTCTAGGGATGCTCAATAGCTGCGCTGCCGGTGTCACCGTGGTCAACATCGACAACGGCTTCGGCGCCGCTCATACGGCCGCCCTGATCAACCGGCGCTGCGGCGCGCCGGCTTCGGAGTCCGGCGATGGCGACTGATCCGATCGTCACGCGCGAAGTGGGCCACGTCCCGCAACGTGCCGAGGACGCCCACAAGGGTCAGGTTGGTCGCGTGGCCGTCATCGGCGGTTGCGACGGCGCTGAGACGTTGATGGTGGGAGCGCCGGCGCTGGCGGCGAACGGGGCACTTCGTGGCGGCGCGGGCCTGGTCCGGGTCTTCGCCCCCGAACGGATCCGTGGGCCGATCGCGGTTCTCGCCCCGTGCGCGACGCTGCACACCCTGCCCCCGGAGGCCAAGAGCGTGGTGGCCGCCGTCGAGGCGTTCGGTGCCGACGCGGCGGTTGTCGGTCCCGGTCTGGGCGACTCGCTGACGCCCGACGTGCTGCACGAGCTTGTCCACGGTCTTTCCATCCCGACAGTGATCGACGCGGACGGGTTGAATCTTCTTTCCGCCGGACCTGGGGATCGATTCTCTGACCCTTCACGCTACATCCTGACGCCGCACCCCGGCGAAATGCGCCGACTTCTGGCGGCGAAGGGGCGTGACGAGCCTCTCGACGAATCCTCCGCCACGCGGCGTGCCGCGGCGTTGGCACTTTCAGAAATCCACGGATGCGTCGTCATCCTGAAAGGGCGCGGCACGGTCGTCACGGACGGTAACCGAATCTACGTCAACCAGACCGGCAACGCCGGCATGGCCACCGGCGGTACGGGAGACGTGCTGACCGGCGTGGTCGCCGCGTTGATCGGGCAGGGCATGGAAAGCCTTGAAGCGGCGATTCTGGGCGTCCACCTGCACGGGCTGGCAGGCGACTTTGCCGCCGAGGAGCTGGGTCGCTGGTCGATGACCGCCCTTGATCTTCTCGAGTACCTTCCGGAGGCGTTCTGCGACCACAGCCTGCTCGGCACAGAGTAGGAGCGACCCGGTTCCACAAGAGCCGGCGTGGGTGGCATGCAAGAGGTGACGGTGCTCTAGGCGCTTGAAATCCCTTTGACGGCGGCCGCCAACGCGTCGCGATTCGGGGCGTATTCCATGGCCGTGTCGTAGTGGACCTTCTCTTCCTCGACGAGCTCCTTCAGCGAGTCGGTAAAGCTTCGCATGCCTTCCTCACGGGACTTGGCGATGAGACCGGGCAGGTCGGCGTCCAGTCCGCGGAGGATTTTGTCTTTCACAATGGAGTTGTTGAGCAGCACCTCGGTGGCCGGAAACCGCGTCCCCTCATCGATGCCGGGTAGCAACCGCTGACACATGATGGCGCGGAGGCTGCTTGCAATCGAGGCGCGCACGAAGGGATGCTCTGACTGCGGAAAGAACTCGAGGATTCGGCTGAAGGTCTGCTGGACGTCGCTGACGTGGAGCGAGCCGAGCACGAGGTGGCCGGTTTCGGCGGCCTGAATACCCGCCACCATCGTCTCGCGATCGCGCATCTCGCCGATCAGAATGCAATCAGGATCCTGGCGAACGACGGACTTGAGCGCGTCGCGATAGGTCGGCACGTCAACGCCGATTTCTCGTTGCGAGATGATCGATTTCACCGGCTTGAACACGAACTCGACGGGATCCTCGATGGTGATAATGTGCATGCTGCGGATCTCGTTGATGTGCTGCAACATCGACGCCAGCGTACTGCTCTTGCCCGAGCCGGTGACCCCGCTTACGAGGATCAATCCGTCGATGCACCTTGCCGCCGTCTCGCGATACACCGCCGGAAGCTGAAGGCTCTCAAACGAGGGGATTTCGCTCTGGACACGTCGGATGGAAACGTGCATGTCGCCCGTCGCCCGGAATATGTTGATTCGGTATCGATCGCCCGTCGCCCCGGTGGCCGAAAAATCCAGAGCCCCGACCTTCTCGTATTCCCCCTGACGCGACGCCGGCACCAGACCCTCCAGCATCTTCTCAATGTGGGCGGTGTCCGGCAGGGGATCCATCTTGGCCGACCGCAGCAACCCACGAATGCGGAACGACGGCGGATACCCGACCTTCAGATGAAGATCAGACGCGGTGTTGTGCGTCATGCTGTTGAGCAGCTTGGCAAGTGTTTCCTTGGGCGAATCGGCCATTCCCAAGTTTCTCCGCAGTGTGCAGATACCAATGCCGCAGCCACCGCTATTGGAGCAATGCCACCACGCCGATGACCACCGCTACCACGGCCAGCCCGATCGCCGACCAGGCAAAGAGCGTGAAGCGTCGCGTCTGCTCTTCAACCATCGCCGTCAGGTGCTGATCGCGGACGGCGGCGTCCTCACGCATGCCCTCGGTGGAACGCGCCGAGGCGTCGGTCACCTCTCCCAGGCGGGACACCGCGGCTTCGACGGAATCCATCGAGCCGGCCACACGCTCGCTGGTGTTGTGCGCCAGCGCCAGTTGCCGGCCGATTGACACCATGGTCTCGCGCTGCGAGTCCGCGATCTGCGGAACGTGCGCCAACGCTTCTTCGAGTCGCTTGGTCGCGGCCGCATCAGCCGTTACAGCCTCGCTGATGCTGGTGAGTAGCTCGACCTGCTGTTCCGGGGCCTGGGGTGGACGGGACACGGCATCGGCGATGCGCACCAACGATCGCTCCATCCGCCCGGACAGTTCGGCCTGCGAGGCGAGATGGTCGTGCATCGAGTCCATCAGATTCACGACGCGGCGGTACTCTTCCTCCAGGCGCTCGAGCGTGGGCCGCTGGCGGAGCGCTCGCGTGGTCGAGGCGGCGACGATCTCGTCATCGTCGATGACGGGCGGCGGCGCCATGGCCTGGTCGTCCGCGGAAGGTGCAACGGGCTCGTCGGTGGCGACCTCGCCCGGGTCCATTTCCAGGTCGCGCTGATTTGCGCCCCTGAACCAATGGCCCACTCGGTTCCAGAATCTGGCTGTTTCCATCCTTAATCCTCCGTCACGAGAAGACACGACCACCCCATCGCGTGAGGACCGACGGTCTGCCCCGCGTCGCCATGCAATCCTACTCGCCCACGCGATATTCTACCGTTCGCACTCCGGCGCCGCAAACGTCGCCACCCCGCCGACCACCCCATCCGCGACGCCCGGGACAGGGATCGTGCTGAAAAAAGGCTGGAGGATGTCTCCGAAAGGGCTACCGAGAGTGCGTACAAACAGCCCGCGGCCACTGCCTGCGTTTGGGGAGAGCGCGGACCGCTAACAGACCGTTGAAAAAGTGCGGGCTTTCTTCAACGGCGTGCTAACCGCCGATTTGAAACATTCGCCGGTTTGTGGTCGAGATCCCCTGATCGAGCAGGTGGCCGGTCGGCTTGGCGGTGACAGCCCGGACGAGGATGTCCGCGAGCGCCTGGGGACCGCCGCCGTTTCGCAGCGTGGCCTTGACGTCCAGTTCGTCGTCGTTCAACAAGCAAAGGTGAAACTTCCCGTCGGCGGTCAGTCGCATGCGGTTGCAGTGGCCGCAGTACGGCTCGCTGACCGGCGAGATGAAGCCGACCACGCCCCGGGCACCGGGCAGGCGGAAGTTGCGGGACTCGTCTGACGGGCTTTGGACGGGGCACTCCCTCAGCAACCCCAACGCGCCTTCGATCCGGATGCGTGACTCGGGGTTGGGGACGTAGCGGCTCCGTGCGACCCGGGCACACTCGCCGTCGCCGAAGGGCATCAACTCGACAAACCGCACGTGCCAGTCTCGCTCGATGGTGAGGCGGGCCAGGTCTACGACATCCGTCTCGTTGTGGCCGCGGACGACGACCGCATTGAGCTTGATGGGTAGCAGGCCGGCGGCCTCGGCAGCCTCAATGCCCGCCCAGATCGGCTCCAGCGTTGCGAAGCGCATCAGTTGGCCGATACGCTCGGGGTGAAGCGTGTCGATGTGGAGGTTGACCCTGGTCAGTCCAGCCTTTTTCAGGGGATCGGCCAAGTCGGGAAGTAGGATGCCGTTGGTGGTCATCGCGACTTCGGTGATTCCGTCGATGGCGCTCAGGCGCCGGACGATTTCGACCACATCGCTACGCAGCGTTGGCTCGCCACCGGTGAGGCGCACCCTCCGAAAGCCGACCCCGACAGCCGCGCGCACGACCGTCTCGATTTCCTCGGCCGACAGCAGCTCTTCCGTCGGCGCAAAGCTGAGCCCGCCCATCGGCATGCAATAGACGCACCGCAGGTTGCAATGATCGGTCAGCGAGATGCGCAGATAATCAATCGTCCGCCCGAATTTGTCTTTGAGCACGTCCCGAACCATGTCAACCCGCCTTGCACGTTTCAGGCCATTCTAGCGACCAATCGGTAGCAAGTCTCGCCACGATAGCTATGATGGGCCGCCTTACACGGGGATCAACAGCGGTGTCATCGAGGAAAGAGAACGTCGGTCTGTGGATGATCGGTGCCGGCGGCGCCGTAGCGGGCACCGTCGCGCTCGGCGTTGCGGCGCTGGCGAAACGCTTGACCCCAACGACCGGTCTGGTCACCGCCCTGGCGCCGTTTCACACCAAGAACCTGGTCGATCCAGCGGCCATCGCCATCGGCGGGCATGAGGTTCGCAAGGGCACGTTTCTGGACTCGGTGCGTGCCCTGCACGCTCAATCCAACCTGTTTGACGCATCGCTCATCCGGGCCTGTGCGCCGCGGCTACGCGCGATGCAGCGCAACGTGCGTCCGGGAACACTCGTCGGCGCAACCGCCTCGGCGCGGGCGCTGGTTGACGCGCCAGCGCGGGGCGAGACCACCAGCCCCGCCAGGACGATCAAACGACTGACGGACGACATGATCGCCTTTCGCCGGCGTCTCCGCCTGGACCAACTGGTCGTGATCAACGTCGCCTCGTCGGAGCCACGGCTTCGACGCGCCCCGGCGCAGGCCAACTTCAAGAAGTTGCAGCGCGAGTTGGCGCGAGAAGGATCAGGCGTGCTGCCGCCGAGCAGCCTCTACGCCTTGGCCGCCATTGAGGCGGGCGCGGCATACATCAATTTCACGCCGTCGGCGGGCATCGAGGTGCCTGCTCTGAGGGAACGAGCCCTGCAGGTCGGCGTTCCCTTCATGGGAAATGACGGAAAGACCGGCGAGACGTTGATCAAGTCCGTGCTCGCCCCGCTCTTTGTGATGCGTAATCTGTCGGTTCTCGGGTGGGTGGGCCAGAACATCTTGGGCAACCGCGACGGATTCGCCCTGCGTGACCCGGCCACCCGGGCCTCCAAAATCGCCTCGAAAGACAAGGTTGTGTCGCGGATCGTCGGCGGGCAACCCACGACGCACGTATCGATCGACTACGTTCCGTCCCTGGACGACTGGAAAGTCGCCTGGGACTTCATCCACTTCGAGGGCTTTCTTCAAACGAAGATGAGTATGCAGTTCGTGTGGCAAGGAAGTGACTCGGCTCTGGCAGCCCCGCTGATCATCGACCTGACGCGACTGGCGGCACTTGAATGTCGCGCGGGCCGGGCGGGGCCGATGAGCCACCTGGCTTGTTTTTTCAAGGATCCCACGAACGTCACCCGGCACGATCTGTCTTCACAGTGGCAGAGTCTTCTTACGCACCTGGCGTCGTAGGCTGGACGGCGGAACCGCAAACAGCGGCAGAGAACGTTGATGAAGCTTGCCTACAGCTCCAATGCCTACATGCGCGTTCCGATACTTGAGGCCATCGACCGCATCGCCGACATCGGCTACACCGGCATCGAGTTGATGGCCGACAAGCCGCACGCCTGGCCTGCGGAGATGACAGGCACGACCCTGGAGGCGATCCGCCGGCGGCTCGATCAGCGCGGACTGACCCTGTCCAACATCAACGCCTTCATGATGAACGCCGTGCAGGATTTTTGGCACCCCTCCTGGATCGAGCCCGATGAGCCGTTCCGCCGCTTGCGGGTCGATCACACCGTGGCCGCCTTGACCATGGCCAAGAAGCTGGGCGCGCGGTGCATCACCACGGAACCGGGCGGCCCCTTGCCCGACGCAATGACACGCGACGAAGCCATGGACCTGTTCGTCGCCGGCCTGACCGAGGCCCTGCGGCACGCCGAAGACCTGGGCGTGCGGTTGCTCGTCGAGCCGGAACCGGGCCTCTTGATCGAAAATGGCGATCAGTTTCGCACGCTCTGTGAGCGAATCGATTCGCCGATGTTCGGACTCAACTTCGACGTCGGCCACTTCTTCTGCGTCGGCGAGCCGTTGGCGCAGGCCGCTATCGAGCTTGCCGCCGTGACCCAACACTTTCACCTCGAAGACATCGCGGCCTCTCGTGTCCACGAACACCTGGTCCCCGGGCACGGCGCGATTGACTTTCGAGCCGTACTCGGGGCGATCCGCCGGACCGGTTACGACGGCTGGTTGACCGTCGAGCTGTATCCGTACCTCGACGATCCCGATGCCGCCGGACGCGAAGCCCTGGAATACCTTGAGCCGTTCCTGCGATCGTGAAACGTTCCGTCCGAGCCTACCTCGAACTGATCCGCCTGCCCAATGTGTTCACCGCCGCCGCCGATGTGCTGGCCGGCTTCCTGCTGGCGGGCGGTGGGATCGCCATGTGGCGGTCCGCCGCCCTGCTCTGCGCTGCGTCGGCCTGCCTTTACGCCGGAGGTGTCGCGCTGAACGATGTATGCGACGTCGAAATGGACCTGCGCCATCGCCAGGATCGACCGATCCCGTCCGGGCGGGTCTCGAAGTTCGGGGCACGGGTTCTGGTCGTAACCTTGCTGATTGCCGGCGTAGCGCTGGCCGCGTGCGTGTCGCTGCAAACGTTGTGGCTGGCAAGCCTCCTCGTCGTTTCGATTCTCCTGTATGACGCCGTGTTGAAAACGACGATGGCGGCTCCCGGACTCATGGGTCTCTGCCGCGCCCTGAACCTGGCCATGGGCATTGGCGCGTTCGGTTGGCTTCTAACACCCGCGACCCTGCTCGCTGTCGGATCGATGGGGGTCTATGTCACGAGTCTGACGCTCTTCGCGCAACGAGAGACATCGCTGGGTTCGAAGCGGTTGCTCGCACCGGGCGTCATCGGGGCGTGCGCGGCCACGGCATCGCTGGTCGGTTTGGTTTGGATCCTTCCGTCGGCGCATGTCGGATTTGTGGCACCCGCTACGGCGCTGGTCTTGACGCTGGGTCGAAGCGGGTTTCGGGCGGCGCGCCACAGTCGGCCGGAAGAGGTGCAGAATGCCGTTCGCACGCTCGTCTTTGGCATTGTGGGGTTGGACACATGTGTGGCTTGGGCGGCGCAAGGCCCTGCGGCGGCGTGTCTGCCGGCCTCGCTGTTGATCCCCGCGTGGGCACTGTCACGCCGTTTCCGCATGACATGATATGCACCGGCTGGAAGCCAATACCACACTTTATGATTTCGATCCTCGCCTCGTCTTCCGAGAGATCTGAAGATACGAGCACGGTAACTCCGTCAATGATCAGCTTTCTCACTAACGCGACAGCGGTCTCTCCGGTCCACGATGTGATCGCCGGGACCACTGCCACGCGACAGCCGTCACCGACAACACGTTCGGCCAGCACTGTGGCGTGCCGACTATCACGCGCTGGTTGGTAATGCTCAACCACACATTTGGGCGCCGTTCGTTTGACAATTGTAGAAGTTGGAACCGCGCCGCCGTACGAGATCACCGCCACCTTGACGCCTCGGCCCTGTGCGGCCGCGTGAGCGATGGGCAGCCGAATGAAGAGGCTGCCGAAGTCCGGTTCGGGAAGAACGCGCGAGACGATCTTGTTGCCGTTCCAATGTACCGGATCCTGTACTTGGTGTGGCGCTGATGACTCTTGCTGACCGTTCGCACAGGTGGTTGCAAGAAGAACATATAACACGGTCGTCCATCGTTGGGTTGACCCATCCGTCGCCGACCCCACTCGTCGCTGCCGAGCACGCCCGGGCGGTCGCCCACACCTTGGCCTTGGGGGGCTAATCATCCATACCGGCAAATAGCTCATTCGCGTCCTTAGCATCATGGATCTCCTTGCCGGCCCGGCGTCCGAAGGCCTGGTAGAACGGTTTGTTGGACACAAACATTTCTCGTGAGATGTAGCCCTCAAGCCATTCGCAGGTCTTCAGATCGCGCCGTGGCACGAGGAACACATACCCCGCGGCGACATCCACGAACCCGAGAAGCGGTTCGAAATGGAAGTCAAACGATCCGTTGTCGCGCAGCATGGCCAAAGGCGACGAAGCCACATCGAATCCCACGGGTCTGTTGTCACGCAGGTGCATAACGGATTCCAGAAACTCGGCCATCATCGGATCGGACCCATCGTAGATCTCGTCCATGAAAGCAGCGGACAAGTCCATGCCGTGCAACCGAATCTGGAAGATCTTGTCGCCGTGTCTCTGATGGAGCATGAAGCCCATTCGGGGCGTGCTTCCCATGGAACCCGATTGCGGACATCCAATGCTGGAGTGGTTTCGGCCGACCCATACAATGCCGCGCTGCCGCTTTCCAATCATCTCCTTCTCGATCTGCCTGGCCATAAACGCGTCACGCGCGAACATCTGCGGCAAAGTACGGATTACCCGAAAGATGCGGAGCTTTTCCCACAAAGGGCAGTCCCGCACAGTGGTATCCCCAAAGCCAACGATTGCTGCCGACGGCATGTCGATTCGTCGTTCGAGCCCGATGATCCTTATCCTCTCCCCGGACTCCGGGATCGTTTGATTCAGACGCCAGACGGTCTCGAACACGTCCCAGTAGCCTTTCCACCCCCAATGGCTCCACGGGTGGTGACGGGCGATCGCCATCGCCAGGTCACGATCGAAGTCTGACGCGGTGACCAAGCGCTCGATCGCGGCGTTGTCCTCTACGAGGCATGCCTCCATGGCCACGCAGCGGAGTCCGGTCCGATGGTAGAGCGAGGGAATCAGCTCGTTAAGGAAACGCAGTTCGTCTCGGCGCCGATGGACCTCGCCGAAGATAAGGACCGGATGTTCGGCGGCCTTGGCGACTGCATATTCCAGCGGCGCCTTGCCATTGTGGTCGATCCACTCGGCGATGCTGGGTTGCTCCTGATCGCCAAGTTCGGCCACCTCGACGAGCAATGAGGGGTCTCTCTCCGCGAAAGGCGCTGCAGCATCAGCAGGAGGCGACATCAATCTCACGAGGCGATACGCCTCCACCCACTCATGCACGTACACGCCCACACCCAATCCCGCACCAACCAGAACCACCGCCAACACGATCCGGTTGCGACGAGCCGCACTTGGGTCTTGAATAACGATCGTTCCGGTCAGTCGATCGTGCCAAGCGCGCTTCTTCCGGGAAAGGGCAACCCAAACGAAACCGAGCAGCAATGGGGCCGTCGAAACGAACTTGCCAATCGTTTCCCGTACCAGCGCCCGCCGGAATCCGATCGGCTCATCGGCTCGTGACCGCACCGTGACGCCGCACAAAGCCTTGCCGAGCGTCCGTCCCCTCCAACCGAGAAACAACGCGGAGTAAAGCACGCCCGCGACCAGCACCGTAAGCTCAAGCGGTAGGTAGAGGCCGGCCCGAAGGCAAAGGCGACTCGCGCCCCACACGCCCGTGACGATTGTGACGCCATCGATCGACATCGCGCCGAATCGAATCCAAAATCCGGCGTCGTTGTTTGCGGATTCTTTGGAGACCTTAGCCGGGCGGGCGGTTGCGTCGCCGGGCCTCGCGTTGGGAACGTCGGGAACGGACATGTTGAGAATCGTCGCATTCCGCGACCCGTGAAGCAACCGAGGCTTCTGGCAGTTTCGACACAGGCCCACTATTTCGGCTGGGAATCCCGTGCGTCTTCATCCGGCATGCAGGCAATTCTACTGCCGCCAACCCGTCGCGATGGCGTTGAACCGTCCGATGGATTGCGTTAACGTCCACTTCCGCCCGCTTCCACGGCATCGATCAAGCTTTGCATCGCGTCGAGGTAATCCGCCAGCGCCCTGCGACCGGCGCGAGTGATCCGATAGGTGCTCTTGGGGCGGCGGCCAACGAAGTTTTTGTTGCAGGTCAAGTAGCCCGTCTCCTCAAGCTTTCTGAGGTGGAGTCCCAACACGCCGTCGCCCACCTCGAGCCGCTTCTTCAGCGTGGTGAAGTCCAGCGGCCCTCCGATCCGCAAGGCGGTCAGCGCACCAAGCCGAACAGGGCCGTGGACCACCGTATCGAGGCCATTGAAGTCAATCGGCGGCATGTTCGTCCACGCTTCGATGGATTTGCCAACCCATGATTCCCGCTGCGGAGAGGCCGCTGAGGATAAGCCAACTGCCCACAAGCACCCCAAGGTAACGCTGTCCGAGCAGAGGAGCGGCAACAGCGAAGAGCATCGTGGAGACGGCCCACCCCAGGTAGAACAACCGCGTGGTATCAAGAATCGGAAGGATCAGCATGCCCAGCCCGGCCATGAAAAGGGCGGTGACGGTCATCGCTTCCGGTGACTGTGCCGAATGGCACTGCCGCTTGTGTAGTAAGGACTTACATCGGTTTTTCCTTCAGTAGTTCGGCCCGCGCTTCCGCGCGTGGCTTGGTGAGTAGGGCATGTTCCTTGGCCCTGCGTTTGATCGCTCGCGGTTCGACGCGCCCTGGCCGGTTGCCCACAACGTGTTCGGCCAGGGATGCCAAGGCGGCGTCAGCGAGTCTTGAGGTCAACGTGTCATTACCCAGAGCCATGACCAGCCAGCTTGCACCGATCGTTTGCACGGCGGCGGTGAAGCTTAGCGTGCGTGGCGACACGCCCGCCGCCTGGGCCGATTGCAGCATGGCCCGGCGAATCAAGTTGTAGGCCAACAGGCACGTCCGCATCTCCTTGCGAACCATTTCGGGTGTCTTGCAGCGAAGGATGTCCATGCCCATC
>CBDUXT010000002.1:0-135962 GCA_965371245.1 uncultured bacterium | reverse complement strand
GTGTCGGCGAGTAAATCGACAGGCCCTTTAGAGGTGGGGGACTCGAATGGTCACCTGATTCGCGTCCCCCACGGCTAAAGCCACGGGCCACCCAACCCGCGAGTCTACGCGTGACGATGCACTAGGTTAGGGTAGGCATCGAGCGCAGTGGGGGGAGGTAGAGTTCAGCAGATCGACGGCCGCGTTTGTTGGAAAGGCTCGCCGCGCGCCGATCAGTTGGCGCCGATGTTCTTTCGTAGCCACCTTCCGACCTGCTTGGGCTTAAAGCCCCAAGGCCCTTGCGCGCCGGCGTATGCGATGCGGCCATCGACATCAACGATGAACAGGCGCTCCGGCCAACCGGCGTAGGCCTCGTCCACGGGATTGTCAATCTCATCCACCAGACACGGCATGGTCAGTTTGAGCGCCTTCGAACAGCTCGTCGCCACCTCTTGGCGTCTGCCCAGGGTTGTCGGCTGAGCGAAGACCACGCTGTCACGTCGGTTGCTCCCGAGTTGCCACTCGTCGTCGGCGTGTGCTTCACGAATGTAGACGAACAGAAACGCGGCGCGGTCCCCGTACTCCAAGTACATCTGCTGAAGGGCGTCAGCCTGACGCCGAAAGGGCGGTCACGTCCAGCTGCCGAAGATCAGCACGACGGGTCGATCGCCCTCGAACTGAGACAGCCGGACCGTTTCGCTCCCATCGCGCGTCTTGAGCGTGAAATCCGGCGCCTCTTCGCCGACTTTCGGCGGCACGCGACTCATCAGCGCCTTGGTCGTCTCCCAGTTGGGCGGACGATCCTCCGGCGCTTTGGCGTCCATCAAACGCATCATGACTCTACCAACCTGCTCGTCGATCGTCGCGCAACCGACAAGCGGAAGCACAACAAACACGAGCCCGACCCGAAATGTTCGCTTGATGTTCATAGCCCAAATCCTAACGGCGAGAACGGGGTCTGTAAACCCACAAGGGTTGAGCCGGGTGCGTTGCGACATCGTTGCGTGAGTGATAGCATCCGAGCGTCATCCGCAAGACTATCTGTGGGGATTGGGTCGTGATGATTCGGAAGTCCATCGGTGCAGCGTTGGCTCTGGTCCGAAGAACGCGCGGTGCCAACCTCACGTCCCGTGGCGCATGGTCCCTCTTGATTGTTGGCACCGCTCTCCTCATCGCGGGTTTCTTCGGCGCCCTCAACGCCACTGGTGTTGCCGATTCGTGGGGATTCGGACTGGGTTTGGCATTGGGCATACTCAGTCTGGGCGTGACGGCGTTCGGACTCGTACTCGGCAACCTGGGATGGGCGTGGTTTTCTCTCCATAAGGAGGGCGAATGCCGTCGGTGCGGCTACGATCTTCGTGGTCTAACCGAGCCGCGTTGCCCCGAATGCTTCACGAAGTTCGATCCCTCTAGCATTCAGTCACCGCCCGACCAGGAATGACAGATTGGCCGGGTGGGGTCACGATGATTGACCCGCCCGGCTCCCTAGGCCTTGCTAGTTATCGAAGGAGAACCCCGACATTGAACCCGCGCGTACTTGTGTCTCCTGCCGTTTGCGGATCGATGTTGGCTCTTAACGCATCTGTTGCACGCGCGGATTGGCGGATTCCGCGAAGCGATGCGCAGGTCACGGTGGATGGCGACTTGTCCGAGTGGCGTGACGCGCCGCGGCTTGAGCTGCGCAAAGGTGCCCCGGAGGTCAGTTCGCCGCAAGGCGACCGGTACCAACCCGATGACGCCGCGGTGCGTATCGCGGGAAGATGGAACGACACCGGCATCTTCCTCGCGCTGGAGTGGCGCGACGACGTCTGGGACGCTCGCGAGCTCACCCTGGAAGAGCCGTTCTGTCGAGACCGGCGGGGCAACCGAATCGACTGCTTTTATTTCTTCGATTACCTCAAGTTCGCAATCCGTGGACCCGACACGGCCAAGCCCGAGTTCATCTACACCCTGTGGTTGTCACCGAAGCTGCGCGACAAAGGTCCCTTTGTTTGGTCGAAGCTCTACGCCGGAACGGACCGAGCGCGCGTCGATACGCCGAAGCCGCGCGTGGCCGGCAGCTACGCCGACGGCCGATCCCTCTTCGAAGTGCATATCCCCTGGCAGACGCTGGGCGACGGGTTGACCGCGCAGATCCGGAAGCGCGGAGATTTTCCCCTGATGCTGCTGCTGGTGGATGGTGACTCTCCGAGACTTGGCGATGACAAGTCGGCGGAACTAAGGTTGCGGCGCGTGAAGTATCTCGTCTGGCGAGAATCCGCGAAGCTGACGGATGAATAGGCGAACCTCCGCCGAGTTCAAGGAGCAGGTGACTGTTCGTGGCTATTCTGGTTGTTCATGGTTATTGCCGCGCGATACGGACTTTAACCGCCCTTCATATTCGCGGCCTTGACCATCGCTTGGACAAAGTGCGCGAGTGGCACAATGACAAGCCCCAGAAGGATGACGCCTGCGATATTGTCTCGAAGACACGCGATCAGCCATGTCAACAAATTGTTCTCGCGTCGGAACTTGGAATCCCCATGCTCCGCCGTCGATAATCGGTCTACGATATCCCCGTAGCCGCGTTGATATACTGAACTGATAATTATGATGAAGGCGGCTGCGGATCCGACAAGAACGCAACCCAAGAACATCGAGTTGATTCCTTCATCGGTCAGAGTACAGTACCCAAGCCAGTAGTCATAATGAACGGCGAGGGTCAGCACGGCAAGAACATCAAGATATCGGTTAAGCACTTTTTCACAGATCCGCCGAAATAATCTGAAGTTACACACAGCGAGATCCTTCGGGTCTTGCGGTTCTCTAGTTTCTTCAACCATCTTACAAGCGTGCCAAATTCGCTGGAAGTCGATCGTGAACGCATACAGTGGAATCGAGAATAGCGGAGCAACAACAACCAAGTAATTTACGAGCGAGTATGGTAAGTATGTTAGGTAATTTCGAAGCGCTACGTTGTCAGCGGATGCGCGAATGCCATGTTCGTATGCGTGGTCACGCAAGAACAGCGGTCCGTCATATATGTGGTGCCGGATTTGGTCTTGCGCAACGTAGATAAGGGCTATAACAAAAAGAAATCGACACACCAGCAGGCTGCGTTGCTTCCACCTGTGGCAGATCCCAAGGAAAGCCGTCGTTTCATCTTGAAAGCGTACTTCGAGGATGTAGAACGACATTAAGAGCAGCAGGAGGCTGCGCCCACCTTCAATCAGTGCGCCCGTTCGTTCGTGCCAAGAGGGGTTGTCACACTGGCCGAATCTGGAGAGCCATGCAGGCGTACTGTAGGGGCCGTACGCAAGGAATAGTGAGAGCCAACTGATCGACAGAAAGCCGAGAAAAATGTATATCGTACGTGCTCGAGGCGGCATCAACGCAGGTGGCATTGTCGAGGAAGACGTCGGTCCCCCGTGCTTTTCCGGAATCTTCGTTTTTTTCGCGGCCATCATGGTAGAGCCTATCGCAAGACCTGTTTGAGCTACAGCATCGTTCATCCGAGGTAGAGGAAGCTTCGGAACATGGTCGTCGATTGCTCCCAGCGGATGCACGGCCGTCTGAAGTTCTGAACCACGAGCTTCGTGCCAGCCGCAATCATCGAAGCCGCACGCGGCCGCCGCCGCGGACGACTCGGCCGAGGACGAAGGGTTTCTCGCCGGCTTTGTGAAGCGCCTGCGTCACTCCCGCGACGAATCGCGGGCGGACGAAGAAGACGAACCCCACGCCCATGTTGAAGACCTTGAACATCTCGGCCCGGCTCGTGCCCAGGCGGCGCAAGAAGTCGAACACCGGTGGGGGGGTCCAGGCGGATTTTTGGAGGACCGCGTCGCAGCGCGGCGGCAAAGCCCGGGCGATGTTCTCGCGCAGTCCGCCGCCGGTGATGTGGGCCATGGCGGTCACCACGCGCTTGATCTTGTATCGCCGCAACACGGACCGCACGGCGGAGCAGTAGATTCGCGTGGGCCTAAGCAGCGCTTCGCCCAGCGTCTCGCCCAACTCGTCGTGGAACTTCTCCAGGCGCCGACGCGATCGTTGAGACGGCTTTCCTCCCTGGCCGATGAGCTTCCGCACCAGGGAGTAGCCGTTGGAGTGAACGCCGCTCGATGGCAGTGCCACGATGACGTCGCCGGGCGAGACGCGGGAGCCGTCGATGGCGCGTTTGTGCTCGACCACGCCGACCGCAAAGCCCGCTAGGTCGAAGTGGCCGCGGCGGTAGAGGTCGGGCATTTCGGCCGTCTCGCCGCCGAGCAGGGCCGCACCGGCCTGGCGGCAGCCCTCGGCCACTCCCTCGATGACCGCGGCGAGGTGCTTCGGGTCCAGTTTGTTGACGGCGAGGTAGTCGAGAAAGAAAAGCGGCTCGGCACCGCAGGTGATCAGGTCGTTGACGTTCATCGCGACCAGATCGATGCCGATGGTGGAGAGCTTTCCCATCTCGATCGCGAGGAGCACCTTCGTCCCCACGCCGTCCGTGCAGCCGACCAGCACCGGCTTGCGGTAGTTGCGGCGGAAGAGCTGCTCGTCGTAGTCGAGACGGAAGAGGCCGGCGAAACCACCGTGGCGGTTTTTCACCACGCGCGGGCCATAGGTCGTGCGCATGGCCGACTCGATCTTTCCGACCCAGCGCGTGTTGGCGTGAACATCGACGCCGGCCTGCTTATACGTAATGACGGCCACGCGGGCTCCGCAAATCACAGTTCCATTCGACGGCGAGGCATTCCCCGCAACATGGGCATTGTAGCGAGTCGCGCCGCGGGGTGTGATCGGCCCGGGTGGTCTTGGCGATCAACAGGTCGCTTTACCTCCGCAAGGACAAGACGCGACACGTTCGACGGACCAGGTCCGAATCACTTCGGACGGGACAGATGTACCAGATCAGAGCCGCAGGCGCCAGCCTGCGGACCGGTTCCGTGGCGAGCCACGTGTCAGCATGACACCGGGCTCGCGCCCGGTGCTCTGACCAACGTCTCGCCCACTTTTCGCCCTTCCGTCTTACGGGGATGCCTTGTCACCGGCCAAGTCCGTCGGAACAGGGGCGGGACCGTCGGGGATGTACGGCTTGTAGACCGCGCCCTGCGTCTTGCGTTTGAACTCGGCCTGGATGGCCGCGACCGTGTTCGGCTTTTCGAACAGGTCGATCATCGTGGTGGCCAGGTTCTTGGCCGCGTAAACCATGCCCTTGTGTCCGATGGACATGCCGCCGCACGCAACCACGGGCCACGCGTGCCATGGCGCCCCCTTCGGTGCCGTCGTCACGCTGAAATGAAGCGTCGGCACCAGCCAACTCACGTCGCCGACATCGGTTGAGCCGCCTTCCTGCACTTGCCCCACGATCGAGTGGATCGATCCGTCGAGCCCGAGTTCGGGTACGCCGGTGGCCCGTTGGATTTTCTTCGCGAACTCGTGTTGCTCCGGCGTGAACACCAGCGGACCCAAGGCCATCAGGTTCTGGTGCAAGAGCGCTGCGCCGGCCTCGTTGACAAGCATCTCGTAATCGCCGGACTGAATGGTCAGCTCGGACTCGACACCGGCCATGATGCCGGCCCCTCGGGCGATCTCCCGGACCCGACCAAGCACTTCCTCGACCCCGGATCGTTCCCAGTCCCTGACCCAGCACCACACGCGGGCATAGTCCGGGACGACGTTGGGGACGATCCCGCCGGCGGCGATGGTGTAGTGGATGCGCACCGAGGGGCGGACGTGCTCACGCAGCATGTTGAGCCCGTGCGTGAAGAGCTCGACGCCGTCCAGGGCGCTTCGACCGTTCCAGGGGTCGGCCGCCGCATGGGCGGTCTGTCCGCGGAACTCGACGATGAAATCGACCAGCGCCTGCGAGCTGGTCATGTCGGCCTTGGTTTCATCGGAGGGGTGCCAGGCGAGGCAGACGTCCAGGTCGTCGAAGAGACCGTCGCGGGCCATGTAGATCTTTCCGCCGATCGCCTCCTCGGCCGGTGTTCCGTAGAAACGAATGGTTCCCGACAGCGTCCCATCCGCGATGAGCTCTTTGATGGCGACGGCCGCTCCGAGGCTGGCGGTTCCGAACAGGTTGTGTCCGCAGCCGTGCCCCGGCGCGCCCGGCTTTCTCGCCTTCTTAACGGTGGTCGCCTGTTGCGAGATGCCCGGTAGAGCGTCGTATTCGCCGAGGACGCCGATGATGGGGCGACCCTGCCCGTAGGTGGCGACAAAGGCCGTGGGCATGCCCGACACGCCGCGCTCGACCTTGAACCCCTGGGCTTGGGCGTAGTCGGCGAGGACGCGTGAGGAGTGCGTCTCCCGAAGCGCGGTTTCGGCGTATGCCCATATTTTGTCGCTCATGTCGATCAGGTTTTTGCGCTGGCGGGTGATCGAAGCGATGGCGGTTTGCTTGGTTTGCTTGTCGGCGGCGACGGCCGAAGCGGGCCAGCAGGCCGCCGCAACGGAAACCAGAAAGACGATGCGTCCAACGACGGTCATGGTGATTCTCCGAAATGAAATGAACCCGAAGCAGGGCCGATCAGCGCTTGTAGCGTGTTCAAGGAAAGGGTGACTCGAACCGCGCCGCGACCATCAAGACGCGGTTCTTCGTCGGCTTTTGCCCGCTCCCTGACAGGTGTGGCTCGGTAAGAAAAAGCTCTCATTCACGCTCGTGGGGAAGGCCCGTCCAACGACATCAAAACCAGGCGGGTAGGGCGGGCTATTGCCCGCCTTCTTGTGATCGATCGGCGGGCAATAGCCCGCCCTACATTCCTATTCCAATAACAAATGCGGCAACTGCTTTCAGCACGCGAGCACACCGGCGAGATGCCGGTGCCACACAATTCCGGAACGGACTGCTAGGTAAACATCTTGAGTTGACCGCGGTCCATGGCGAACTTCTCGACGGGCTCGACCACGTCCATCGGGTACTCGCCGGAGAAGCAGGCCGTGCAGTACTTGTCCCGGTCCATTCGAACGCACGAAAGCATGCCCTCGTGCGAGAGAAAGTACAGCGAATCGACCTTCAGATAGGTACGGATCTCGTCCACCGAGCGCGTGTGGGCGATCAGCTTCCGTTGGTCGGGGAAGTCGATGCCGAAATAGCAAGGGTGGCGAATTGGAGGACTGGCGACGCGTAGGTGAATCTCGGCCGCGCCCGCCTCGCGCAGCGCCCCGATCTTGCCCTTGGTGGTGGTTCCGCGGACGATCGAGTCCTCCACCACGACCAGCCGTTGGCCCGCGACGGCCTCTTTGATCACGTTCAGCTTCATTTTGACGGCCATGTCCCGACCCGACTGTGTCGGAAGAATGAACGACCGCCCGGCATAGTGGCTGGTCGTGAACGCGCGGCCGTAGGGGATCTTGCTGCCCCGTGCGTAGCCGACGGCGGCGCACTGGGCGCAGGTCGGCACCGGCACCACCAGGTCGGCCTCGACGGGCGCCTCCTTGGCGAGTTGCTCGCCCATGGCCGCGCGAACCATGTGGACGTTTTCACCGAAGATCAGGCTCGACGGGTCGGCAAAGTAAATCTGTTCGAAGATGCAGGCGGCGCCGCGGCCCTCGGTGCTGCCGCCGAAGCGTCGGCTCGTCACGCCATCGTCGTTGATCGTAACAATTTCGCCTGGTTCGACATCACGTACATACCGGGCATCGACCATGTCAAAGGCCTTGGTTTCCGACGCAACGACCACGGCGCCGGACGAACTCTCTCCCAGACATAGCGGTCGAAACCCGAGCGGGTCTCGCACGGCCACCATCCGGTCGGGGAAGAGCAGCAAGAGCGAGTACGCCCCCTGGAGATGGTTGAGCACGTGGTTAAGCGGGTTTTTCTTGTTCTGATGAGTTGGTTTGGCGAGCAGGTGAATGATGACCTCGGTGTCGCTCGTCGTCTGGTAGATGTGGCCGACCTCTTCGTACTTGCGCCGCAAGAGTGCCGCGTTGATGAGGTTGCCGTTGTGGGCAAGGGCGACCTGCCCGCCGGCGAAGCTGAACAACTGGGGTTGCGCGTTCGTGGTGTTGCTTGCGCCGCTCGTAGAATAGCGTACGTGACCGATGGCCCTCCGCCCTTTGATTCTCTCTAGCGTTCGAGGGTCGAAGACTTGGCTGACCAGCCCCATCCCGGCGTGGCGCAAGAGAACCTCACCGTTGGTGGACACGATGCCGGCGGACTCCTGTCCGCGGTGCTGGAGCGCGTACAGTCCCAACTGTGTGAGATAGGCGGCGTCTTCGTGATCCCAGATGCCGAAGAGCCCGCAGTGGTGTCGGATGGTCGAATCGGGCACGGGTTGAACTCAACGGGGTACGGAGAAAAGAGGGAATCGGCCTTGGCGGCTGGGCCGTCGCCCGGATCAGGTCACCATCGGGTAGCGGGCCGCTCTCGCGTCGGACGAATCGTCTTTCAAATCCACTTGGTCAAGAAACCAGCTTACCGCGCGTTGGACAGTGCGTCAACGTGGTGGTGCCGTTTCCGAAAAGGTCGGCGATGTTTCGATCCAACCCCTCCCATACGGTCGCGGTTCGGAAAGACAGCCTTCGCAGAAGTCCACAGGCTCAAAACGTAGCACTACCTTACCGGAAACGGCAGTAGCACGCTGGCGATGGGCGGGCGTATCGGGTATCGTGCGTCTGCATACCGGCTGCTGCCGGCGGTCGGATTTGAGTCACGAACGAATCGGGGAGAGCCAGGATGAGCGGTCATGTTCACGGTTGGTCAAGACTGAGAAACGGCGTCGCCTTGGGGATCGTGCTTGTCTGCAGCGCGGCGCGCGCGGACGATGCGCCGCGGATCGGAACCAGGGTCACAGAGATGTACCCCGACTTCGTTCTGCCCAAGCTCGACGGCACCATGGGGCGTCTGTCCGATTACCGCGGCAAGAAAGTGCTTCTCTTTCACTTTGCCTCCTGGTGAGCGGGCTGCCGCAGGCAACTGCCCGTGTGGCAGAAAACGGTCAAGCCGCTTGTCGAGGCCGGCAAGATGGTCGCCATCGGCGTCGTGCAGGAACAGCACCCGGATCGGACGAGGTTGTACCGGCAGTGGCGTCAGCTCGACTGGCCGATCTTCGTGGATTCTCTCAATGTGCTCGACGTGGAGGTCGTGCCGATTCCGATTCCGATCGACGAGTCCGGCATCGTTCGCCATCGGCGGATTCGCCCCAACCAATTCGCCAAGAGGTTCGTTGACGTCGCCTACCCGAAGGTTGACGTACCCGCGTCGTACAATCGCGCGACCAAGCGGGATGCGGTCGCATTTCGTAGCGGCATTGGCGCCGCCCAGCGCGCGGATGATTGGCGTGGGCGCGGTGACGCGGTTTTCCTGCACAACGGGGACGCCGGTGTGCAACTCGCCATCGAAGCGTATGAAAACGCTGTCGAGCTCAACCCTTCGGATGGGCGGGCGCAGTTCCGTCTCGGAGTAGCGCTTCGACGGCGCTATGACTCGAACCGCAGGCAGCCCGGCGACGCGCAGGCGGCCGTCGAGCGGTGGGGGCTGGCACTGGCGGTCAACCCCAACCAGTACATCTGGCGACGGCGCATCCAGCAGTACGGCCCGCGGCTCGACAAGCCCTACAACTTCTATTTTTGGATCGCAGAGGCGCGGAAGGAGATCGTCGCGCGTGGCGAAACCCCGGTCGAGTTGGCCGTTGAGCCGAGCGGGTCGGAGCTCGCGCCACCGGCCAGGCGCGGCTCGGCCGAGTCGATCGCGGTGAACGTCAGCCGCGACCCCGACGGGCGCATCCAGCGCGACAAGCAGGGCATGATCGTGGTCGATACGATGGTCACCCCGGCCCGTGTCCAGCCCGGCAATCGTGTCCGCCTTCGCGCCACGTTCCGGGTTAACCAAAACACGAAGCCGTTCTGGAACAACGAGGCGGATGACTTGGCCGTGTTCTTGAACCTGCCCGAGGGCACGACCCTCGGCGAGGGGACGTTGGCGTTCCCGAATCCCCGGCAACCCGAGACACGCGAGGATCGGCTGCTCGAGGCGGAGATCGTGGTGGGTCGAAGCGCGAAACGCGGCGCGCTGGAGATACCGGCCTATGCCCTTTACTACGTTTGCGAGAACAAGGGGGGCAAGTGTCGCTACTTGCGCCAGGACTTCGCCGTTACCGTACACGTGGACCCCGACGCGCCGAAGATTCGTTGAGCGCCTGATGAATCACGGCGCTCCACGCATCATGCTGTAGGGCGGACTCTTGCCCGCCGTTCGACCGCAAAGGCGGGCAATAGCCCACCCTGCTCAGCGGCGTGTCGCGCTGAACGGAAGAATGCTATGACCGAGTCACTGTGTGTGGGCCGGGCTTGGCGGAAGAGACGATCGTCCCGTGGGTGCGGATCGGGGTGACGCGGTCGATGCGCACGGGAACGTACTTCCCGGTGCTTGCGCCGGCCGCGTCGAAGTGAATCTCGAAATAGCGATCGGCTCGCCCGCTCCGAACCGCGTCCGTCGCGCCTCCATCGGTCATGCCTCCCGCGCCCGTCCCGCCCTTCGACGCTTCCACGATCACCCGTTCCACCTGACCGACGAATTGCTTCCGGAAAGACAGCGACAGCTCGCGTTCCAGGTCGGCGAGTTGCTCCATACGATCTCGCGCAATCGCCGTCGGGACGAAGTCCTTCTGCCAGCGCGCGGCGGCCGTTCCGTCACGAGCACTGAACGGGAAGGCGTGGATTTTGATGAAACCGGCCCGTCGCGCCACATTCAGCGTGTCGGCGAAGTCGCCTTCGGTTTCGCCGGGGAAGCCCGCGATGATGTCGGTGCTGATGGCCGCCCGATCGAGCGCCGCGTTGACCCGGTCGATCATCGTGACAAAGTCATCCCGCGTGTACTGGCGATTCATCCGACGCAACACACGCTCGCTTCCCGATTGCAGCGGCAGATGCAGGTGCGGCACGCAGTTCGGGTGTCGGGCGAGAACATCCAGCAGCGACGCATCCACGTCGCCCGGCTCCAGGCTGGAGAGGCGCAGGCGCTTGAGCCCATCGACGCGAGCGAGGGCGTCCACCAGATTCGCCAGCGGCGAGGATCGACCCGGCCATCGCTTCCGCAGGGCGGTCCCACGCCCGTAGGCTCCCAGGAAGATACCCGTGACGATGATTTCCTTGTGCCCCGCAAGAACAAGGCCTCTCGCTTCTGTTACCGCTACATCGATGGGTTTCGATCGGAGGTTGGGTCGCAGCCGGGGAATGATGCAATACGTGCAGAAGGCGTCGCAGCCGTCCTGCACCTTCAAGAAGGCCCGTTGGCGCCCGGCAAACCCGTGGATTTTGGTGGTTAGCGATGCGTCTGTCTTGACAACGCCACGCGGCGGGGCAATAATGTCCGTTGACAGACTGATCGTCCGTGGCGCCGAAGCTTCTCGCCGTGGCTGTGCGTCAGCCCGCTTATTTGATACGTCATACCGTGTGGCGTCCGGACGGCTGTGAGTTTTCCCGGTCACAAGTGGTAAGCATCCGGGCGGCTTGATTGGTCTGGCTCCCAGGCGATTGGAAAGCAGAACCCGCAGCTCGGCACAGGCGTCGTGGCCATGCCCGAGCACGGCCCGCACGCCCGGTAGGCGACTGAGCCTTCCGGCGTCCGCAGTCGCCCCGCAGCCGGTCACCACGACCGGCGTTCGACCTCCCCGTGCAATGCGCCGGATGGTCTGCCGGTTCTTGCGCGACGCGCTGCCGGTAACGGCACAGGTGTTGACGACGGCGATGAGGGGCGTGTCGCCCGGAGCGGCCGGGCGGAGCCCGAAGGTCTCGAGAACCTCGCGGAGTTGCTGCGACTCGTACTGGTTCACTTTACAGCCGAGCGTCGTGATTAGATACTTCCCAGCCATGCGGAGCGACTCTACCTGACACCTAGACCCGGGGAAAGGGTCGATCCTACCAGAAACGTCTCGGGCCGTGCCCGTGGCGATTGGAGACACCGTTCATGGCGAAAACGCAAACGGTCTGGGGCCTGGACTTGGGTCGTTGTGCCCTCAAGGCTTTGAAGATTCGCATGAGCGGCGACGAGACGGTCGAGGTTGTCGCCCACGACTACATCGAACACGCCAAGATTCTCTCCCAACCGGACGCCGACCGGGTCGAGCTCATCAGCGCGGCACTGGAAAAATTCCTTTCGCGTAACGACATCTCGAAGGCCCAGGTCATCGTGGCCGTTCCGGGCCAGCAGACGCTCGCCCGCTTTACCAAGCTGCCTCCCCATTCAGCGAAGAAGCTTCCCGACCTCGTCCGCTTCGAGGCGGATCAGCAGATCCCGTTCGACATGGACGAGGTGATCTGGGACTACCAGACCTTCCAGGAAGAAGGCGCGCCCGATCTGGAAGTCGGTATCTTCGCGATGAAGCGCGAACTCCTTCGAGAGCACCTGTTGCATTTCGAGCAGGCCTCCATCGAACCCGCGGCGGTCCAATCCAGCCCTCTGGCCATCTACAACGCGGCCCGGTTCGACGGCATGGTCGGTTCGGAAACCACGATTCTTGTGGACATCGGGGCGGAGAACACCGACCTGATCATCGCCACGGCCGATACGTTTTGGACGCGGAACGTGCCCATCGGCGGGAATCACTTCACCGAGGCGCTGGTCAAGGCGTTCAAGCTGTCATTTTCAAAAGCGGAAAGCCTCAAGCGTTCCGCGGACACCAGCAAGTATGCGCGTCAGATTTTCCAGGCCATGCGCCCGGTCTTTGCCGACCTGGTGCAGGAGTTGCAGCGCTCCATCGGCTTTTACTCGTCCACGCACCGCGAAAGCAACGTGGAGAAGGTGGTCTGCTTCGGCGACGCCTGTAAGTTGCCCGGCCTGCAGAAATATCTTCAGCAGAACCTCGGGCTTCCCGTCGAGAAGCCGGATGCGTTCAAGTGCATCACGTTTGCCGGCGGCGCCGGTGGAGGCGATTTCAAGGATCACCTGCTTGCGTTTGGGGTGGCGTATGGGCTGGCTATTCAGGGAGCCGACCGCGCGAAGATCACGTGCAACCTCTTGCCGGCGGAGATCGCCAAACAGATTGTGTGGCGTAAGAAGAGGCCGGCCTTCGCAGCGGCTGCGGCGTGTCTCTTTCTGGCGGGCGGGTTGGTGTCGTTCCGGCAGTCGGCGGACATGCGAGCGCTGGCGGCCGATGCGGAGGTGCGCGTGCCGTCGGTCACGACGATCGAGGCGGCGGACGACCTCATCACCAACGGCCCCAGCTCGGCACTGCCCGATCGCGCACGAGCGGTCGCCATCCGCAATGCCGGTGAGTTCTTCAAGAACCAGCTACGCAAGCTGAGCGGCAAGGGTGGCAGCGAACGCGGGCAGACCGAAGAACTGACCGCGATGCAAAAAAACAAGAGCATGATTCCTCGCATTCTGCAGGTGATTCACCAGTCGGTTCCGCGCCCGCAAGGTGCGCTCGGCCTCGCGCGGACGCCGTCCGAGATCGTCGATGCGATGGCGGAAGCGCCTCCGCGTGATGAGCGCTCGCAGGTGTTCATCGAGAAGCTGGTCATGCAGTACGAGGCGGACGTCAACGCCTACGAGTGGGAAAGCGTGGTCGAGGTTGAGGAGCCGATCAACGATCCGGCGTCGGAACTGGATGCGATCAAGATCGAGATTACGTGCCGTTCGGCGCACAAGGATCGCACCAGGTTTATGGCTGAAACCTTCATGGCCGCCCTCCGTAAAAACGGGCGGACCGCCGGAACGGGGTTCTACTTCGATCGGGTCTTCTTGTTTGACGGCAACCGAATCGAAACTCCAGGCGGTTCCGCGGCTGGGCACGGCGAGGGGATGGACCCGGTAACGAACGAATCGACCGCCAACGACTGGCGATACGTCCTTTGGATCGACGCGATACTGGAAGACTACCCCGAGTTCGATGATTCGGGCGACGAGCCCGGTGGCGGCGATTGACGAATTCAGGGTGCGATCGTAGGACAACCGCCACCGACGCGTTTTCGGTTGGGGGTAGAACCTGGTCCCGAACGTAGAGGGAAAGCAAACGAAACATGGAATTCTTCCGGCAACAGATGTTCTTCATCATCTGCGGCGTGGTCACGGCCGCCGGCGTCGCCCTGGGCGTGACCGGTATGAAGAGCATGCCCAAGGTGCTCGAGGAGATGCAAAAGGTCGAACGCGTTCATGGCGCGCTCGACCGGCTTCAGAGCCAACCGACGAACAAGGCCTGTCTTGAGGCGGAAGAGGCGAAGATCGCCATCATCATGGAGGATCGGGAACGCGTCTTCAAGAGAATCAAAGAACTCTGCGGCTATCAACCGCTGGTCGCCAACGTCTTTCCGGCCGGGCCGCCGCGGGCACGAAACGAGTTTCGTGCCAGGTATGCCGAGTCGATGAACGCCCTGATGGAGTCGCTCAACTTCGGCGGACCGGCGACCGACGCGGACTTCCGCAAGGCCAAGGATCGAATCGAGAACGAGCAGGCGCTTCGCCGTGAGATCGGCCTGGACAGCGGCGCATCGCAGCCGACCCTTCCGGAGCCCGGCCCGGCGTTTACGCCGGCAGGCGTGGTGACCCGTGACGGGGTACGAGAAAACGCCGATGCGCGGGCGCACCTGGCCAAGGCTCAGAGCATCTACATCTATGCCGTACACTTCGACGACGAGAAGCTGGCAAGGAAGGTAGCCTCCCTTGAGTTCGAGCCCAACCTACGAGATACCGGAACGGTCGATGCGCCGGACCTATGGGATGTATGGCGGGCTCAGGTCGGCTACTGGATCCAGAAGGACATCGTCGAAGCGATCGTGGCGCTGAACAGAGAGGCCGCGGACGCGGTTGCCAAACGTGGCGAGAACCCCTGGGTCGGAACGCTTCCGGTCAAGGAGATCATTTCCCTACGTCTTTCCGACGGCTACGTGCTGCCCGCGGGTGAAGGAGAGGACGTCGTAGGTTCCGGGCCGGGAGGATTCGAAGCCTCGCTTCCTCCGGGCTCGGCAGAGACCGTATTCACCGGGACCGGCTCGAACGACTGGTATGATGTGATGCAGGTCTCGATCAAGCTGATCATGGATCAACGGGACGTCAATCGCCTGATCGACAAGATCACCAGGAACAGCATTCACACGCTTCAGCGGGTTTCCTACGTGGCCGTTCCGCCGAACAAGAAGATGCAGGGAAAAATCTACGGGGCCGCCCCGGTCGTCAATGTCATACTCGACTTCGAGACGGTCATGCTCGGCGAGGTCTTTCGGCCGCTCATCCCGGACGACATCTGTGAGTTTTACGATCATCTGAACTGCCCGGAGCGCGTCGAGGAAGACGAGGGTGACTAGCGGCAGCGAGGCTTTGGTTTGGGGCGTGTGCTCCGTTTGTTCCCGACATTCCTTTGAGGTGTCAAGACGATGGCCAAGCAGTTGGTGAATCCGCTCGAGCGGCACGTGGAGAAAGCCGTCCTAGGAGTTGCCGGCGTCATGCTGATCGCCGCGATCGGCAGGTACCTGGTGACTTCGCCCAATCAGTTGGAGCTCGGTGGTCAACTGGTCACACCGGGCAACATCCACCAGACCGTCGCGAAGAAAGCGGACGACGTTCGTGACCGGGTGCGTCGCGGCCAACCCAAGGTCGAGATGCCGGAGCGGCTGTACCCCGAGCTCATGGCCTCTTTGGATCCTTTTGACGGTGGTGGGATCGACCGGTCGTTGCCGATGGTCGCACCCATGGGTCCGGAGGTTCCCATCATCGAACCGCCGGAGAGCATCCACGGCGGCGCCGCGTTGGTGAAGGTGGTTCCGCTCTCCAAGGTGGGTGTCACGTACGGACGCACGACCTTCCGAAGAACGGACAGCGCCGATGTGGAGCGATACGACGAAACGAACTGGGTGACGGTCTCGGCCATCTTCGACGTCGAGGGCCAGATGTCAGAACAGAAGAACACCTACGGTGTGACCCGCAAGGACGTGATCTTCGCCGGTGTTGAGCTTCAGCGTCGGATGGTGGGCGACGATGGGAGTACGTCGGACAGCGACTGGGCGACGATTGATGCATGGCCGTCCAACCCGGCCCCACCGCTTCCCCGCTTTTCGCTGGCCGTCCAAGACGGTCGGACGCTCGTGACCCGAGGCCAGATGGTCGGCGTCGAACGTCATCTGGAACTCCTTCGCGAACACAGGGTCCAACTGGACCTCCTCCGTCCGCTCATGCCCGAGCGGGTCAACGGCGACGAGTGGGCTTTTCCGATCCTGACGGAGCGTCGGGATGTTCTTTTCCAGGACGACGAGTACCTGTTTCCCAAGGAAGCGCCCGCGGCCGTTCCAGTCGATCGTTATTCGGAGGAATCAGAGGAGGAAGTGGTCGTGGACAGCGGCCAACAGAGTGTTTCCGAAATCCTTGACGAAATCGAGGCGATGATCAAAACGGCCTGGGAGCACAAGTCCCGTGAGGAGATCACGCAGGCGCACAACAGGGCGTTTGACATCATCACCGATCCGACGACCGCGGCGGGCGACAAGAAGCGGGCGGAGAAGATCAAGCAGCTCGCGAACCAGCGCGAGGGTGACATCGTGCGGTATATTCGCAAGTTCGGCGGTCAAGTCCCAAAAGGCGGCGGCGGGGGGGGGGGGGGGGCTAACGCGCCCAAGCGACTGCCGCTCCCAATACAACAGATCTGGGCGCATGATGCCCGACTAGACAGTGTTCAGAGCGGAAGAACCTATCACTACCGTCTTCGTGCGTTGATCTACAACCGGTTCGCGGCACTGCCGGAGAAGTTTGCCAGGCCCGAGGATGCGCTCGTGGTCGTGTTGCCCGGCCCGTGGACCAAGCCGGTCCAAGTGTCCATCCCCGCCGACACCGAGTTCTACGTAACCAGCAAGGACGACCGAAAGCGAGAGGTCGGCGTCGAGTTCTATAAGTGGGTGGAGGGCGTCTGGGTGAAATCGCCTCGGCGCTTCAAGTTTGCCGAAGGCGACCGCATGCGCGGGGAGGCTCGCGTTCGCGTTCCCAGCATCGACGACCCGACGGTAGGACAGGATGCCGGGATCGAGTTCTCGGCCGGCGCCGTGCTGCTCGACATCGACTTCAACCGTGCGTACCGCGACCGGAAGAAGGGCGGCGCCAGTCGGACCGGCGTACGGTTTGGCGGCCCGACAACGGCTTGTTCGGTTGTGTTCCTTGACGATTCCGGGAAGCTCCACGAACGCTTCGTTGCGACCGATAAAGCCAGCCCGGACAAGCGCACGGCACAGGGACGGCTTTGGGCGCCGGTCAAATAGAAACAAGGTCTCGGATGGGATTGTCCGAACTTGCGGTGGCCATGCCGAGCCCCTATGATCGTGACCCACGACGGGACCGAGTCGCCCGCCAGGGTAGCGCGTCCGTTTGTGCCGCAGCATACGATGCGAGTGCTTTTTTGTTCCCGCGTTGATCCGGGATGTGTCCGTCACACCGGCCCGGCCCTGCCAACGCTGACTTAAGGCCCAACGCCAACGAGGAGGACTTCCGGTGCACAGCTTGAGGATCGGCAAGCGCGGTGTGTGTCTATCCGCACTGCTTACACTGACGGCCGTCACGTCTCCGGCGATAGCTCAAGACCCGACGATTCTGTTGGAGCAGGCGATTCAGCTCTTTGCCCAGGGCGACTACGTGGCCGCCCAGGAAAAGCTGGCAGGGATCGATCGGGACGCACTCAATGACGGCCAAAAGGTCGTTCGCGATGCCTATGTGAACCGCACTCAGGTCGCGATCACGATGAGTGAGAAGGCTTTGCGCGATCTGGAGGATGCCGAGACGGCCCATTCGGAAGGCGACAAAAACCAGGCGCGAGGACTCCTCCGGACGGTCGTCGCCAACGCGTACGCGTCCCCCTCGGTGACAGAAGCCGCCGCCAATCTTCTGCGATCGCTGAACGGTGCCGCCGGGGTGCCACAACGGTCGGCGGACCAGCCCCAACCCCGTGGACAAAAGGTCAATGGCCAGCGAGCCCGCGTGCTTACCGCCGAGGCCGACGAGATGGTCCGGGCGGTCCGGTACGCGGAAGCTCGGCGGCTCTACAACGAAGCGCTGAGCGCTCTCCCCGGGTACCCCGAAGCGGTTGAGGGGTTGAAGCGTCTCCAACAACACGAGAATACCGTGAACGGTTTGGGAGACCAGAGTCTGGCCGATCAGATCCGCGCGGAGAATCAAATCAACTGGCAGCGCGCGGAGGCGGAATATCGAGATGCCGAACGGCAGATTCGCGAGCACGTCGGGAACGAACGGTTTGCCGAGGCCAACCAACTGGTCACCCGCGCCCGGCAGATCGTGGAGGCCGGGGCTCAGTTCGCCGACCCCGTGACCAAGTACGAAGGCTTGCGCGACGAGGCCGACGCGCTAGACCGATGGGTCCAGAACGAGGAGCGGCTCTTTCACGAACGAAAACAGCAAGAGACTCAGGAACAAATACGCGAGGCCCGCGCCAAGCAGCTACGCGACATCGAAGAGCGCCGTGCCCAGCAGGTCGAGGCGCTGATGAATCAGGCGCTCCAGCACCGCAAAGACGGTGACCTTGTGGCCGCCATCAACGTTCTCAAGCAGGTGACCATCATCGACCCCCGGCACCGGCCGGCCCGCTGGATGATGGACGAATGGGAGGAACGGCGCCAGTTCCAGCGCGCCCGGGAAATTCGCAACGAGTTTTACCGTCAAACGCAGAAGAGCCTCATTGATGTCGAGGAGGCCAAAATCCCCTGGCAAGAGGAGATTCGTTATCCTCGGGATTGGCCGGAGTTGATCCAACGGGCCACGCGACAGACGGGCGCGGGCTCGGCCTCGGGCAGCCGCCTGTTCGGCGCGCTCGACCGGCGAATCCCCGTCGATTTTCGCAAGCTTCCGTTTGAGCAGGTTATCGAGCGACTCGTGGATGCCCATCGGCTTCCGCTGATCGTCAACTGGAACGACCTGGAGCGCGCCGGCGTTTCCGCGACCGTCCGGATCAGCCTGAGTCTGCCGCAGCAGATCACGCTCAAGACCGCGTTGACCGAGATTCTCGATCAGGCGGGTGGCGGCGCGGTCGATCTCGGGTTCGACGTCCTCACCGATGTGATCAAGATCGCCACGCGGGAAACCATCGACAAGAACGTCTACCTGGCGACCTACGACATCGCCGACCTGCTGATGGAGATTCCCAACTTCACGAACGGGCCTGAATATGACCTGGGTAAGATTCTCAGCCAGAGCGCTGCGCGTCAGGCTCAACGCGCGGATCGCCCATGGCTCTATGGCGATGACGACGATGATGAAGCAGAGTCGGATCCGGGGCGGGCTCGGCGCGTCCGGAAGATCATCGATCTCATCAAGGAGACCATCCAGCCGGCCAGTTGGTACCGTGCCGGGCCATCGACCGCGTCAATTCATGAAATCAACGGGCAGCTCGTCGTCACGCAGAACTCGGCCGGGCAGCGCCAGGTCGGCGGTCTTCTGGGGCGCCTGCGTGAGCAGCGCCGCGTGCAGATCGCGGTCGAGGCCCGCTTTCTCACCGTGACGAGCAACTATCTCGAGGAACTCGGGATCGATATCGACATCGTGCTCAACTCGGGAAGCGCGGGTTTTGATTTCATCCCTGGGGGGGCCGGGACGTTGCAGGATCCCGTCCTGGGCAACACGCTGCTGTTGCCGCGATCGCTCACGCGATTGGGCTTTACGCCGGCAACACCCGCTCTGGGCAATGCCTTGACGCAGACCCCCGCCACGATCCCTCAACCCTTCGGTCGGGCCACCTTGGTCCCGGCGAATGCCGGCGGAAGCGGCGCAAGCGGCACCCCGATCCCGATCCGCAACAACCTGTTGGCCTTCACCGATCCGAGCTTTCTGAACAGCGACATCGCCGGAAGCTTCGCGGGCTCAACCTTGACGCCGGCATTCAGCCTGTTCGGTAGCTTTCTGGACAACATCCAGGTGGATTTCCTGATCCGGGCGACACAGGCCGACTCGCGCTCGACGGTCCTGACCGCACCCCGGCTGGTGTTGTCCAACGGGCAAACGTCGTTCGTGGCGGTGGGTTTGTCCCAGGGTTTCGTCAGCAGCCTTACGCCCGTGGTGGCCACGGGTGCCGTTGGCGTGGCACCAACCACACAGGCGATTCCGACGGGCGCGTCGCTCGTCGTCACCGGAACGGTCAGCGCCGACCGGCGATACGTGACCTTGACGCTTCGACCGACCGTCACCCGCCTTCTCGCCCTGCAGACGTTCCCCTTTACCGGCGGTGCGGCCGGCGGCGGTTTCGGCGGCGGGCCGGCGCTCGCGGCGTTTATTCAGCTTCCGTCGGTCTCCCAGCAACAGATCAACACGACCGTTTCCGTTCCCGACGGTGGTACGCTTCTCATCGGTGGGCAGAAGCTCGCGTCCGAGACCGAGGTCGAGGTCGGCGTGCCGATTCTCTCGAAGATTCCGATTCTCAAGCGGCTCTATTCCTCGCGCTCGATGGTCAAGGACGAGCAGACCCTACTGATCCTGGTCAAGCCGAGGATTCTCATTCAGGCGGAACTTGAGGAGCAGGCTTTCCCATCCTTCGGGGGGGGGTAGCAGGGCTGCGCAGTTGACACTTTTCAGTTGTCAGTTTTCAGTCGGCGTGCGTGTGCTGGTGCCGCGTTTCATGAATCATGCAACCATACATCGGCTCTGAGCCGCGGGCTTCAGCCCGCGCGGACTCCGCGCAAGTTCAAGCATGCGCCCTAGGCAATCGCAAGACTTGTAGAGCACGGTACCACCTGCCCATGGCGCGTTGGCCTATCTTGTCCAGGATGATGCGATCCCCCACCCAATCTCGGCGACTTAGCCCTTTGCGTTGTGCGACGCTTCTCGCGGTTATGCTCGCCTGCGGCGATGCGTCATCCTTCGCCTATCCAGCCCAGGTGGTTCAGGGCACGCCACACGTAAAGGACTTCGCGCCGGGTGTGCGGATTGATTGGCCGAACCAGACCGTAGAGGTTGACGCGAAGGTCGTGTTTCGAGCCGGACCGCTCGAGCTCTTCGCCTGTAGCCCACGGACACGCGAGCACGAGAGCGTTGTGGTGGTGTCCGCCAGACCGATGCACATCTTTCAGGCCATGGGGCTGGCGGGACTCGAACCGGGTACGCCGGTCCGCTACGACGAAGCGCTCGACGTTTCCTTCCCACCGAAAGGCACGCCGCTGGATCTGCGGGTTCGCTTTCGTGACCGCGACCAAGCCCGGCTGGTTCCCATCGAACACTGGATGCGCCGCGTGAAACAAAAGCGGCCGCCCGAATGGATTGATTGGGTGTTCGCCGGCTCGAAGTCCTACGCAGGCGGGCGGTTCGGCGCCGACGCGGATGGGACCGTCGTATGCGTCGTCGATTTTGACACCGCGCTGATCTCCGTCGGAGCGCTGAAGAGCGCCGACAACGAGTTGCTTTGGCTGGAGGCGAACACGGAGCGAATTCCACCCATCGGTACGCCCTGCACGCTTCTGATCAGCCGGGTGGCCGTCTTCGACGTGTCACGCGACGGCGCGATTCGCCGCGAAGGGAAGCCTGTGACACCCGGCGACGTGGCCAAGGCTGTCGGGGTGGCCGGTGCGAGGGCACAAACCAGACGCCTGATCCTTCACGCCGAAACGGACGTCGGCACCGACGCCCTCGGATCGGCCGTGGAAGCGCTCGTGCGTGCCGGCGTGGCTCGATCGGCGATTTCGACCCGCCGCCCGGCGCCCCATAAGCCGACCCGGAAGGGCGGCTCTTCCCCTGGTTGAGCTTGTCCGCCGGTCCAAGCATAATGCCGCCGTCATGAAAACCACCGAAACGAGCCAGAAGGTCACCCGCGCCGCAGACCAGGGACCCGGTCTGGATCAGAGCGCCATCCTCGCACGCGGTCGGGCCGTCATGGCGGCCGAGGCAGCCGCCATCGGTGATGCCAACGCGCTCCTCGGTGACGCCTTTGTCGGCGCGGTCGATGTGGTGCTGCGCTGCGCCGGTCGCGTCTGCGTCACCGGCGTCGGCAAAGCCGGCTTGATCGGCGGCAAGATTCAGGCCACGCTCGCCAGCACAGGCACGCTCTCGTTCGGGTTGCACCCCGTCGAGGCGCTTCACGGCGACCTGGGCATGATCCACCCGGACGACGTGGTGCTGGCGCTAAGCAAGAGCGGCAGCTCCGAACTGGTCGAGCTGCTGCCCCGGCTCAAGAAGCTGGGCTGTCGCGTGATCCTTCTGACGGCCAATCCGGATTCGGCGGCCGCGCGACACGCCGACTTCGTGCTGGACATCGGGCGAACCGAGGAAGCCTGCCCGCTGGGGCTGGCGCCCAGTTCGTCCACGGCAGCCATGCTGGCGCTGGGCGACGCGCTCGCCCTTACCGTGATGGAACTCAAAGCGGTTCAGCCGGAGCAATACGCCGGCTACCATCCCGGCGGCGCGCTCGGGCGACTGCTGATGAAGACCACGGAGATCATGCGTCGGGGGGGCAACTGCCCGACGGTCCCCGAGTCGGCGACCCTGGGCGAGTGTCATCAGGCGATCTGCGCCGCAACGTGCCGCGCGGGGGCGGCCTGCATCGTGGACGACTCAATGCGCCTCGTGGGCATCATCACCCACGGAGATTACTTTCGTTTGTTCAATTCGACCACGCCGATCGGCGACACGCCGGTATCGAAAGTCATGACCAAATCCCCGAAACGCATCGGCATGAATGCCCGGGTGACCGATGCGTTGCACCTCATGCAAGAACACGCCATCGACGAACTGCCCGTGGTGGATAACGACGGCCGCGTCCTCGGCTTGATCGACATACAGGATCTCGTGGCCCGGGGCTTCTCGGTCTTCGGCGAGGCCTAGAGCGCGCCACGCCTGAATCTGCGCGTCTGCCTCCCCTCCCGAGCCGCGACCGTATGATCGCCATTCTGTGCGCGAAGCCGGACCGCTTCCTCACGGACGCGGCCCTGAGAGATCCTTCTTGCAGGCGCTCAAAGAAACATCCGGCGAACGATTTCGGGTAGGAAGAGGAATGCGGGTCCGGCGCGGCCTATGATTACGCGGCTTGACCGAGCCGACGATGGGGCGGAGCAGTTCTTTGGGCGGCGCGGTCCATAAAGTTCTGTGGCGAGGCGTTCGACGGGGAACTGGTCCGCGTGCGCGCGTTCCCGGCGTCGTTTCGATCTTGCACGCGCGATGCCGGGAGCCCAAGCCATGACCAAGTCCATCGCACCCCTTGAATCAAGACGTCTTCACCCTTCGACCCACCGGCGCGGGCTGACGCTGATCGAGCTGATCGTCGTGATCTGGGTGGGGGCGTTGCTCGCGGTGCTGGCTCTCTTCATCTTGGCACCGAGCACCGGGAGCAGGCCCCTCTCTAAGCGGCTTATTTGTTCGGCAAACCTGAAGGGAATCGGCACATCGATGAAGATCTACGCCAACGACAACAACGAGGCTTGGGCCGCGCCGCCGTTCGATGAATCCAGCATTGGAAGCATCGATTACATCGTCAACGCCGGCGGAGGCGGGGGTACTGTTCGCTCACCGGACCGGTCGCTGCCGTCGCAGTCCGGACCCGGCGGGGCGAGGCAGCTTTCGGTCACGCGGTCGTTTTGGATGCTCGTGCGCAGCGGTGACGTCACCGTCAGCCAGTTCATCTGTCCCGCCAGTGGAGACGAACCGGACGAAACGGACGACCTCGAGGCGTACTACGATTTCACGGGACGCGCCAACATCAGCTATGGCTTCCAGGTTCCATTCGGCCCAAAGCGGACGCGGGCTCACGAGGGGATGGACAATCGAATGGTGCTTGCAGCCGACAAGGGGCCGTATGTTGATGCCACCGTCGCGATACCGCCACCGTCGTTGGCGTGGGACGCCTCGCCTAAGAGTTGGAAGCCCTACAACTCGTGGAACCACGCGCGCGAGGGACAGAACGTTCTCTTCGCCGACGGGCACGTCAGCTTCGAGCGCACGCCCACCGTCGGCGTCGATCACGACAACATCTACACCGTGGCGACAGATAACTGGCTCACCGCGTCGCGCGTCCGGGGTGAATCCCCGTGGAAGCGAAGCGCCCACCCGTTTGCGCCGTTTGAAGGAACGGGCGAACGGCTGGCCAGCACCGACTCGCTGGTTTTTCCGTAGGTGCGGGTGCCGGGTCGATGACCCGACCTACCGCTCTCAATGGCGCTCAGGGCGCCGCGTCGTTTACGCCGGCTCGCTCTGTGTCGGCGGGATGGTTGATCCGGCGAACCAATTGTAGACCCAGGCAAACAGCGCCCCGCCGATGAAGCCGTCGGGCAGCGCCCAGGCCAGGCCGATCAGGCTGCCGACCGGATCGAGACGATAGCCGAGATAAAACCGCCCCATCCAGAACTCGGTGTCGCTCCCGTCGCCGGTGAGGATCATCCACCAGGTCATCAGGAAAAACCCGGCGCCCCACATGGTTCCGGTGGTCAGTGCAAACGCCTTGACATTGAGTCTCACGACGATTCTCCCGTAATGGTGCCACAGCGAGTTCAGTTGGGTGGCCCGCCTCTTCAGAGGTTGGGGACACGAATCCGGCGTTCATTGGCGTCCCCTACGGCTAGAGCCGTGGGCCACCCGGCGTGATGGATCGGACAGACAAAACCGGGCGTGAGGACGATCGAGGGGCTAGACCGGTCCGGGCACTCGGGCTGGGCGATGGTGGCGCGTGACGGTAAGCACGGACTGACCGAGGATGGTCAACTGATCGTCACCACAAGGATAGTCGTCGTCGAGCCGGTCTCCTCCGCCGTCGGAGAAGGCCAGACAATCGACCAGCCGCCAGCTTGGCTTCTGCCTGCGTACGGCGAGCTGGACCTGCCAGGCTCTCTCCAGCAGCCAGGATTGCCAGTGTGCGCGGATCAGAGCCTCGGCCACGGCGGCGTCCAGAGGCGAGAACTCGTCCCCCTGCTCCACCGGTACCAGTGCCCACACCGGTTCGCCGTCAGCCGCCCGGGCATCCAGAAAGAAAAGCTTCTCTCGTCCGTCGCATGCATCGATCGAATCCCACTCGGGAGCACCCGTGACGGTCAGTGCTTCTTGCGTTTGCTCAAGGAGTTCGGTCGCGGTCATGGTAGGAGCCTCGCTGCCGAATGAGGGACCGTCTCGGGCAAAGCAACCGTCACGGAGCCGTCTGGTCCGCCGATCGCATGTTCGACGGCCCGCAGCGCGGATGCACAAGCCGGTTCCGCGCGCGAGAACATCGAATGGACTCGGCGCCTACTTTCTGAAGTTGCCTGCGTCGATCCGGCGCATCGCCACGCGAGGCAACAGGTAGTTCTCACCCTCGAACAGCGTGACCTCTCCGGATACGACGAACACCTGACCGGCGATGGCCCCCTCGGCGGCTCGAACCATGAGTTCGGTGTTCAGATTCGCCAGGACACGCATCGGTGGTTCGGGCATCTCCGTCGAATCGGACTCGAAGGCAAACGCCCACGAGCGTCCGTCCAAGACCAGTCGCCCGGGACGGCGCACCATCGGCGTGCCCTCCGGAATCAGCGTACGTGTCGCTGATGCGTCGCGTTCCCGTTGCCCGCGCGCAGGCAGCGGATCGGGACGCAGGGGTTGCTCGTCCGGACGGGCCTGTTGAAGCACGGAAAGAACGTCCACCGCGGAACCGGGCTCGCTCGCGTTCGCCGGCGCGGGAGCGGCGCCCGCCGAAGGATCAGGGTCCCGCGGTTTCGCAAGCCGTGCCCGAGCCGCGCGCTCCTCCCGATCCGACCTTCGCACGTGGCGGATCAAGAGGTGGTTTCGCCCCTGGAAGACCGTCATTTCGCCTGAGACGACGAACGTGACCGGGCGGCGCGACCCGCGCGCCGTTCGGACCATCACCTCCAGGTTCGCGGATGGCAGAAGACGCGTCGGCGCGTTGTCGCCGGCGGGTTGGGCCTTGGACATGAACACCCAGTCCGCCCCGTCGCGCCGCAGACGACCCACCCGATCCACCACCGACGTTCCCTCGGGAACCAGCACGGGGTCGCCCTGGCCTTCGATTCTCCCTGCTACGCTAACGGGTTGAATCACCTCGGGAACAGGACGCCTCTTGCGCAGCTCCCGCAACAGATCTTCGGCGGTCGGACGGACCTTGGCACGCTGCTCGGATGATTTGAAACCGGGCGGTTCGAGCCTCGGGGGTCTGTTGGACGAAGCGCGCAGAGCCCCGGCCGACGGCACCGCCTGGAAAGCCAACAGCGCCGCCGCGATGGCGATCGCCGTTCCGCGCTTTGCTCCGTTCATCTTTGGATCTCTCCTAAGAGGCATTCGGCCCGCTCGATCGGCGCGCCGCCGCACGCAGCATTATCGGCCTGGAACGGCACCTCAATCCAGGACGCCGGCTGGAATCCGATGCCACACTTTGTCAACGCGCGTCGAGCTGCGCAGCCAGTTCCGCCGGGGTCGTCACCGGCAGTTTACAACGGTAGCCCTCGCAAACGTAGGCCGTCGATTTTCCCTTCCGGCGCGTCTTGCCCTTCAACAGGGGTAGGTCGGTTTCACCCCCGGCGCCGGACGCGCCGACGACCACCTTGTTCGGGAGATACCGATCGTAGATCGTCCGCAACAGACTCACGGTTTCAGGCAGCGCGGGGTCGCCGATCACGGCGATTTCACGCACGCGGTCGTGGTAGAAGTCCGCCGCGCACAACAGGCGCTCGAACGCCCCGGGCGACTCGGCCACCTGCGAGCCGAAGGCACGAAAGATGGACTCGGCCTTCGCTCGATAGTCCTTCCGATCCAGCAGAACCGCCAGCCGCAAGAGATTCATCGCCTGCACCGAGTTGCCCGAGGGGATCGCACTGTCGCGCGGCTGCTTCGAACGCGCCAGGAGCCGCTCGCCGTCGTCCGCGGTGAAAAAGAACGCACCGCCCTTCTTGTCGAAGTAGTGAGTGATGGACAGGTCGGTCAGGGCGACGGCCTCGGTAAGCCATTGCGCGTCGAACGTCGCCTCATAGAGATTCAAGAGCCCTTCGACCAAGAAGGCGTAGTCGCTTAGATAGCCGGTCAGCCGTGCCTGACCGTCTCGATAGGTGCGAAACAGCCGCCCGTCCTTCCGCATGTGATCGAGGATGAACCGGGCGGCCTTTGCGGCAGCCTGCGTGTACCGCGGCTCACCCAACACGCGCCCTCCCTTGGCAAGCCCCGCGATCATCAGCCCGTTCCAACCCGTCAAGATCTTGTCGTCCAGCGCCGGCGCGACTCGCTTGGCGCGGACTGCCCGCAGCGCCTCGAGCCAACCCTTCAGCCGGCTCGCCAGTTCCTTCGGGTTGATATCATGGGCTTTGGCGAACGCCTCCGGGGTTTTGCGAATGTGCAAAATGTTCTTCGGACCCGAAGGCGCATGACCGAGTCGCTCGAACCAGTTGCCGGTTTCGCTCACGTCGAAATAGGCGCAAAAAAGCTTGCCGTCCTCCTCGCCGAGAACCTTACGGACTTCCTCCACGGTCCAGATGTAGAAGGCGCCCTCCAGCCCGTCACTGTCCGCGTCGCGCGCCGAGTAGAACCCACCATCCGGAGACTGCGCGTCGGCGATGACATACTCGAAGATGCCGGCCACGGTCTCGGCGTAAAGCGACTTGCGGGTTACCTGAAAGGCATCCAGGAAGATCGAGCTAACCATGGCCTGGTCGTAGAGCATTTTCTCGAAGTGCGGCACGAGCCAGTCCGGATCGGTGCTGTAGCGGCAGATGCCCCCGCCGACGTGGTCGTAGATGCCGCCGCGAGCCATGTTGTCCAGCGTGAGCTCGACGGCCGCCAAGAGCTGGGCGTCGCCCGTTCGACGATGAACGCGCAACAGAAGATCCATGGCCATGCTGGGCGGGAACTTGTTGCCCCCGCTGCCGAGCCCGCCCTTCTTGTGATCGAAGTAGTTCGCCAGTTGTGAGGCGGCGTGATCGACGGCCTTGATCGAGATCACCCCTTCCGCCGGCGCGGGATCGGCGGCCCAGTTCGAAAAGAATCGGCGTGCCCCGTCCGCTCCGCTGGTGATGCGAGCCCGGTCGTTTCGCCAGGTCTCGGCGACGCCGCTTAGAATCTGCAGGAACGAATCCTTGGGGAAGTAGGTGCCGGCGTGGAACGGAACCGCCTCCGGCGTCAACCAAACGCTCATGGGCCAGCCGCCGCCGTGAGTGAGCGCCTGTGTGTAGGCCATGTAGATCTCATCGACGTCGGGGCGCTCCTCCCGATCGACCTTGATGCTGACGAAATGCTCGTTGAGAACGGCCGCCACCTCTTCGAGTTCGAAGCTTTCGTGCTCCATCACGTGGCACCAGTGGCAGGCGGAGTAGCCGATGCTCAAGAAGACGGGTTTGTCCTCTTTTTTGGCCTTTGCGAAGGCCTCGTCGCCCCACTCGTACCAATCGACGGGGTTGTGCGCGTGCTGCAAAAGATACGGGCTGGTGGCGTGGATGAGCCGGTTCGTGTGCTTTTGCAGAGCCTCAGCCGGCATCGCGGCGACCTCCTGCTTGCCGCGGGCGGATGGATCCTGAGCACCCGGCTCCGCGTGAAGCGCCCGCCATGATAGGAGCGAAAGCACACCCAAGAAACATGCGCGGCCGCCTCGTTTCGCTGCGCGGATCAACGTCATCTCCTTCGATTTCAAACTCCGCCCGGCGGTCCAACGACCGAACGCCGACCAATTGTAGGTCCGCGCCCCGGTCCGTCAAAACCACGCCACAAGGGCAATGGACCGCGCACGAGCCCACCGTGCCGGTTGCCACCTCGATGGAATGAGTCTACCCTACGGTTTTGGCAACCACCAACGGGAGCCACACGTGGCCCACCGCATGATCAATGAACTTCGCCCTGGCGATCGCATCGAAGACGATGTGTTCCTGATCCGCGCAAAGGATCTGCGCACGACCTCTCAGGGGAGCCTGTACATCCATGCGATCCTGGTTGACCGCAGCGGTCAACTTGTCGCCCGGCAGTGGCAGGCCACCGAATCGATCTACGCACAGATGCCCGAGGGCGGCTTCCTGCGGTTCAAAGGTCGCGTCGAGAACTACAAAGGAAACCTTCAGTTCATCATAGACGGCATCCGCCCGGCCGAGCCCGGCTCGTTTGACATCGCCGATTTCCTGGCCGCCACGACCAAGGACATCGATGTCATGTGGGCGCGTCTGGTCGAGATTCTCGGCGAGATCAAGCACCCCGACCTGTCGGCCTTGATCGGCGAGTTTCTGGAGGATGAGCCGCTGATGTCCCAGGTGCGACGGGCACCGGCGGCCTCCGTCATGCACCATGCCTACATCGGCGGGCTTCTTGAACACACGCTTATGCTGCTGGAGATGGCTCGCCTCGTCATCCCGCTTTACCCCAAGATGAGTCTCGACCTCGTGCTGGCCGGTCTGTTCCTGCACGACATCGGCAAGGCCAAGGAGTTGACCTACGCCACCAGCATCGGCTACTCCGATGAAGGGCAGCTCGTCGGCCACATCACCCAGGCCGTCATCTGGATCGAGGAGAAGGCCAAGGCGGTGGCCGCCAAGACCGGGGAGCCCTTTCCGTCAGAGGTATTGGTCTTGCTCCAGCACATTGTCTTGAGCCACCACGGACGCTTCGAGTTCGGCAGCCCGAAGCTGCCGGCCATCCCGGAGGCCGCCGCGATTCACTACCTCGACAACCTCGACGCCAAGGTGCAGATGTTCTTAACGGACATGGATAAAGACCTGGACCAGACCAGTCACTGGACCAGCTACAACCGGGCGCTGGAGACCAAGGTCTACAAGGTCGATCCGATGGGCACGCGCGGCAACTGAGCGCACGATGCCGCACGGCGCGCACGGTCGGAAGGATTCATGAATTACACGCAGTTCACAGACGATCAGGTCACCGAAGCGCTGGGCGTCATCGGCGCCGAGTCGATCGACGACTTGTTTTCGACCATCCCGCCGACCCTGCGATGCACCGAAGCGTTGAACATCCCTTCGGGGCTCAGCGAAACGGAACTGCTTGCCGACACCGGGGGGCTCGCCGCGAAGAACAGAGATTGTGAGACCTTGACCTGCTTCCTGGGCGGCGGGGCGTACGATCATTTCGTCCCGACGCTCGTCGATGCCCTGGCCGCGCAGACTGAGTTTCTCACGGGCTACACGCCCTATCAGGCCGAGGCGTCGCAGGGCATCTTGCAGCTGTTCTTCGAGTTCCAAACCATGGTTTGCCAGCTGACCGGCATGGAGGTAGCCAACGCCTCGGTCTACGACGTTGCCACCGGAGCCGCCGAGGCGGTCATCATGGCGAGCAACATCACGAAGCGCAAACGCGTGCTCGTGGCGGAGAATGCGCACCCGGACGTCAAAGCGGTTCTTAAGACCTATGGTCGCAATCAGGAACTGGACGTCGGTTTCATCGCCTCCGCGGAGGGCGTGCTCGACGAGAAAGCCCTGGGCAAGGCGCTAGACGATCAGGTGGCCTGCGTGCTGGTGCAGTCGCCGAACTTCTTCGGTTGTATCGAACGATTGGATCGCATCATCCCGGCTGTCCAGGCGGCCGGGGCGCTGGTCGTGGTGGCCACCGACCCGCTTTCCGGGGGCGTGCTCACAACGCCGGGGTCGTTGGGCGCCGACATCGTGGTCGCCGAGGGGCAGCCGCTGGGAATCCCACTCCAATACGGCGGACCGTACCTCGGCCTGCTCGCCACACGAGAGAAACATCTGAGAAGAATGCCCGGACGCATTGTCGGCGTGACCAAGGATCGGGACGGTCGACGCGGCTTTTGCCTCGTCCTTCAGACGCGCGAGCAACACATCAAGCGCGAGCGGGCCACCAGCAACATTTGCACCAACCAGGGGCTTCTCGCGGTCCGCGCGGCCATCTATATGGCCGCCATGGGCAAAGAGGGGATCCGCGAGGTCGCGTCGCAGTGTTTCGACAAGGCGCACTACGCGGCCGACAGAATCGCCGAGCTGGAGGGCTATGACCTTCGGTTCTCGGCGCCGTACTTCAAGGAGTTCGTCATTCGTACGTCTCGCGGCGTGCCGGCCGTGCTTGCCGCCTGTCGCGAACGGGGTATTCTCGCGGGCGTGCCGCTCGCGCGGTTCGACGAGCGATACAAGGATTGCTTCCTGGTGGCCGTCACGGAAAAACGGACGAAGGCACAGATCGATACACTGGTAGCGGCTTTGAAGGACGCGTGAGGTGCGCTCTTCGGTCGTCAGTGCCGGCGTTCTCTTTCTGCCGCCGCTGACGATGCTGCTGGTCGATGCCGGCGTGCTCGTTCTGCTGGCTCTGACGATCCTGCTGGTCTTGTTTGTCGCCCTGCTCGTCTGGCGACACGGATACAGGCGCGGGTGGCGCTCGGCGCGACAGGCACCGCCCACCTGCCTCAAATGTGGGTACAACCTCTCCGGGCTGACGCATTGTCGCTGTCCGGAGTGTGGCACTGAACATCGCCTGGATGAACTATGGCTGACACCCAAACTCTCGACGCGGTCGAACGTCCCACCCGAAGCCCGGGTCGTCGATCCAGAACCGTCCACCACATGACGCCAGAACCCAAGACTCAACAAGGAGACCACCCCGTTCTCTTCGAGATTGGGTCGCCGGGGATGTGCGCCGTGTCGTTGTCGATCAGTGATGTTCCGGCGGCGGATCGGACGGAAACGGTGCCGGGCGCTCTTCTTGCAAAAGAGCCGCCGGCGCTGCCCGAGATCGGCGAACTAGACGTCGTGCGACACTACAAGCGCTTGGCCCACCGCTGCTTCAGCATCGACGGAAACTTCTATCCGCTGGGCAGTTGCACGATGAAGTATAACCCGCGCGTCAACGAGCGTGTGGCCGCCATGCCCGGCTTCGCCTGTCTACATCCGTATCAGGTCGAAGCCGACGTCCAGGGCATGCTCGAGCTGTTGTACCGCCTTCGGATCGACCTGGCGGAAATCGCCGGCCTGGCGGAGGTGACGCTTCAGCCGGCCGCCGGGGCCCACGGCGAGATGACCGGGTTGATGATGATCAACGCCTATCATCTCAGTCGCGGCGAGCGCCGCACCACGGTGTTGGCCCCGGACACCGCCCACGGGACAAACCCCGCCACCTGCGCGGCCTGCGGGAAAAAGGCGGTTTCGGTTCGGTCCCGAGAAGACGGGCGCGTCGATCTCGCCGATCTTCGTGCCAAGGTGGACGACAACACCGCGGCCCTGATGATCACCAACCCCAACACCGTCGGCGTCTTCGACGAGCAGATCATGGACATCGCAGACATCGTCCATGCCAAGGGCGCCCAGCTCTACCTTGACGGGGCCAACATGAACGCCGTGCTCGGCAAGACGCGCCCCGGGCTGTTCGGCGTGGACTGCATGCACTACAACACGCACAAGACGTTCAGCACGCCGCACGGCGGCGGCGGACCCGGCGCCGGACCGGTGGCCGTGGCCGAGCACCTCAGAAAGTTCCTCCCCGTCCCGCAGGTGGTCAAGCGGGCGGACGGCACGTTCGGCTGGGACGACGACCGACCCAACAGCATCGGGCGGGTCCGGTCCTTCTACGGGCAGATCGGTGTCCTCGTCAGGGCCTACACCTACATTCGCGGGCTGGGGTGCGAAGGGCTGCGCGATGTCGCGGAAAAAGCGGTGCTGGCGGCCAACTACGTGGCCGCCAAGCTGAAAGACCGATACGAGATGCCTTTCCCGCCGCCCTATGCACACGAATTCGTGACCATTCCCAGGTTCCCAGGTAGCGCCGTCACCGAAAACGACATCGCCAAACGACTCATCGATCACGGCATTCATCCGCCGACCATGAGTTGGCCCATCCAGCACTGCCTGATGATCGAGCCGACCGAGACCGAGTCGCTCCAAACCCTCGATCACTTCGTGGATGCCATGTTGGAGATCGCCGACGAAATCGAAAAGGACCCGGCCCAAGTCACCGGCGCGCCGCACCGGGCTCCTGTGAAACGACTTGACGAAGTAGCCGCAAGCCGCAAGCCGTTTGTCCGGTGGCCGACGGGCTAGTGCTCCATCAAGCGTGGTTTGACAGATGGGGACGTGTTTCTTTTCCTAATCAGGGTGGCATGCTCACGCTTGCATGGCCATGGGCGTACGACAGATCATGCTCACGCAAGCGTGAGCATGCCACCCGTCGCGGCGCGACGGCTCGACCAACAAGCCCGCGTCGCTCATTGATGGAACCGGTCATGCATCCTCGCCATGCCTGAACCCCCTGTCATCCGTGTTCTCGGCGATCCCGCCCTTCCCGGCCCGACCAACATGGCGCGCGACGAAAGCCTGCTCGGCCGCGTCGGATGCGGGCAGTCGCCACCAACGTTGCGTCTGTATGGTTGGGATCCGCCCACCGTATCGCTTGGCTACTTCCAGCGCTACGCCGACTTCGAAGCCCTGTCCGCGCCGGCCGGCACGCTCGCGGTCGTGCGAAGGCTCACCGGAGGCGGAGCCATTCTCCACGACCGCGAGCTGACCTACTCCCTTACGCTCCCCGCCGACCATCGCATGTTGTCGGGCGGTCCCAACAGGCTCTATGAACTCGCGCACGCCGCCATCATCGACGCCCTGGCTTCGATGGGTGTTTCAACCGGCTTGGCCGGCGTGTCGGACGGTTCCGGCGCGGCCCGCGGGCCATTCTTTTGCTTCGCCCGGCGTCATCGATACGATGTTCTGGCGGGCGGTGACAAACTGGCCGGAAGTGCTCAAAGAAGACGGCGCGACGCGGTGCTCCAACACGGCTCGATGATTCTGGGCAACCGCTATCCTCAGCAGCCCACGGCCAGCGTCGAGGGGATCGACAGCGCCCCGTGGGCAAAAGTAAGGTCGTGTTTCGTGAATCAGTTGGCGAAAGTCAGCGGTGAACAGTTCGAGCCGGGATGTTGGAGCGAGGAGGAACTCGCCGACGCGGACGCGTTGACCGCAAAGTATGCCGGGGATGACTGGGTCCGGCGATGCTGACGCTCGGCGCGTTCGGATGCGCCGTGGCCGGCGGTTGACGCATGATCGGCACGGGGCCAAGCCGGACTGAGCCACGCACAACATCCCGCCGTCAACCTCCAAACTCCGACTCGGGACGCCCCACCGGGCGCGCCGGGCCGAACATCTCCGAGGCGTTGGGCTGCTCCAGAATGAACGTCGCGTTGATCGATCCGTCGCGGCAAAGTCTGTATAGAGCGCGAGCCACGGCCCCATACTCCACGCCAAGCCCGGCGACCTCGCCATCGTAGCCGACCTCGGCTTCGCTCCCGAGCAACGTGAGAAACCCGGGCAGTGCCGGCTTCACCGACACGGGCGGGGACATCGAGCCATTTGAGACGGCAAAGCGGACGACCGTAAGCACGTCATCATCGACGCCCGCGCTGATCGTCAGGCTCCCGTCCGGCGCGCGGTAGAGAACGGGCGGGGAACATCGAAGCCCCCGACCGAAAAGCGCCACGCGACGAGCACCCGACCGCTTGACGTAGACGAAACCCGGACGGTCCGTTGCCACCTGGTCGAGCATGAAGTTGTCGCCGCCGATGCGGACCGAGGCAACGGCCGGGTCTTTGCGTTCGAGCAACCCTTCATAGGCGGCGACCTGTACCCGTGGATCGTCGTCGTGCAGAAGACGGCGAAGCGTCATCGCGGCACCGGCCATCCCGCCGGCGCCGGTCAGTGCGCGAATCGCCTGATAGCGGAACGGGCAACCCGCGTCCTCCGCGTGGGCGGTCATCACGTCGGCCGCCACGTGGTCCTCCAGGCGCAACCCGGCGACCGCGGCGTGAAAACTCACGTAGTCCTCTACGTGCGTGTAGAGACCGTCGAGAACCGGAAGGGCCGCCTGTCCCAACCCCTCAAAGGCAAGTGCGATCTGCGCGTGTGGAGAGGAAGGTTCGATGATCTCAGCGGCGAGCATCCGCGCTCGCTGGGACTCGAACACCGGATCGTTCATGCGATACAGCGCGCGCAGCAGTGCCAGAAAATGAGGAACGTCTGCCTGGTAGGCTCGGGGGATCCGTATCTGGACGTACGAGGGCGATGTCGCGTCGGCTACTCTCCTGGGTCCGGGGAATCGCGTGTTGATTCGAGTCTGGATCCGTCTGGCCACTCGATAGGAAGGCTCTAAAAGAACGAGACGGACACGGCGGTCGGCGCCTACCGTCCCGCCGGCAACCACCACGGCCTTGAGCGGGTTTTCGACTGTCGCAGAGTCTTCGCCAGCGAAGGGGTTGAGAAACAACGGTCCGGAGCCGCGTGCGAGAATTCTGCCCATGATGGCAAGGTTGGGCGACACCGACCGGAAGATCTCGAGCTCCGTACCAAAGAGTCGCCCGCCGCGAAGAGACTTCGTTTGTGTTCCGGGAAGGGCCCGGACATGAAGATCGAACCGAGAACCCTTGGCGGCCCCGGGAGGAATCGCGCCCTCGACCAGGACCACCGCGGTGTCGTCGTCGTGGATCCATTCCTCCGGTGTCGTTGTCGCGTCACCGATCGCCTCGCCTGAGAACCGGTATCGCTTGTAAAGATTCTGCACCAGTCTCTTGTAGACGTGCGGCGGACAGTCGCGTGAGCCCTTGCCACCAAGGCCCATCACCAGACCGTAGCCTCGGACACGAAGCGGCAGAAGCCCCTCGTAGAAGGTGAGAGCCCCGACGGTGTCGCGGTAGGCCGACGAGTCGGCCAGCGCCCCGACGGACGGGTCCACGCCAAGGTCGAGCTTGGAATCCCCTTGGCGCTCATGGATGCAGCCGCCGCATGCGACCGGCAAGAGCATCGCTACACAAACATGGACAGGTCGGCTGTGGCGCATCGTCAGTCAAGCTCCAGAAGCGAGTTCTCCGAGGGCGGGCTCAGTGGGCATCAGTCTTGGCAGGAGCCCCCGATCAATCGTGGCGGCCGATCGTTCGACCCTGTCGGGCGGGCGTTATGCATCAATAAGCCTAGCCCACAACAGTCGAGCGCGTCAAGAGCGCGCGGCTTCCAGGACGTTTACATACGCCCCCATTCGGTGGGGCAACGGCGTCCAGCCGATGCAATACACGGGCTGGAAGCGGGTGGCACGCGTGCCGACAGGCTGCATGAGGCCGGCTCATCGGCCTCGAAAGATTGGTGCCCCATCGTTCGCTTTTGCCTCCCAACTCTCGCGGCGCGCGTTCGCAGGGTCCGTCGGAGCCCCAGGAACAGCGCTCCTTGCCGCCCTCGAAGGCGCGTAGCCCGACCGCCGGCGTCGCGCAGGAACTCCGGGCTTGCGTCCAGAACGCGGCGAGCGCGCGATGGACGGGTCAAGGTCGCTGGGGCTTTCACCATTCTGTCGGCGGCCGCGAGGACGGCGCATGGCGTGGCTGGGCAGAGGATCTCATTCGGCGCGAGGAGACGGCGGGCACAGTGGACGCACGCCGGAGGAACTCATGGACATGATCGAGGCAAGGGGGCGCGAAGCGGCGGAAGCCGTGGCCGTGCCGCGAGACGGGGTGGACGTATGACCCACAAACGGCCGCAGACGTTCCGGTTCTTTCTGCCATAAGGGAAGCCTCACGGCATCAGCAGGGATGCTATTCCGACGCGCATCGTCGCCCCCTTTTCAGCGAGGCCCTGCCGTGGTTGTTGTGGCGTTCAGACGATTGTTGTGAACTTGGAGCCAATGTCATGAAAGAAACCTTTTTCTCGTGCGAACCGGCTGCGGATGAAAGTGAGCTAAAGGCCTTCGAGCACGTGAAGGCTCGTTTGCAGTCGGCGCCGGGCGACGATCATTCGTTCTACTGACTAACTTGGCATTCTCGGTCACACATCAGTTGCAGTCAGCCGAAATCGTATGCCCACACGTGGTCCTTGTATGTCGCTTGAGGCCGCACACACGAGCCGCCAAGGAGCCGGATCCGCCCACGCTTGGGCTGTTGACTCGGCACCTTCAAGGCCGCCTGAATACGCTGGATCGTCTTGTGTCCGCGCATCAGGCTTGCAAGTTCGGGTTGGGCGCCTTCTTCACAATCGCATTGTCCAGCGTCAGGTCCAGGACCGGTTTCTCGAGCCGGCTGTTCTCGCGTTCGGGTTCTTGGGACATGATGCCGCGATTCCGCTCCAGCCAATCCTGAAGATTCCCGTATGTTGTGATTGGATGGATCCCTTGATACCCATACCCAAGCCCGCTACGATCGCCGGTTGAATTCGCATCCAGCCATCCTGTTTCCGGATGGAATGTCGGGCGGCGCTCTTCCGGGCGTGGCTCCCGCGCCCTTGGCGGAGAATCGGAAGTCGCCGGCACGGCCGTTACACGAACTCCCATGCAGGAGCAACGCGATGAGCTTCGATACAGGCAGCACCGGTTTCATGTTGGTCGCCACCAGCCTCGTCATGTTGATGACGCCGGGCTTGGCGTTTTTCTACGGCGGTCTCGTGGGCAGGAAGAGCGTGCTCGCCATCATGACGCAGAGCTTCGTTTCCCTGGGTTGGACCACGGTCCTCTGGTTCATCTGCGGCTATTCGCTCTGCTTCAGCGAGAAGGAGTTGATTCCCGGGATCATCGGCGGGTTCGACATGGCCTTTCTCAGCGGGCTTGATCTCAACACTCCGTTTGGGGATGGGCAGATTCCACTCTTCCTGTTCATCGCTTATCAGATGATGTTCGCCATCATCACTCCGGCACTGATCACCGGCGCCTTTGCCAATCGGGTTCGCTTCCCCGCCTATATGATCTTTCTGACGCTTTGGCTTTTCTTCGTCTACTTCCCGCTGGTGCATATGGTCTGGGGCGGCGGTCTGCTGGCGAACTGGGGGTGCCTCGATTTTGCCGGTGGTATCGTCGTACACGCCTCCGCGGGCATGGCGGCGCTGGCCGCCGTTTTCTACGTCGGACCTCGACAATTTGCCGAGTCCGGCCCGCACAGCATCCCTCTCGTGGCGCTGGGCACCGGGTTGCTCTGGTTCGGATGGTACGGCTTCAACGCCGGGAGCCAGTTGCAGGTCGATTCGATCACGGTAACCGCTTTCCTGAATACCGATGTGGCCGCATCATTCGCCGCCGTGACCTGGCTCATCCTCGACTGGATCCTGCAGAAGAAGCCAAAGCTCGTCGGCCTGCTGACAGGGGCCGTCGCCGGACTGGCAACCATCACCCCCGCTGCGGGATTTGTCACCCCCGGCAGCGCCGCCATCATAGGCATTGTCGCCGGTGTCGTCTGCTATATGGCCGTCGCCCTCAAGAACAAGTTGAAGTGGGATGACGCGCTCGACGTCTGGGGCGTACACGGCGTCGGCGGTACCATCGGCATCATCATGCTCGGCCTCTTCGCCAGCAAGGCCGTCAACGCCGCGGGAGCCGATGGTCTATTCATCGGAGAGGGGGGCGCAACGTTCTTCATGAAGGAGCTTGTCGCCGTCCTCGCAGTCGGCGCGTACTGCTTCGTCTTCACCTACATCATGCTCATGGTCATCAATACCGTGACACAGGTTCGTATCAGCAAGAAAGAACAGGAAGCCGGGGTGGACTTCAGCCTGCACGGCGAGACGGCGTATGGGGAGATGTAACCAACGGCACGCCGGCGGGTTGGCGGCGTGTCAATGGTTTTCTACTTCCTGGCTGGTTGTCGTTCCTGAGAATGTCATCCAGGCAGAAACGGGCGTGTCGAGCCGCTGGTCGGTGTGAGTCCGCACTGCCGACAAGGGTAAGCGGTCCAGGCAGGCGGGAGTTCCTAGTGCGAAAGTCGCCCGATTCGAAGGGCGTGGGCATACTCCAATCTCGGAAGGCCGACTCAAGTGAACCAGTTCAGGCGTTCAAGCCGCTCGGCGATACCGATGATGCGACCGGCTACACGAGCGGAGTGAGCGGATTCCTGGAGCCCGCGTACCAACCTTGCACGACGGACGCGGAGTGCGTCGCATCACTGGGACCGGGCTCGCGATGCGGTGAGTACTTCGGTCCCAACCTCTGCGACCCCGGGATGATCGATTCGTCGCGGCCCGATTATGTATTCTCTCAACAATTCGACTTGGCCGCCGTGGACGTCGGGCACCCCAACTTTCGGTTCGCGTCTGTCGCTCTGGACAGCGCCGTGGCCGACTCAGGGGCGTCGGTCTATGCGGGCACGCTCGTTCTCGACGTTTCTCCCGATGCCGACGGGACCTTCACCGTCTCGCCGATGCTTCCGCCCGAGTCAATCATGATCGCGGAGGACGAGGTGACGTTCATCGGGCCCGAGGGCGTGGTGCCAGTTCGGATCATCGTGACACCCGACCCCTTCGCCGCCTTCCCGCGGGGCCGCTATCTCGGCGTTTCCGCCGGCGACGCCGATCGACAGCAGGCCGTCCGTATCACGTTCCAGGCTCTGCCGGCGCCGTTCGACGTGCATAACGGCCTCAGCATGTGGGTGGGTGAGCCGACGGAAACGAGTGAAAGGAGCGGCTCCGTCGAGCCGGTGCCCGGTAAGGTCGATTTCATGTCGGCAACGCTTCAGTGCGACCCGTTCTTCGCGGACTGGGGCCCGCTGGGCATCGTGCAGGTCTACCATCGGCATATCATCCCCGATGCCGCGTACGAGATCGAGGTGTTCGACATCGACAACCTGACGACGCCGGTGACGAGTCGAATGGGCGCGACGAGTCGATGGGGCGACGTGGCCGGCAACTTCGACCTCACCTCGGGCACCTGGCCGCCGCCGGACGGGCGCGTTGACGTGACCGTCGATGCGGTCGGTATCCTCGACGGATTCGCCAACCGCCCCAACGCGCCGGCCAAGGCCCGAACGGACCTGGAGCCGAGCACGCCCGACTGCAAGATCAACATCACCGACGTGGTGTTCGCACTCGACGCCTTCAGCGGGCGGCCCTATCCGTTTGCGCCGGGACCCGCGCTATGCGAGGATTAGGCCCCGGCGCGAGGAGTCTTGGAGGCGATATTGGAGTAAGCGTCCTTTCCAACCCCATCTTGCTCTCGTGACTAGCAGACCCTGATAATGGGCTCGGAGGTGCATGATGACCGAGCGGGCGCGGTATGGGATGCGACATCTGGATCGATGGGAGCGGAGCGCTCGCGTCGATATCTTATCGAGTGCCTAGGGCGTTCTCGATATCGACCATTTGGATGCCGCTGGTGGCGGCGACCGTATAGAGTTCGAAGCAGACCGACCAACGAACGGCAAGGAGCGCGTACGCGGTAAAGATCAACAGAGCGGCGAGTTCCGCGATGCGGGCGCGACGAAACCAAAGCAGGGGGCAGCTACCGAACAGGACGAGCCCGACTTTGAACAGCACGATGAAGGTGGTGCCGCGTTGGAGCACGTGGTTGGCCAAGGGATTCGCCTCGTCCAGCATGCCCTGCCCATGGGCCAGGATGGTGAACGTCAGGTCGAACCCGTTCAACAACCAGATTCCCAGGACCAGACAGATCACCCGGTGCGAACGAGCGCGGACGACCCAGTGGACGAGCCGGGCGGTCCAGGGCTCGCGCGTGGGCGCACGGCCCGCCAAGTCAGGCAAGAGGGTTGTCGGGGTGATGGACACGCTAGTTGTATCGGCCTTGATCGACGGCGGTCTGACTCGCCACCGCACACCTTGAGCGGCCCGATAACGCCGCTCCATGCGTCGATCGACCGAGCGGATTATTTGCCCCAGGTGTCGGCGACGACGACAATGACGTCATGATGACGAGTGACCATGCAAGTCCGAATCTTTCCCACGTCGGCCCCGGCGGCGACGCCCGAATGGTGGACGTTTCTGAGAAACCGATCACGCGGCGTGAGGCGAGCGCATCGGCCGTGGTGCGGATGCGACCGGACGCGCTGACGGCGCTCTTCGGGGGTGTGTTACCCAAAGGAGACGCCCTGTCGGCCGCGCGGCTGGCGGGAATCATGGCGGCGAAACGCACGAGCGAGATGATTCCGCTTTGCCATCCGCTCGCGCTGGATTGGGTACGCGTGGAGTTCGACCGAACGGGCGACGGCGCGCTGTTGATCCGTTGCTCGGTGAAGACCGAATCGCGCACCGGGGTCGAGATGGAGGCGATGACGGGCGCGTCGGTCGCGGCCTTGACGATCTATGACATGGCCAAGGCCGCCGACAAAGCGATCGTCATCGGCCCGATTCAGCTTGAAACCAAGAGCGGCGGGCGAAGCGGAACCTACCAACGCGCGTCGGGCGGTGACCCATGAATGGATGGGTGCCATGCTCACGCTTGCGTGAGCATGCTCTGGCCGGACGCACATGGGCACGCAAGCGTGGCCATGCCACTCTGATTCGGAGAACAACCATAGCCCGATGCCGGGCAGGGCTGTCGAAGTCGCCGGTTGCGCATGTCCCAGGGAAACGAATGCTCACCCCGGGGCGCCCGAGCCTCAACCCCTCTTGTCCTTTTCAAAACATTTGAAAACGATTGTCCGGTCCGCTCGGGCGTCAGTAGAATCCGCGCGGCACCACGAATCCACGCGGCCGATCACTGAAGGTTCGCCGGACGTGCCACAGGGAACCAATGACGTGAACGTAGCCATCGGCAGCGTCGCACCCACCTCGCTGGATTTCTACGCCCCCATTCGGAGGGAGCTCGCCGCCGCGCAGCGAGTGTTCGACGCGGAACTCGACAGCGACGTTCCCTCCATGCGCGCGCTGTGCGATCGCGTGCGCGGGTACCGCGGGAAGATGCTCCGACCGGCGCTGGTGTTGCTGTCCGGGCGGGCGGTCGGCGAGTTGACGGATGCCCATCCCACGCTGGCCGCCGTGGTCGAGATGGTGCACATGGCCACCCTTGTCCATGACGACGTGATCGACCAGGCCGACGAGCGGCGAACTCACCCGACCGTTTGCGCAACGGAAGGGAACATCGCCGCCGTGTTGCTGGGCGACTACCTGATCAGCCACGCGTTTCACCTGTGCAGCGGCCTCGATAGTCAGTGGGCCGCACGCCGTGTGGCCGCGGCGACAAACACGGTGTGTGAGGGCGAACTCCTGCAAAACCATCACATCGGGAACGACCGATTGGGCGAAGAGGTGTACCTCGACATTGTCGGCCGGAAGACCGGCGCGTTGACCGCCGTCGCCTGCGAGCTTGGGGCTACGTTCGCCGGGGCGACGCCGACGGTGGCGGATGCGCTTCGCGCGTACGGACTCGCCGCGGGAATAGCGTTCCAGATCGTTGACGACGTGCTCGACGTCGTCGGCGAGCGAGCGGAAGTCGGCAAGACCCTCGGGCTCGATCTTGTTCGAGGCAAGCTAACGCTGCCGACGATCCATTGCCTTGAGCACTCCGAGAGCGAGACGGCGACCCGGCTTGGAACCCTGGTCGCCGGCGAGGCCGCCTGCGACCGCTCGACGCTTCGGCGGTGGCACGAGGCGACCGGAAGCATCGACTACGCCATGACGCGGGCCGCCGGCCTGGTCGATGACGCGGTTCGTTTTCTCGACGTGCTTCCCGCGTCCGAAGCCAAGACGGCTCTGTCGTCGATGGCCCGGTTCATCATCGAGCGAAAGTTCTAGGCCCGCCGTTCCGCTGGCCAGGCACTCCTCGACGCCCCGCCGATCCTCCACACGCTGGCGTTAACTCCTTTCTTGACAGTATCTTACGGCTTGTACGGGGCGGTTCCGCGCGGACAGCCCACCTTGATTACAACTATGCGGAGAACTACGATCTGCCGATTGTAACGTTATGCACGACAGACACTTGCCGACATATCCAACCGCAACGAGGACGGCGCCAAGGATCCAGGTTCCGACCTGGTGCTGCGTGCTTTCCGTTGTACTGTCGTGGGCTCTGGCAGGGGCGTTTCCCGCCACGGCCGCCGCCCAACCTTCCCCATCGACCTCCACTGTCAGGATGTACGGGCCTACCACGATGCTCGACAAGTACGGCAACGCTCGTCCGTTCTCGCCCAACCGGCGTACGGCCGGCGTCTTCGCAACCGATGCACAGCGCAACGCATTTCGTGGGTACCAGACCTTGGGCCGGCGGGTCGATCGTCGAGGCGGGCTGAGCCTGCTCTTGCCATCCGGGGGTCACCGCCGTTTCTTGCAGGCGTTGCCCGGTCAACGGGGATCGATCAACGACCTCATGCCGGGGGTGCCATGGTCACGTCGCAATGCGTTCGCTCGCTATGGTGGGTTCGGAACGCGCCCGCAAAGCGCGGACCCCAAAGATGTTGCGGGGATCTTCTCACGGCGTTACGAACTGTTGGCCGCAACCGCTTTGACAGCCTCGGTCACCCGGGCCGCCATAACACCCGGTGTCGGCCTGCCCATGCGCGCACGCGCCGCCCCCCCCGTTGACGACGCGCGACTTGAGCCCACGGTCCCATCCGACGCGCCCACGCTGGCCGAGCGACTCCACGACAGCACAGCGGAGTCCCTTGGCCGCGTTCGAGAAGAGGCGTGGGACTGGTTCGGCCAGGGTGTCTACCGCCGCGCGGCCCGTGCGTTCGAAACGGCCGCGCTGTCGGACGAGTTCGGATCAGAGGCGAGAATCGGGGAAATCCTCTGCCACGTGGCCACCGGCTCCACGCAAAGCGCCGCCGCGGTCTTGAGGCAATTGATCCGTCGGGACAACAACCCGTTCCTGCACCCGTTGGACCTGCCGGCGCGCTTCGGCGACTCGACCGCGGCACAGCGTGTCCGGGTCGATGCCCTTCGGCGAGCCCCGCTGGGGCCGGCGTTTCTTACGATCAACACGCTCCGGGCGTTCGTGCTTTGGCACATGCGGGAGCGTGGCGAGGCGAGCCGTCTCGTGGGGACGCTCGATCTGGCGGGCACGGTGTTCGGCCGGTGGCCGGCGCAGATGCAGGCTGCCCAGGACGCTCTTTTGCCGGATTCCGTAGAGCCACGGCACTGATCTCGGCGGTCGGGGCAGGATCACCCTGGTTGAGCGCCCGGCCCCGGGGCAGCCATGTACTGGCGACGGAGGAAACGTGACGAGTACGCTGCGCAAACGGGTCATCGGCCCCGTCGTCCGATACCGCACCATTCTGGTGGTCTGCGCGCACGGTGCGCTGTTCGTGCTCGCCTTGCTGGCCGCGTTTCTCCTGGCGTACAACTTCCGAGCGACGCGCCGGGTGGGAGGCGTCTCCTATGCGTGGGCCCCGACGCTGTACCTTCCGCTGCTGCTCATCGCCCTACCGGTCAAGCTGCTGGTCTTTCAGTTGGCCGGCCAGTATCGCGGATCCTGGCGGTATGTGGGTCTTCGAGATCTCTATGGTGTGATCCGTTCGTCACTGATCGGCACGTTCTTCTTCTTGGTGGTCTACTTTCTTCTGGAAAACGGTTGGCAGCGGATTGCGGGCTATGCCCTGATCGAACGCGTGCCGAATCTTCTACCGCAATCTTCGGTCTTCCTGTTGGACTTCGCCGCCACGGTCGTTTTCGTGTCGGCCGCCCGGATTCTGGTGCGTTTCTACTACGAGGACATTCAACCGCAGCGCGCCGCCAACCCCACACGCGTCCTGATCGTGGGCGCCGGCAACGCGGGAGAGGCTGTTCTTCGTGAGCTTCTTCGGATGCGCCATGAGCCGTGTTATTGCGTGGGGTTTCTGGACGACGACGTCCAACGCCTACAGAGCCGCATCCACGGCGTCGAGGTCTTGGGTCGCACCGAGGACATCCGCGATATTTGTCAGAAGCACAACGTCCAGGAGGTGTTCATCGCGTTGCCGGGCGCCGCGCCCAAGCGAATTCGCTCGCTGGTCGAACGGTGCGAGGGAACCGGCGTCCTGTTCCGCACGATTCCCGCGGTAACAGATGTCATTTCCGGGCGGGTGCAGGTAACCCAGATCCGTGACGTGGACATCGCCGACCTTCTCGGCCGGGAACCCGTCGAGCTGGATACCCAGAGAATCTCTGGTCAACTCAAAGACAAGCGAGTCGTGGTGACCGGAGCCGGCGGAAGCATCGGCTCTCAGATGTGCCGACAGATCGCCGGGTTCTCGCCGCGGCGTCTCGTGCTGATCGAACAGGCGGAGAACGGTCTGTTTGAGATCGAGCGCGAGCTTCTTGCCAAGCACCCCGGTCTGGCAATCGTTGCGTGTGTGGCCGATGTGTGCGACGCCCCGAGAATCGCCGCCATCTTCTCGGCAGAGACGCCGTCCATTGTCTTTCACGCCGCGGCGCACAAGCACGTGCCGATGATGGAATGCAACACCGGCGAGGCCATCAAGAACAACATCGGCGGCACGGGCGTCATCGCGCGCGCCGCCATCGAGGCGAAGGTCGCGCACATGGTGTTGATCTCGACGGACAAGGCCGTCAATCCGACCAGCATCATGGGCTGCACGAAGCGGGTGGCCGAGATGTACGTCCAGAGTCTGAGCGACACCAGCCTGACACAGTTCGTCACCGTTCGTTTCGGCAACGTGCTCGGCAGCAGCGGCAGCGTCGTCCCGATCTTCCAGCGGCAGATTGCCAGCGGCGGACCGATCACGGTGACTCACCCCGACATGCAACGGTACTTCATGAGCATCACCGAAGCGGCGCAACTGGTGCTCGAGGCCGGTGCGATCGGCAAGGGCGGTGAGATCTACGTGCTCGACATGGGCGAGCCGGTCCGCATCGTCGATATGGCAAGAGCCATGATTACCCTCAGCGGTCTTCGACCGGGCGTGGACATTGATGTGACGTTTACCGGTATACGCCCCGGCGAGAAGCTCTTCGAAGAGCTGTCCAGCGAGCATGAAGACGTCGGCGACACCGCCCACCCCAAGATCGGCATCTGGAAACACCGGTCGGCCGACCCGCGGGTCGTCCGCGCCGGCGTCGATCGGTTGATCGGCATGGCGGATACGGCCGCCAAGGCCGACATTCAGGCCCAGCTCAAGCGACTCGTGCCCGAGTACGCGCCCACGAACCTGGAAGAAGACCCGCAAGATTCGACACCAATGGCCGAACCATCGCCAAAGCCTGCCGTACCATCTTCCTGATGCTGCGCTGGGCGCTCTTCAGCACCGGAAGCGAGCCCGGGGACATGTCGGCGCAGGGGTCCGCAGGCTAGCGCCTGCGGCTCTGATTCACGGACCCATCCCACCAAGGAGGCACGCACACGCCATGACCAAACGGATTCCCTGGTTCGAACGAACGTGGAACCTTGATTTCCCAGCGGGCCAGTTTCGCGAGATCATCGAACGGCTTCGCGGGACGCCTCTGCGGGTAGCGGCGCTCGTCGATCCGTGGCCGCGAGATGTGCTGATCGCGCGTGATGGTGACATGTGGTCAATTCAGCAGAACGTCGGTCACTTGTTTGACCTGGAGCCTTTGTGGTCCGGGCGACTCGACGATTTCCTGTCGAAGACACCGGTCATGCGCGGAGCGGACCTGGCCAACAAGAAAACGAACGCGGCCGACCACAACGACAAGCCGATCCAGGAGGTGCTCGATGCGTTCGCCGAGTCGCGCGCATCCCTGGTGGCTCGCCTCGAAGCGCTGGGGCCGGAGGTCTTCGCGTGGACCTCAGACCATCCGCGCCTACGCGCGCCGATGCGCCTGGTCGATCTTTGCTTCTTCACGGCCGAGCACGACGACTACCACCTGGTACGCATCACCCAGCTCGGCCGGCTGTTCACCCCGAACGCGGCTGCAACTGGCGCACAATGAGCCGGGGCTCGCAGCGGAAAAACGTGCGGCGCGGCCGCTCGGTCCGCTACTCGATCGTCCAGTCCGGCAGGCGACCGGGTGTCCAGGGTCCGCCCGCTTCTTCGAGCTTCTTCTCCAGGGCAGCCAGATCGTTCTCCATCAAGTCACGCAGATCTGCGAGTAGATCGGTGAACGCTTCGCCGGCGAGGCGGTAGGCGTCTTGCTGGGTCTGCGATGGGGCCGAGGTGACGCTCCACTGAACGGCCTGTGACACCCGTTGGCTGATGGAGGGCGGGCTTGCCTCCTGCCGCCTTCGACGCGTGCTGTCGCCGTTGAGCGTCACGTTGATCTCGTTCAGTCGCTGCTCGAGGTCGTGGACCTCTTTGATCATGCCGGGGTCCGCCGCCGGCGTCCTGGGCAACGCCACCTCGATGGATGCGACGCGGGTGCCGGCCTCACGCGCGGCGCGGGACGCGCCCTGAACGGCCCTCTGCAAGCGCCCCACCTTCTTTTGGAATGCCAAGACCGCGGCACGATCCTCGGCCTCGAACGTGCCCAGCCCGAGCGGGACAACCTCGAACGAGACCGGTTCGGTGATCTCGGTCACAACTCCATCGACCTGCTTGGAAATGGTGACGGTGTAGGTTCCCGGCAGCGCGTACGGTCCCGAGCTACCACCACGGAAGCGGCGACCGCCACCACCGCCGCCACCGGCGACGGCCGGGCCCAGCGAGGCGTACCGCAGATTCCACGTGGCGCGATGGACGCCCTTGTTTCGAGAACCCGTGATTCGGCGAACCACTTCCCCGACATCGTCGCGAACGGTCAGGAAAACCGACGGCGTGGTTTCGTCGTCCTCCGCCCGCAACTCATCGATCGTGGGATATTTGGACTTGGACTTCCCCTTCTTCCCCGCTTTGCCCGACTTCTTTTCCGCTTCCTTGCGACGTTCTTTCCGTGTGGTGAGCTTCTTCTTGATATGGTACGTGAACGTAGCGCCGTACGGCGGGTTGGATGCCGCATAGAAGTGGGCACCCTGCGAACCGCGACCGCCCCCACCCAACCGACTCGTCTGCATATACAGCAGCGCGTCCTTGACGGGGAAGATGGCCGCATCGGCTTTCAGGAGATCTCGGTTCTCGCTGCGAAGCGGCGTGTAGTCATCCAGAACATAGAACCCGCGCCCGAACGTGCCGAGCACCAGGTCGTTCTCGCGCTCCTGGATGGCGATGTCACGAACCGCAATCGTGGGCACGCCGGACTTGAGCTTCATCCACTCTTCGCCGCCATTGACGCTGAAGAAAACACCGAACTCCGTGCCCGCGAAGAGCAGGTTCGAATCGACATGATCCTCGACCACGGCGTACACCGTGTCGCGATCCGGCAGATCACCGGCAACCGACGTCCAGGTCTCGCCACGATCCGTACTCTTAAGCACATAGGGTTTGAAGTCGCCACTCTTGTGGTTGTCGAAGGCCGCGAAGACCGTGTCGGCGTCGTGCCGGGAGGCCGTCAGGTAGCTGACGTAGGTCGTATCGGGCACGCCGGGGAAAAGCCCGACCTTTCGCCAGGTTTCACCGTCGTCCTCGGTTACGTGAATCAACCCGTCGTCCGTGCCGACGTAGATGAGGCCTTCAACCATCGGAGACTCCGACAGTGAGACCGCGGTCCCATAGATCGAGGTCGATCGGTTCTTCGACACGGCATCGACGTTTTGAATCTTCCCCATGACCTCGAGCTGGTCGCGGTCGAGACCGCGCGAGAGGTCGTCGCTGATGACGGTCCAACTGTGGCCTTGATCTTCGGAGCGGAACAGCTTGTTCCCGCCGAAGTACAGCCGGTTGTGGTTGTGCGAGCTGATGATCATCGGGGAGTCCCAGTTCCACTTGTAGGCCTCGCCGCCGGCGGGCTCGCGCGGCTTGATGTCGTCCACCTGGCCGCTGCGCCGGTCGTGACGGATCAGCCCGCCGTACTGCCACTGGCTGTAGACGATGTTGGGGTCTTCGGGGTCCACACGGGTGACGAATCCGTCGCCGCCGACGGTGACGAACCAGTCCTCGTTGAGAATGCCCGCCGGGCTCAGCGTTCGTGAGGGTCCGCCGACGGTGTTGTTGTCCTGCGTGCCGCCGTACACAAAGTAGAACGGCTCGGAGTTATCCACCTCGACGCGATAGAACTGCGAGATCGGGAGGTTCGGCTTGAACTCCCAGGCCGCCCCTCGATCGTAGCTCTCGTAGATCCCTCCGTCACAGCCGATCAACAGGTGGTCGGTGTCATCCGGATCGATCCAGAGCGCGTGGTCGTCAACGTGCCGCCCGCGCCCGGGGACGGAGTTGAAGTTGGCCCCGCCGTCCTCGGTCACCTGGAGTCTGGTGTCCAGCGCGTACACTCGATCGACCTTCAACGGGTCGCAGACGATTTCGTTGTAGTACTGCGGGCTCGACGACATGTAGGAGCTGCGCTTGCTCCAGGTCTCCCCCCGATTGGTCGAGCGGAAAAAGCCGCCCGAACTGCCCGACGCTTCCGCGACCGCATAGACCACGTCGGGGTTGGCCGGTGAGATGCACAGGCCGATGCGCCCCTTGTCGCCGCCGGGAAGGCCCTTGTTGATCTTGCGCCAGGTCTTGCCCGCATCGGTGGATTTGTACACCCCCGACTCCGGCCCGCCGTTGATCAGCGTCCAGACGCGCCGTCGGCGTTGATAGGCCGAGGCGTAGAGCACGTCCGGGTCGCGCGGGTCCATGTGAACCTCGTTGACGCCGGTGTCGTCACTGATGTGCAAGATGCGCTGCCAGGTCTTGCCGCCGTTGGTGGTTTTGTAGAGCCCGCGATCACCGCCCGAGTTCCACAGCGGCCCTTGGGCGGCCGCGTAGACCGTGTCGGAGTCGCGCGGGTCGATCACGATCATCCCGATGTGCTCGGACTCCTTGAGTCCCATGTTCTTCCAGCTTGATCCGCCGTCGCGGCTGAGATAGATGCCGTCGCCGAAGGAGACACTTCGTTGGCTGTTGTTCTCGCCCGAGCCGACCCAGATGACATTCGAGTTGTTGGCGTCCATCGTCACGCAACCGACGGAGTAGGACTTCTGCTTGTCGAAGATCGGCTTCCAGGTCGTTCCGGCGTTGTTCGTTTTCCACACGCCCCCCGAACAGGCGGCGGCGAAGTAATGGCTGGGTCGGTTGGGATCGACGGCGAAGTCGCAGATACGCCCGGACATCAGCGCCGGCCCGATGGAGCGAAACTTCAGACTCGCCAGCGGCTTGACCGACACCGGCTTGTCTTTGTCCTTGCCCTTTTTCGAGTCCTCCTCGTCGATGGCGCGCACGGACACGGGAATCGTCAGCACAGCGATGAGGGCGCACAGGCCCAGCGGTCTCTTGGTCATGGCTTGTTCTTCCTTCTTCCCTCCTACCCGACACGCCGAACCGCGGCACACGGGCAGGAATCAGTACAAACAATATCGGACGGTCGGCAGGTCAATTCAAGAGTATAACGAATGGCACCCGGCGATTCCACTACGAGCGGACGTGATGCGGGAGACGACATCCTGTGAAACGGTCGTGGCAGTAGAGCCAACCGTGCCTTGCCCCGGCGCGGCCTCGCTATCCCGTCCGGAACACCTCTTGGAAACGACCGGCGACGACCGCGGTTTCAGAGCGGCAAGAACGAGCCCGTCCTTTCGTACGGCTTCTTACAAAACGGTTACGTCGAGGTGATACGGTGGGGATGGCGTCAAAGCAGACGTCGTTCCTGGCGAGCGTCCGCACGGCGGCCGCGGACAGGGTCGCGCGCGGTCAACGTCGGTCGGGCAAGTGGGCGTTGCCCACTTCGCCAGTGGATCGTTCGCGACCGATCAAGACGCCGCGGGCAGGGCGGCGTGCGCCGGAAGCGTCGAAGCCGCGACCGCATGGGCTTTGGCGAGTTGCCGCCGCTTTGCTTGCGGACTCGCCGGTGCCAGATGCGTGGCGTTCCCAACGGCCTTGCGCCAGGCGGCCCGCTCTTTCCTGGTCAGCAAAGCCGACAGCTTGGGGCGCATCCGGGCGGCTCTCGTGCGCTGCGGGCAAGGCCCCGTTGTGATGAGACCGGAGTCGAACAGCCGAGTGAGGATGCCAAAGAGAACGGAACCCATCTCCGTCGTGATGACGCCGAGACGGATCTCACGATAGAGCCGGTTCATGGCGTCGCCCACGGCGGCCGTGCTGGTCAGTTTGCGGAGGTAGCCGTCGGGAAGATGAGAGAGATGCCGGCGGCTGCTCCTTCGCGACGCATTCTTCCGCTTCAGTACCAGCTCGGGGTCATGAAAGACGCAGTACTCGCGACCTCGCCGAATGCGACCCTTGCAGCGTGTGTTTGAGCGCGTCAGCGCGACGCACCGTTTGTCGAAGGGCAACCGCTTCACCTGAAGGATCGTGATCGGTTCGGCGGATTCCTCCGGATGCGGCGAGTTGACCGGGGTTCTGAGCGCTTCCCAAAGCAGCATGGCGACTCCTTTCGTCAGCCGGCGACCCGCCGAAAAAGGCGGTCGCGCTGGCCCACGCCGACGAACGTCCATGCTGCGCCGGGCGAAGGGGGTTTTCTCTACGGTACGGTGCGCGATTCCTTTCGTCACCGGCGCTGCGCCGACTGTGATAAGACCGCCAGCAGCGCCCGCCGAAGGCACCGCCGACTGGTGCAACGACACAAATCAATCGATGGATCCTATCTACGGGGCTCCACGCCGCGTCTTCGGCCGAACTACAGCGCGGCGCTTGGCCGTGCCACCCATCATTTCATCCATGTCGGACCACTAGCCGCCCATGCAACGGCCTGCGCCTCCTCGATTCTAGTTTCCAGCCAACCCTGAGCAAGGCGAATCAACCCGAACCCAACCACGTGGCCTGTTACAGAATCTTCGATGGCCCGAGAATGTGCTTGGGAACGCGGTCTTTTCTGCTGCGTGAGTCGAAACTCACAGTTCGAAAGTTTCTTCGACTACGTGCCCGATGGCGTCCGCTCTCCTTCGAGTCTCCCGTTCGCAAGGAATCGACACCATGGCGGCGAGCATCGCAGCGCCAATGACCCCCGCGTCATCCCTACGGCGAGCGCGTTGGAGTTGCGGTTTCAGGGGATCCGATTGCTCTAGACGCGTTCGGTACCTCTGGATGATTCGCTCGAACAAGTCCGGCAGATGATCGATCACCCCGCCGCCGAGCACCAGCACCTTTGGTGAAAACCGGTCGGTCAGGCGATCGATGACGATTGCGACGGCCTCCGCCACGTCGTCGAGGAGTGCCGTCGCTGTGGCATCACGCGACGCGGCGGCCTCCTGCAAGCCGGTCAGACCGCCCGAAAATCCGCAGGCCGCGGCGCGATCAGCCAGTGCCGCCCCCGAGGCCATCGTTTCGAGGCAACCCCTTCGACCACAAGGGCAGCAAGGCATGTCGGACTTCGAACTAACCACCAGTTCTTCGAGATGGTTCGTTCGACCCAGGTCTATTCGCTGAAGCTTCCCGTCGAGGACGACGCCGCAGCCAACGCCCGTACCTAGACGAAGGTGGACAAAGCGGTCCGGTGGCGTCGGGCAGGCGAGGTACTCGCCCCAGGCCGCGGCTTCGGCGTCGGTGAAGAGCCGGGTGGGTCTACCTAAACGGACGGCCAGCGCCTCGGCAAGCTCGTAGCCCTCCAGAAACGGCAGGTTCACCGAACGAACGATGCCGCGCCGCTCGGCATCGAGCGTCCCCGGCAGCGCGACACCGACCGGTGCTCCGGCCGGGCAATCGACACCCAATCGTGCAGAAACCCGGAGAGTGCCGGCCACCAGCGCGTCGAGGAACCCGCTACGGTCCGTGGATGGGTCCCTCGCCCATCGCTCTTTGGCGAGGATCAATCCGGTCCGATCGACGCCCGCAACGCGCAGCGATGTTCCACCGATGTCGAGACCGAAGCACACATCTTGCGGAGCAGTCTCCATAGTCCGTCCGTGGCTGCGTGTACACGGAGGCCAGGCAACGCGGCTCGCTACATACGTGCCGAGGCGAGACGGCGCATGCGAGGAATCACTTGTCGACGCAGCGCGGCTCGGGCCGCGCTTTGCCCGTCGCGATGGGGTCGGCCTTGCGGGTCCATTCGCTCGAACAGCGCATTGTAGGCGAAGGCGGCGAAATGCGGCTGAGCGGCGCGAGCGCGACCGATCTGTGCGATGACCGACGCGGGCTCGCGTCCGTCGAACATGACGCCCATCACGACGGGAATCGACGTCTTCATGGCCGACCAGACCGCCACGCGACGGCCAAAGTCGCGCCCATCCTGGGCGTAGTTCATCGGAAAGACGGCGTCCAGAAGCCCCTCGGCGATCCACCGCCGACTGTCTTGAAAATGCTTCCGCAGCGCCGGACCCGGGTCGGCTCCGACGGCAGCCGAGAGCGCCGCGCCCGGTCGAACCGCAAGCGCCATCCCGCGGATGTCGCGCAAGAGTTGCGTCACCTGCGCGGCGCGCCACGCGTTCCAGGTTCCCGGGGCACCGTCGGGCGTTCGGCCCGTCGCACGGTGAAAGGCCGCCAATGTTCGTGCGTCGCGCGGGTAGTCGGTCTCGTCTTCGTCGTTGGGGAAGCGGATGTAGTCGAGGTGCAGGCCATCGATCGGGTAGTTCTCGATGATCTCGCGCATCACAGCGACCAGATATTGCCGCACCTCGGGATAGGCCGGGTTGAGGCTGTTGTACCACCCCAGGGGTTGCCGTTTCCCACCGGCGTCGCGCACGAACCAGTTCGGGCGCGTCCAGTAGAGTTGCTTTCGATTCTTCGGAGGCTTGTCGCCGCGCCACGCGGGCATGACGTTGGCCCAGGCGTGTACGGCAAGTCCGCGGCGGTGCCCTTCACGGCACGCCACCGCGAGCGGGTCGAAGCCCGGGTCGCGCCCGCCGAGTTCGTCGGCCCACGGCTCGAGCCGGGAGCGGTAGAACGCGGTCCCGTTGCCGCGGACCTGGAAGAGGACGGTGTTGAAGCCCCCACTCCGGCAGTTCTCCATTACGGCCGCAATGTCACGCGGAGACTTGTAATCCCATCGCGTGACCCAGATGGCGCGGACGGCCCGTTTGCCCGGCGCAATCGACCGCCTGGAGCCCGGGTGACAGCCGGTCAAAGATACCAGGCCGCAGACGGCGAGCCCAAGCGCTAGTGCTGTTTCCAAGAAGGTGGCTCGACTTTTCGCGGCTCCGGTCGTCGGGTGGCATGGCCAAGCGCAGCGCGGCCATGTGCTGGGTGGGCCGACGCATCCCCGCGCCTCTCGCTTGGGCATGCCACCCGAAAAAGGGAAGAACCTTCTTTGAAACGGCACTAGGACTCTCCCTTCCGGGCGGATCCTCGGTCCTGGTCGATTCATCGTCTCCTCCGTCCTTCGCCTGTTTCACGACGGGGCGGTCACCGCCGACGGGTTCCTCGTGGCTCCCGACCTGCGTAGCTTCACAACCAACCGCAGGCGGGAGACTCCAACACTTGGCGAACACGAAAAGGAACACAAACCCTCTCATTCACGATCGGGCGTTACGACTTGATCACTTGACTTGCGTGCCCCTTCGCGCCGGCGAGAAGGGCCTCGGCGGCGACTCGGTCGATGCCGCGGGCGTGCATGACGATCGCCGTTTTGACGTGCCCGCCGGCGCCTTTGAGCAAGGCGCCGGCCTCATCCTTGGACACACCGGTGCGGTGTTCGACGATGCGCGTCCCGCGTTCGAGAAGCTTGGCGTTCCCCGTCGTGTTGAGGTCCACCATCTGGTTGCCGTAAACCCGTCCGATCCGCACCATCGCAATCGTCGTCACCGAATTGAGAACCATTTTGGTGGCCGTCCCCGCCTTGAGCCGCGTGCTGCCCGTCAGAACCTCCGGACCGGTGATGACCCGAATGGAGACGTCGGCTCCGTCGGGCGCCTGGTCCCTGCTGACGCATGCGAGAAAGACGGTCTTGGCACCGCGCTCTCGAGCCCTGCGAAGCGCGCCATGCACGAAGGGTGTGGTTCCGCCGGTGGCGATGCCGAAGACGACGTCGTTCGGCGCAACGTCACGCTCGTCCATGGCGGCCTCTCCGTCCTGGGGGCGATCCTCCGCCCCCTCGACGCTACGCGTAAGTGCGTCGTTTCCGCCGGCGATCACACCCCGCACCATGGAGGGGTCGGACAGAAACGTCGGCGGACACTCAGTGGCATCAAGCACGCCAAGCCGTCCGCTGGTCCCCGCACCGACATAGATCAGACGACCGCCCGATCGAAAGGCCGCCACCACCAGGTCGATCGCGCGGACGATATCCTCGCGCGCGGCCGCCACCGCGGGCGCGACGGCTTGGTCTTCAAGATTCATCAGGTCGAACGCTTCCGTAGTGGAAAGCCGGTCGAGGCGCTCGGAGCGAGCATTGGGATGTTCGGTGGTCAGGCGGCTGCGATCGTCCATGATCGGTGCTTCCTCGATTGAAGAACCCATCCTAGTGGATGGTCAAACCTCATCTTGCGGGTTCAAAATCACCGCGTTCCGTGTGTGCCACTGCTCTTGAGCAGTATCGACGGCGGCTCTCGTGGAATCCCGGCACTGCTCAAGAGCAGTGGCACACCCGCTACGCCGGCTCGACGTTCCACCGCGCGGTCTCTAGGAACGGTCGCCACGACGCATACCGTTTCTGCGAAAGCTTCACGTTGACGATCGGGTTACGCCGCGGCTTGACCGGGGCGTGTATCAGCCGAAGGTTCGCTTCCGACGGGGTTCGCCCGCCCTTGCGGACGTTGCAGCGGCTACAGGCGCAGACGACATTCTCCCACGTGGTTGGTCCGGACTGCGACCGCGGCACCACGTGATCGAGCGTCAATTCCGATGTCGGAAAGCCCTTGCCACAATATTGGCACGTGTGACGGTCTCGCGCCAGGATGTTGCGCCGGTTGAACTTGACGGCCTGCCGCGGAAGCCGGGCGAAGGTCAGCACGCGAATGATGCGCGGGACCATGAGGCTGAACCGAACCGTACGGACCCATTCCTCATCGACCCCGTCATATTCGCGCTTCAGGATGCTCAGCTCGGTCCAGTCATCAAAGTCGTACGAGACGTACCGCCCCGCCTCCATGCAAACGACTTCGGCCACTCGTTCCGCGGAGGGATCGCGCTTGAAGAGAAGGGAGAACGCCCGACGCACGCTCACCACGCGCAACGCGGCGTAGCTCGCGTTGATCAGAAGAACGTTGCCATCGAGGCAGGAACGAACGCTTAGTGGAGCACTGTCTGCGAAGACGACACCTCCTCATCGAGCCTCATTGCCAGGGGCATCGGCTCTAGAACCTTACCCATTGTAGCAGAAAAGGGAACCCAGGACAAACCGCGCCGCAAGCCCCTCCACTTCGGCACAGCCTCCGCAAGCCGGGGTGGCCCATCCTGTGCGAAAGCAAAGGGTGGGGTCACGATGATCCCGTGGTCGCATGGGCTTCAACGTTCGATCATCGTAACCCCACCCATCGCTGCGCGATGGATGGGCCACCCGGCCCGAAAAACGAGCACGACCGAAGATGTCACAACGGCGGTCTCGCTCATCCCGTTGACTCTTTCGGGCGAATTCGGTGAAATGTGATCGTGGCGCCGCGTTAAACGGCGACGGCGCGCCGCGCGCCAGGCGTTTTGCGGACGTGGCACCATTTGCGAGGGGGATCGGCGGATGAAGCAACCGAGTCGTGTCATACACACACCGACGGTCCCGATCGCCATCCTTCTTATCGTTCTGACAACAGGCGGCGCGCCGGTGGCCGGCTTCGAGCCGCCGCGTCTTGTCGCGGAGAGGATCTCCGACCGGGTCTTGAACTCGCTCGGGTCGCGCATCGAGCAAAAGCAAAGCCTACCGGTGACCGACCGCGCCTACTCGTTTCTGCCCGTATCGGGCCAGGTCGCGGCCGGTGGCGCCATCCAAACCGGGTTCGAGTCGGCGGAGGGGTTCGCGCCGGGTTACATCGACGGGCAGGCCGGTTGGACCGCCTTCGTCGTCAGCTTGACCGAAGGCCACATCGACACGGTCAACCCGGCCTCGGGCAGTCAACACATGCGCATCTCGTTCGATCCAACGATCGGCGCCGAGTTCACCGGGGGCCTCTCTCCCGACCTGGGAACGCTACCAAGCGGACCGAGCACCACGATGGTCGATGTCGCGGTCAGCGATCTCTTCGGGGCCGACTATCTAGTGGCCGGTCAGTCCAATTCCGAGGGCTTCCTCACCTGGGAAGTCCGGTTCGGTTTTCTCGGCACGCTGCTGGTTCGCGATCGGGTGAACGGCGTTCTGGTCTTCGTGGACACCGGCGTCCGCTGGGACATCGGCCCCTATCGCAGACTGACCGTGTGCGACGATCCCGTCGCCGGCACAACGGACTACTTCTACAACGGCGCTCAGTTCTACACCCAACAGGTCCATCTGGTCGGAACACGCGTCGAGCAGGTCGTGCTGCTTTCCGACAACCTGCACCTGGGCGATGACGGCGACTTCGACAACCTCAGCGTGCAGTTCGGGCCGTGCGTGGCGGCATGCGCCGTAAGCGCGGATTGCCCGCTGGGCCCCTGTGTCGATGGCGTCTGCTGTGATTCCGACTGCGACGGATCGTGCGAGCGCTGCGACGTTCCGGGCTTGGCCGGCCGATGCACGCCGGTGCCCGCGGGTGAGGATTCGGACGACGACTGCCCCCCATGCACCGCGTGTGACGGCGGCGGTGCCTGTGCGCCCGCGCTGGCCGGCGCCGACCCCTTCGACGACTGCGACCTCCAAGCGCCCGAGACCTGCGGTCAAACGGGCGTATGCGACGGAGCCGGCGCGTGCGAACTGTTCGGCGCAAGCACGGTTTGTGCGGCCCCCTTCTGCGCCATCGACGGGAGCGCCCTGATCGCGGCGAGGTCGTGCGATGGGACGGGCGTCTGCGGGCCCGGCACGACGACTCTCTGCGGGCTGTTTCTGTGCGATCCCAACGGGCCGGCGTGTCGCACAAGTTGCACATTGGACGAGCAGTGTGCGCCCGGCGCGGTCTGCACATCAGCGAGCGTTTGCGCGGAGCCCGAGCCGATGGTTTCCGTACCCGCCGCGTCCCAGTGGGGCCTGATCATCATGGCGCTGACGCTGATGACGGCCGGCAAGCTGTTGGAGCGACGCGCATCCGGTGCATGACACTTTGGGCGGCATCAACGCAGGGCAGGTGGTTCTCCCGGCCATGCCGGGGGGTTCACCTGCCTCGCCCCATGACAGGTCAACGTTCCGCTTGCGCGGAACAACGACCTGCCCTACGTTCTTCCGGGTCGCCGGTTTTGTCATGCACCGGCGGGATGCCGCTGTGGATGCCTTGCCGTCGCATGGCCGGCAACGATAATCACGATCCCGGTTTGCGAATCGTCGCGCGGCCGCGTTCCCTATCGGGGGGCATCGTTTCGTAGAGCCCGCCGTGTGTTTACCAGGAGCCCGTCCATGTTCTCTTCCATGAAAGACGTCCTTCAGCAGGAACTCTGCTCAATCCGCGACGCCGGTTTGTACAAAGAGGAACGGCAGATCCTCACGCCGCAGGCGGCCGACATCCGCGTGGTCTACCCCACGGGGCAACAACCGCGCGACGTTCTCAATTTCTGCGCGAACAACTACCTGGGCCTTTCGTCGCACCCGAAAGTCATCGAGGCCGCCCACGACGCCCTGCGAACCCACGGCTATGGCATGAGCAGCGTGCGCTTCATCTGCGGCACGCAGGACATTCACAAAGAGCTCGAACGCAAGATCGCCGCGTTTCTTGGCATGGACGACGCCATCCTCTACGTCGCCTGCTTCGATGCCAACGGTGGGTTGTTCGAGCCGCTGTTGTCGGCCGACGACGCCATCATCACCGACCAGCTCAACCACGCCTCGATCATCGACGGCATTCGCCTCTGCAAGGCCAAGCGATACATCTACGCCAACAACGACATGGCCGCCCTGGAATCCAAGCTGGACGAGGCGCGCTCCGCCCGCTTTCGCATGATCGCCACGGACGGCGCGTTCAGCATGGACGGGACCGTCGCCCAGGTCGATAGAATCTGCGACCTCGCCGACCGATACGACGCCCTGGTGATGGTCGATGACAGCCACTGCACGGGCTTCATGGGCAAGACGGGGCGCGGGTCCGCCGAGCACTGCGGCGCGCAGGGTCGCGTGGATGTCATCACCTCGACACTGGGCAAGGCGCTGGGCGGCTCGTCCGGGGGCTTTACCGCGGGCCGAAAGGAGATCATCGACCTGCTCCGCCAGCGTTCGCGCCCTTACCTGTTCTCCAACACGATTTCACCGGTGGTCGCCAAGGCCTCGATCGCGGTGATCGACCTTCTCAGCGAGACCACCGAGCTGCGCGACAAGCTCGAAGCCAACACGAAGCGCTTTCGGCAAGGCATGACCGAGGCCGGCTTCGACATCACCCCCGGTGAACACCCCATCGTGCCCATCATGCTCTACAACGCCAAGCTCTCGCAGGACATCGCCCGCGATCTGTATGCCGAAGGCGTCTACGTCATCGGCTTCTACTTCCCGGTCGTCGCGAAGGGTCTTTCCCGTATCCGAGTACAACTGTCCGCCGGCCACGAAACCGCCCACATCGACCGCGCCATCGAGGCCTTCACCAAGGTCGGCGGCAAGTACGGGATACTGGGAAAGAGCAAAGAAGAGATCATTGGCCAGTATGGAGAGTGACGGGAGCAGCGCCCCGAGCCGCGGGCGACCATGCCTTGTGTAGACACTTCGGCACCGGCTGCCCGGAAAGAAGTGGGGGGCTTATCGTTCTTGAGTCAACAGGGGAAGATCGGTGGTTTCGGCAGCCGAAGAAGCTGGTCCGCGGCAGAACCGGCGATGCCCGTCTGGATCGAGTGGCCCCATGCGGTAGAATCTCGACCGAGGTCCGCGAGAACGGGCGATCCTGGCTTGAATGGAGAGTTTCCTATGAAGTTTCCATCGCGCAAGATTCCGGCTGCCTTGGTGCCGGCCTTGGCACTCGCCGTAATGGGCGCCACTCAGTCGGCCGCTCGCGCCGGACCACCGACGATCACGCGGTTCAAACTGGACAACGGCATTCGCGTGGTGGTGCTGCACGTCGAGAACGCCAAGCATTTCGCCGCGTTCAGCTATCTGCCGTTGGGTTTGGCCTGCGACGGAGCCGGACGAACGCAGTGGAGTCACCTCGTAGAACACTTGACCCTTCGTAGCACAGGCCCCATCACTGACTACCGCGAGCGCAACGCTGAGACCATGTCCGACGGCATGCACTTGGATTTTATGGGAACGACCGACAACTGGCGGGAAGGGCTGGATCTACAAGCCAAGTGGCTCTCGGGACTTGCGTTCTCCGAGTCGATCCTGCGTGAGGAGATTCCCAAAGCCTTGTCCGAAGCGATCGGCACGGTCGCCAACTTGTACACGCACAAGTGGGCGGCGGCGGCGTGGAACAAGGTTTTTCGCCACGGCCGAACCGACGTGGCCGTGCTCGGTGACCTGCGAAATGCGAAGCTCGGCGAAGCCCAGGCTTATCGCGACGAGCATTTTGCGCTTCTGGACCGCGTGGTGCTATGCGTCATCGGCGGCGTGCCTGTAGATGCCGTCAAGCCGGAGATCCAGAAGCGCTTCGGCGCGATCCGCTCCGGCGCCAAAGCTCTCCCACGCGCGACGAAGCAAGTAGCCGTTGGCGGCGAACTCCGGGCGACGTGGGATCTGGACGCCCGACACTACATGGTCTTCTTTCCGATCCCGGCTACTGACCACCAGGACTACGCGTCGCTCTTCATCGCCGCCATGTTCCTGAATACTCAGTTCTACACGGCCCCCGACATCAAAGAGCTTACGGGCGCTGTTTTGTGCGGGGTTGACTTGGCCACGCCGGAAGGATCGTATTTCTACATCAGCGCCTCTCTCAAGCCGAGCGCGTCGCTGAAGCAGGTCGAGGACCGCATCGCGTTCCACGTGCGCAAGCTCACCGATGATGCTGCCCTGACCCAGATTCCCATGTTCGCGAGGGGTTTGTCGATGCAGTTAGGCACGCCGCGGGACCTGAGCCAGGCCTTGAAATCCAAGCCGCCCCAGGTAACAGAAGCCATGATGTTCGGGAACCTGGGTCTGCAATGGGGCCTTTTCGACTATCGCTACGGCAACCGGCGGGCTGCGCTAGTTGCGGCTCTTAAGGCGTCCACGCCATCGTCGGTCTCCGCCGCCGCGAAGAAACACTTGACCGATCAGCAGGGCACAAGACTGCTGCTCGAACCAAAGAAGTAGTGCGCGTTCGGCCGAGCTCCAAGCGTCACGAAGATTTGCGCGGCAACTTCAACCCACAGCCGCTCGAGAGATTCGGCGCCTGATGCAGAATGAGTTCTGTGCCGACCCGGCGTCGAACGCGCGGTAGGGGACGCACCGACGCGGGTAACGGTGCCCGGCCACCGCCATGGCCGGATTGATGCGCGAAGTGTCGTTCGACAGCGCCCAAGCGCATGGCTAGGCAAGCGTGCCCATGGCATCCGAGTTGGCACCCGCTTGAGGATGCCCAACAGTCGGAGCAGTCCCGCGACCTTGCCCTGCTTGGAAATGGGCGCGCCGCGGGGTACCATGGACGCATGGTTGTCCAACCGTCATTCAAGAAATACGTCATGGCTGTCGATCGCGTTGAACAATTGCTTCTCAAGGTTTCCGAGGCGCTCAACGTGGCGGGCATCGACTACGCCATCATCGGCGGCAACGCGGTTGCCGCTTGGGTGGCTCGAGTCGATGAGTCGGCCGTCCGAGCGACCAAGGACGTAGACGTTCTCCTTCGCCGAACTGACCTGGCACGTGTCACGGACGCGCTTCGGCTGGTTGATCTCACGCCCGTGGAAGTGCTGGGCGTATACATGTTCGTCGATCGCCACCGGCCGAATCCGAAGACGGCCGTTCGCGTCGTCTTTGCCTCAGAGCGTGTGCGACCCGACTACATGCATCCGGCTCCCAAGCCGGACCAGTCGGTTGAAGCTGCCGATGGCTTTCGCGTGATCGACCTGCCCCGTCTCGTGGAGATGAAGCTTCAGGCCCACCGCTTCATCGATCGCGTACACATCCAAGACCTGCTCGACGTCGGCCTGATCGACGACGGCGTGCGCGATGCCCTGCCGGATGATCTGCGCGAGCGGTTAGATGGGATCGAAGCGTCGTCTGGCTCAGACGGAGCCCCATGACGGTTTCGACCGGCTCGCGCGGGCATCATGCCGCTTCACCGCCTCGACCCAGCTAGCTCCGCGCGGGCTGAAGCCCGCGGCTCGGCGCGCCGTACGGAGAAACCCGCACCCTCTCCGCCGCCGATCCGGCACTTGTAAGAACCCGTCCTGGCCGCGAGAGGCGACCGCGACGCGCGGCATTTCTCTCCAGGTTCGTATCGTTAGGTTCGCGTCGTTCGCGCTGGAGTTGTGCGTGGCCACTGCGCCTGTCGGTGGCTGGCGGCGAGATGCCTTTCGGGCGGCATCGGGAAAACGAGAGTCACGGTCTACAAAGGGATGAACATGACGAAGTGACGGTTCGGTTTGATCACGATGGCCGTCCTCGCGCTCGCGGCCACTGGGTGCGCCGCGGGGGGTATGCGATCGATTGGATGTGCCTGTGCGCCGCTCGGTCCCCCAAACCACGCCACTTCGACGATCTCGAAGGCCGCACCGGCGAATGAGAAAGAAGAGGTGCGTCCGGGACGCACCCTACGCCTGGAGCAAGCGCTAACTGGGGATGAGGACACCCGCGCGGGGCGACGATACGACGGTGTCGATGCGCGGGGCAAGCATCGCCCGCGGAGTCCGGAGCCAATCATGGAGCCGGCGAGCCTCGATGGGCTGGTTGCCCAACATGGCAATCTCCAACGCGGCGGCCACGTTGCCGAGGTAGGCCGCCTTCATCAGGTCGGCGCCGCCGGCCAGAGCCATCGTCGCGGCAGCCAGCAGCGCGTCGCCACAGCCGAGTCGGTCAAGCGGGTTCTCTGCAAACGAGGGGAGCTGCTCACTCTTGAGCCGACCGCCCCAGTCCGGCGAGCCGCGGTCCTGACTGCGCCGCTCGAAGACGACCATGCCGCGCTTCTCGAGTGTGACCAACAGATGCTTCGCCTGCGTTCGGTTCAATATGTCCCACGCCGTAGCTGAAAGCCCGGTGTTGTGATCGTTCAGGGTCATACGAAGCTCACGCTCCGTCGGACACAGCAAGTCGACATGGCGAAAACCGAGCATGTTGGCTCGTTCTCCGCTCACATCCGCGCTGAGAATCGGCGCGTTGTGCCTGAGTGTTGGCAGCACGCGGCTCAAAAGGCTACCCGTAATCATCCCGTAACCGAAGTCGCAGAAAATCACCGCATCGACCTGGCGTGACTGCTGCTCGAGAAACTGCGCCGCCCGGCGCTCGGCCACCGAGTCGAGCGGGAGGCGCTGCCCGCTGTCCACTTTGAAGAGCTTGACGTCTTCGGCCAAGAAGCGCGTCTTTTCCACGACGGTCGGTCGAGACTCGAGAAAATGAAACTCGACGCCCTCCGCCTCGAGTGCCCGCTCGACCCGCTTCGATCGCTCGTCGCTGCCCGCGGCGCTCAGCAGCGTCGCGTGCCCCCCAAGGGCGGCGACATGACGGGCGACGATGGCCGCGCCGCCGACGTAGCTGCTCTCTTCCCGCTGCACCAGGCTCATCATCGGGGATTCGCTGGCCACGCCGCAGGCGTCACAGAAGACGTATCGGTCCACGACGATGTCACCCACGACCAACACGCGTTGGTCGCGGAATCCGTCGATCACGCGATCCAACGAACTGAGCGTCATGTCGTGCCGTTCGGCGAGCAGCCCAAGACGCTCCGCCTGCAGCCGGTCGTTCTGGGGCATGTGCTCGATCAACGCGCTGGAGCTGAAAACGATCTCCCCACTCGAAAAAATGATGCGACCGCCATGGCTCTCAACCACGGCCTTCTCGGCCAGAAACGCCGGGTCAGTCGAACGCTCGTACTCTCGACCCTTCACGTAGACGTCCGGCTTGATGCGCTCCAAGATGCCCTCGGCCGTCGCCGCGGGATCGATATGCACATAATCGACGAACATCAGCGCCGCCAGGTTCTCCGCACGAAGCTCCTGCGGAATGTAGGGGCGCTGCGATCCCTTGGATATCTCCGAGTCGCCCGTCAACGAGACGATCAGCACGTCACCCTGCTGTCGGGCGAACTCGAGGTATCGGATATGCCCGGGGTGGACGATGTCAAAGCAACCGTGGCACTGCACAACCGTTTTGCCGCCCGCCCGCGCCGCCTCCACGGCCTGCAACAGCTCCTGGAGATCGAGAATCTTGCTTTGAAAGCCAAGCGACATTCGTCACTCCTGTCGCGCCGGGGCGCATACCTCAACCACCGCGTCAGATTCCCTATCGGCCGTTCCGCGGCTTACAACACACGCTTTTCCTTGACTCCGATGAGGTTATCGAGGTCGGCGGTTGAAAAGTCGTGCGCAGGTCTTACCATTTCGCCGCACGGGGAGGGAAGCTCGTGAAGGCCTCGCCACGAGCGACCGGCGACAACAGCCCGCTCGGCGGCGCGCGGTATCCCTGGGATTCTTCGACGTAGCGCACCATGGCGATTGTTTGGACGCTTCAGTATTACATCCTCCGCGAGATGGCCAAGACGTTCCTGATGGCCTCCGTGGCGCTAACCGCCGTCTTGGGCCTCGGCGGCGGTGTGCTGAACATGATGAAGCTCGGCGACGTGACGGCCGGTCAGCTTCTGACGCTGATCGCGCTGGTGTTGCCGCTCGCCGCCGCCCTGACGCTCCCGGTGGCGGCCATGTTCAGCGCCACGTCCACGTACGGGCGTTTCAGCGCGGACAACGAGTTCGTCGCCTGCCGCAGTAGCGGGATCAACATGCACGTGCTCTTTCTTCCGAGCCTGATGATCTCTCTGCTGGCGGCAACGGTCAGCTTTGCGTTCTCCAGCTACGTTGTGCCGAGCATGGTTCGGAACCTGAACTCGTTCGTCAGCGCCGACTTCGCGTCGATGATCCGGCAGGGGCTCGACGAGCCGCGCGGGATCAAGGTGGGGGACAACTACCGCGTGTATGCCGACCGAGCCATCAGCGATCCCGACGACCCCAACCGCATCGTCTTGCAGGGCGTGGCGTTCATCGAAGTGGAGGGGGCCGAGTGGATCCGGTACGGAACGTTCCGCGAACTGCACCTTACGTTCGATTCAAAGAGCAAACCGATGCGGGTCCACGCCGTGGCGCTCGACGTCAGTTGGTACGACCGCAAGGCCGAGCAATTCGTGGAAGACCGGCGGCAGACCATCAGTTCCAACGAGATTCCCACGCTTGTCCCGCAGAAGATCAAGTTCCTGATGCTCACCGAGTTGTTTCAGTACCTTGCCGAGCCGACTCGCTGGATCGAGGTACGCGAGAAGATGGGGCGGCTGCGGCAGGCGGTCGGGCGGGCCATGGTCTACGAGGCGTTGCACGATCGGTGGCGTGCTGACAAGTCGCTGACGCTACCCGCGGACGACCCGGCCTTCACGCTTCGAGCGGATGTCGGACAACTTGTCCCCCGCGCGGGCGGAATTGATTTCCACGGCAACATCGAGGTGGTGGATCACCGGCTCGACCGCCGGATCACGGCGGAGCGTGCGGTTCTGGAGGTCACCCGCGGCGAGGCACTCTCCGACAGCCGGATCAAGGTGAACCTGTACGCTGCCCGCCTGACCAGCGGCGACACAACGATCGAACGCGAACGCGAAACGCTGGCTGCGATCGCCATCGACCCCGCGATTATCCGAACGCTCGCCGCGATCAGCGACCACGATCTGCTCAACCCTGTGAAGGGCTCGGATCCCCAAGGCGGGCCGGTCGCGGCGCGACGGGCTGAAGCCGAGGCCGAACGGGGGAAAACGGTGCGCCGGATCATCGGCGTGATCAACGAGCGGTTGGCATTTAGCGTGAGCGTGTTCGTCCTGGTGATACTCGGGGCGGTGCTCGGGATCACGTTCCGCGGATCGCACCTGATGACCGCGTTCGGCATCAGCTTCGTTCCGTCGGTGTTCGTCATCGTCGGGATCGTCGCCGGCAAGCAACTGTGCCATAACGCCGACACGCATGTACTGGGGCTTCTGACGATGTGGGCCGGCATTGTTCTGGTGGCCATGCTCGATGGATGGACCCTTACGTACGTGCTGCGGCGCTGACGCCTTCTGCTCGGAGTGAACGACAGCCCATGCTGAGCGTCTTCGATCGATACCTGCTTCGCTCATTGATCGTCAACTACGTCATTGCGCTATCGACGATGCTGAGCCTGTACGTCGTCCTCGATCTGTTCGTCAACATGGACGAGTTCACGGAAGACTCGCCGCCGCTGACCGCTCTAATTCGCAACGTCGTCGGTTACTACCTCCCCAACCTGCTGCTCTATTTCTCCCAGCTCTCCTCGACGATCACGCTCTTCGCCTGCATGGCGAGCCTGGCGCGCATGAGGCGCCTCAACGAGCTGACGGCCGTCCTCTCGTCCGGGGTGAGCCTCTACCGCATCGCCCGCCCCGTGGTCCTGTTCGGCGTGGTCACCACGGGGCTGTTGATCCTGGACACCGAGGTACTGATTCCCCGCGTCGCCCACAAGCTCGCGCGCGACCACGAGGACGCCGAGGGCACCGGCGCATACCCCATCCTCTTTCTTCGCGATGGTGACGACGCCCTAGTCTCCGCTGCCAAGTTCGACCCCATCACCCACGACCTGCACGGCTTCCTGGTCCTACGCCGGAATGCCGAGGGCCGGGTCGCCTCCATGATCGAAGCAGACCGGGCCACCTGGCGACCGCCGTCGCCCATGAGCCCTCAAGGTCTGTGGCGGCTCGAGCGCGGGCGACGCACCAGCCGCGTCCGAACGGTCGGATCGGGACTGGGCCCTCGCGACCAAAAGCGGGTGACCGCGATCTCGGTGTACGAAAGCGAACTGAGTCCGGAGGCGATTGAGATTCGCCAATCCAAAGACTGGATACGCTTCCTGAGCATCGCCCAACTCAGCGAACTGCAGAGCCACCTCGGCGGCGACGTGGCGAAGATTGTTCAAACCAAGCACGAACGCCGCACCCAACCGATCATCGGCCTGATCATGCTGCTCTTGGGCCTTCCCTTCTTCTTGAACCGTGCGCCGGCCAACATCCTGAGTGATGCCGGGAAATGCATGGCGGTATGCGGGCTGTGCTACGTGGCCACGTTCGTGGCCCAGAGCCTTCGGCCGGAGTCATCGTCCGCCCTTCCGGCGTGGGCACCCATCTTCGTATTCGGGACGATCGCCATTGTGCTGGTTGATCGAATTCGAACCTGATAAGCCGGCTGGTTCGGGGTCTCGAATGAGTGAGTCAGGCCGGTTCGCTTCGACGCGCGACCTTGCGATGTCGGGGCTTCGACCGAAGCAGGCTGCGCCGGAGCATGCGCTGCCGACGTCGCTCGCGATACGCCACGACGCCCCACCGCGCGACGAAGTACATGCCGACGCCCGTCACCACACCGACGATCGCACACCCCACCCACAGCTCAAGCGCCAGCGTCCCCAGCCGATCGAGCAAGCCCCGCCAAAACGCCACCTCCAAAAGCCCAGTCTGTTGATGTTGTTGCAGCTCACTCACGACGGCACCTTCGTCCGCCGCGGGAGAGCTGGCCAAGACGAATCGACCGAGCCCGAAGCAGGCGCCGTAGATCGGGCCAAGCGTAAGGGGGTTGGTAATCCAGACGATGGGGATGCAGACGGCCTTGTTCGCCCGAGCCAGCGCCGCCAGCGAGACCGCGATAAGCGTTTGCAACCCAACGAGCGGCAGGAACGCGACGAACGTCGCCATCGCCGCGCCAAGCGCAATGGCGTGCGGCGTGTCGTCGGTGTGCAAAACCTTCTGAGCAAGGATCCTACGGGTCCTTGCGAGATACCTCGCCACGATGCTTCCTTATGGTTCCTTGTGGAATCCCACCAAGCCCGGTGGGGTAAGGCGCAAGTGTACCCGCGCCCACCGACCATGTCACCTGCGCCGATCGATCCGTCGGGCATCGGGTGTGAGGCAGCATCGGTGTTGGGCAGTCTTCAGAGCACCGGTGGAACCGGTTTGCCAGCGGGCGCGAGCCCGTTGACATGTTGACGCTGGGGTCCGCAGGCTCGCGCCTGCTGCTCTGACTCGAGGTATCCGTTCCGACGGACGTATCGTAGACCCCGGGTTATCGGCCGGTGCCGCTCGACTGGTGTGCGACCCCAACGTCTAGCTCACTCTCACCTCATCGGCCAACAGCGCCCGCTCGGTCGCGGCCACGACATCCGACACGTCCAGATCGCGCATGCACCGATGGTCGTGCGGACACTGCGCCAACCGTCGCAGATAGCACGGCGCACAGTCGAGGTCCAACCGGATCACATCGCCCTCACGGCGATAGGGCCCGGTGCGACGCACGTTGGTCGGGCCGATCAGGCAAACCAGCGCGCGACCCGACGCGACCGCCAGGTGCATCGCTGCCGAGTCGTGACAGAGCACAACATCCGAGCGCTCGACCAGAGCGGCCAGTTCGCGAAGATTCGTTTGACCGGCGAGGTTCAGCGGCGTAGTCGCACAGGCGCCCCCGATCTTCTCACAAAGTGCCGCTTCGTCGCCGCTACCGGCCAGCACGCAGGAAATCCCCTCGCGAGCATGAAGACGATCGATCGTTTCCGCAAACCGCCCCGGCAGCCACCGTTTCGTCTCCCAACGGGCACCCGGCACGACCAGAACGAGCCGGTCGCCCGCAACCGCGCCTCGGGTCTGAAGTAGCGATGAAGCCGCGGCGCGCGCGGCATCCGCGATCGGCACCTTGAACGTAACCGGAACGTCACCAAAACCAAGTCGCTGTGCAACGAGGTAATTGCGGTCCACGGCGTGCATGTCCGCGTCCGCCACCGCGACGCGATGCGTATAGAACATCGACGCGCCCTCCCGCGCAGTGGAATACCCGATTCGGACCGGCGCACCCGTGGCGTGCGTGAGGAATCCCGTCCGGAACAGTCCCTGAAGATCGATCACCAGGTCGTACTTCCGGGCACGCAAGTCGCGGACGAACCGCACGAACGCGGCACCTGCACGCGGACTCAGGCCGACCCGGCCGAACCGCTTGCGGTCGAAGCGTACCAACTCATCAAGTTCGGGGTGATCCTCCAGAAGCGGAGCAAGACTCGATGCGATGAGCCAGTCGATCCGCGCCTGGGGGTACCGCAACCGCAGACCATGCAGAACCGGAAGCGCGTGGACCACATCACCCAGCGAACTCGGCTTGACCAAGAGAATCCGCGCGAAGTCTTTTCGGCTCAGGTCGGATGCGGCGGAACGGTCGCGGGCCACGGCGGAATCCTAGTCTTTGAACCCCAGCCACCGGTTCTCGGCCACCAGGATTTCGTTGGGGCGAAAGTCGGATTTATAGGCCATCGTCGCACACTCTGCCACGTAGTAGCCCAGATAATAGAACGGCAGCCGCTCACGACGGCAGAAATCGATTTCGTACAGCACGGAGAAGGTCCCCAGGCTGCGCCGTGCCACATCCGGCTCGAAGAACATGTACACGCTGCTGAGCCCGCGAGCCCAGCGATCCGCCAGACTCACCCCGACGAGCCGGTCACCCAGATAATAGTCGAACTCACAGGTTTGCATGGGCGAGTCGAATAGGAACTCCCGGAACGCCTCCTCGGTCCGAGTCATCGTGTTGTCGTGTTGGAAGTCGAGGTATCGACAGAAGAGCGTGAACTTCCCGTCCGTCGCCTCAGGCTGGGTGATCTCCACCCGGACGTCTTCGTTTCGACGCCGCACGCGCCGCTGCGACCGGCTTGGCGCGAAGCGGCTCGCCGGAACGCGGACCGACCGGCACTCGTTGCACGATCGGCACCGCGGGCGGTAGATCGTGCGCCCGCTACGACGAAACCCGCGTGCCAACAGACGCTCGTACATCGATCCGTCCAGCGTATCGACGGAGTACGCCTCGCAGCGAGACTGCCGACCCGGAAGATACGGACAGGCAGTCTCCGCGGACACGTAGCGCAAGGTATCGTAGTCGCGCTGGCGCGACGTGATCCGCTCTTCGTTTGCTCCTGGATCGTTCATGACCAACCGCCCATTGTAGGAAGCCGATCAGGGCAGGGGAAACAGGGTACCCGGTGCAACCCCGTCGATCGCCCAGACGAACACAGGCGGCAGGAAGATCGCGGGCAGGAGATTGGCGACGGGAATCTTCTTGATGTCGAGCAGCGTGAAGGCCGTCGCCAAGAGCAGCACGCCGCCCACCACGCTCATCATCGCGAGCGAGACCTCATCCAGCGGATCCGCAACCCAGGATGCCAGGAGCGACAGCCCGCCCTGGAACACCACGATCGTCAGAAGGCTCGCCAGGACCCCGACCCCCAGGGCAGACGCCAGCGCCAACGAGCAGAACCCATCGAGCGCCGCCTTGATGTACAAGAGCCCGGGCTTGCCGTGGGCGCCGTTCTCCAGACAGCCGAGGAGCGTGAGCGGCCCGACACAAAAGATGACGCTGGCCGTCAGGAACCCCTCGGTGAACCGCCCGGCGTCCTGCCGCGAGAAGCGGCCGTGGATCCACGCCCCCAGCCCTTCGATGCGATCGTGGATGCGCAGCGCCGTGCCGATGATCGCGCCGAAGAGCAGCGACCCGATCATCACCATGGCCAGGGTCGCGCCGTACGTGGGGTCGCCTTCCCCGAACCGGCGCACCGTGGCGTCGAACTTGAGCACACCCGCGTCAACACCGAGCGTGATCGTGATCAACCCGAGGCAGGTAAGGACGATTTGTTGGTATCGCGCCGGAAGCCGGGGTCCCACAAGCAGCCCGGCCACGCTCCCCACGGCGACGGTGCCGGCGTTGACGATCGTCCCGTTCAACACCGACCACATGCCATGCACTCCCACCGTCGTCTACGCGACGACCGCAACCGATGCTTGTCGTTGCCGGACCCGCGCCACGATTGAACGCAGCCGGTCGGCCATCGAATGCTTCGTTTCAACAAGCTCACGTCCCGCCGCGGGCCTTGGCGAGTCGATCGCACCCGGATCGACCAGCGAACGAACCCGGCTCAACAGCTCCGCCGAGGAGCCGTACAGGTTCAGGTGCGCGGCGACATCCCGCAACCCGGGAAACTGCTCGGTGAACGAGCCATCGCCGCGATAACATAGCACATGGCAACCGGCCGACAGGGCATCAAGCCCCATCTGCACGGAGCCCGCCGACAACTCGAGCAGCACCACCCCCACCACTTTGTTGAACAACTTGCCAAGCGACGCGCCCGCCGGCACTCCGTCCGGTGCGCACAGCTCGGCGCCCCCGTGGGCGGGCCAGTTCCGACCACAAAGAATCAAACGATACCCCGCGCTGATCAGCGCTTCGGCCGCCGATCTCGCGAGCGCCGCCGGCGCAATCCGTGCTCGCAGGAGGCCGACGAACTGCTCGCGCACGCCCGGCTCATTCAAGACTGTCCCGGTCAGTCGTTCCGCCCTGGTGAGGAACGCTTCCGCCCGATCCTCGCGGTAGGCGTCCAGCTCCGCGCGGACGACCTCCCGAAGCGCTTCCCATAGCTTCTGTTGGCTCGTCAGGTGTACGCCGGCCGCTTCCGGGCGGTCATCCGGAACGTCCATGACCAGAGCCAGATCGCGCCGATCTTCCGCGCCCGGCGGGGCAGCCGGCGGCCGGAAGAGCGTGACATCGGCCGCCGCGTCGCACAGGTCAATCGCGCCGGCGGGCACACCCGCGCAGGCCAGCTCGTCGCGCAAACGAGCGGACCCGGCCAGGATGAGTCGATCGTCCGCGGGCACCTCGGCGGACGCGGTCGCGGCGACCGCTCCGGGTAGAAACCAGGAGACGACGGGGAGCCCCGGGGGAAGCAACGCCGACAGCGGCCCGGGCGTTCCGTTGATCAACAGGACGAGATCGGCCGAGACCGCTTCGATCGCCCGAAGACGTGCCACGGTGTGGCACCGATTCGGCGCGTCCGGAATACATAGTTCGTAGCTCCAGCCCAATCGGTCGAGGGCGCGCGCCACGCGGCGTGCCTGCTCGAACGACACCGCCCGCGCATCGACACCCAGCACGGCCACACGGGGCGCCGCGGGACACGGGCAAGGAGGCCGGGCGGCCAGCCGCTCGACAGACGATTGCGTCGCTCTCGTGTGAACCAGACCGATCGCCGTTCCGGCGCGCTCGATGTGGGCGCGAAGCGCCGTGACGTCAGCCGACGTCAGTCCGGCCAGCGGCAACAGATGCGCCGGCACCTCGTAGCCAGGATGCTTCTCGAAGAACTGGCCGAATCGCCCCACCAGCTCGTCAACCTCGCCGAGCAAAAAGACCAGACGCCCCAACTCGATGAGCCCCGCATAGTCATACAACTCAAGGGCGAGCTTGACCGCCCGGACATCCGGCTCCAACACGAACAGCGCGGCGTGCGACGGCATCATCGCGGCCACCAACAACGGCTCCAGGCCTGTTTGAACGCCGGGGAGGACGACGTTGCGTCCGTCGCTTTCGAAGGCCGAAACCAGCTCGGGCGCGCTGATGGTCGGCATCGACGACCCCCCGAACCACTGGGAGCGGCCGTCCTCGCACTGGATAAGAAAGGTCGGATGACCATCCCGACCGATGGCCGATGTTACGCTCGGGGGAATGCGTGTCGCCTCGACGGCCGCCGCCACCTTGGGCTGAAAGGCTCTCAGCGCGTCGAGGTTGCGTTCGTACCAATCCGTGCGCGGCGCCGCCACGACCTACGATGCCTCATACCGCGAGAGCATCATCACGAACAGAAAGATCACGAACGCCACCCACGCCACGGCAAAGAAGGCAAGCGGCCCGCGCGACCCCGGCGGTGCGTTGCCGACCGGAACGCCGGGGTCCTCCCATTTGGTTTGCGGCTTCTCGTTTTCATTCGCGGCGTCTTCGCTCGCCGCCGTTTTCTCTTCGCCCGTCATACGCAGATCTCTCTTGAAGGTTTGTATGCGTTGCGCGGTCCTGGTGCTCCGTCATCGTTGAATCGACTGCTTCGCGTGCCACGGCTCTGCGACCCGTGTTGACCCGCAATCATAGCCCCGGGGGCACTGCTTGTAGAGCAGTGGCACACGTGTTGACCAATCCTTGAACCGTCAATGGACGGCTGACGCTGCACTAGCGATCGGGCACTTCGATGACAACCGGAATGTCCAGCCGCCTTCCGCCGGGCCGGTTCGTTTCCACGGTCAGGACGGCCCGATGGGTGCCCGCCGGTAACGCCCCGGTCCACTGAACATCCAGAAAACGGACATGGCGGTAACGGGAACTCGCTTCCCGATCGATCGTGGCGACGACTTCGCGGCGATCGCAGGTCACCCCCGCGATCTCCAGCGAGAGTTGAGGTTGAACCTGTAGTTTCAGCCGTCGTTTCGTCCCCGCGGCGGTTCCGTCCTGGCGGAACGCGATCAGCGGCGGATCCACGATCACGACTTCGGCCACGATGCCGAACACGGGCACACGAATAATCGGCTGATCCAGCGCGCTGGTCCGTACGGTCAGCGTGGTCCCGAACGGCCCCACCGGTGCCCCCTCTCGAAGTGTCAACTGAACGGCGTATTGTGTACGCGCCGGCCCACGTTTCAACGGAGTGACGCTGACGTCAAACCACTCTCCAGCATCTCCGCCGAGAACGTCAAACGGACGTTTGTCGGTCGCGCGAATGCTCAAGGGGGCAAACCGCTTCCCGGGGCGGGACGGGTGTCGCGTGTTGTCGATGACCAGCGGCAGCCACGTCAGGTCGCCGGCGACGTGCCCGCGCACCGCGACCACACGCTGTCGATCCGTGCCGTCGATCCGCAGCTTGAACGTGACCGTGGTCGACATCGCCCCCAGCGCGACGTGCTCCGGCACAGTCATGGAAACGCGCTGGCCTGTCACGCCGTCCGCGTCGAACGGGGCGTGCGCAAACCGTATCGGCCCACCCGATGCGGTCACGATATCCAGGATTTCGACGCTCTTGCGTCCGGGCGCCGGACGAAACTCGATCGTTTGCTTGGCTGTCTCCCCACGACGAAGGATGCGCAGGTTCACCGGATCCTTGCGCGGGTTCATCAGATAGAGCGCCTCGACGCTGGCGGTGAACTCGAGCTTCACTTCCGGCTCGAGCGCATCGTTGGTGAACACGTGGATCGCTTTTTGTTGCGTACCCGGTCGCCCCGTGCTGTCAAACTCGGCCCGAAGGACAAGCGACTCTCCCGGGGCGATGAATGCCTCCTCGGGACTGAGTTCCACAACCGTGCAGCCGCAGGTTGCCCGGGTTCGCTCGATGATCAACTCCGCGTTGCCGCGGTTTTCGATCAGCCATTCGACGGCGGTCTTGTCGCCCTCCAGAACACGGCCGACATCCACCATTCGTTGCGCCACGACGATCTTCGGCCTCTTCGCAGCCGTCGGACCCTTTCCGGTGGGGACGGGTGGAAGCTGAGCCAGTACCGCGGAACCGCAGATCAAGAGCGTAGCCGTCACCAGAAATCGCCGCGTCACGAACCAACCTCCGAAACCAACCAACCCTTCCGAGCGGCCACAAGCGAGAGTGCCCCAGGCGCCTCCGATGCCAGCGCCCCGCGGGAGTCGGAGCATTCTATCACTGTCCGTCCAAGGCGAACAGTCACCGGAAGGCAGGCGAACCCGGGCGACGCGCTCGCACGCCAAGCCGCTGGGCGAATGGACGGAACAAACCGGTCGGTCGCTGGAAAACCCGTCACCACGGTACCGCCGCAGCTTATGGTCTGCGGAAACAGGATTAAGAGCAATCTCACCTTCCAGGCGAGCTGGTCCCCGGTCGCGAACGGCGGCAGGCGGCACCTCTTCACGCTTCTACGTACGCCACGGGCGCGAGGTTGGAAAGAAATCGCCCATCAGAACATTCGAACCCCTATGCCACACCTCGACCCGGGGATGACCGAGCAGGATTCCATCGAGCAGGTACCCGAGGAACGAGCACCGCGATCAGGCTGTTGAAGAAAGCTGGTTCTCTGGTGTGGCACCGGCTTCCAGTCGGTGCAAACGGGCTGTATCCCAGTCAAGACGGGACAAGCGCCAATGACAACGCCGGCTGGAAGCCGGCGGGTGCTTCGTTCTTGCGAAGCAAGGGTGGGGAATGGACCGTGACAGTGGGTTGGGATTCGGGGCGATCCGTCCCCATCCGCTACCGATCGTGTGGTGATACGCTCAGGGGGATTCGAGTCCCCCACCGCTGAAGGGGCTGTCGATTTAATCGAAGTCGAGCGCCGGAAACGGCATGATCGATGGTCAATACTATGGTTTTGATTCCTGACAGCCGTTTCGTGAGGATGTAAACGGACTAAATCGACAGCCCCTGAAGCGGTGGGCCACCAAGCGGTGAGCCACCCAGTCAATACACTATGCCGCGGTCTGTTGTTTGGTGACGGCTATGGTGCCGGCGGTGAGGAGTAGGAGTGTCATGGCGATGGCTCCCCAGGTGGAGACCGTGGGGATGGGTGGTGGTGGTGGCGGGATGCCGTCGCCGACGTAGACGCCATCTGGCGACCTCGCGGAAAAGACGACCCGTTCGCCGCTGATCTCCGGTCCGGCGCCCTCCAGAATGTTGAAGTTCGCGAAGTTGGTCGCAAAGCCCGGGACCGGCGTGCGATTGTCGGCAATGACGCGGAACTCGCCGTTGATGTAGGAGAAGATGCCCCACTGGCCCGCTGTCGCGCCACCTCCAAAGGCAATGTTCTCTCCGTCGATGGATACTCTCTTGGAGTAGGTCGAACCGAACGTGCCACCGCCTGGGCTCGGCGTGTCGTCATTGGCGATCAGGCGCAGGGTGCCGTTGATGTAGGCGAAGAGGCCGCCCGCAGGGTTGGAAAAGACTACGTTCTCGCCACTTATCCCGGGTCGACGGCTGCTGGTGGACATTCCGAAGTTGCCGAGGAACGTGCCGCCGCCGGGCATGGGCATTCCCGTCTCGGCGATCACACGGATTTCACCGTTGACGGACAGGTACAGGCCCTCGACGCTCGGAAGACCGTTCCTGACGGCGAAGAAGGCCACGTTCTCGCCGCTGATGGCGGGGCTCGTAGCATTACCGAAGCCCACGATCGGAAACGCGGCGCCCGGAAGAAACGTGCCCGTCTCGGCGATCGTACGCAGCTCACCATTGATGACAGCGTAGATCCCGGCGCCGTCGTTGTACCGGGAGTTGAAGGCGATGTTCTCCCCGTCGATGACGACCGCTCCCAGGAAGCTGCCGAACGTCACGCTGCGACCCGGCACAAGCGTGTGGGTGTCCACAACCTTCGTCAGCATGCCGTCTCGCCACAGCCAGATGGCCGAGCCATAGCCAAGGCTGTGACCCGAGAAGGCAACGGTCCGGCCGCTGATGCCGGGGCCGCCGCCCAAGCTGAGTCCGAAGGCGAAGTTAAAAAACTCCGTGCCGGGAATCTTCATCGAAGAGTCAGCGACCACGACGAGCTGCCCGTCGATGTAGGCGTAGATGCCCGAGCCGCCGTCGATGATCGCGCCGAAGGCGACGTTGTTCCCGCTGATGGACGGGCTCCAGGTGTCCTCCATGTCGGCGAACAGGCGGAAGTTGCCCGTGCTGCCGGGTGCGGGCCGCATGTACTGAGCGATGGGCTGCACCGGAGCCGGCACGGACTGGGCGTGTGTGGAGGTGCTGCGTACGCCGATCAGGGCACACACCAGGAAGACCGCTCGCATTCCATGATGCTTCATGGCTTATGACTCCTTTCCGAACCGCTACGGCGATTGTACGCCATGGATGACTGCTTTGCAAGGGGACGGGCGATCCGTCCCCCAACCGGGTGTATGACCGAATCGGCGGGCAGTTTTCAGAGCACAGGGCGCGAGCCCTGTGACCGCTCTGGTATCGTAGAAGCGCTGCGCTTGTTCGCCGCGTGTCCGTGGGCTTGCGCCCACGGCTCTGACACGGCGTGGCGCCGTCAAGATGGCTTTGCACGGCCCGCCAAAACTGTCACACACCCCGGGTGGCCGATCCATTGCGAAAGCAAAGGGGAGGGTCAGGATCATCGGGCAGACGTACGGTCTTCGACGTTCGATCATCGTGACCCCACCCATCGTCGCGCGATGGATGGGTACCCGGTCTTTTGCTACACGCTCTTATACTTCCATCATGCGCTCATGGTGCGGGAGTGACCTGACCCTCTGATTTCGGCCCGCCTTCCTGGTTGCGATCGGATGGATGCCCCCTCCGCCAAAAGACGACGTCGCGCCGCGCCACGGCAAACACGATGGCGCCGCCAAGCACCGTGGCGGAAAGAAACCTCAGCGCCGTGGTGAAGCTGTAGGCATCGATCAACTCACCCAACAGCACGAAGCCAATGAGCATGCCCACGTCGCCGGCGCCGAGGATGAGCGACGTGCCGGTGCCGCGATACTGCGGTGGGAAGCGCTCCGCGCCGAGGTCCACCATCGACGGGAAGATAAAGCAGTGTCCGGCTCCCATCAGGAGACCAGGCAGAATCAATCCGACCTGCGTATGCACGCCCGCGAGAACTAGTTGGCCTATCGCCATCAGGCCCATCCCGAGGACAAGCGTACGGCTTCGACCGGCGCGCTCGGGAAGGCGGCGAAAGGCAAGGCGCAGCAGCATCGCGGTCGGCGCATAGACCAGGAAGAACACCTTGACGTCTTTGAAGCCCCGCGCCTCCGCGAGCCGCTCGAGGAACACCGACTGCCAGCAGAAGGACATCATAAAGACCACGCCGATGATCAAGACGACGCCGGGCCAGTGACGGCGAATGATCTGGAGCTGCGAGGTTGACGCCGGCCCCGCGGCGTCGCGCGGTAAGGCGGCCATCTGATCGCGGGGCGTGGGCAGGCGGACAAACAGCACGATCGCGCCCGCGATAAGGCTGAAGCCTGCGCTGGCCGAGAAGAAAATCCGGTAGGGTAGAATGGTGTCCGTGGCCCCCGCGAAGACCCAGTCGCCCAGCGTTGGACCCAGGACCAACCCCAGAAAGCCCGCCAGACCCATCGTGCCGAGGCTTTCGGCCCGGCGCTGGGGCGGGGCGACGACGGCCGCAAAGACCGCGACGGTGGTCATCACGGTCGCGGAGGCCATCGCGGAAACCGTGCGCAGCGTGGCGATCAGCCACAGGCGGTCGGTGAACTGAATGGCGCCCATGGTCGCCGCGACGACGACCGTACCGGACAGCCACACCGGCTTGCAGCCGAACTTGTCAATCCATCGGCCCATCGGGAGCCGGATCAGCAAGGTACCCACCATGCTGATGCTGAGGATCGATCCGAGCGTGCCCACGCCGTGCCCGAGGTATTCCACGTATTGCCCGAAGTGGAACTGCAGCGCCAGGCCCGTCATGAAGACGACAACCGCGCTGAACACGTTGAAGAACTGCGGCGTGTAGAGACGGTCGTTGGCGGCTGGGGTTGTCGATGGCGTCATCATGGTGCGATGGTGTCTCGGGAACGCTCTCCACCATAGAGCCGGCGGACTGTCATTCGCGGTGGTTCCGTTTCGGTCTTTCGTCTACCCGCGCGGCCCTACACCGTAACCACCTCGGCGAGAAGTACACGCAGGGCCTTGCGTTCGCGCGCGGGCGCAACCATCGGTCGCAGGCGGCGGACGTGGTCACAGAGCCGCCGGTAGAACCCGGCGTCGGTCTCGGCACGCCGCAACAGGCAACGAAGAGCTTCGGTGTCGCCCACGGGGAAGTAGCCCGGGTAGTCTTCGCCCAGGAGGCCGATCGATCCCGAAATATGCGACGCGAGGAGCGGCACCGTATCGGCGATGGCCTCGGAGATTACGTTGGCGCCACCCTCCATCTTCGAGGTGAGGACGAGCAATCGACTTCGCGCCAGCAAGCGGCGTGCTTTCCAACGGGGGATGTCCCCGAGCCACGAGTACCGGCTGTTGGCGGCCATCTCCGCTTCGGCGCGGCGGCGCATCGAGTCGCTAAGCGCCGCGCCGGCATGGGTCACGACGACGCGCGACGAGGACGGCAACCGCCGGACGGCGAGGGCCGTGCGAAACGGGTCCTTCACCGGACGCAGATGCCCGAGCACACAGACCTCGAAGACACCCTGCCGCTTGGCGGGCCGCGCGCGCAAGGGTTCGACCGACTGATGGATCACGCGGGCCTTCGCGCGGTGGCGGCGAGGCAACTCGTCGATGCCCTTCGCCTGCAACACGATCAGCCGCGTGGCCCGCTCGAGTGGCGCCCTGGCCTCTGCGCTCGTGTGGATGTCGTGGTACAGGTCGGTCCCGGTTAGTGCCACGATCAACGGCTTGTCGGGGAATTGCCGCGCGAACCGCGTGATGGATTGACGGCTTCGAAGCGCGTGCAGGGCGATCATGGCGTCGCACCGGCGACCCTGCCAGCAGCACTCGATGACCACGCGGTGACCGAGTTCGCCCAGCATGCGCGCCCAGCGGATGGCCGTCACACGGTTGCCGTGTCTTGATCGGGGCGGCGCCGGGGTGACAAGCGAGATGTTCATCCGGACGCGGCCGGCCCGCGAAGCATAAGCGCCACGAAAGGTCGGAAACGGACCCGTAAGATCATTCGCACATACTCCCTACTCTCATGACCTACGAGCCCGGCCAAGACATCCCCCGGCGCCGCATTAGCCCATCAACTCGGACAGCGTGTCCATCGCCTGCTCGACCTCTTCGTCCGTGGTGAAAAAGTGCGGCGACATTCGAAGCCCCACGCCGGGTCGGCAATCGACGAACACTTTCCGCTTGGCGAGACGCTCGACAAACCGCTGCGGCTCATCGACCTCGATCATCACCGAGCCGCCCCGGTCCCCAACATCAACCGGACTGTGAAGCCGCCAGCCGCGCTCCAGGGCGAACTCGACCATCCGACACGTGCGGCGCCTCGATTCACTCTCGATCACGTCGATGCCGACCTGTTGGATGATCTTCAGGCCCGGCAAGCACGAGTAGAGACCGGGAATGTTCGGGGTACCCTGAGCAAATCGCCGGATCGAGGAATCGTACTCGACGCGACCGTGCGCGAAATCAAACGGGCGGGCATGGGCGATCCACCCCGTCAGCCGCGGCTCAAGGGTCTCGATCAGATCCGGGCGGACGTAAAGATATCCACACGCGGGTCCACCGCAGAGCCATTTGATCGTGCCTCCGATGAGAAAGTCGATGCCCCAGTCGGTTACGTCGATCCGCAGGACACCCACTGATTGGTACGCGTCCAGAAGCACCTTCGCGCCCTTTTCGTGCGCCCGGGCGATGATGGCTTTTGCGTTCACCCGGGCCGAGCTGCGGTACGAGACGTGCGAGAGCGCGACAAGGCAGGTGGCGTCGTCGATCGCATCCAGAATGCGGTCGGTTGGAACCTTGATGTCATCGTCGGACGGGACGACCACGATATCGGCACCCGCGCGGCGCTGCGCTTCCCAGACGTAGCCCATCGACGGGAAGTCCAGCGCCGTCGTGACGACCTTCTTTTTCTTGTTCGTTTGGAAGTCGAAGCAGGACGCCACCACCGAAATGGCCGCGGACGCGTTGGGCAGAACCTGAACCGAGTTCGGCGGCGCGCCGAACAGACGCCCTATGGCGTCACCGACCTCCGTGGACAGCGTCCACCAAGATGCGGCCCATGCATCCTCGCCGATGTGCTGCTCCCAGCGATCGAGATAGGTCAACATCGAGGCGCGCGCGCTTCGCGGGACCGGACCCAGGCTGTGGCTCAGAAGATGCACGCCGCCGGCAAGTGTTGGGAACTCGTCGCGGCGGCGATCGAACGGTGTTGTGGTCATGAGGGAACTCTTGTTGGGGAAAAGCAGTTATCAGTTATCAGTTATCAGTTGTCAGTGGTCAGCCAACCCTCGCTTGTTTGCCTCTCCGACGTGCCCCGAAAAGTTATCCGCTCCGGCCTAGCCAATCCACCCAGCCGTAGATGAGCATGGCCGCTATGCTCAGCGGGATGACGTACTTGATCCAGTAAAACAACCACTGTGGCACCGGCAGGCTCGCGTTCCTGCGAATCTCTTCCAGCACGGTCGCCCGGCTTACACACCAGGTCATCGCCACGATCGCGATGGCGGCTCCCACCGGCTGCATCGTCGTCCCCCACACCAGGTCACTGAGTTCAATATACCGTCCGTAGATGAGGGCGGGCAGCGAGAGCAACACCTGCACGATGAACAAGGCGACGAGAACGCGGGGACGTCGCCAGCCCAAGCCGTCCTCGCAAGCGGCCACCACGACCTCGTAGCCGGCCATCAGCGAGAGCAATGCCACCAGAAAGATGGACCCGAAAAACACCGCGCCCCACAATCCGCCGGCCGGCATGCGCCGAAAGACCTCGGGCATCACCTCGAACATCAGCGACGGACCGGACTGCATCGACACGCCCAGCGCGATCGCAGCGGGCACGACGATCAGACCAGCCATCAGCGCCGCCGAGACGTCCGCGGCGGCCGTGAAGACCGCGGTCTTGGGGATGTCCTCTTCACGCCGCATGTAGCTGCCGTAGGCGACCATGAAGGTTCCGCCCAGTGCCAACGAGAAAAACGCCTGACCCAGAGCCGCCAGAGCGGTCGCACCGGTGAACTCTTCCCACCGCGGCACCAGGAAGGTCTTGAGGCCCGTAATGGCCCCATCGAGCATCAGCACGCGGACGATGAGCGCGGCAAACATAAGGAAGAACACCGGCAAAGCCAGCTTGCTGACGCGCTCGATGCCGCGTTTGACGCCGAAGAAAAGACACGCACAACCCAGCGCCACGGTGACCAGCACAAACACGAGTTGGATGGGAACGGTGTCACTCAGCGTGTTGAAGTCCGTGGTGAGGACGCCCGCATCGCCGCCTGCGGCGAACGCGACCGCGAAGTAGAGCACCCACGCCAGGACCACGCCATAGTAGGAGGCGGCCATCCCAACCGTGAACAGGAGAAGAAGACTGAACCAGCGTCCGCCGGGCATGCCGGCGCGCTGGAAGGCCGCCCACGTCCCGCGGCGTGTGTGTCGCCCCAGCGACCACTCGGCCATGAGCGCTGGGATCCCGAACGCGACGATGATGAGGAGATAGACGACGAGGAACACGGCGCCGCCGTACTGGCCCATCATGTAGGGGAAACGCCAGATGTTCCCGAGACCAATCGCCACGCCGGCGGTGGAAAGCACCGTGCCCCAACTTGACGAGAAGGTCGATCGAGATGGCCTCTCGGCCGCCGCGCTCAAGCCTTGCCTTCCCGTTTCCATCGATCGGCCCGCGCGATGAGCGCGTTCGATGGCACGGCGTTGTCCAGCACCTTGTTCGCCGTATCGACTCCCATCACCGGCAGGTTCGACGGGTCGATCAGCCCAAGCTGAACGAGCACCGAGGCCTGATCCCAGTAGATGTGCTCGTGGGCGAGCTTGTCCTCGCGGAAGTGAACGATGGCGACCAGGGGCACCTCCACGCGCTTTCCGGTGGGCGGAACGCCCGGCAGCATCCAATCCATCTCGATCGTGTGGGTGAACTTGAAGATCATTTCATCCACGAGCCGGTCGCCGCCAACGGTACGCGACACGGGTGTCATCTCAGTGTCAGGCGGCATCTGGGGAATGAACCGCTTGGAATAGAACTCCGCCAACTGCTCTTTGCCGACACCCCCGGTCAGGGTGGGAATGTGGTTGACGTAGGAATCCGGGACCATGGTGTCCAGCGTGTCCTCGTAGTTCCGCGTCTCGAACTCGTACTTGATGTGTTCCTCCCAAAGCGCGGGGAACTTGGAACTCGCCGCGGGCGCGCCGCCGGTGGATGCGCCCTGGAGTTGCTCGCGGAAAAACTCCAGCGAGCGCAGGTCGGCGAGTTCGGCCATCGTGGCGTCGTGGTGCTCGCCGCCGACGCGGGCGAAGGCGTGGTTCTGGTCTGGATAGTCGCACAGCGTGACGAGCCGGTTGCCATCGAGCCGCTCGTGGATCCGTGCCTGCGCCTTGGCATCGCAGAATTGGTCCTTGCCGGCGATGTGCAAGACGAGCGGACATTTCAGGTTGGCGACCTCGTCCAGCGCCTTCTCGATGCCCACGCCGTAGTATCCCACGGCGCAGTCCGGGTCGTGGCGGACGGCCAGCAGATACGCGAGCTTGCCGCCGAGGCAAAAGCCGACGGCGCCGACCTTGCCCGAGCAGGCCTTGTGTTCGCGGAGGGTTGCCATCGCGGCCGCGGCGTCGGAAACGGCCTTGCCCTCATCGAGCCCCTGATAGAGTTCAAAGGCCCGATCCCACTCAGGCTGGCTCTTGTCCGAAAGCTCGATGCCGGGCTCCTGCCGCCAGAACAGATCCGGGCACAGAACGACGAAACCCCTCTGGGCGTACCGATCCGCGAGGCCGCGCATCACGTCGTTGACGCCGAAGATTTCCTGGATCAGGACGATGCCCTGGCCTTTTCCGCACGAAGGGAGCGCCAGATATCCCTTGAACGTACCGCCATCGTGAGCACGAATGTCGATCATGATTGTTTCTCCTGGCCGGCCCACTGGACGACCCGACCATACGCACACTACCGACATCGACCGCTCCCGACAAGGCGGGGGCGAGATCAAGTCGTCGCAGGGGTCAGCAGAGTAGGGTGCGTCACGGACGCACCTTCTGATGTGGGTATGGCCTTGAACAAATGGTCGCCATTGGCGGGATGAACCAAAAAGTGCTGCGTCCGGGAGGCACCCGACGACCGCGACCTCGATTATGACCTCGACTACGGAAACGACAGCGGCAACGCTTGCAATCGGCGCGATTCCGGCGTACCAAAGGTTGACTTGTAGGGTTTCGCTACGTTGGCACTCCGCGCGGGAGACATCTGATGAATCACTCTTCGAGAACACCCCGAAGTTCGTCGCCATGGATGGCGCTCGTTGGAACGTTGGCGGTCGTGCTGGCGGTGGGGGACCTGGCAACCAGGCCCGCCTACGCCCAGGACGTCGATCTGATCCTGCACAACGGGGAGTTCTGGACGGTCAACGACCAGAAGCCGACGGCGCAGGGCGTCGCCATCCGGGGCGAGAAGTTCGTGGCCGTTGGATCGAACGCGGAGGTGCTGAAATTGCGCGGTCCCAACACGCGCGTGATCGACCTCCAGGGCCGCTTCGTCGTGCCCGGGCTTCAGGACAGTCACATTCACTTCGGCTCGGCGGCTCGCTTTCTCGAGTTCAACATCATGGCCACCAAGACCCAGGAAGCCTTTGCCGAGCGCGTCAAGGAGGTGGTGGACGGGCTTCCCGATGGCGAATGGATTCTCGGCGGGTTCTGGGGCGCGTACGACCAGTGGGCGCTGGGCAGCGCCGGCGGCGAACGTCGGGCGGCGTTTGTGCCGGACATGAGTCGGATCGAAGCACTGACCCGCAACCACCCGATGCTGATCAACAAGTTCGACAACAGCGAGTACGCGGCCAACACAGCGGCGCTCAAGGCGGCCGGAGTCGATCCGACGAATCCGACGGCGCCGGGAATCGAGTTCGTTACAGACGCGAGCGGGCGATTCACCGGCATCATGCGCGGCGAGGGGGTTCGCCGATTGTTCGCTTCCAAGCGGCCGCGCCGGTTCTCCCACGCTCGGCGCGTCCGGCAAACCAAGCACGCCCTCGAGGAAATCGCCCGCCGCGGCGTGACCAGTGTCAGCGACATGTCAGACGATGAGCAGTTAGAGATATACCGTGAGCTGCACGAAACCGGCGAGCTGACGGTCCGGGTCCATTTCCGATATGGGCTCGAGCGCTGGAAGGAGCTGGCCGACCGCAACATCAAGGTCGGCTCCGGTGACGAGTGGATTCGCCTCGGCTCACTGAAAGGGCACATCGACGGCATCATGGGCACCAGCAGTGCTCGGTTCTTCGAGCCCTACACGAGCGAGGCGACGAATCGCGGGCGGTGGCGCCGCCTGATGGTCGATGACGACGGCGCGTTCGTCGCGGGCAAGTTCCTCAAGTACATGCTCGATGCGGATCGAGCCGGTCTGCAAATCACGGTCCATGCGATCGGTGACGAGGCCAACCACCTGCTGATGAACTACCTGGAGCAGTTGGATCGGAAAAACGGCAAGCGTGACCGACGCTTTCGCCTTGTCCACGCCCAGGTGATCGCCTCGGCCGACATGAAACGCCTCGGCGACCTCGGGATCATCGCCGAGGTCCAACCCTTTCATCTGAGCGACGACATGCGCTGGATGGAGGAGCGCATCGGTCGCGAGCGATGCCGCGGCGCTTATGCCTTCCGTGAGATCAGCAAGAGCGGGGCCGTCCTCAGCTTCGGTTCGGACTGGCCCGGAACCTCGGCATCGGAGTACCCGATCAACCCGATGCTTGGGCTATACGCGGCCGTCACTCGACAGACGAGCGGTGGGCAGCCACCGGAGGGGTGGTTTTCCGACCAGCGGATCGGCATCAAGGAAGCGATCAAGGGCTACACGCTCAACAACGCCTATGCGAGCTTCGAGGAGAAGATCAAGGGGTCGATCGAGGTGGGCAAACTCGCCGACGTCGCCGTCCTGTCCAGAAACCTCCTGAAGATTCGCGCGAAGGATATTCTCAATACGGAAGTGCTCTATACGATCGTCGGGGGACGCATCGTCTATAGGAAGTCGTGAAAGGAAAGCGGTCTCCATGGTGAAAGAAGTCATCCGCGTGAACCGGGCCTCAGCGGCCGGGGGTCGTTGCATTTGTCTATCGCTTGTTCTCTTGGTCGTCGGATGCCGCGCTGCCGGCACGACCATGACGCTGCCTGCGCCGGATCGTCCGGCGAAACCGACGTCATCCTTCGCCTCGAGGATCGCCGGGCTTCAGCGTCGCGACGGCTTGCTGACCTTGTATCTCGATCCGCGCGAGGGAAAGGTCTGGCTGGAGGTCCCCGCCCCTGTCGATGGGACCGACGAGGTTGGGGAATACATCTATGTGGAGGGCCTGCTGACCGGGCTGGGTTCCAACCCGGTCGGGCTTGACCGCGGGCAGATCGGTCGGACGCGCTTCGTGGTGTTCCGCCGTATCGGTGGTCGCCTGCTGATCGAGCAGCCCAACCTCGGGTTCCGCGCGCTTTCGGATGACGAGTCCGAAAAGCGCGCCGTGCGTCACTCCTTCGCCTCATCCGTCCTGTGGGCCGGCGAGGTCGCTGAAGAGGCGTCAGACGGACGCGCTCTCGTGGACTTCACCTCGTTCGTCGTGCGCGACGCCCACAACGTGGCGGGCACGCTGCGCCGAAGCGGGCAGGGAACGTTTTCGCTGGACAAGAAACGCAGCGTGCTCGATACCTCGGCCTGCCTGGTCTTCCCCGACAACGTCGAGTTCGAGGCCATCCTCACCTTCGGTTCATCCCAACCCGGGCGATTCGTTCGGGCGACGGCACCGACCGCCGGTTCGGTGACGCTCGTACAGCACCATTCGCTCATCCGCCCGCCGGACGATGGCTACAAACCTCGTCGATTCGATCCGCGATCGTCCTCCTTTGGTGTTCGGTTCCTCGATTATGCCGCGCCCCTGTCAGAATCGATCGAGACGCGATGGATCGGGCGCCACCGGCTGGAACGGACCGATCCCGATGCCGATCGATCGACCGTGAAGGAGCCCATCGTCTACTACGTCGATAGCGGCGCGCCGGAGCCAATCCGCAGCGCCCTTGTCGAAGGCGCGAGTTGGTGGAACCAGGCGTTCGAGGCCGCGGGCTTTGTCGATGCGTTTCGGGTGGAGGTGCTTCCCGAAGGCGCCCACCCGCTCGACGTTCGATACAACCTGATCCAGTGGGTGCATCGATCGACGCGCGGCTGGTCCTATGGCGGCAGCGTCATGGACCCGCGCACCGGCGAGATCATCAAAGGGCATGTGTCCCTGGGCTCGCTGCGTGTTCGCCAGGATCGCCTTCTGTTCGAGGGATTGTTCGGAACGGGCAAGACCGGCAGCGGCCAACCCGACGACCCGGTTCAGTTGGCGTTGTCGCGGATCCGGCAACTGTCCGCCCATGAGGTCGGCCACACGCTGGGATTCGCCCACAATTACGCGGCGAGCACCTATGGGGGTCGGGCGTCGGTGATGGACTATCCCGCACCACTGATCAAGATCACGGAAAACGGCGAGCTGGACGCCTCGGACGCCTACGCCGTCGGCATCGGGCTGTGGGACAAGTTCGCCGTGCGGTTCGCCTACTCCAACTTCTCGGAGGGAACCGACGAGCGAGCCGCGCTGGAGCAGATGATCGCCCAAGGCCTGCGGGACGGTCTGCTGTTTCTTACCGATGCCGACGCACGCCCGGCGGGTGCCGCGCACCCGCTGGCAAGCCTGTGGGACAACGGTGCCGATCCCGTCGCGGAGTTGGAGCGCGTGCTGGAGGTCCGAAAGATCGCGATCGATCACTTCGGCGAACGAAACGTGATGCCCGGAACACCGCTGGCGCTTCTGCAGGAGGTCTTGGCACCGGTCTACTTCCACCACCGCTACCAACTGGAGGCGGCCGTCAAGGTGATCGGCGGGCTGCGATACACCTACGCGGTTCGCGGAGACGGGCAGCCACCGTCCGAGCCGACCAACGCGGAGCATCAACGCCGGGCGCTCAGCGTGGCGCTGCGGGCCATGTCGCCGGAGGTGCTGGATCTGCCCGACCCGGTGCTCGCGCTGCTGCTGCCCCGACCATTCAGCTACCGTGCCAACCGAGAGATGTTCGATCATGCCACCGCCCCGGCATTCGACGCCCTGGGTGCCGCGGCCACGGCAGCGAACCTCGCGCTGGATGGACTTCTGCAGCCCGAGCGTTGTGCGCGGCTCGTTGACTTCCATCGTCGTGATGAGAATCTTCCGGCACTCGAAGAGCTGCTGGATCGGCTGGTGGATCATGCGTTTTCGACGCCGGCTGCAACGGCGCCCCGGCACCAGGAACTTCGATGGACGATTCAACAGGTTGTCGTCAGTCGGCTCATGGGATTGGCGGCCAATGAGGGTGCGCCGGCTTCGGTGCGATCGCGAGCGGAGTATGCCATAGTGAAGCTGCAGAGCAGGCTTTCGCGACCTGAACGCGCCGGCGCGGCCACAACTGCCCACAAGCACCATCTTCTGGCGACGATGACACGATTCCTGAACCGTCCGCATGAGAGCAGCCCACCACCGCCCGATGTGGCCGACGCCCCGCCCGGCAGCCCGATCGGGCTCACCGTGCCGGACCTGGGTCACTGCTCCTTCCAGGAAAGCGGACCTGGGTCGGGTGGTCGATAGACTGTCCCCGGGTTGTCTGATCCGAGCCGCGGGCTCTAGCCCGCGCGGTCATGCTGCGCGTCATCGATGGAACCTCGTGGCCGGGGCTGGTCACTCTACCCCAGACTCAACGGAAGCAAACCGGCCCGAATAAGGTCGTGCGCCCCCGAATTGAGCGAAGCCAGAAGCTCGGAAAGCTCGCGGTAGACCAGGTCCGCGCCGGACCGGTGGAGTCGGTCCCCCATGCACGGTCCGCACGACAACCCGGCGCAGACCACGCCGGCTCCCGAGGAAGCACGAATGGCGGCATCACTGCCGGCGGCCACGAGCGTACGAGCATCGGAGGCGGCCAGCGCCTTGACCTCCGCCACCCGGCGCCGCGGGTCCGCGTCAAGGCCGATCAACGGAAACGCAGGCCCCATGCCGCATTGTTCGAGGAGCCGAGTCCGGGCGTCGAGGTTCGATCCGAGCGTGAACAGGCGCACCGTGGCGCGGCGACCCAGCGCACCAATGGTTTCCGCACCGTCATCCCAGACTTCGCAGTCACCGATGATGTCGTCCTGCTCGATCCGCTCCTGAAACCGGCGATAGTATTCTTCCAGCTTGAGTGGCTTGGCGCCGGGCAGGAGATTCGCGTCGCGACCCTCCTTCCGCGTCTTTCGCCAGAACGTACTCGAATCGAGCCGCGACCAGCCCACCGCCTCCGCCGTATCGCGGTGGGCGCCGTAGTACGCGGCCTTGACGTCAAAGATCGGCCCCTCCAACTCGACAATCAATTGCATCACCAACCACCCTTCAAACCAAGACGTTTGACTTCCGTGTAGGATAGCACCGCGCCGGCCTGGTAGACCAAGGCCCGCACGTGCTCGTTACGACGACGCCCCGAGCGCTTCGGCGGCGATGCGGCGGATGGCGCGTAGGTCCGGCTTGCCCGTGCCCAGGATCGGGATTTGCTCCACTCGGACGAACTGATCGGACCGCGGAATAAACAGGTTGGGCAGACCGCTCGCCTTCACTTGTTCCAGGATCGCCGGGATGGCGGTCTCATCCAGCGTGTGCAAGACGGCCAACCGCTCACCCTTCCGATCGTCCGGAAGGGAGGTCACCGCGAATTGCCGCGTGTCCTCGCCGGCGGCCTCCTCCAGCGCTTCCTCGACGCGACCGTGTGGAACCATCTCGCCGCCGATCTTGGCGAACCGCGAGAGGCGATCCGTGATCTTGAGGAACCCATCCTCGCTTGCCACGGCGATGTCACCGGTGATGTACCAGCCGTCGTGCATGACGGCGTCCGTCAGGTCGTCGCGCCCGAGATACCCGAGCATCACGTTCGCCCCCTTGACCAGGAGCATCCCGTCCGTCCCGGCGGGTCGAAGCTCGTGCGTGTCGGGATCGACAATCCTCACGGCCACGCCGGGCAAGGGGTGTCCGACGAAACCGCGGCGCGACCCAGGCTGATAGAACCCTGGTGCCCGGAAGTCGCGCGTGCTGACGGCCACCACCGGAGAGCATTCGGTGGTGCCATAGCCCTCCAGCGGACGAATCCCGAACTGGTCCTCGAAGGCTGAACACAGGCGCTCCGAGAGCTTCTCGGCGCCGGTGACCACCAACAGCAGTGAGCCAAACTGGGCCGGCGTGCAGCGGCGCAAGTAGACCTGAAGGAACGTCGGTGTGGCCAGGAGCATCGTCACGCGGTACGTCTGGACGAGTTCACCGATTGCTCCGGCGTCGATGGGGTTCGGGTGACAAACCATACCCAACCCGCGGCGGGCGCAAAACCAGAGCGCGAGGTAGCCGAAGGCGTGAAAGCAAGGAAGGATGCCCAACATGCGCTCCGACGAGGTCAGCTCGAACACTTGTGCCAGCGCATCGACGTTCGAGCCCACGTTCCAATGTGACAGCATGATCCCCTTGGGCTCGCCGGTGCTGCCACTACTGAAGATGATCGTGGCAACGTCATCGATCGACGGGCGTCGCGAGCAACCGCACGCACGCTGTAAGACACTGATCGGGGCGAGCAGCGCGAGCAGAAAGGCCTTGGCCTTCTGACCGCGACCGATGCCGCCGACGAGATCTTCGATCCACAGCGGCACCACGCCGGCGGGCAGTTCGAGGCCCGCCTTTTCAAGAAACACCCGACTGGTGACCACGGTATGAAGCGAGGCCTGTTTCGCGGCCGACTCCATGCCCGCCTTGCCCGTGGTGTAGTTGAGGTTGACGCTCGTTCGTCCGCACAGTGAAGCCGCCATGTTCACCAGAGCGCCCGGCACGCTGGGCGGAAGCAGAACCCCGACGCGCAACTGATTGGACCAGTGCGGGCGCAGCGCCCGCGCAATGGCAATGCAACTCGTCAGGGCCTTGAACCGACCGATCGAACCGCGTTGCATATCGGCAAAGGCCAGCCGGAACGGTCGGCGGCGTGCGGCCCGGATGAAGCCGTGGTGCAAGGGTCGGGCGTCCTGCTTGCGATGAACCGCGGCGGCCGCTGCCAGCTCCATGACGGCCTGACGAATCTCGGGGATGGTTGTTCCGGAGCGCATCGGCTCGCCATAGGAGGCCACGATTCGGTAGGGGATCTGCCGTGGAACTTTGGTGAGAAAACGCCCGCCTTCGCGGCTGAAGATGCTTCCCCACACGCGGTCGAGGTGGACCGGGATGATGGGGGCCGTGTGCCCTTTGGCAATTCGCTCGAGCCCCCTGCGAAAGGGCAGCATCATCCCGGTGCGGGTCATCTGCCCTTCGGCGAAGATGCAAACCAACGAACCCTCGTCCAGGTATCGTCCGGCATCGCGCAGGGCGCGCAGGACGACGCGGGGTCCGCGCGACGCGGAGATCGGTATCGCACCGAGGGCCTTGAGGAACGGATGGAGCAGGCGACGCTCATAGTAGGTCGCTTCGACGATGAAACGAACCTGGCGATCGAGGCTGGCGATCATGAAGAGCCCGTCCACGATCGACACATGGTTGGGCACCAATAGCGCCCCACCCGTTTCGGGAACGTGCGATCGCCCGACCACGCGCAGACGGTAGAACGTGTGCGTAAGGATCACGAGGAACAGTCGCAAGAGCGTGTCCGGCATGAACCACACCAGCAGAATCGTGCCGAGAACGACCGCGGCGCCGGCGCTGGTGATGATCCCCGGCTGGGACAGTCCCGCAAACGAGAGAGCCTGTGCCCCGAGTGAACCGGACAGGATACCGCCGAAGATAAGCACGTTGGAAACGGCGATGACGGCCCCGCGCCGGTCCGCCGGCGCGCGCCACTGAAGCAGCGACTGAAGGGGGACAACCAGAAACCCGCTCGACACACCGAGCAGCACCATCAACACCATCGTTCCGCCGAAAGCAGGCGCGAGGATTCCCAGTAGGAGCGTAAAGATCGACAGACCGATCGCGCCCAGCGGGATCAGACCCGTCTCGACTTTCGCCCCGGAGAGTCGACCCGCGAGAACGCTGCCCCCGCCGACGCCGATGCCGAACGCAGCCATCGGCAGTCCGACGGTCGAGTCCGGAAGCGCCAACGCGCTCTTGGCGTAGACGAAAATGCTTTGCCCGAGAAGGCTGGCGACCGCCCAGAAGCTGGTCATCCCCAGTACGGTGAACGTAAGCATTCGGTCGAGGCGGATCGCGGACACCGCGCCGCGGAGGGCATCAAGTCCGCTGCCGCTGGTTCGCGCGGGCGGCACGCGCGGGATGGTGAACGAAAACGAAAGGCCAACAACGGAGAACGTGGTCAACACCGCGCCAACCAGCCACACCTTGGTTCCGGACACCGCCAGGAGCCAGCCCCCCGCGCCCGTGCCCGCGATGATGGCCAGGAACGTCCACATCTCCATCAACCCGTTGGTCGCGGACAGACGCTCGTGCGGAACGATCTCGGGCAAAATGCCGTACTTGGCCGGGCTGAACAGGGCACTCTGCACGCCCATCAAAGCCAGGATCGACATGGCCCACAAGCGGTTGGTCGGATCGACCACCAGCGATGCGGTCGCCGCCGACATCAGCAGCAGCTCGAGCACCTTGGCGACGATGATCAGCCGGCGTTTGCTGACACGATCCGCCAGCGCGCCGGCCGGTAGCGAGAAAAGCATCAACGGCAAGGTGAGGGCCACGAAGGCGAGGGTCGTGTTCCGCTGAAACGCGGCCTCTACCGCGGGGCCCGATTCCCCGAGCTCCGCGCTGACCAGTCGCATGGCGAGGAGCGCCACGACAAGCTTCCACGCGTTGTCGTTAAACGCGCCGAAGAACTGGGTGAACAAGAGCCCGCGAAGCGGATGTTTGTGTTGGTCTTCCACCTTGACTTACCGCCTGTGTCGCTGAACGGTTCGAGCGCGAACCGTGGCGCCCGGCATCGTTCGACCGAAGCCGAACACGAGCACGCCGTCGCCGAGCGGTAGTCTAGCAGCGCAACCATCGAGCCGACCAGCCCGCCGGTGGCGTTCGGGGGCCAGAGTGCTGACTACTTGGACGACTATCCTGGATCGGCAGCGCGGAACGGCGATCGCGTGCCAAACCGCGATCGATCCTCGTGTCGCGTGCCCAGCAGACCTCACCTCCGCCGGGAGCTCCGAACTGAGTGCCGACTTCGCAGGGTCCGTGCATTCGCTCGCCACCCAGAAGGCTGTCTTTCGTTCGGCACGCGCCTGCCCCAGCCCGACCGGGCATCATGCGCGAGCCGGTTTTTCGGTGAGCAGGGTGTCCCTGAAGATCGACTGACCGGCAAGTGACACCCAAAAGCCATATGCCGCAAGTGCAAGCAGGATCGCCAACGAGGCCATGGCGTACGGTGCGAACCAGGCATCGAAGTCGATCATGACCACTCCGCCCGTCTTCACGATAAAATCGGTAACGATCACGGCGAGGACGCCCACCTGTGTGTAGAGTATAACAATGGCGACTCCGTAGGCGATCGCAATTGCGAAGACAATCCACGTCGATCCTGCAAAGAGAATCAGAAACCAATTGACGCCAAGTAAACCAACCACGACCATCGAGGCCACGATGGCCACACGTGAGTCACGCGTTAACAATCGTACCACGAGAACGTATCCGGCCGTTACGACGCCAGACAACACTGCCGACGCCGCCATATGAAATCTGTTGGTGATAAAATCGCCCGACGATTTCATGGACGCTAATGATGTCCAGAACGTAAGTCGACCGGTGTTCTCGGGCTGAAAACGTGACTGAAGATAGAACGTCATCGCGACAACGGTAACGAGTCCGCAACCGGTGACCACGCCGAAGAGCACCTCGCGGCCGACCGCCGGATCGCGTAGACGACCCGAAAGCAATCGCACCAGACCGACCAGCATACGGGGCCAAACACGGCGCACGTAGGGCTCGATGGCCATGTATGCCAACCAGGTCTTGAGTGCATGCAGGACGAAATGGCCGGCCGAGCGCCCGTCGAGCAGGTCCAGCAAATGACTGGAGACCCTCGGTTCTACAAGGCGAATCGACAACACCTCCATCGCAGCGTAGAGCACGCCGACGATCAGCGCAACACGAAAGGCGTTGCGCCGATCTCCTCGAGATGCCTGTAGGTTCCGCCAAGCCAGAATGATGATGATGATATTGGCTACCACCCAAAGGATCTCGAAGCCAATGGAGCCGCTCCACTGCCGCAGAAAAGCCTCGTCGAGTCCCAGTATCTCGAAATAGTTAGGCCGCCCGCCAACAGCGCCCATCTGTAAGGTAACGGGGTCGCTGCTCTTGCCCAGTCCCTCCATCCGCCAAGCTACGATTTCATCACAGTCCACGGTCGGCCTCTTGACCAGTGGAATTCGCGTAGCGCCTGATTCGTCCAGATTGGCAAGACGAAAAATGGGCGACCAGTCGACGTCCCCGACCGCTGCAGGCGCGGCACCGGGTGAGGAAGGGGTTACGAGCAACCCGATTAATCGCCCAGTTGAATCTAACGCCACCAAGGCATCGTGGTTCGACCCCTCGGTCGGCCCGTCGATGTTAAACATATGAGGGACATGAAAGTTGAAAGGGATGAAGACCCCGTCCGTCCAGCGCCGCCAATAGCGAAACGGGGGTGGCCAGGTTTGCGCCGCCAGCTCTTCGTATGAAATGGGCGACGAGCGCAGAGACTCGGAAAAGCCCGTGTTTGCGTTGTACCCCGCAACCGAATTGCCCGGCAGGTCGATGTACCCCAGTTCTTCCATGATCTGCTCGGCGACCACCGAAAGCACGGCCGGTGATCGTTGAGGCATGACGGTCCGACTCGCTTGCACGAAATAGGTGAGGCCCAGGAACGCCAGCATGGTGACGAGCAGGCCGATTGCGATCGGTGGACGCAGACCGCCGGCGTCTCGCGCGTGTTCGACCAACTCCGGAGACGGAGTTTCACCCGCCGCCAGAGCCGCCGCCAGTGGATCGCTGCCCGGCAGAGCCCCGAGCACGACGTATACGGACTGTGGGCGCCGCTGCGGATCTCGCTCCAGGCAGCGCTCGATGACGCGCTCTACGGCCGGGTCGATCGCATGGGTGCCGGAAGAGGGCGTCGTGACAGAGTCTGACGAATGAAGTTTCTTTAGCTCTACGACGTCATTCGTGTCGAACACTCTGTGGCCTGTAAAAACTTCGTGTAGAACTAGTCCGAGGGCGTAGATGTCGCTGCGGACCGAGACTTTTCCGTCTTCGAGCTGTTCGGGAGCCATGTAAGCCGGCGTACCGGCGCGCTCGGTGCGGGCGTCGAGTTCATCGGCCAGCCCCGCCAGGCCAAAATCGGTAATGCGAACGCGACCCCGACCGTCGATCATGATGTTCGCGGGCTTGAGGTCGCGATGCAGCACTCCGTTTTCGTGGGCGGCCGCGAGGCCGAGGCAAAGCTGACGGGCGATCTCGAGGGACTTCTCTTCACTGGGGCGACCCATGCGGGCCAGGACGTGGGCCAGATCTTCGCCGTCGATGTACTCCATCGAAAGGAACACGTGCCCATCGACCTCGCCGATGTCATACATCCGGCACACGTTGGGGTGGGCAATCTTCCGGGCGTTTCGCACCTCGCCGCGAAAACGGTCCAGGGCGACCGGGTCGCCGGCCACTCGTTGGGGGAGAAACTTCAACGCGACGGACTGCCCCAGTTCGAGGTCATCCGCGCGATAGACCTCGCCCATCCCGCCGCGTCCGAGGAGGCCTACGATGCGGTAGCGCGTGCCGAGTTTGGTTCCGGGCTCAAAGCGGCCGTGAACGCTCGAAGGGGTGGCGCGGGATCGCCGTGCCAAGTTGGGATCGGGATCCCTCGGCGGCGAAGTGACCGTGGGTTCGCCGCTTGAGACGGCAGACCCGCAACTCGGGCAGAAGCGGCTGTCCTCCGCGACTTGTTTTCCACACTTTACGCACCCGAGCATGAAAGCAGTCTACTCAGGAATCGGCAGCGGTCGAGTTGCATGCTCCGTAGGCGATAGCCCTCGCAGTTGCCGCCCGCTCCATCGACGAGACGATCTTGTGCGGACCCAACCTCGTGGATGCTGCCGACTCCATCGACCGATTGTGTCACATGCTTGCTTGGTGACACCCGCACGTACGGTTCACGTCTTCGGAATACACTTGCAGCTCGTCGTGGTGGGCTCATCAGCGCGAGACCAGGCCGTGCGGTATTGATCCTCGACTTTCCTGGCCTGTTCGATCTTTCCCTGACCCTGGAGCGCGCGGCTTAGACCGTACAACGACCAGCCGTTGTTTTTCCACTTGGCCAGGTCCTCGCGGTAGGCCCGTTCGGCGTCTGCATAGCGACCGCTCATCAGATAGACAGCCCCGAGCGTGTGGCGGATCGGCTGAAGCCACTGTGGCGGCTCGCCATAGCCAAGCGTGTCTTCGACCTTAGCGCTTTTTTCCAGGAGCGTCGCCGCCAGAGTCCAATCGCCCTTCTGCAATGCGATCTCACCCGCGATGAAGTAATCACCCACTTCGAGAACCTTGTCCGCTGCGTTTCGACCCCACTTGACGTCATCCGGAATACTCGCCTTTGCCAGCCGGAACGCCGCATGCTCGCGCTCGGCGCTTGCGAAATCTTTCTTGGCCGCATAGGCAACCGCGCGGCCCGCGCGCCACGTCGCTTTCGTGATCGGCATGAACGCCGGCGGCGGTGATTCGGCGAGAATGTCGTCCCAGCGACCGAACCGCTTCTGCACGTCGTAGACGGAACACATCCATTTGTCGAAGAGCGGACCGACGGTCCGAAGGTCCTCTTCCGGCACGATCTCCCACATGGCCCGGGCTGCCGCAAGCGCCTCCCGCTCGCGCCCGCTCATCATCGCGGCGTAGGCGAGCATGTGTGCGTTATGCACCATATACATGTTCTGGACCGTCTGCTTGGCCGCGAGCGAGCGATACCTTGTATCCGACCGCATGGCCTTGTCGTTCTGAATGATCGCTTCGTTCCAAAGTCCGGTCTTCACATGAATGTGAGACGGCATGTGCAGCAGATGCCCGCTGCCGGGGACCATGTCACTCAGGCGACCGGCCGCGACCAAGCCTTGCTCCGGATGCGCGCTCGGCTCGACCGCGTGAATGTACAGATGATTGGCGCCGGGATTGTCCGGATCCATTTCCATGACGCGTTCGAGGACCACCAGAATCTTCGGCGTGTTCTTTGCCGGTTCGAAATCCGGGGTGTAGAGCTTCCACGGGGTTAGAATCATCATCGCTTCCGCGTAGAGGGTCCCCACGTCGGAATCGTTTGGATACGCCGTCCACACCTTGGCCATGGCGTCCGCGTATCCCTGTTCAAGATAAGCGCGATCCGTCGGCCAGGGTTTGGCGTAGCGATGCGATAGGGCTTCGATCAAGGCGCGCTCGACCGGCGTTGTGTTTTCGATCCGAGCGAGCGCTTCTTGCAGCGCACCCCAAGAGGCGGTGTTGCGCTCTTCGGTCATGTCCGGGTCGTTGTAGTTGGGACCTTGACAAAGGGCCACGCCCCACCAGGCCATGGCACAGCTTGGATCCAACTCGGCAGCGCGCGTGAACGAGCGAACGGCCTCGTCGTGGTTGAAGGCGTAGCTCCATGTCAGACCCTGGTTGAAGTAGCGCTGCGCTTCGGGCGAGTTTGTCGTAATCTGGTATTCGCGCGGCCCCATGTCGGGGAACAACCGGGCCTGCGTGTCTGACACGCGTTGCGTCTGGGTGCGCGCGTTGGTCGTGGCGCAGCCGGTCGCGACGAGAAGCGAGAGGGACAGTGCAAACAATCGCAGAAGGTGGGACATGCCATTTCTCCAAAGTTGGTGCGTGCCGGAACAAGAAGCGCCTACGCCGGATCACGCGACCGTGTTGACCACTTTGCGTCGTCAGCACGGGTCAGGTCGGATGGTCCAACCCGTGAGGATAGCACGCTGCATTCGGATCGCAAGGGCGACTCCGACGCACGGAAGTCTCGAAGTCTCCACGTCTCCCGGACGATCGAACGCCTTTTTGTAGGGCAGGAGGCGGTTTCGCCGCCCCGTAGCGATGGCACACTCGACCCTGACAACGCATGCTCCTCATGATGGCCGGTACGTCCGGACCCTCGACGGCGGCGTGTCGTTGATCGGTGCTGCACTGACGGCGGGTGGACTCGTCAGCGGCTCGTTGTAGGATGCGGGTGAATGTTCCGCGGATAGAAGTCGGCGCGTCAACAGGGGAGCGGTCATGTCCAACAAGTGTTCTTCCATGATAGGTGTCTTTATCTTGGCACTGTTTTCTTGCGCGATCCAGTCGCCCCTGGCTCGGGCAACAACGACCGAAACGGGCGATCTCGTCATCGGTCGTAGCGGAATGGTCAGCGCCGGGCACCCCCGCGCCACACAGGCGGGCGTCGAAATCCTTCAAGCGGGAGGCAACGCGTTCGACGCCGCTGTCGCCGTCGCGGCCACACTCAACGTCGTCGAGCCCATGAACTCGGGCATGGGCGGCTACGGCACGATCCTGGTCTACGACGCCAAGGGCAAGAAAACCCGCTTCCTCAACTGCAGCGACCGCATCCCGCGATCGGTCAACGCGAACATGTTTCGCGCGCCGTCGCCGAACTTCCGGCAGCATCGGCGTGGTGCCAAGGCTGTGTCAACGCCCGGGAACGTGCCGGCGTGGTGGGCCATGTCGAATCAGTATGGAAAACTGATCTGGAAGGAACTCTTCGCGCCGGCGATCAAGACGGCCGAGGAGGGGTTCGTGCTCGACGAGCGAATGGCCGCCGTCATCGGGCGTTCCTTCTCGACATTCCCCGAGCACGCCAAGGCGTTTTACGGACACGCGGGCAAGCCTCTTCAGGCCGGCGAACGGCTCGTCCAACATGACTTAGCGCGATCCCTTCGACTCGTTGCAAGGAACGGTCCGGATGCCCTCCGCGACGGCACGCTAGGCCACGCCATCGATCGGGCCATGCGGGACGCCGGCGGCTTCTTGAACCTTGGCGATCTGAAAGAGGCGACGGCCACCTGGTGGGAGCCGATCGCCATCGACTATCGAGGCCATAAGGTATACACAGCCTCGCCGCCATCGACTGCGTTCCCCTCGCTGATTCGTCTGGGTTTGATGAGCCAGTACGACGCGGCGAGCCTTGGTCACAACACGCCGGCCTATTTGCACCGGTTTGCGGAGGCGACAAAGCACGCGTTCTGGTGTCGGCTTCGCTACGCCGGTTCGCCACGGCACAACATGCCGCCGCTGGACAGGCTACTATCACCCTCATACTGGCGCGAAACCGTCGCGACGTTCGACTCGGCGAGAGCCAAGCCGTTCAGCCCGCCCACATCGTTCGCAGACGAAGGCAAGAACACGACACACTTCGTGGTGGCCGACCGATGGGGCAACATCGTCTCGGCCACACAGACACTGGGCAACTCCTTCGGCAGTCGCATCATGCCCGAAGGGACGGGCATCTGGCTGAACAACTCGCTGGCCTACTGCACGTTCGAGCCGCCGGGCAACCCGATGGATGCCCACGCCGGCCGATACAAGCTTTCCGGCGACTGCCCGACCATCATCATGCGAGAGGGTCGCCCCTGGGCGGCGATCGGCACGCCCGGCGGACACACCATCGGGCAGACCGTGCCGCAGATGGTGATGAACCTCATTGACTTCGGCATGAACGTTGACGCTGCGATCGCGGCGGCGCGGGTCAGCTTTATCGAGCCCAATACGCTCGCGGTCGAAGCCGGGATAGACAATCGGACGGTATCCGCGCTTCGGGCGATGGGTCACGAGGTCCGCACGGGCGCGCGACTTGGAAACGCCCACGGCCTGACCATCGAATACGACAACGCCGGCAAGATCGCCCGATTCACGGGGGCATCCGACCCGCGCGGCAAGGGGCTGGCGAAGGGATACTGACGCTTAGGACCGTGTTTCATAAGCTCCGCGACGATCCGAGCCGCATGCTTCAGCTTGCGCGGACGCCCGCCTGCGTTAATCCCAGCGGCGCCGCGTGCTCCAAGGCAGTTCACGTTTCCTGGTCCCGCGCCGCCCGTCCCAATCCGCGCTCGATAGAACACCGGACTCATCCCGGCTTGACGGCATCGAGAATGATCGACGTGTATTTCGTCGATCCACCTTGATTGCGCGGATCGAAGCGTCTGGATCGGCGGATGAAGCCGTCGCGGGGATCCCAATCAATGAACTGAAAGCGCCCATCGGCGTCATGGTATTCAAGCATCTTCGTGGTAAACCCCGCCTCTTTGAAAACGCGTTCGAACGTCTCGCACGTGTAGAGCACCTTGTGGTCGTCGGCACCGGCCCCGCTGCCACCGGGTTTCACGCTGTCGATGTACTCCGCATCGGGATGAAGCCCATCGGGAACGGCCGCTCGAACGTAGCCGCCCGGGCGCAGGAAACGGTGACACGTTCTTGCCGCGACAACGCCTTCCCTTTCCGACAGATGCTCCCACACATGCTCGGCCAGGATGGCATCGATCGAGTTCTCGTCGAAGATGCCCGCCCAATCGTCGGGCCGAAGAAGGTTCAGCGTTTCCAGTTCGGTGCAGAGCCATCCGGGAGGGAAATGCCCGGACGCACCAACCACCATTCGAAACGGTCGTCGATGCCGCAACCGCCTCACGCGGTGTGCGCACAAAGGTGCGTTTACCCTCTTGACCACCGGAGCCACGACTGCGCCAACGGGCGGGACGCTCCCATCGGCATCGGGCTCAAGGCTCATGAGTGCGGTGTCGCAGAGTTCTTCCAACACTACGTCTCGGGCCCAACGCGTCCACTCGTCGAAGGGTACACCCAGCACGGCCGACACCTTGTTTGCCAGCGCCTCAGGCAACGTCAAGTCGGATGTGTTCTCTGTCACGCTTTGCTCCCTATTGACGCGATGTTCGTTCTCGCCGCCGAGCCCCCTGGATCCAACCTTCAAGTTCCACTTTCATCTCTCTGGTCGGCCTTTTTTCTTGTTTGAGTTGTGTCAAAGCGGTACAATACCGGACGAGCGTGCCGGTTGGAAGGAGGACGCCCACGCGTCGCCGGCGTGTTCGGGCTAAGTGATTGTCGGAGGTTCCCATCATGATGTCTTCCAAGAAATGCGCGCGCGAGGTGTCGGTCGTGGTCGGTCTGTGTGTTGTACTTGCGGCCGGCGCGGTGAACGCCCAGAGCGTCTCGACCCCAGGAAGGACGCAGGTCGGGCGTGAGGATCAGCGGCAGGTCAAAGACCTGCCGTCCGCCGATGGCTCACCGGCCGTCGAATCGGCCGAGGTCTGCGTGGCGTCCAGCGCGGCCTTGCCCTATCCGGAGGGGCCGAGTAACCGATACCTTTCCTTCTCCGCGGGTGATCCCGGCCGGCTCCAGGCGATCCGCGTGGTGTTTGTCGATCTTCCGCCGCCCCACGACGTATTGAACGGACTGGCCATGTGGGTCGGCCAGCCGCGGGAAATCAGCGAATTCAGCGGAAAAGACGACGACACGCCATGCCCACCCGAGTCCTGTGCGTTGCCGACGTTTACGGGGGCGGAGCTTCAGTGCGATCCGTTCTTTACCGACTGGAGCATGCTGGGCAATGTGGATGCGTTCGACGCCGCCATCGCGCCGAGCGGCCGATACGCCGTTCAGGTCGTCGATCAGACATGCGTGTTGACGGACAACGCAAGTTACTCGCCGCCTTTACCCCTCATCACAAGCCGATGGGCCGACACCGTCTCGCAGTTTGTCGATGGCGTGTGGGGTCCGCCCGACGGCGTCGTCACCTTCCTTGATCTTTGCGCCGCGGAGAACAAGAATGTAAACGCCTTACACGCCCCCCGCAAGTTACGAGCAGACATAAATCCCGACAGGACTGATCTGAAAATCACTGTGGTTGATAAGACACGACTCCTCGACGCCTTCGGCGGCGCTGGATTTCCGTTTCAAGCGCCGCCCACGCCCGCCGGGTGTGGGTTCGTTTCCTTCTCTTGCGGAGACGGCATCATCGACCCCGGTGAGGACTGCGATGACGGCGGCACGACGCCAGGCGACGGCTGTGACGCGTCGTGTCGCTCGGAGCTATGCGGAAACGGAGCCATCGACGTTGGCGAGGCGTGCGACGATGGGAACACAATCGACGGCGATGGCTGTAATGCGGCCTGTCAGACCGAAGCCATTTGCGGCGATGGGGTCGTGGCGCTTGTCGAGGAATGTGACGACGGCAACGATATCTTGGGCGACGGGTGCAGCAACCAGTGCCGGTCCGAGGGAGCTGCAAGGATTTCGCTCGTGCCGGTGTGGAACCGACCTGACGGGTCGCTCGATGCTGGGGTTCGCGTGGCCGGTAACGAAATGATCCTTCCTTCGGGCGGTCATCGCGTCTTCCTTGAGCTGCGGGTACAAGACTGGGACGTGGCCGCTGAAGGACGGCTGCTGAAGTTCTGGCAGGCGTCGATAGACCCAGCGGGCCTGAAAAGCGGCGTTACGGGGACGCTCACGCTTGCGGTTGAGAGCCGCCAGACAGACCAGGACTGCGTGACGGCGTTCGGTGGGGCGTGCTCGTTTCTCGGTGAAGCTTGCACCTTGGACTCGGATTGTTTGTTTACCCAGTTCGGCGAGCGGTGCGAGCGTTGCATAAATTGCTCCGGATTCCAATCCCAAGACATCTGTCCAGGCATGACCATTCTTGACCGTTCCGACTATGTCTTCGCCAACCAATCGGTAGGGATCTTTGAAGCGTTGGATGTCCAGGCGCACACGGAACACTTCCGCTTCGGAGCACGGATGGTAACTGGCATCTCTGGAGTGGCGGATTCGGGCGAGTCGAAGTATCTCGCCTCGTTCGTGCTCGATGTGCCGGCGGACGCCACTGGAACATTCACCATCGGCTTTCGACAAGGCGCCGTGGAGACGCTCGCTGTCGATGCCGAAGATGTCGTGATTGCCTTTGCGAGCATGGAGGCGGCATTGATCACCATCGGCTCACCCTGCTGCCTTCCCACGGGCGGCTGCGAGGGTGTCAGTTCCGCGGCAGCGTGCGCCGGGCTGGGCGGAACATCCGTGCCGTCGTGCCTGGGCGACCGCGACTTCAACGGCGTGCTGGATGCCTGCGAGTGTTCGGCCTCCGCGGTGCCCGTGACGGACACGGTGGCCGATCTGTCCGGCGAACTCGTCGTCAGCGGAAAGAACCGCTACCTGTCGTTCGCACCGAACGAAGCGGGCCTGTTGCAGGCCGTGGAGGTGACCTTCATCGATCTTCCGCCCCCGTTTCATGTTCTCAACGGTCAGACGCGCTGGGTGGGCGAGCCGCGCTTGGTCAGTGAACTAAGCGGCAAGGACGACGGTACGCCGCCAACGTTCGCGGCCGCGAGCCTGGGCTGCGAGCCGGTCTTCGCCGACTTCGGGAGTCTGGGTACCACGCACGTGTGGCACGAGGCGATCGTGCCGGGCGGCAGCTACTCGCTTCGCGTGCTCGGCGACCTCTGCGATGTGAACAACGCCGCGAATCTCTCCGCGCCGTTGGCGCTGAGCACCACGCGCTGGGGCGACGCGGTCGGACCGTTCGACGGCGACGCCGGGTCCTGGACCGCGCCGGACGGCAACGTGTCCGTGGCGTTCGACGTCGTGGCCATCCTCGACAAGTTCAGCAACCGCCCCAGCGCGCCGCTCAAGTCACGCGCGGACATCGAGCCGGGCGTTCCGGACCGCAAGGTCAACATCACCGACGTAACTCGCGGCTTGGACGCCTTCAGCGGACAAGCGTTTCCGTTCGCCCCGAACAACGTGGCCCCGTGCCCGTGAGCGCCACAGCGCTGGCGGACCGATCACCGGGCGCTCGGAATACGTACGAAGTCAGCGTCGCGCTCCACGTTGAAAGTGCCGGCAAGCCCGGCTTTCGAGCCCTTCGGCCGGCGTGCTTGGTTGTTTGAGTTCCCTCGAAGTGATATAATGCCGGACGAGCGCGCCGGTTGGAAGGCGAACGCCCGACGTCGCTGGCGTGTTCGCCCTCACTCATTGCTGGAGGTTCTCATCATGATGTCAACCAAGCCTCGCGTGCCGGGCGCGTCGATCGTGGTGGGTCTGTGTGCCGTGCTCGTGGCGGGGTCGGCGAAAGCGCAGAGCGAGAACCGCGAAACGACGTTCGGCCTGGAATCCGCGTGCCCCGTCGGGCGATGGGATGACTATGACGGGCTGTATTCCGACGTCTGGGGCGACGGCAACTATGCGTATCTCCCGAACCGGAGCGCGGATGGGAATCCGGCCCGCGTGCATGTGATCGACGTCAGCAATCCGGGGATTCCGCAACTTGCCAGCACGTTCTTTCTTACCGGTGCGAACGCGAATGCCTCGCCGCAGGACGTCAAAGTAGGCGACGGGCTGCTGTTTATCATCCTCGAAGGTTCTGATGGGAACGGGAGTTTTGGTGACGACAGCGTGGTTATCGTCGATATCCGCGATCCGACGAACCCCGTGCAGGTGGCGACGATTCGTCTACCCGGGAATCCCCCGTTCGACAGCTTCGTGAACTTCCACAACGGCTTCTACGACAGTGGATTCCTCTACCTGGCGAACAGTGCGACGCCGATCGTTGTCATCGTGGACCTGACGTCATTCGATCCCGACAATCCTCCAGCGGAACCGATCGCCGGCATCAAGTGGGTCGTGACGGGCGTCGGCACCTCCTTTGTCCACGACATCACCGTTGACAATGGGAGGCTGTACGCCGCCGCGTGGGACAGCGGGCTTTGGATTTACGATGTCAGCGATGTAGCGAACACGTTTCCGATGTTCCTGGGCTCTACCCCCGGCAGCAGTACTCATTCCATGTGGCCCACCGACGACGGTAGGTTTGTGGTGACCGGCGAAGAACGCCCGGGCGGCGGGATCAAGGTCTACGAAATCACTGACTTCGGCGGCTTCCTGTCCCTTACGCTTAGGGACAGTCTTTCCTTGTCAGGCGCATTCAGCGTGCATAATCAAATCATTGTGGGCAACCGCCTGTACAATTCCTGGTATGAGCGCGGGCTCCAGATTTTCGATATCGACGCCGGCGGGCTGCTGAACTTCGTGGCCGAGTTTGATACATCCAATTCCGGACTCGGGAACTGGGGTGTGTACGCACTTCTTGGCTCGGATCGTATCCTGCTCTCGGACGGGCAGGACGGGTTGTTCGTGATGGCCGTGGCTCCCGGGGAATGCGTGTGCGAGGCGTCGAATGCGCCGCGGCCGGATGTGATCCAAGCCAAGAACCGCTACCTGTCTTTCAACGCCGGCGAGCCGGGCCGGTTACAGGCTGTGCGCGTCACATTCGTCGATCTGCCCGGCGCGCACGCTGCGCTCAACGGTACCGTTCTGTGGGTCGGACCTCCGGCCGACGTCAGTGAACTGAGCGGTAAGATCGACAACACGCCGCCGACATTCAAGGCCGCGGAGCTCGGATGCACACCCACTTTCCTGGACTGGAGCCGGTTCGGTACCGTGTATGTTCCCCATGAGGGCATCGTTCCTGGCGGCGTCTACGACATTCAAGTCGTGGGTCAGGCCTGCGAACTCGCCAGCGAGGCCAGCTTCTCGGTGCCGCTGACACTGACGCAAGCGAAGTGGGGCGACGCGGTTGGGCCCTTCGACGGCGACGCCGGGTCCTGGACCGCGCCGGACGGCAACGTGTCCGTGGCGTTCGACGTCGTGGCCATCCTCGACAAGTTCAGCAACCGCCCGGGCGCGCCGCTCAAGTCACGCGCAGACATCGAGCCGGGCGTCCCGGACCAGAAGGTCAACATCACCGACGTCACCCGAGGCTTGGACGCCTTCGGCGGACAAGTGTTTCCGTTTGCCCCGAACACCGTGGCCCCGTGCCCGTAGCGCCGGGGCGGTCAGACACGAAATTACCGTGTGCCGTTCCTACCTCGCCCCTCGAATGATGCGTGCGCTGTCCGGCCTCGGTGTCATCGGCGGCTCGTCCTCGTACATTCGGGACCCCGGTGCGACCCGCCTGGGGGAGAATCCCGTCGCGCCAGACCGAGGACGTAATCGTTATCGGGCGGCATGGCGATCCTGGCGATCGCTATGTACAGTGCGACCGCGAAATGCTCGATAACATCACGGGTCGGCCTTCGGCGAGCGAGAGAGTGAGACGGGTGCCGACGTGATGACCCCCCCCCCTGATCGCGGAGAACCGGGCATGCCCGGCACATCGACCGATCAGGCACCGACTGTCAATGTCGATATTTCCAAGGATCGCCTCCGCGCATCGCTTCGATATCCGGGCAAGGAGGAACCCGTTGCCCCCAAGGACGCCATCATCGAGGCACTGCGTGCCGCGGACCTCGTGGTTGACCAGGAGGTGCAGAAGCGAGTCGATCAGTTTGTGGCTAACCTCAGCGCAAACGACCGACCCACGAACGGCTCCTTCGTGGTGGCGGAAAGCACACCGGCCGTCGATGGGCAGGACGAAGAATTTCTCTGGGACGACATCTTCGAGAAGCGGTCCACGGAGTGGCAGGGCGACGCGGCCGTCAACTACTACACCCTCAACTCAATTGTAACCGTCACGGCGGGAACAACGGTCGGTCGAACCATACCGGCAGTTCCGGCGAAGCGCGGTGTCGATGTGACGGGAAAAGCGATCGAACCGGCTCGGCAGGCCGCCACCCTCGAGCTCGATTCGACGGTGCGACGTTGCGAGGCGGATCAGACACAGATCGTGGCGAACATCGGCGGTCGCGTCGTACTGACAAAGGGAAACTTGGGCATCGTCGAGGTTCTCATCGTTGATGGAGACGTGGACTTCAAGATCGGTAACCTCGACTCTCACATCGACATCCACGTCGATGGGATCATCGAGGACCGATTCGAGGTAAAAAGCGCCGGATCGATCACGGTTTGCAAGGCCATCCAGGCCGCGCATGTCGAAGCACGACAGGACGTGATGGTTCGCGGCGGAATTCTGGGCCACGGAACCGGTCGTATCGTGGCCGGCGGCGAAATCGTCGCGAAGTTTGGGGCCGAGGCGCGGCTCACCGCGGGTCGCGACATCAAGATCACCGGCGCGCTCATGAACTGCCGCACGCACAGCGACGCCGTGGTGCTTGTCGAGAGCGGGTCGGTCATCGGTGGAACGCTCTATGCCCGATCCGGGCTGCGGGTGTCGGTGCTCGGTAGTGACGCCCACGTCGAGACGCGGATCCTCGTCGGCCCGCATCCCAGCGGCCTCGGGAAGATCACCGATAGCGACGCCTGTGTTCAGCCCGAGGGCGAGTCGATCACGCGCACCCCCGAATCGATCACCCGCACCCGCGAGTTGATCACCCGCCTCCGCGAGGCCGTGCAACCGCTGATGGCCGACCTCGAACGGCTTACCGATGCGCAGAAAAAACAGGTGACCGGGTTGCTTTTCAAGGCGGACCAGGCGGAGCGGGACGCGGACGCGTCGGAAGAGCGAAAGCAACTCCTGCTCACCGACCCGGAAACGAAGCGAGAAGCCGGCGTGGTGATCTTCAACACTGCTTTTCCCAACACCACGGTCAGCATTGGGCATCGGTCCGTCACGTTGCATAAGCAGTTGAAGGGGCCCGTCGCCATCGAGTTGCGCAAGGTCAAGAATGTCACCGAAATCGTCGCTGTGAACCAGCTCACCGGATCGATCCGGATCCTTCCCAGCATGGTGTTGACCCTCGATGAACTGCTCAGCGCGGTGGCGGAGCCCGACGACGTCGATGACGATGACGATGACGATGCAAGTGGTGACTCGCCGTGAAGACCGCCGCGATGACCGGACACATGACGCGAGCTCTCAAACCACGGCCAAGCCGCGCGGGCGCTGGTGTCGCAACGGCGTGACGGGTTCTTGATGGGGAGTCTCACTTGGCGACCGGGACGGCGACGACACGGGCTCAACTCACCTGGCGCGCGGGATCCGTAGGAAGTAAACGTCCTGCTCCTTGTTGAAGGTGGCCGCGTAGACCACGCTGGCGCCCTGATCATCCGAGATCATGTCGTAGCCGTTTCCGAGACGGTTTTGCTGGGGATACCCGAGGAGATGATGGAATCGCGGGCTCACCGGAACGCCCGGTGACCAGTTGCGCCCGCCGTCTTTCGAGAAAGCGTAATAGAGTTCGGAGAAACTCGGCCGGCCGGCACGCCGATCGCTCCTCGTGTCGTTCCAGATGACGTCGATCCGGCCGTTCGGGGCGACGGACATCGCGGCGAACCACTGCCAGGCCGGCGTTCCTGCGGGATCATCGTTGACGCGAAGCGGTTTGCTCCAGGTCGCGCCGCCGTCGTTGCTGCGCGTGAACATCACGTCGAGCGGATCGGGGCCGGGCGGATCGACGGAGCACAACAGATATAGCGATTTTCCCGAGTCACCATCTTGAAGCTGAAGCCGACCCAACGCACCGCCGGGGTTCGGTCCCGCGCCATTTCGGGGTGTTCCACCAAGGTCCGCCGTGCCGACTCGGTTCAGGACCACGGGCATTTGTTTTTGCGGTTCACTGTTCGTCCGCAGAACCGTCACCCGCCCGTTGTTCCATCCTGCTACGTACGGAACACCGTCTACACTGACTGTCGTGGTCGAGCCCGTCAACCACACCGGCAGATCGAGTCGGCGCGAGAGCGTATCCCCCTTGTCCGGCGACCAGTGCACGAAGTCGTCGCAGGCGGCGTAGATGTCGGTGCGCCATGGGTTCTTGCTGCTGGACATCGCGAACGAGCAGTTCACGCCGTCAGTCAAAGGGACCGCGCCTTCCCACGACCCACCGCCATCGCGCGACCGGAACAACTCGGTTGACCCGCCTGTGCTTCGGCTGACGAAATAGAACACGCCCTCGGCATCCACCCCAAGATGCGGTTGAGTACGATACTGCCCGCGATCCACCGTCCCCGCCGCCTTCCACGACTTGCCGCCATCGTCGCTGTGGCTCCAACCGGCCTGCACGAAGTTCGATGTGATCGAGTCAAACTGACGCCAACCCACGACGATCCTGCGCCGATCTTTCGGGTGGATCGCCAACGACGGCTCGTTCGCGGCATCCCCGACAACATTTCGTCCCGACGTATCGACGTTCACCTGTACACTGCGAAACGGGCCTCGGACAACGATCGTGGGCGCGGGATCGTTCTTGGGCTGGACTTGCGCTTGCCCGAGAAGAACGACGACGGAAAGTAAGGAACCAACCATGGAATGCCTCCGGGGATTTCGGTTCAGACGTGTCAGCGTATGGGTTACGAAGTCAGCCGTCCACAGAAGCGCCGAATCGGATCAATCGAGCCGTACGGGCGCCCACCCAAGGTGGCGAAAAGTCCCGAGTCATTCGGGGAATCGACGTGAGCCGTCCGCGAACGCACGTCGCAAGGTGGGCGCCTCACCGGCGCATAACGGCCAAAACAAGAGCTGGCTTGAACCAACGAACGCGCCATCCCTATGTCGGCGCGTTGCAGCCCGAGTCTGGTGCCCTACGTATCCTGGTCGTGCGTGTCGAGGTCCTGCCGCGCGGGCGTATTCGCTTCGGGCCCCGGGTGCGTTAGCACACGGTAGTAGCAAAAGCAGAGCAAGCCCACCACGAACGCGATCGATCCCAACATGAAAATCCAGCCACCAGCGGTCATGATGCGCCCTCCGTTTCTGCGGCGTATCCCGCCGCGCTGTTGAGCTTGTTCCATCGGCGCGACGCCAGAAAAATGAGGATCAGAAGGAAGATCGTGACGATGGCAATAAGGCCCATCGCCATCATTGCGACACTGTCCCCACGCACCGCCTTGGCCTGCGCCGGGAGGTTGGTCAAACACCATGCGACAAAAACAGTCACAAGGTATACGGGTGAGATGTATTTGATGACAAACTTCCAAACCCGCGGTATCTGAAGTTCGGCGCCCTGCTGGGCCTCTTTGTAGCCGTTATCGACCCCGTAGACCCAGGCGAACAGAATCACTTCGATCATCGCCAGCACGAAGATCAACGCAGTTCCAACCCAGAAATCGACCGTGTTTAGTGCTGTCTGGTTGGCGCTGAAGTAGATCACGAAGCCGGAGCCCATGGCGGTGATGACGCCGAGAATCGCGACCGAGGCTTTTCGCCCGATCGCCAATCCCTCTTCAAGGAACGCGATGGCCGGCTGAAGCATCGACAGGGAACTCGTAATGGCAGCTAGGAACAACATGAAGAACCAACAGAACCCGACGAACCGCCCCATGCCGCCCATGTACTCGAACACGACCGGCAGCGTGGCGAACGCCAGACTGTAACCTCCCGTCGATGCGCCGGCCGCCCCCAGGAACACAAAAGCAGCAGTCAAGGTAATTAAACCGCCCAGGCACACTTCGAAGAACTCGTTCGTGGACGCCGCCGTCAGGCCCGACAGGACGACGTCGTCGTCCTTCTTCAAGTAGCTGGCGTAGTTCACGATGATGCCGAAGCCCACAGAAAGGCTGAAGAAGATCTGCCCGGCCGCGGCGAGCCACGTCTGTGGGTCCATCAGCGCGTAGTACCACGGGTCACCTTCGATGGGGGCCTTCGGGTTCCACATGAAGCCCAGACCGTTCGTGACGTTCAGTTCCGGATGCGCGGCGTCCGGCGTTCCCAACGTGAGGACGCGAACCAACACCACAAAGGCGCAGATGACCATGAGCGGCATGGCGCGAACACAGAACGCCTCGATTCCCTTGGTGATGCCTCGAAAGATGAGGAAAAAGTTGATCGCGAACGTGATGATCCAAAACAGCATCGGACCGGACAAGCCCGATTTCACGACGGCTCCGTCCGCATCGATCCCCACGAAGTCGCCATAGAACGCCAGGCTCTTTTCCGCATACTTCGATGGCTCGTTACCCAGATCGATGTTGCCCACCAGATACGCCCAAGCGTAGCCAAGACACCACGACTCGATGACGACGTAGAACATGTAGACGCAGATGGGGATCAGCAGACCGACGACGCCGACGTATCGCCACGCGGGTCCGCGACCCAGGGCGCCGAAGATTCCCGGGCAGGAGTTGTAGCCCCTCTTTCCACCCGCACGGCCCATGATCCACTCGGCCCAACAGATCGGAATGCCCAGGAAGATCAGGGCACAGAAGTAGGGGATCATGAACGCCCCGCCACCGTTCGCTGCCGCCTGTCCGGGGAAGCGAAGGAAGTTTCCCAACCCGACAGCCGACCCGGCGACGGCCATGATCACACCTAGACGCGTGCCCCATTGCTCTTTGGGTTTGTCCATTGTGTCAACGACTCCTCAATGTCTACGTGAGTGTGACGCCTGTGTCGGTGTTGCCCGGTCCAAGGCCCAAGCGAACCGGTTGACCTCCGGCCACTGCCGAAAACGCGCTAACCCGATCGGGATTTTGCCTCGCTAGCGAGGCGCGCTTGCTCTTCAAAATCACCGGCCGCCAACCGCCGGAAGTAATCCCGCGACGCCCGCACAACGACAGGCGCGAGAAGCAGCGTCCCGATCATGTTCGGGACCATCATAAGGCCTAGCATGCCGTCTGCCCAATCCAGCACCGGCTGGAGCTTCATCGAGTACGTCCCGACCAGAATCATCGAGCAAAACGCCACCTTGAACGGAAGCACGGCCCGCTCGCCGAAGAGATACTCGGTGCAGGTCTCCCCGTAGAACCCCCAGCTTATCATTGTGGAAAAGGCGAACAGCAACGCGGCAACCGGGATGAAATAGGTCCCGAATCCCGCGAGGACCGTGTCGAATGCGTAGGCCGTCAGTTCCACTCCGTCTCGTGCCAGAAAGACCTCGACACCTGGCGCAAGCCGGGCCTGGTCGACCGCCATGGCGGCGCGGCCGTCGTCGGTGGCGTCCTTCGAAATGGTCACCGTAACGACCATGCCGCTATCATCGACCTTGCCGACGGTGAGGTCGATTTGCTCGCCGACGTCGCCCTGCTTTTTCGGAGGCCGATGGGCGAAGAGTGACTCCCCCACCTTGGCGAGCGACGCGTTGGTCATGGCAATGCGCACGTCCAGCTCGATCGTGTCGCCGTCAGCGCTTTCCACCGTCCGCAACTCACCAAGCGAGGCGACCGACCCGACGGCACCGCGGCGGTGCGTGTCGGTGCCCAGGATGACCAGCGCGGTCATGGTGCAGATGATCAGCGTGTCGATGAACGGACCCACGGCGGCCACAACGCCCTCGCGAATGGGTTCGTCCGTCTTGGCCGTCGCGTGGGCGATCGGTGCGGTGCCCATGCCGGCCTCGTTCGAGAAGCACGCCCGGCGAACACCCTGGATGACGGCCGTCTTGACCGCCACGCCGTAGAACGCCCCCATCCCCGCGGATGGGGAAAAAGCATTCTCAAAGATCGATGCGAAGATCCCCGGGATAGAGGAAAACTTGCTGAGAATCACGTACAGCGCCCCCGCGGCGTAGATCACGCACATCGCAGGAACGATCCGGGCGGCCACACGCCCGATGCGCTTGATGCCGCCGATGATGACCAGTGCCACAGCGAGGCACAGGATGGCGCCGACCCCCATCTGGATGGCGAACTGCTGGTTTTCGGTGACACCGCCGGGGATGGCTTTCTTGGAAAGGTTGACGAAGATGCGCGCGGCCTGGTTGGACTGAAACATCGTTCCCGCCCCGATGCACCCGCACACGCCGAGGAACGCAAAAAGTAGTGCCAACCCTTTGGCGGCGAGCCGCTTGACCCGCGGGCCGCTGCTGCCCAGACCCTTCTCGATGTAGTACATCGGTCCGCCGCGATAGGTGCCGAAGCTATCGACCTCGCGGTACATCGTGGCCAGCGAGCAGGTCATGAACTTGGTGGCCATTCCCAAAAAGCCCACGACCCACATCCAAAAGACCGCGCCCGGACCGCCCGAGGTGATGGCGACGGCCACGCCGGAGATGTTGCCCAGCCCGATCGTTCCAGAGAGCGCGGCACACAGCGCTTGGAAGTGCGTGATGTTGCCCGCGTCGTCCGGGTTGTCGTACTTACCCCGGATCACCGCCAGCCCGTGCGTGAGGGCCTTGAACTGAACCCCCTTGGTCAGCAGCGTAAACAGCAAGCCGGCACCCGTAAGGAGGATCGCCGTGGGCGTACTCCAGACGTAGCCGACGAAGGCGCTCATGGCCGCGGCGATGTCCATCGGCACAGTCCCTCTTGACCGATCGTGGCGGTCGAATCAACGAACGAGAAGCGGGCTTGCACCGAGAAGTCAACCGCGCGAATCGACCCGGCGGCGAGCCCGACTCAACGATTGTGACCCTTTTTGGCGCGAATCACAAGCCCCGTGCTCGGCGGTGGGTCGCCAGGGTGTGGCCATCCTCGGTGGTGGAGGCGACTTCATGGACCCACGCTCTCGTGGCGCTGGGTGCCATGCCCACGCTTGCGTTGGCATGTTGCGGCGAACGGAACATCGATGCGTTCTCAACCAACATGGCCACGCCTTAAGCCTGTCGAAACATGAGCGTCTCTCAAGGCGTGGCCATGCCACCCCGCCAACAGATGCGTTACTTGATGGTGACCACGCCGTTGGAAAGGCTGATGCGTTGCTCGGCGAGGAGCTGAATGGCCCCAGGATAGGCGATGCACTCCTCATCAAAGACCCGCGCGGCCAGGGCCTCGGGCGTGTCACCCGGTACGACCGGCACCTTGCGTTGGAGGATGACGGGTCCGTGATCGTACTGGTTATCGCAGAAATGAACCGTGCATCCGCTTTCGGTTTTTCCGCCGGCCAAGACGGCCTCGTGGACGCGGCGACCGTACATGCCGCGCCCACCGAAGTCCGGCAACAGCGCGGGGTGGATGTTGATCACCCGACCCGTCCACGCATCGGGAATGCGCCAGAGTGACAGGAAGCCGGCCATGCACACGAGGTCCGCGCCGGCAACGGCTTGAGAAAGGCGCTCGTCGAACGCCTCGGGCGATAGCTTGTTGCGCTCAAGAACAACCGTAGTCAGCCCCAGCTCGCGCGATCGCCGCACACCCGGCGCATCTTCTTTGGAACTGACGACGACGTTGATGGATGCGTCCAGCGAGCCGGCCACGATGCGCTCATGGAGATTGATGAGCGTCCGCCCGCCACCGGAGATGAGCACGGCCAGTTGAATCGGCGAAGCGGACATGGGTCATTCCGTCGGTGCGAACTGAGGCAAGAGACAATGGGTCCGTTCGAAGCATCATCGGCGAGACGGCCAGGGCCTGCAAGACGCGGCTCACGCCAGGGGGTGCGTAACGGAATGGACATCGGGCAGGCCTCTGGATTGGGTGCCCCGTCCGTCGCTGTTGGCGAACGGTGGGGGACGGACGAAACTGAAGAACCGTCATTGGGTCTTTCCAATGCCACCTTCGCTTCGCAAGGACGGGCACCTACGCGCCGGGCACACCGGTCGCGACTTCGGTTGACTCTGCGACCTTCGCGGCGGCAGCCCGCCCGCTCTCTTTGAACAAGTCGATCTTCATCCAGGCACGGCTGCGCCATCGCCACCAAAGGAACACGCCCGTTACGACAATCAGACCCGACGCGGCGAGCCACGGACCGAAACTGCCCAACTGTGGCCAGCGCGTCGCCACCGCCCAACCGCCGCCGACGATGATGACCCAGTTGCAGATGATGAAGAACACGGACGGGATCAAGGTGTCGCCCGCCCCGCGCAGCGCGCAGCTATAGGTGATCCCGACCGCATCGAACAACTGAAAAAACGCGGCGCAGATCATGATGACCCGGCCGATGCGCACGACCTCCGGGTCGGCGTTGAACCAGCCGATCAAGGTCGCTCCAAACAGCCAATAGACCACGGACAGCGCGCCCATGTAGCCAAGCGTCACCAGCACGGCCACACGCGCTTCACGCATCGCCCGCTCTGGCTTACCCGCGCCGATGGACTTGCCGACCAGAGCCTGAAGCGCCTGTCCCACGCCCCACGTGGGCATGAAGGCGATGCGCATGTACTGCCAGGCCGTGTTGGTCGCGATCAGGTGAACCGTACCGAACATGCGCCCGATCAGCACGTTCACGAAGATCGCCCAAACCACGACTTCGCAGAGCATCTGAAGGCTGAACGGCAGCCCGACGCGCAGCAGGTTGGCCAGCAGCCTGGGCGAAGGCCGCCACATGGCGCGAGACTGGAACTGCCGCGCCGCAGCCGGCGCGAGCATCGTGATGAGCAGCCGGACGGTTCGGAAACAGACGGCGGCCATGGTCCCCCAGGCAGCGCCGGCGATGCCCATCGGCTCAAAACCGACGTAGCCGAAGATCAGCACGAAGCTCACGACCACGTTGACCGCGTTGGCCTCGATGGCCGACCACATCGTGGTCCACGGCCTATGCACGCCGACAAAGAACCAACCCAGCCCGTAGGCCGCGATGGTCGGCGCGACCGTCAAAAGGGCCACGCGAGAGTAGGCCAACTCCAGCACCTGCACGCGCGGGGCATGCCCGAACGCCTGCATCAACCCAGGCAACATCGGTGGAAGGGCGAGCCCGACGAGCCCAAAGAAGATCGCGATGTAGATCGCCTGCCAGGCGTAGGCGCTGCATTCGGAGAATCGTTTTCGCCCCAGCGCTTGCGACGCGAAGGTGTTGACCATCGAGGCGATGCCGAGCCCGAGGATGATGTAGGACCACATGACGATCTGGGCCGGCAGGATGGCCGCCTGGGCCTCCGGTTCGCCCAGGCGCGTGATCATCGCGTAGTCCACGACGTCCATGAGCGCGCGCGAACTCGTCGTAATCACCATGGGGATCGCCATGGTGATGACGTTGCGGATTTCGGCCTTGCGGCTCGCCGAATCGGAGTCCATCAGCGGCGCCGAGCCTGCCGGCGGCGCGCAGACGTCAGCCTTCTCCCGAGCGCCGGACATGGTTGACCCGGCATCGCCGGTTGCGGTCACGAGGTTGTCCTGTTCTCTTGACATTCGTTCACGGGGTAAGCGTAACCCTACGCCCGCAAGGGACTGGGAAAGGCGCCGGACAAGTTCTCTTCGGGTTCGAGAGACCGGCCGCGGAAACTAGCGCAACGGCCTCACATGCGGAAAGGGTGCTTAAACGCGCGTTGTCAGGGTGTGCATGATCATGATGCGGGAATGATAACGAGCCGGCCGTCGGGATGCAAACCGCAAGAACCCACGATTTGCGCCTCGGGGCTCATCGAGGCAGGATCGAGAAACCGTTCGAGCGGCAGGTGTGGCCCGCCCGGACGAAGGGTGCCGACACGGGGCGCCTTGTTCACGTTTATTCTCGCGGCCGCGATGCGCGAACGCGCAAAGGAAGATCGCGCCGCGGCTTGGGCTTACCCCAACAGCGGCTGCGAATGTGGTCCTACTGGGTGCGTGACAGTTTTGGCGGACCGTGCAACGCCATCTTGACGGCGCCACGCCGCGTCAGAGCCGTGGGCGCGAGCCCACCGACACGATGCGAACAAGCACAGGGCTTCTTCGATACCAGACCGGTCACAGGGCTCGCGCCCTGCGCTCTGAGAACTGACCGCCGATTCGGTCATGCACCCGGTCCGACTCGTCAGGGAGCGGTTGACTCGAAACAGCGCCGTGTGTTATGGAAACGGCCTTGGATCCTATCCAGCAGTCCGTTCAAAAAGTGTCGTGCCGGCTTTCTTCAACAGTCTGTTAGGGGCATGCCCAAGCGAAGCGCGAGCATCGGGGCTACTTCGACCTTCCGGTGCGGCGCAGTTCGCTTGCGGTCCGGCGCGACCCGGGCATCACGATGCAGTCTGTTGCCTCGAACGTCGTTCCGTCTTGCAGCCTTCCTCGAAGCACAAGCTCGATGGTCTCGCCCTTTGGTGATTCATTCAGCTCGAGCGCGCGGCTCATCTCGGACGTCGAGAACGTAAGCGTTAGGTCATCAATCCCATCGCCGCGGAGTTTGTGACACGCGCAAGGTTCGCCGTCAAACGGAGTGGCCACGTCGAAATCAAGGCTGCCGACAACCGCGACCGGCACAACACCCTTGCTCTTGGGATTCACCGGGTTCGGGCAGCTTCCCGGCTTGACGTCGAGATTCACGAGCGTCGGGGCCGAGATACACGAGAACACGTATGCCGGACCCGCAGAAGGAGCCCGGCCGCGCAAACATCGGCCCATGCCCCCACCACGGCCCTCCCGCCGCTGATGGAGACGGTTTCTCCGAAGAAAGTTGCCAATCCCGGATCGGAGACTGCCAGCTCTTGCTCTTCAACCCAAGAGGTTCCGTTGAAGCGGAAGATGTACGCCTCCCCGGACGTCCCCACCACAGCCGCATCCCCGCTCACGTAGACGGAAAACCCGAACTGGTCATCGACCCCCGCGTCGGAGGCGGTCAGCTTTTGCTGCTCTGCACACTGGGCGCACGCCTGCGCCGTGCCCAGGGCCACAATCATCCCCGTCAACGCGCAGCGCATGCCGCGGTGCTGCCGGACCCGGCCGCACGGCCTTCCGCCGCTCTTCATCGAATCCATGTTTTCTCTCTAGCGTGATACCAAAGAAACCCGACCCGGACCCCTCCCGTGAACCGGCTCAGCGTGCAATCACGGACTAATGGTCGGGCTGCCTAAGTGTCCGAATAGCCCGAAACAGCATCAACCACGTCCACGGCCACGGGCACGGAACGCGGCACTGGGCCCGGGCGCACGCAGATGCCGTGCCGTCGGAATTCGCGGTGGAAAACCGGGCCACGATCGGTTACACTATGTCGCCAGTATTTTCGGCACTTGGTGAGGGGTACGTCGTCCAATCGGACGGGGGGTTTCGTCCGGCGCGTTGCGGTCTTGCACGGTTCGTCTCACGCGGATCGGCAAAGCGGCTACCGCCGACTGGATTAGGTCTCTTTGGGGGAGCCACGCCATGTTTGCCAGCAAGTCCGCCGTTGTTTCGATCTGTTGCTGTTGTTGTGTCCTTGCCCTTACGCCCGCGAGCCGCGCGCAAGACTGCGCCCCTTCGGCCGACGGACTCGAGTGCGTTCCACTCGCGTGCTCGCCGATTCCCGAGGATCAATGCCTCGCCCGTGCGATGGAGCTCGACCTCGCCACCGGCGCCATCCGCGTCGCTGTGTGCGAGTGCATGGACTTCAACTCGTGTCACATCGAGTTCGGCAACGCTACGCCGTTTCCGGTGGGCGGATGCCCCGACGGCGGCGTGTGCCGGATCCTCGGGGCCGACACGGACGGTGATGGGCTCGACGATCAGTTCCTGGCCGTCTGCGTGCCGTTGCCGCCACCGACGTGCTGCCTCGACATTTCGGACGGCCTCGTCCCCTTTGAGACGTGCCTGCCGCTGGACACGCACACTTGCAACGGCGAGGGCGGACGATTCCACGACAACGCGGGCGGTTGCGACAACGTGCAGGCTTGCTGTCTGGGGTCGTTTGGCCCGAATCTCTGTGCCAACCTGAACCCGGCCTGTTGCTTCGATTCAGGCGGTATTCCGCAAGGATCGGGATCTACCTGTACAGACCTTTCTGGCGAGATCACTTGCCCGCAGGCGTGCGGCGGCATCGCGGGCATCCCGTGTGACGACCCCGCCGCCTTTTGCAAGTTCCCCGTCGGCGCCTGCTGCTGCGACTTCATGGGCGTGTGTGCGCCCCGGCCGACTGGTTGCCCCGATGTGTGGGATCCCGTGTGCGGCTGCGACGGGATGACCTATGGCAACGCGTGCGAGGCCGACATGGCCGGTGCGGCCATCAACCATCACGGGCCCTGCGGCGGCGGTGCGTGCTGCCTGTCCACGTCGGCGGGCGTCATCGTGTGTGTCATCACCCCGCGCGAGATTTGCACGGCGGAAGGCGGCCTGTATCAGGGGGACGGCACCACCTGCCCGGTCGATCCGTCCGTCGCTTGTGGAACGCCGACCGGCGCATGCTGTCACCCAACACCCGACAACACCGCGAACGCCTGTTCGATCCGGACGGAAACGGAGTGCGTTGCCGCCGGCGGTGCGTACAAAGGCAACGGAACCGAGTGTCCCTCCGACCCCAATCTACTGTGTGGCGAGCCGCTCGGCGCCTGTTGCTCGGAGGTTCCCGGCATCCCGCTGCCACTGCCGTTCTGTTCAAACACGACTCGTGAACAGTGTGTTCTCGGGGGCGGACTCTTCGAGGGGGCCGCCACCACGTGTGAAGTGACCGAGGCGTGCTGTGTGGTTTTCGGAGATCAGAGCGAATGCCTCGACATGAACCCCTTCTGCTGTCGGGAATTCAACGGCGCACCTCAAGGACCGGGCACGTCGTGCCTCGACCCGACGGGTGTCCTAACCTGCCCGACGCTTTGCGGCGGGGTCACGGGCATTCCCTGCCCGGGCGACAATGAGTTCTGCAGGCTGCCCGACGGCGGATGTTGTTGCGATTTCCTTGGTGTATGCACGCCCATCCCAGCCACGTGTCCCCCAATCCTGGACCCCGTTTGCGGGTGCGACGGCGTGACCTACGGGAACAGGTGCGAGGCTTCCGCGATCGGCGTATCCGTCGATCATCGCGGGGAGTGCATCACCGGTGCGTGCTGCCTCGCGAACGCCGCGGGCACCGTCGCGTGCTTCATCACGACGCGCCAGGTGTGCCACGCGGAAACGGGCGAGTTCCAAGGGAATGGCACCACCTGCCCGACCGACCCGAACACGCCCTGCGCCGCCCCGACTGGGGCGTGCTGCCTCAACGATCCATCGACGGCCAACCTCGCAGCATGTGTCGAAACCACGGAAGAAAAATGCGGTCTGGAAGGCGGCGCCTACCGGGGCGATGGGACAGCCTGTCCGGACGACCCGACGCAGCTGTGTCCCCCGCCGCAAAGCGCGTGCTGCCTCCCGGACGGGAACTGCCTGACGCTTCCCCGCGACGTATGCGTCGGGGCAAACGGGACCTGGAATCCCGACCTTCCGTGTGAGTTGGTCGATTGCCCGGTGGTCGTCACCGGTGCGTGCTGTCTGACACTGGCCGATGGCACAACGGGTTGCTCTGTCGAAACCCCTGAGCGCTGCGCCCGTCTGTCCGGCACTTACCTCGGCGACAACACCACTTGTCCCGCCGATGGAAACCTGCCGTGTCCGCTTCCAACCGGCGCGTGCTGCGTCCGCGACCCCGTTACCGCGACGGTCGCCTGCGAGATCACGACGGTCTCCGGCTGTGAGGCGGCGAGCGGTGAGTACCGCGGCGACGGCACCGTGTGCCCCGACGACCCGGCGCTGCTGTGCGACCCTCAAGAAAGCGCGTGCTGCTTCGCGAACGGAAACTGTTTGAATCTTCCCATCGACGTGTGCCTCAACGAAGGCGGAAGCTCCACGCCGGGCGTGCCCTGCGATCTCGTCTTCTGCGGGACTTCGCCAAAGGGCGCCTGCTGCGTCGATAGTCTGAGCGGCCCCATGCCCCCCTGTTCGGTCATCACGGAAGCAGAATGCCTAAACATGAACGGAACGTACCTCGGCGACAACACCACGTGTCCGACCGACCCCAACCAGATTTGCGGACTACCGTGTGATCCGGCGTGCCCCTCCGGATTGCTCTGCTTCGCCGGGTGTGGGGTGCTGGTGCAAGGGTCCGAGTGCGTCCTGTTCCGCGCCGACGTCGGCGCCGTCTTCCTGCTTGGCACCCACGGCGGCTTCGCCGTGGGCGATCGCGTGCGTGTCTCGGGCTGCGTCGATCCAATGTGCATGACTACGTGCCAGGAAGGAAACGGCTGCATCGCGGAGAACACGATCTCGACCTGTGCCCGGATTTGCGGCGGCATCGCCGGCATCCCTTGTGACGACCCGAGTGAGTTCTGCAAGTTCCCCGCTGGAACCTGCACCATCGCCGACAACGAAGGACTCTGCACGCCGAAGCCCGCGGGAGGCTGTCCGGAGATCTTTGCACCCGTTTGCGGATGCGACCGTGTCACCTATGGCAACGAATGCGAGTCCGATGCCGCCGGCGTGTCGATTGCGCACCCCGGCGAGTGCCAGACGTTTGACTGTCCCGCTACCCGCGTCATCTCCGACCCGCATGTCTCCTTCTGCCCTCCGTCCGTCAAGACGGTGCAAATCATCCTGTCCCCACCGGCGGGCGTGACCGCCGTTGCCGTCGAGGACACGCCGCCCGGCGGCTGGTCAGTCAGCGAGATTAGCAACAACGGGACGTTCGATCCGGTCAATCGAAAAGTGAAGTGGGGTCCCTTCTTTTCCGGGGCCATCCCCGAGTTCGTCAGTTACGTGGCCACCCCGTCGAACGCCGCCGTCGGACCCGTCTGCTTCGCGGGAACCGTCTCCCTGGACGGTCTGAACCGACCGATCTGCGGCGACCAGTGTATCGACCGCCGATGCTGCCCGCGGATGGCCGCCGACCGACCGCGCCCTGCGTGTGATGCATGTCCGATCGGCGATTGCGGTAGCTGCACGGGGCAGGCGTGCGGGGACGGTCAGGTCAGCCTGTGCGAAATGATCAGCTACGCCTGCGCTTGGATGCGCGGCTGCAACGACGACTTGGCCGGCATGACCCGAGCCGCGTTCGTGTGGCGCAACGGCGAGTGCGCTTGCTGGGGCGCCGCCGCCGCGAACTGGTTTCCAACCTCTTGCCCGGGCAGCAGCACGGGTTGCTGCGCGGATGTCATCCCCCGCGACGGAACGCTCGGCGGAGTGGCCGGGGTGTCGCCGGTCCGAACCGGCGCGACGGCGCGCGTCGCCTCCATTCGCCGGGGCACGTTCTCCGCGGGACGCGAAGTGCGGGTTCCCATCACGATTGAGGCGCCTCCGGGCACGTCGGCCGTGGCGCTGGAAATCGAAGTGCCACGGGGATGGCAGGTGACCTCCATCAGCGATGAGGGCCAGTGGGATGAGACCAATCGCAAGGTCAAGTGGGGCCCCCTGGTCGATGATCTATCTCGGACGGTCACGTTCGAGGCGCGCAGGAAGCTCGTCCGGATCAGGTCCAAGGCCGGCCGAACAGGAACCGCGGAGCGTTACACCGGGTTCTCCGGGACGATTTCGTTCGATGGGATGAACCAACCGATCACGGTGAAGTAACGGGCGCAAGAAGTGGACGTACGGGGGCATCGGACCGCGACCAAGGGGATGGTCCGTGCGCGGTTGGCCCATCATGGGCCGCTCGCGCGGACGTTTGGGGAAATTGCGAATGAAACTTCAACGGCACCCAGCACGAAGCGTCGTCCCATGGGTCGCGGGGCTCGCGTCCATCGCCTGCGCTTCGGTGGCCGCCCACGCCCAGGGTGCGACGCGGGATCTGTCGGCGTTTTCAGCACCAGGCACCGCGTTCACGGTGACCATCGCACTGGACCCACCCCCGGATACTGTGGCCGCCGGGGTGCAGGACAAACCGCCCGCGGGCTGGATCGTCACGAACATCAGCGCGGGCGGCACGTGGGACGCGCTGAACCAGGAAGTCAAATGGGGTCCGCTTCTCGCCCCGTCGATCCCCGCTTTCGTAGCCTACGACGTCACGCCGCCCGCGGGCACCGTGGGCCGGCTCTGTTTTGCCGGGATCGTCTCCTTCGGCGGCCCGGCGGAAACCGTCGCGGGTGACGAGTGCCTGGCCGTAGCCGTTCCGGCGGTATCGACTTGGGGGTTGATGGTCTTGTCGCTGCTGCTCGTAACAGCCGGGACGCTGATCGCATCGTCCCGTGCCGCGCGCTGCTAGCTCAGCGCCTCGGATAGTGCCCTCTTCCAGCGGGCTTCGATCGCATCGAACGCGGCCGGGGCCATGTCATACGTCGATAGCCACAGCCACGCCTCGAGCCCGCCGCCCATCCGCTCGATTTCGAAACGAAAGTACGACTCGTTCAGGTTCGACACCGTCGCCGCGAACGACTTGGGCCACCGGTTGACCTGAACGATCCCCTCAAGGTGACTGCCCGCGTCGCCGGCGGAGCCAAGGCGATAGCGGTCACCCTCGGCAAGCCCCTCGAGCTGCCCGACAAGAACGCGGCCATGCTCACCCAGGACGCGCTTGGCCGTCTCTTCCGCGGACAGCTTCGTTTCCTGCCGAGCCCAAACGACGCGCCGGTCTTTCCCCTTGTGATAACGCAAGTAGTGCCGCAGGCCGCGTAGCTCGAACTTCCACCCGCGGCTGATCGAGTCATAGTAGTCGTCCCACGCCGCCTGCTCACCGAATCCCGAGTGCACAAGGCGAAGGCCCGTCTTGCCGCCTTTTTCTTCCAGGAAATAGTCCACGTAGATCGGCACGGGCTCGGCCCCTTCGCCGCTGCCTGGGGCGGGCATCTTCTCCGTCCACTGAAAGTGCCGGTTCGGCTCCCAGATCGTGATCGGCGCGGTCCCCTCACAGTCTGCGCCCCACGAGACAAAGACCGACCCATCGAGCCCGGGCTCAACGCGAGCTTCCAGCGGAAACCACCGAGCGAGTTCCTCACCGGTGGTCAAGGCCCGCCAAACGTCCTCGACGGATGCATCCAGCTCGATGGTCAACTCGAACCCCCGACGGGTGCTTGTGCTACTGGACATGGTGTATCTCCTGTGTCAACGAATTGTCACTTGCTTCGGCAGATTCATGACGGGTCTTTCTTCGTAATGACCGGATGACCGCCCAAAAAGAACCGGAACAGCCGCCCATCCGGGCTCCGCTCATCGTGGTACTCGGCGACAAGTCGCCCCACCTCGTTTGCCAGCTCGTCGGCGAAGGCATGCATGGCGTTTGGTGTGGCAAAGCGAACCTCCGTCTCGATGGTGAGCGTGGCCAATCGCTTCTTCGCGCGGTCGGCGCGGCGGCGCAGGATGGCGAGGTCTTTGATGGTCCGCGCCGCGACGGCCAACAAGTACGACCAACTGAACCGATCGCGCACGACGGCAGGATCGGTGCCCAGCTCGGACAGAATCTCCGGGCTGATCAGGTACGACCGCGCCGTCGCCTCGAGGATGCGTTCGACGCAGTTGCGCTTGCGGCGTTCCTCCACCAGCCGAACCAGCCCCGACTTTTCCAGCTCCCGAAGGTGGTAGTTGACGCGCTGCCGCGGCAGGCCCAGCCGTCTTGCGAGCCCCGTCGCGGAGTCGGGCGAGGACAGCTCCCGCATCATCCGCAGCCGGGTCGGCTCCATGAGCGAGGCGGCCTGATCGAGCTCTCTGATGACCTGTACGGACGCACTCGACATCGTGGTTCGATCCAAAACCGCGATGCTAGCATGAGACAGTCTTATCTGTCAAGACATTTATCTTTGTCCTAATATGCGACAGCTGGCCCCGCTGTCCCCGCTGATCGGGGCCGTATAAACCGGGCACATGGGTAATAGATGTTCGGAGACATGGGTAACACTTTGAGCTGGCTGCTGGACCGTGTCGAAGGAGGAGCACCCGCGCCCGCTCCGCCCCTGTCCCGGATTGAACCTTCCGCCCGTAATGACAGACCTCTACACTGGATGCAAACGCAACGATGAGCGAAGTGCCCCCTGGGAACCCGTTGATGGCCGTGATCCAGTGCGATCAGTTGACGAAACGCTACGGGAGCCGGATCGGCGTCGAAGGTCTGAGTATGGAAGTGGACGAGGGCTCGCTTTTCGGATTCCTCGGCCCCAACGGATCCGGCAAGACCACGACGATCCGAGTCCTGCTCGGGTTGCTCCACGCCACGGACGGCACGGCCTCTATCTTCGGGCTCGACTGTTGGCGGCGCAGCCACGTCATCAAGCGCGAGGTCGGTTACGTCCCCGGCGACCTGCGGCTCTACCCCTGGCTCACGCTCACCAATGCGTTGTCGATCTTTGGTCACGCCCGCGGCTGTGATCTTAACGGCCCGGGGTTGGAGCTGGCCGAACTCCTTGAGCTCGACCCGCACGTCAACGTGCGACGCATGTCCCGCGGCATGCGGCAGAAACTCGGGCTGATTCTCGCGCTCGCACACCGCCCACGCCTGTTGATTCTGGACGAACCAACGACGGCGCTGGACCCGCTGATGCAGGAAGTCCTCTGCCGCCACCTTCGCGAGTTGGCCGGCGCCGGTCACACCATCTTCTTTTCCAGCCACACGCTCGATGAGGTCGAACGGCTCTGCGATCGGGTGGCCATCCTGCGCCGAGGACGCCTCGTGGCGGACGAAACCCTGGAAAGCCTTCGCACCCGGGCGACTCGCACGGTCACGATTCACTGGCAATCCGGCGTAGACCAGGCGAGCGTCAAACCGCCGCCGGTTCTCGATCTCCACCGCCGCGAGAAGCACTGGTGGGAGGCGACGCTCACCGGCCCGGTCATGGACCTCATCCCGTGGGCGGCCGCCCAACCGATCGAGGACCTGTCGATCGCCAAGCCCGACCTTAGCCGTGTGTTTCAACAGTACTATGTCGATGCGGAGGCGGAGTCTTGAACCGGGGACTGATCCTCAAATCCGCGCGAGAGCTGTGGGCGACCACGCTGCTGTTCGGGCTGGCCGTCGCGGGTTTCGAGATGCTGCTGACCTACGTCGTCCCGACGTTCTTCACCGACATCGAGTTCGTCATGCAGATGCGGTTCGTGCGGATGATTTTTCGCGGGCTGCTCGGAACCGAGATCGGCGACGTGGTGGGCCCTACGCTGATGACCTCGATCGCGTGGGTCCACCCGATCGTGCTGGCACTCATCTGGGCGCATGAAATCACGATCTGCACACGACTGCCGGCCGATGAGATCGACCGCGGCACCATCGACGTCCTGCTAAGCCTGCCCGTCTCTCGTACACGTATCTACGTCTGTGCCACGCTTGTCTGGTTGGCGTCCGGCCTGTTCGTCCTGGGCATGGGCATGGCCGGAAACCTGATCGGCAGCCGGTTCGCCGGTTCCGAGCAGCTTACCTCAATGCGTCAGCTCGTAATCATCGTTGCGAACCTCTTCTGCCTGTACCTGGCCGTCGGTGGGATCGCGTGGTTGGTCTCGACCCTCTCCGATCGGCGCGGCAAGGCGCTCGGCGTCGCCTTCGGGATCGTCGTGGCCTCGTTCCTACTCAACTTCCTGGCCCAGTTCTGGGAGCCGGCCCAAGCCGTTTCGTTCCTGAGCGTGCTTAGCTACTACCGCCCCCTGTCCGTCGTGCAGGGTGGGGCGTGGCCGATGGGTGACATGCTCGCGCTCGCCGGGACCGGCGTCGTGCTCTGGCTCGTCGGCGCGTGCGTCTTCGCACGGCGCGACATCTGCACGGTGTAGCATACGGGTAAACCTCGAGGCGTGGAATGAGGAGTTGGCCGGGGTGGCCCATTCTTTGCGGAAGCAAAGGGTGGGGTCACGATGATCCGGCACATGAAAGCGGAGTTCGGCGGGTCGATGACCTGCCTTTACCATCCGGCTCCAAGTCGGGGGAATGTCCAATGGTGCGGCACCAGTATAGTAACGGCAGGTGAATCACCTGCCCTACGCTACTCGAACGTTTAAGGCGTATGTCAGTTCTGAGAGCCCGTCGGGTTACGACCTGCCGGGCTCTGTTCTTGCGCGCGACCGCCGGCTGACGTGTCGGGGAGGGAAATCTCGACGGGAGAGAACACAGAGCACTGGGCGCCAGCCCTGGCTCTTCTACACAAGTCTGTCCACCTAGCACTGAACCGGCCTGATGATGCTGGGGAACGCCCTGTCTTGCCACATGTCATGCATATCAAATCCTTTTTCCAGCATCTTGGCGCGGATCGACTCGACTTGTGTAGAACAACGAGGGGCGAGCCCGGTGACATGGGTTGGCATGGGCGCCATGTCCGCGGGCTGGCGCCTGCAGCTCTGAAGGGTACGGGAAGTCCGGATCGTAGCGCGGTGCCGACGGCGCGAACCACAGAGCACGGGGAGCTAGGAAGTGCGGGCGGCTAGTGGAACTGATCTAACGGAAGGGCGGCGAAGTAAGCGTCCGCGACTGGCAGCGAGCACGATCGCATCGCACTGCCGCCGATGCCGAAGCCGAGCTTGCGGCGCTCGTGGCGGCCCACATTGGTCGGTTGGAAGAAAACGCATCGGGGCCGAAAGGCGGCCGACCATGCAAGCGGTTCATCCTGGCCGGGCGGACAATTCAATCGGACCGCTCGCCCATAACCGATGCGAACGAAATCACCGTGCCCAGAGAACACCTGCCGGGAACTTCGGGGGCGACGACGAATGAAGGAAGCTGAAAGCACAGCGGCCACGGGAGCCGCACGCGGAATCGGGGGTCTTGGCAGTTGTGTCAGTGTCAGACCGGGAAAAGGGCCTATGGAGTGAGAACGAACGGACGCGGCCGGCTGGTGCGGGGAACACGTCGGCCCACCTGCTGCCTGTTGTGGCGGTGGAGGGCATCTTCATCAAACGTGCGGTCCAGCGTGTTCGGACGAGCCGGTGAGGGGCCGCCCGAGCGTCTAACCGTCTTCGTAATCGGCGGGGCCGTGACAGACGAAGACGCCGGGGAAGTCACCAGACGGGAATCGGACGCAATGCTTCGCTACAAGGGCATGTTGCTCTGCGATGTCGCCCATAGTAGCGATCTACGGTGAGAATCGCCGAGCAATGGCGACAGGAAACAGGAGCCGCTATCGCTTGTGGCGCAGAAGCTGCAGGAATTGCCACGAAACGACGTGAAAGCTCTTCGGGACGATGGGGAGGCGGAAGATGTAACTTCCGATGTTTTCAACAGCTTGCGAGAAGATACGGCTCCTCGTGAGCAGCAGGAGACCGCATTAACTGGGCGATACAGGACTCGAACCGCTGCACTTGCACGCCCACGCTCTCGCACGGGCGGTCTTATAGACCAATTCTACAGCCAATTTTTCAGCGCGCCAAGCCGCCCGCAAACATTGTGACGTTGGCCAACGGCCGCTGCAATCAGGAAAAACTGATCGGCCAACTCAAGGGCGGCGTTCGGGCATTGGACATGCCGGTGGACAACCTGGTGAGCAACTGGGCCTACATGGTGATGGCGTCACTGGCATGGACATTGAAAAGCTGGTTCGCGCTCTCGTTGCCGGAGCGCGGACGGTGGCGCGAGAAATACAAGGTGGAGAAGGAAAAGGTGCTGCGTATGGAATTCCAGACGTTCCGTAAAGCGTTTATGAACATCCCGGCGCAAGTGATTCGGACCGGACGGCGAATTGTCTATCGCGTGCTGGCTTGGAGTCAATGGTTGGACGTGTTCTTACGCGGCGTCCACGCCATAGACCGGCAAGTGAATCGGCCGCTTCGTTGTTGAGTTCGCTTCCTGATGCCGGGGTAGGGAAGTCCCGGTCCGCGTAGGCCCCCAACAAGTACGAGAGTGAAGCATGACAAACGAAACCCCGAGTGCCACGCAACCGGCACAAACGGCGGCCGGGACAGTCCGTGCCCTCAGCCGCCGGCCCGCGCCGTTACGAAAATGCCCACCGCCGTACGCTTGTTTTGGGACTAGTAGCGCGCACGCCGCCTGTCGTTTAGCAAAATCCCATCCAAAGGTGGGATTGCGGCCGGGCACTTCGCACCCGTACCGTGTCTTCCGAAGTCGCGGCCTCGACCAGGCGTGTGAAACGACGCCAACGCGGTGGCGCAGGTTCCCAAAGCGCTCGCCGACCTTGGCGTAAGGCTGGTCATTGTGGAACACCTCCCGCAGACCTACATCGACGGAGCCGCTTTCTGGCTCGACGCCAAGTCTCCGGTCGTGGCGATGTCGCTGCGTTACGACCGGATCGACTGTTTCTGGTTCACGCTCATGCATGAGCTGGCCCACATCAAAGAGAACGGCAAGCACGCTGGCCACCTCGACAAGAATCTGGTTGGCCCGTCGGCGGAGGCGCGCGAGGACAAGCCGAAGGAGGAACAAGAAGCCGACGACCAAGCCTGCGAATGGCTCGTGCCGCCAGACGAAGTGGACGCCTTCGTGGCCAAGACCAAGCCGTACTTCTCGAAGACGGCAATTGTGGATTTTGCCGAGCCCATGGGCGTGCATCCGGGAGTTGTGGTCGGTCGCCTCCAGCATCTCGGCGTGATCTCTTACAGCCACAGCCGGGCCATGTTGGTCAAGGTGCGCGAGCGGCTGATGGAGGCGATTGGATAAGTGAGTTATCGCTGAGCGGCATAGTGCCGATTGGCGCGAGACGGATCGAACGGCAATGAAGGAGTATTGAGATGAGCAAAGGTCGAGATCGAAGTGTATCCCGTCGAGGTGATGGTCCGTGGGCGAACAAGCCATCGCCCAAGAGGAATCCGGCGCGGACGCCCGGCTGCTCGCCGCGCAGCAGCTTCAAGAGAAGCTCAAACTGATCGCCGAGGGCGAACCGCCGTATGACATCTTCGTCCGCTGGAAGCCCATCGAAGATCAGCCCATCGGCTGGAACCCCGACCTCAACGACGGCGTGCGGATGAACATCCGCCCCTTCACGGAGGCGAACATCCTGCGCAAGAAACCCAACATCAAGTGGAAGAAGGATCGCGGCAAGGAACCGCAATGCCCGCAGGACCAGTATCCGTGGTTCTACGACGACAACGGCGAACCCACGGGCGACCGCGTGAACGATGTCCACCTGACGCTCGATCAAAAGCGAGAATTGCGCATGGAGGTGAAGCAGGATGGCTGAGGATCGAAGTTGCCAAAACGACTTGCCTAGCAATCGGAAAGACGAAAGAAGTATCGTCTTTCCTACCCTTCAGGAGGCCTGTGAGGCGGCGAGCAAATCAGGTCGTGATATATCCGTTTACACACAGGAAGGGCGAACCCTCGTAGACGCTATGAGAGACAACCGATGCCTACGGTATGTCTACCAATACAGAGGCGGCGAGATGGTCGCGGCGGTCCAACGACTTGACGGAAAGGTAACCGATGAGGAGTTTGCGAAGACGATCAGAACGGCCTACAGAAATGCGGAATGTTGCTATCGAGACCGTCTTGCATGGGGAGACCTCTTCCGCAAAGCTAAGGCAATTTGGGGTGTCACCAAGAATGCTGCTGAGAAGGCGGCTTTCGATGAGCTCCGGAACCCTGTCACAATCTACCGGGCCTGTTCCGAAGGTGAGCAAGATGGCATTAGTTGGACATCGTGCATATGTGTAGCTGAGCAAATGCTAAAGGACAAAGGCGAAGGGTGTGTCATTTTCCGCGCCGAGATATCAAAAGAAGAAATACTAGCGTACATGGAGGGTCGGAATGAGTCTGACATCATAGTCTTTCCGGGAGATGCAAGGAGGGCAAGTGTGGCGTGTCGGTAGAAACAAGCACATCCAAGGCGCTCAAGACCGTGTTCGACGCCATCCTCGCGTCGCTGGCGAAGGCGTCGGACTACAACGGCGATGACATGGTGGCTCCGGCGGTCGTGCTGTGGACGGACAAGGATCGCCAGTGGGAAGCGCTGGCCGAGCGCCTGCGCGAATCTCTGCCACACTTCCTGACGCTCGGTGATTACGGGGCGAGGAAGGTCACCGGGAAGGGACGGGCGGCACGAGCTGCGGCGGAAGATGTTATCGGGCCTTCCTCGAAATCGGCGTCTAGACCTATTTCAGCAACCGTTGAAACTTGCTTTTCAGGTGAAAAGTGGTACAATTCTGAGCGTATTTCACCGTAACGAATAGTTTCAACGCCTGTTGAAAGTGCCGTTTATGATAAAAAGACAGCAGATTGAGAACGCAGTGGTCGAGGCGCTTCTGATCTGCTTGGAAGAGATACCGTTCGTACGCGTCGAGCAGACTACGCTTGAGGTACCTCCACTCCGGCCCGACGCGGTCGTGCGGGTTGCGACACCGGACCGAGAACACCTGCTGGTCGTAGAGGTGAAAGGCAACGGGCAGCCTCGGATAGCACGCGAGGCCATCAACCAATTGCTGCGATACCGGGACTCCCATCCCGGTGCGTACGGGGTGTTCATCGCGCCCTATGTTTCGCCGCGGACGGCAGAGCTGTGCAAGGAAGAAGGCGTCGGTTTCGTCGATCTGGCAGGCAACTGTCGGCTGTCATTCGGCCAAGTGTTCATTCAGAAATCCGGAGAGAAGAACCCGCCAGCGCGAAGGCGTGATCTACGTTCGTTTTACTCGCCCAAGGCCAGCCGTGTGCTGCGCGTCTTGCTCCACGATCCACATCGGTCGTGGAAGCTGCAGGACCTGGCGTGCGAGGCTGACGTGAGCATCGGTCAGGCATCGAATGTCAAGAAGCTGCTTCGCGATCGCGAATGGATTTGTCCGGAGTCCGGCGGCGTCCAGCTAGCTGAGCCGGCGGCTCTGCTCGCCGAATGGTCCCAGAGCCAAAGGTACCGCCGGCATCACAAGTATCCCTGCTACTCGCTGGCACCGGCTCGGGAAGTGGAACAGCGACTCGCTGAGGCGTGTTCGGCCCAGGGCGAACAATTCGCGCTAACCGGCTTTTCGGCGGCCTTGCGGTTCGCGCCGATGGTGCGAGCCCAGGGGATGGCTGCATACGTAACGGGAGACATCGATGCGCTTCTGGCGGATCTAGGACTCAAGCCGGTCAAGAGCGGCGCGAACGCGACCCTCATCGAACCCGGTGACGAAGGCGTGTTCTACGGGGCGTGTGACATCGACGGGTTGGCCACGGTATCACCGGTACAGGCGTACCTGGACCTGGTCGGCGCGGGCGGGCGCGGCGAGGAAGCCGCTCAAGCGATTCTGGATAGGGTGATTCAAAAGCAATGGTGACCCGACCGGACTATGAAGCGGACGCGGTAGCGGCAGCGAGGTCGGTTCTGCTTGAATTGACCCGGCTTCTGGGAGAGTAGCATGACAACACGGTACTCGTTGGTGGATGGGTCCCGGAGCTGTTGTTCCCGTCGGCCGAGCCCAAACACGTGGGCAGCCTGGACGTGGACCTCGCCCTCGATCACCGGAAGCTGACCGACGCAGGGTACACTACGATCCGTGAGCTTCTTCTTGGCTGCGGGTACGAACAGGATCGGCAACGCCAGCCTTTCATCTTCCAACGTCGGGTGCCGGCCGGTGGGCGAGACATTGTCGTAGAGGTCGATCTACTTGCCGGCGAATACGGGGGGACCGGAAGAAGTCACCGCACCCAGAACGTTCAGGGTGTCAGGCCCAGGAAGGCGCGCGGCTGCGATCTGGCCCTTGATATGGCCGTCGAGGTCCAGCTCACGGGTACTCTCCCGAGCGGCGCGGAGGACACGGCTACCATTCGCGTGGCGTCGCTCGTCCCGTTCTTCGTGATGAAGGGGATGGCTCTGGATGGTCGGCTCAAAGAAAAGGACCCCTACGACCTCTACTTCTGTGTGAAGCAATACCCAGGAAGTATTGATGGCTTGGCCAGCGAGTTTCGCCCGCACATCGCCCATAGTCTCGTACAGGAAGGGCTGCGGAAGATCGCGGGTAAATTCAAGTCGACGCGCGCGTACGGGCCGACTGCGGTGGCGGATTTCCTGGAGATCACCGACGTAGAGGAGCGCGAACTGATTCGCCGCGATGTTTATGAGCAGATCAACGCTCTTCTCGACGACTTCAAAATCGAAGGAGCGGACTAGTGAACCCCAATGGCATGCCAGCGCCCGGTGCGACGTTCCTCGATGCATTGGTGGCATCACTGGCGGGGGCGTCGGACTACAACCGCAACGACATGGTGGCTCCGGCGGTCGTGCTTTGGACGGACAAGGAGCGCCAGTGGGAACCGCTGGCCGAGCGCCTGCGCGAAGCCCTGCCGCACTTCCTGACGCTCGGCGACTACGACACGGCAAGCAAGACAGGCCCGGCCATCTGGCTGCGGTGCATGATCGGTCGAACGCTGCCGGAGGCGGACTGGCCGGAAGAGACAACGCCGATCCTGTACCTGCCCGGCGTCAGTCGGCAGGAGCTTCGGGCGGTCGAAGACTGCGACCCGCACCTGCAACCGCTGGCTGCGCTGCAATACCTCGGCGTGTTCTGGACACAACACAGCGCGAAGGACTGGACGATTTTAGCGTTCCTGCAAACGGACAAGGGCGGGCTGGGTCTCGATGTCGCCCGTGATGCCGCAACACAGAAAGCGATGAAGCGGGCGCTGCCCATGTTGGCTGACGCGCTCATCTCCGAGCTAACGGGCAAACTGGATGCGTCGGACTTCAACAAGCTGGCCGCACCCGACGCGGTGCGGAGCTTGCTCAAGTGGCTCAACGACCCGAAGGCCACCCGCGACGGATTCAACGCCAGCGAGTGGGATGCCTTCCGTAGCGTGTGCAAGGGCGACTTCGACTTCGACCCGGAGGCCGACGGCGAGATCGTCGGGGCTGAGCATCTGGGTCGCAAGGAGAGCTAATGGCAAACGGTGTGGGATCGCTTTGCCGAAGCGCCCAAACGAAATCCCCACATCCCCGAACGCCTACGCGCGGCCAACCCGCCGGACAATCTGTTCCGCGATGAGTCATGCTGGCCGCAGGACAATGACAAACTGGAAGACGACCTGCGCGGGGCGTTGGAGAAACTGACGACGCTCGCACCGAACGACGCAGCCGCCGCGATCATCAAGCTGGAGGACACCCACGGCAAGCGACGCGAATGGGTGTGGGCAGAACTCGGCCAAGCGTCGCTGGCGACCGCGCTGGAGCATCTGGCCGTCATGGCGGAGGTGTGCAAGGACACGATGGGGGGAGGCACGCTTGAGGTCTTCGCCGAGGCGTATGTGTCATCAGGCTGGAAGGCGGACGCGGCCATGCTCGACGCTCTGGCGAGTGTTCAACATTCCCTGCGTGCGTCGGATGATGCCAAGGCCGTACATGCTGCGGTCGCCGCCGTGTATCAGCCGTGGCTCGAAGCCGGCGCGGAGCGGTTTCAGGGATTGGTCAAAGACATGCCGCGTCTGTGCGAGGATGTCGAGCAGCACGCCAAGGCGCTGTCGGAATCCAAGACCGGGTGTAGCATTCTCTTCGCCGAGGGTCTGCGATTCGATGTGGCGCAGAAACTCAAGGCTGTCATGGAAGGCAAGGGCTGGAAGGTGGACGCCGACTGGCGATGGGTTGCATTGCCGCCTGTTACGGCGACGGCCAAGCCCGCCGTGTCGCCCGTGGCCGACCTGCTCGGTACGGACAGCGACGGTGATGATTTTTGCCCAGCGATCAAGGAATCGGGGAAGCTGCTGACCATCGACCTGTTTCGGCGGCTACTCGTTGATCGCGGCTTCGATGTGCTGCACGGCGACGACACCGGGGATGTCAACAAGCGGGCGTGGACGGAGGCGGGCAGTATCGACACCAATGGCCACAAGCAGGGATGGAAGCTGGCTTGGCGGATTGATGAAGAGGTGCGGGGACTGGCGGATCGAATACGCTCCTTGCTGGATGCGGGATGGGAAGAGATACGGATCGTGACCGATCACGGCTGGCTGTTGTTGCCCGGCGGAATGCCGAAGGTGCAAATGACGAGCTATTTGGCGGAGGCACGCTGGGGTCGCTGCGCCGTGTTGAAGAGCAAGTCGTCGGTGAAGGTGCCTACGATGATGTGGCACTGGTCGCCGGATGTGCGGATTGCGATGGCACCGGGCATCTCGTGCTTTCGCGCGTCTTTGGACTACGCGCATGGGAGTCTGAGCGTTCAGGAGTGCCTGATCCCGGAGTTCACCGTGCGTGCGGGGAAAGCGGCGAGGCCGAAGGCTTCGATCAAGTCCATCAAGTGGGTTGGGCTGCGATGCCGTGTGCAGGTTGAGGGTGTGATGGCCGGACTGATGGCGGACATTCGCACGAAACCTGCTGACAAAGACACCTCGGTTGCGGCGGACAAGCAGGCTAAGGCTGTTGAGAAGGATGGCTCAGTGGCGTTGCTCGTAGACGATGACTCGCTCGAAGGTACGGCGGCTGCGGTGGTGCTGGTAACAAACGACGACAGGACGATTGCTAAACAGTCCACGATGGTGGGCGGATGAGGATAGACGATGGAGCTTGACGCACTCGATAATTTGTCGGCCAAGGGGTTCGACGGGTACATCGTTCGGAAGGACTTGGTACGCCAGTTCAAGGGGCAGTACCCCGTACCCACCTATGTCTGCGAGTTCCTGCTGGGTCGCTATTGCGCAAGCATCGACCCGGTGGAGATCGAAGAAGGGTTGAAGATCGTCTCGCGGCAGCTTTCGGATCGTGCCGTTCGGGCTGGGGAAGAGGAACTGTTCAGGTCGCGGTCGCGTGAGCAGGGTTCGGTGAAGATCATCGACATTATCAAGGCGCGGCTCGATGCGAAGTCGGATTCATACCTCGCCGAGCTTCCGAGTCTGTCGTTGAACGACGCACGCATTTCATCGGAACTTGTGCATGAGCATGAGCGGATGCTCACCGGAGGGTTCTACGCCGAGATTACGCTGGTCTACGACGCGGCCATCGCGCAGGAGAAGAGTGGGAGGCCGTTCGGCGTTGAGGCGATCCGTCCAATCCAGTTGTCCAAGCGGGAAGTGCTGGACTCGCTTGCTCAGGGGCGTGCGATGTTTACGACCGAGGAGTGGAAGAAGTTTTTGATCCGCAGCATCGGGCTGGAACCGGATGCACTCTCGGAACGCACGCAGGACATCGTGCTGCTGCGTATGGTGCCGTTTGTCGAACGCAACTACAACATGGTCGAGCTTGGCCCGGCGGGTACGGGTAAGAGCCATCTCTTTCAGCAGGTGTCACCCTATTCGCATCTGATCTCCGGCGGCAAGGCGAGCGTCGCCCGGATGTTTGTGAACAACTCCACCGGGCAGCGGGGGTTGGTGTGCCAATACGATGCCGTGTGCTTCGATGAAATTGGCGGCGTGTCCTTCGACCAGAAGGATGGCGTCAACATCATGCAGGGGTACATGGAGTCCGGCGAGTTCAGCCGGGGCAAGGAGAGCATTCGCGCCGACGGCGGCATCGTGATGGTAGGCAACTTCGATGTGGATGTTGTTCATCAGCAGCGGATCGGCCACCTGTTTGGCCCGTTTCCGGTAGAGATGCGTGAGCGAACGCCCTTCATGGATCGCATCCACGCCTACCTGCCGGGGTGGGACATTCCAAAGATGAACAGGGAGCTTTTCACCGATCACTTCGGCTTGGTCAGCGACTTCCTAGCGGAGTGTTGGAATCGGCTGCGGAATCAGAGCCGGGTCTCCGTGCTTCAAGATCGCGTGTTCTTCGGCGGCGCGTTGAGTGGTCGAGACACGACGGGTGTGCAGAAGACGATCAGCGGGCTTCTCAAGCTGCTCTATCCCGACCCGGAGATGCCCGTGGCCGACGAGGACTTGGAGTGGGCGGTGCGGCTGGCACTTGAGTGTCGTCGCCGGGTGAAGGAGCAGCAGAAGCGGATCGGGTCTGCGGAGTTTCGCAACACGCATTTCAGCTACCAGATCGGCCACGACGGCGTGGAGAAATTCGTGGTGACGCCGGAAATCCAGAGCGATGACAGCATCGGCACCGATCCGTTACCACCGGGGCAGGTGTGGGCGATCAGTCCGGGCGGTCAGGACGAAAACCCCGGTCTCTTTCGGATTGATATTACTGAGGGGCCTGGTTCGGGCGTAAAGATTCTGAACCAGCCCACGCCCAAGCCGTTCAAGGAGAGCATGGACTTCGGCGTGCAGAATCTCTACGCCCGCGCGAAGGAGCTTGTCGGCGACCGCGACCCAAGGGCGCACGAGTTCACCGTGCAGCTTCGCGCTTTCGATTCCTCACGCTCCGGCACGGCAGTAGGTCTCCCCGCTCTCCTAGCGCTATGCGGTTCGCTGCTCGAAAAGAACATGAAGGGCGGGCTGATCGCCGTAGGAGGTCTCAACCTCGGTGGCACCATCGAGCAGGTCTACAACGCAGTGGGCGTGGCCGAACTCGCCATCGACAAGGGGGCGACGATGCTATTGATGCCCGTGTCGTCCCGGCGGCAGTTGTTCGAGCTTCCCGACGACATGGCTACGAAGATTGATGTGCAGTTCTACGCTGATGCGCGCGAGGCGCTCATCAAGGCGCTGTGCGAGTGATTCCAAGGCGACTTTCGCCGGATGATGGAGGAGTGCCAGCGGAAGAAGCCGACTTGATCGTTGGCTACGACACTAGGTATCGAATGGGCAGGCGCGAAGGCAAGAAGGATTAGCAGGTGTCTCGGTTATGGCGATGCTCGATAAGCTCTGCACAGAAGACAACCTGCATCGGGCATGGCGTTGGATCAAGAGCAGCCCTGACGCAAACTACAAGCGGTATTTCCGTCAATACTACGGCATTTATGCGGTAGCGGACACCACGCTTATCAAGGCTCTTTGAGATCACCTGGGCCGCGACATTTACGAACCAACCAAAGCGTGCCTGTCAGCGGGCGGGCAAAGCCGGCGAGTTGGGGGCGCGGGTGATACAGGAGGCCGCCGGCAACGGGCTCAACCACATGGAGTTCTTGGAGCTGATCCTTCAGGAT
>CBDUXT010000001.1:0-139823 GCA_965371245.1 uncultured bacterium | reverse complement strand
CCAGCCGATACGCAACCGCGTTCACGCCTCAGAAACAGCGGCAGTGCCATTCGGGCCTGTCACCGGAAGCGATGACGGTCACCGCCCTTTTCATGGCCGGGCTGGGCATGCTGATCCTTCCGGTTCTTGATACCACGCGGTTGTTCTACCTGGGGTGGGCCGTCTCCACGATGCTCTTCGCTGTTGCCGCTCCAATGCTCGGACAGCGTTATCTTGGAGTACTTGTGGGCGGCTGGCTGATTCTTAGCGGCCTCTCTGCGGCGGGAATCATGGGTTGGCAAATCCATCGATGCGTGGACGAACATGGCACCGATTGACTTCAATGGCTTGGATTCAGCGGTCCACGGCCCTGTTCGCCTTGGCGTGCTGACGGCTTTGCGGATCGAGGGGCCGCTTGACTTCACAACGCTCAAGAAACGGCTCGACGTGGGCGACGGTGTGTTGGGACTCCACCTCAGAAAGCTGGAAGAGACCGGCTACCTAACTTGCAAAAAGACCTTCGTTGGCCGTCGCCCGAAGAGCACCTACCGGATCACTCGCACCGGTCGTAAGGCACTCGGGGATTACCTTGACGCGATGCAAAGCTTGATCGATGCGGTGGAAGCTCACTAGCGGGCCGATTCAAAGCCCGTCGTGACACGGGATGTGCGACGCTGCATCGACGCACATGAACTACATCGCCGATACGTCGAGTCTTGGGTCCCACGGTCGGCTTGTGGGGGCCGTTCCCCACCTGGAATCAGATGGCCCTTGGTACTTCATGCCGGCTAGCTTGCGGTCAGGCAAGCCGACCGTGATAATCAAGGCCGTTCGACATCCTGTTCTGCAGCCCAACCGAGCAACAGGCCACCGGCTCTTTGCAACCAGATACGCTCAAGAGGAATTAAGAAATGTGGCGGAACGTAATCGCTGTCTTCGTCGGGTACGTGGTCATGTTCGCTGTCGCGTTCGTCACCTTCTTGATCGCCTTCCTGCTTGTGGGCACAGCCGGTGCGTTCCAGGAGGGCTCGTACGATGTGACGATCCTCTGGCTGATTATCAGCTTTGCCTTGGGTCTGATCGTAGCGGTCGCGGGTGGGTACACGTGTGCGGCTGTTGCGAAGGGCTCGAAGGCACCGCTCGCGTTGGCCGGGCTCGTCCTCGTAGTCGGCGTGCTGATGGCGCTGGCTGCGGGGACAGCGTCGGATGCTGCTCCACCAGAAACACGTGAAGCGAACGTAAGCACGTTCGACGCCATGCAGAAAGGCAAGCAACCACCTTGGGTAGCACTCGTGAATCCGTTCATTGGCGTGATTGGCGTCCTCGCCGGTTCGAAACTCAGAGGTGATCGAGGGCGGGGTGATCTGGCCGCGTGAGTATCTCGTGGTCGTCCGGCCGACGGGTTGCTTTGTTTCATGCGGGCGGAGTCAAACGGGAAACTTGAGACCAACGTCCTGATTCACCGTCCACCGGCCGACGCTTATCGACAGGAGAAACGAACATGGCAGATAGACGAGTGACATGCCCTGATTGTGATCGTGCCCTGGCTGCCATCCAGATCATCGACAAGAAGGGTGCATGGCTTGCCGCTCACACCGTCTTGGAGTACGCGGTTGGCGAGTCAAAGCGGAGCGAGTGGACGGGGCAGTTTCCCGTTCAAGGCCGAGTGCATGCCTACATGTGCGACGGTTGTGGCCGTGTCCTGCTGTACGGCGGTGCGGACGATTAGGTTGACGCCGCGTGACCCCAGTGGCATCCGAAGGCTGACGATTGTCTGGTGGACACGACGGTCTGTGGTCAAGCCAACGAGCTTCGATGCCCGGCATGACAAGAAGAAAGCACCGAGGGCCGCAGCCGCCCGGTGCTTTCCGGAGGGGAAAGAAGCCTAAGGAATCTGCTCGCGTCTTTGGCCTTCTTTGCCAACGCGGCCAGACTACGAGGAGTTATCAAACCCGATCGTCAGCGACCAACGGCTCACCGCAGCCGCCAACGATGCCTTGGTCCGATATTCCTGATGCAAGATGTGTGCCGAGAGTGAACAACCCAGCGTGCTAGTAACACTAACTCGCTGCGGGACAAGAGGTTGCCGCAAGTGGTGATGCCGACGGTCGGAATAGATGGCGACTCATCTGGGTTCGTCCTGCGGCTTTCGTGGGCAATTCTACCCAACCCGCCGGCGTTGTGCCCACTTTCTTCCACAATCGGAAGCGGTACCGACACACGTCACTTGCTGTCCTGTCCGAGTCCGGTTTGCTGACTACGGCCCCGTGAAGGCCGATTGAACCGCACCGAAATCAAACAGGTCGACGTCACCGTCGTCGTCAACATCGAAAAGTGGACATCCCGCTGTCTCACCCGGGCCTAAGTGGAATTGGTTGAACTTCGCGTAGTCGGGCAGGCGGACCGATCCGTCGCAAGCTACGTCGCCCTTCCGGCAATCCGGTCCTAAGCCGACGAGGTGTGTGGCATCGTTCAGGTTGATCCACCCGATGTTCTCGCCCCAGGCGTAGCCACGAAATCGGTTCTCGCAGAAGTCGAACCGTGCCTGTTGGCCATGCGGTCCCTGCGTCGCACGCGTGTCGAAATTGATCCATCCGATGTTTTCGCCCCAGGCCTTGCCGAACATGTCGCCGGTGGCGAAGTCGATGTTGACACCGAAGGTCGTTGAGTCCGCCTGATCGTTTGGGTACGGACCCGTACCATCTCCTAGATTGATCCAGCCCACGTTCTCGGCCCAGACCATGCCGGCCAGGTGCGTCGGCATAACCGAGACGCCGTTGCCGAAGTTTGGAGCGTCATGCTGCCAGTTTGTCCAACCGATGTTCTCGCCCCAGCCGAACTTGTGGGCTGGATCAACGTTGGACGGGGCGAGCGAGCCAGCAATAGGAACCGCCAAGACCGTGACACTTGCAAGGAACGTGGTTTTCATTTCCGGCTCCAATCTTACGGTGCGTGGTTTAGACCGAACGTGCAGGTTGGGCACGCCTCCATGTTGCCAGTACCAGTTCCATTTTGATCGTTTTGGAAGACCACGTTTTGATCGACAAGGGTGTCACCCCCACTAAAACCGATACCCGACTCACCGTTGAGAATAGCAGTATTACCGGTCACCGTGCAGCCGGACGCGACAAGGATGCCCAAACCTAGATTCTGAATGGCCGTGTTCCCAGCCACGGTGCTGCCGCCGGCAGTAGCGATACCGTCATCACCATTCCGTTCAGCTGTACAATCCTTGATCAGACTACCTATACCGAGGCGATTAATCCCACCGAGCAAATTGGATACGACCCTGACACCGATGACCCGGTGGCCTTGCCCGCCGCCGGGAAAGGTTGATACGCCGATGCCTGAGCCACCGAAGCCGCGAACGGTGCCGTTGCGGATTTCCACATTGCTACGCGAGTCCATGAAGATGCCGTGGAGCGAGCCTGGGATCCCGACGAGTGAATGTCCCCCCAAGTCGATTGTCACGTCGTCCGCATTGATCGTGATTCCATTCTGCCCGATTACGCCTGTCAGAGAACCTTCGAGGGTCACGACAGCGGGCCAGTCAATGGATTCCGGGATTTCGCCAAGCAAGAGGTTGACGTGATTCCCGGCGGCGATGTCATAGTTATCCGCGTTGCCCTTCACGGTGTTGTCGGCGATGTGGTTTCCACCACCGTCGATGTGCAAGCCGCGATCGGCTCCGGTCAGGTGGTTTCCAACGATCCGGTTGTTCGATCCACTCGTACGGATACCCGCTCCGCTGCCTGCGTCCAGCCCGTTGCCTTGGCAGAGATTGTGCTCCACGCGGCAGTCGGATGAAACCCATATGCCGTCTGCGGTGTTGCCAGTCGCGGTGTTGCCAGTCACGGTGCTCCCGTGGCCTACTTGGATGCCGAAACGGCCATTGTTGCATACGGTGTTGCCCGTTACCGTGCTGCCGAAGTTGGCGAAGATGCCGGATTCGGGATTATTGTTGCATGAGGTGTTGCCCGTCACCGTACTCCCGGGGCCGGCGAAGATGCCGGGATCGCCACTGTTGCCTCCATTGTTGCGTACGGTGTTGCCCGTCACCGTACTCCCGGGGCCGGCAAGTACTCCGCCGATGCCATTGTTCAGAACCGTACTTCCGATCACCGAGCACGCGTTTCCACAACTGATTCCGTGTGTTCCGTTGTCTTCTGCCATGCAGTTCTCTACCTGGTTACCGTCGCCTACGAGGTCGATACCGTCACTGGAGTTCGATACAACCCTGACGCCAATGATCCGGTGTGCGTTCCCGGTGGTGAAGCCTTCGTGGATGCCGAAGACGGCGAAGTCACGCACAGTGCCGTTGCGGATCTCGACGTTGCTCACGTTGCCTAACACAATGCCGGAGCCGAGGGTCGAATTGACCCCTCCGATTACAGCGTATCCGGCCAAGTCGACCGTGACGTCGGCAGCGTCAATTGCTAGCCCGTTGGTGTTAGGCACTGCGTTGACGTTGCCGGTTAGGTAGTACGATCCGGGTTCGGTAATCTTGAACGTCGATGTGCCATCACCAGGCGTGTTTGTATTGTTGATGGCGATCCGTGGCTCGACTTCAGCCAGCGTCTTCATCGTAGGCGTCACCAGGCCGCGTGGCGGATTCAAGTCGCCGGCACTGACCCAGACGATGCCGCCTAGGGTGGCGGCGACAAGCACGGGACTTGCGTTCTTCAATACACCACGTTGCATGCGTTCAGCCTCCTCAAAGGGTGTGATTGCGAGAGGGATAGAACATCCCAAACGCTGTGCTTTGAACCATGTTCTAACCCAGCCACCGTGCGGCGACCTTGCCGCAAGGCCCGTGCCCAAACGGGTTAGATTGCAGTGTACCAGACTCGCCTACCGAAACTCAAACCAGGCCGACCGTCGTAGGGCGAAACACAGTTTTGAGGCGGGAACCGGTTCGAAAGAGCCGGTCCAGAAAGACCTGTCGGATACGAGGCAAGCCGTTGTGCTCACTCGTGACCGTTTTGGCCCAAAGCGGCAAGCTTTTGAGCCGTCATCGGCTCCAAACCGCGAGCCCTGAGATCGGTCGCCACGAGGACACCCACCGTGTCCACGAGGCTCAGTTTCAGCTTGTCCGCCAGGCGGTGCAGGTTGTACCAGTCGTGTTCGTGCAGACGGATTTCACGGTATCGGGTGCGGCGTAACCGCTTCTTCCCGTGGCTGTGGCAGTATTTCTTGAGTCCGGGCATGGTTGATCTCCTGGAAGTTAGGCATGCCTAATTATATGACGTAACGGGGGACGGTCAACAGGGTAATTCCGTGCGGACGGTGCGGACGATGTATGCACGATCGCCGAATGCACGGGCGACCCGGCCTGCGCAGACTGTGACCTCAATAGCAAGCCAGACACCTGCGATCCGGATGATGACCCGGACGGTATCATAAACGCCCCCGAAGCCTGCCCCCAAGACCCGTCCAAGACATCACCCGGACTATGCGGATGCGGATCCCCGGATACTGATACTGACCTCGACACCATCCCCAACTGCAACGACCGCTGCCCGGGCGATGATGACCTTCTCGACGAAAACACCAACGGCCAACCCGACTGCCTGGAAGACATCCCCCTCCCGACACTCTCCACCTGGGGAATGGTCATCATGGCGGTGTTGCTGCTGGCCGTGGGTCGACGACTCTTCGGCAGTGACGTATGTCGGGCTCAGGCCTCGTCATAGGCGAATGGGGTGCGGCGGCTGGCAACGGAGGCGGCGCTGGGCGTAGAGCGCCTTACTCAAAGGCGCGGAGATTCTCACGATGAAAACGTGCTTCTCGGGCCGTATCGCGGTGGTTGCAGTAAATGTAACAGCCCTTGCCATGATCGCCCCTGTTGCTGCTCAACAGTGCTCGGGGACTGTGGAGGTACTTCTCAAGGAGAGTTGGAAGATTGGGGCGCGGCCACTGCCATCGTGGCCGCGAACAAGACCTGGGGAACAGGTGCGCGGATCATCGTCCCGATGTCCGACGAGGGTCCACGCTGTGTGGACGCGGTCGACCTTCGTGGCCGAGTGAGGGCCGCGCGGGGAGATTTCTCGGCTGTTTACGTTTTTCTTCTTGACAAGACTTTCCGAGGGGCCTATAAGTAGACAATCGACGCGGGACCGGCCGGTAGAGTTCGTACCTGTTTGGGCGAGTTCGGCACTTGCGCGTGTGGTCTGGAGAGACATCATGAATCCAAAACGCATGCTGTGCTTCCTGCTTGGCGGGCTTCTTCTCGGACCGGGCATCGGCGTGTCACGCGCCGGGCCAATAACCTGGGAGTTCTCCGGTGAGATATTTTTCGTGTCTGACGCCAACGACCTCCTCGGCGGGGCAGTAGTAGAGGGAACGCCGTTCTCGGGTTCGTTTACGTTCGAATCGGCCATCATGGACAGCGATCCCGAGCCACTGCTTGGGCTCTACGAAGACGTCGTACTTGATGTTCACGGCCAGATCGGTGATTTGGTGTTTTCCGGACCGCTAGAAGGGGGTTTCATCGCGATTCGCAACTCTGGGACGGACCGATATCTTCTTGACACTGATGTAGCGTTCCTGGGTGAACGCCTTGATTTTGCTCTAGACGCCGGAGGATCATCGGCCCTATTCGCAGACACCTCGTTGCCACTCGCACCGCCCGACTTCGCAAGCATCGGCTCGCGGCTGACGTTAACGATTGTGGACAGAACAGAGGTTCTGGACTTCGCGATTGCGGGGTCTGTCAGCGTCCTCATTCCTGAGCCGGCAACTGCACTTCTTGTCGCCGGCGCAATTGCGCTTGCAAGTGTCAAGCGCCGCCGAGCTAAGCACAACTAGCGCATGGACGGAGTAACCAGTATGTTGTCTCGTCGCCTGTTCGAACCCCTCGCGCTCCTGGCTACCATCTTCCTTGTTTCGTCGCTCCCGGCGAGTCGCGGCGAGGACTGCGACAACGACGGCGTCGATGACGCAGTCGGCCTTACGACGTGCCCTATCGCGAATGTTGTCTTTCTCATCGATACGTCAGCGTCAACCAATCCAGATGTGGGTGACGTTTGTAGAAGTATCCGAGCTGCGTTAGACGAACTTGGTGCAGCCGTGAATGCAGAGATTCTCGCGATCGGATCTGGTAACCTGGGACTCTGCGTCGCGCAGGATCCCGGCGACTGTTGCAGTGGCACCGTTGCGGATGCCTACGGTACGGCGACGGCTGGACTGTGCGAAGAACTTGGTTCCTGTGGTGGCTGTGGCCAAGGGGATTGTGAAGACTGGGGCACCGGAGCCCGGATCATCGTTCCGATGTCAGATGAGGGTCCGCGCTGCGGGGACGCGGTCGATCTTCGTAGCCGAGTGAGGGCCGCGCGGGGAGATTTCTCGGCTGTTTGCGTTCTTCTTCTTGACAAGACTTTCCGAGGGGCCTATAAGTAGACAATCGGCGTGGGACCGACCGGAGAATTGGCACCTGATTTGGCGAGTTCGCTGCTTGTACGTGTGGTCTGGAGAGACATCATGAATCGAAAACGCATGCTGTGCTTCCTGCTTGGCGGGTTTCTTCTCGGACCGGGCATCGGCGTGTCACGTGCCGGGCCGATTACCTGGGAGTTCTCCGGCGAGATATTCCGCGTGTTTGATGTGAACAACCTCCTCGGCGGTACTGTTGTCGATGGCACGCCTTTCTCCGGGTCGTTTACGTTTGAATCGACGACCGTGGACAGCGACCCCGGATCTCTAGTTGGGCTCTTCCAAGGAGCGGTGCTTGATATTCACGGGCAGATTGGCGACTTGCTGTTTTCCGGGCCGCTCGGAGGAAACTTCATCAAGATTCGCAACTCGGACACGGACTTATATCTTCTTGACGCCGACGTGCAATTCTTAGGTGAGACGCTTGACTTTGCGCTCATCGCCCCGAGCTCGTCGATCCTGTTCGCTGACACCTCCTTGCCCCTCAGCCCGCCCGACTTCGAGAGCGTTGGAACGCGGCTGGAGTTCACGATCAACGACAGGACAGAGGTTCTGGGCTTCGGGATTGGCGGATTTGTCAGCGTGCTTGTTCCTGAGCCCGCAACGGCACTTCTTATAGTCGGCGGGCTTGCCCTAGCAATGGTAAAGCGCAGAGAACGCTGACACGCCTTGTTCTCATGGACGGAGAATTCTGAATGTTATCCCGCCGCTTTCTGAAACAACTCGCCCTGACGAGCGCAGTCTTGGTTCTTGCTCCCTCGATCCCCACCAGTCGCGGCGAGGATTGCAACAACAACGGCGTCGATGACGCGGTCGGCCTTGTGACGTGCCCAACCGCGAATGTGGTCTTTCTCATCGATACGTCCGAGTCAACGAATCCGGACGTGCGTCAGGTTTGCGCTGCCATCCGAGTGGCGTTAGACGAACTTGGTCCAAGCGTAAACGCAGAGATTCTTGAGATCGGCCCACAAAACCTCGGACTCTGCTTGGGGCCGAATGGGGCCGAGTGCTGCACCGGCACCGTCCCGGGCGAATACGGTTCCTCGGCGGTCGGGCTGTGTGAAGTGCTCGGCGATTGTTCCGGCGGACAAGGGGATCTTGAAGACTGGGGCACGGCGACTGCGATCGTAGCGGCCAACAAGACCTGGGGAACCGGTACGCGGATCATCATTCCCTTCTCCGACGAGGGACCCCGCTGTGGCGGGACACAGAACCAGCAAGCAGACCACGACGTGATCGAGAACGTAATAGCCTTTGTACGTACGAACCACGTGATTGTCGCACCGATGGTTACGACTGAATTCGTTCCCATCGCCCGGGTCTTGGCCGACGGCGGGGCGCCGACCGGTCGCGTACTGGACATCACAAGTGATACGCTTGCGACCGACCTCGTTGACTTCATCGAGTCAACCTGCCCGCTCGATTGCAACGCCAACAACGTTCCGGATTCCTGCGACATTGCCGACTTCACGTCGTTGGATGCCGATCGCAACGGTATACCTGATGAATGCGGGGCCTGCTGCATCGATGCCCAGCAGTGCCGAAACGTGCTTAACGTTGCCCGGTGTCTCAACCTGGCCGGCACGTTCTTCCCGAACGTGGTGTGCGGCGCATGGCCGGGGCTGTGCGGGGCTGGGGACGCGGGGTGCTGCAATGGAGCGACATGCAGCGTCCGTCCGGTCGCAGAATGTCTCGACGACGGACATCAGCCATTGGTCGAGCAATTGTGTGACTTCGCGCCGTGTAACATAGGCGCTTGTTGCACTAACGTCTGCATTGACACCATCCCACAGGCAGTCCCACCCGTGCGCATCGGACCTCAGGACTGTATTGGCGGCGTGTACGTCGGTGGGACGGAATGCAAGCCAGACACCTGCCCGTTCCCACTCGTTGGTAACACACCCGACACGCCTCTTGAAATCCAGGATTGCCGGCCGGAGCGCTTTGCGAAGAATCGGTTCATCTCCTTCCGCCCTGGAAACCGAGGAAGGCAGATTGCTCTGGAAGTCGAGTTCGTCAATCTTCCTCCGCCGTTCAACCTTCCTTGGTCCTCGATGTTCGTCGGCGAGCCGCAGGACGTGAGCGAGTTATCGGGTAAGGTTGATGACACTCCCCCAACGTTCAAGGCAGCTACGCTCCAGTGTATCCCGGTGTTTCGGGATTGGGGCGATATCGACGTTCTGCACGTCTACCATGAGCTGATCGTTCCGAGCGCATTCATCCCTCCTGACCAGGTGATCGATAGTACGTATAGCATCAGGGCCGTTGCCTCCGACGGCACGCCCTCAGCGGGGCGTGATCTCGTGATGAGCGTCTGGGGGAACGTGGTCGGCATGAAGGATCCCGCGACGGGTGTGTGGACCGGTCCGGACCGCGACGAAGACGGCAATCCCCAAGTGGACATCACGATGGATGTAATTGCAGTCCTCGACAAGTTTAAGAACGCACCTACGGCCCCCATCAAGCCACGCACCGATATTCAACCAGCCCACGTGGAGCTTAAGGTCTCGATAGTCGATGTCACACGCGTTCTCGACGCTTTCAAGGGTGCCGCCTATCCATTTGTTCCTCCGCTGAACCCCGTCCCGTGCCCTTAGTGACCAGACTTGTGAGAACAATTTCGGGAAGAAAAGCCATGCTTCGACGAACGATACTCATTTCAGGATGTTTGGCGATCGTACTATCTGCCCAGGTACGTGGTGGAACGGTTTTTGTGGACGCCGACGCGACCGGCACCGGCGACGGCACCAGTTGGATCAACGCCAGGACGAGCGTGACGGCTGGCGTGACGGGCGCACAAGCCGGCGACGAGGTCTGGGTGGCGCGGGGAACGTATTTCGGAACCGTGACGCTCAAGGACGGCGTGGCCATCATCGGCGGGTTTGACGGCACGGAGACGCTGGCGTCCGAGAGTGATGCGCGTGCGAACCCAACCTACCTTAGCGGGAATGGAAGCATCAGAGTTGTTGAGGGCACAGACAATGATGCGACGGCCGTACTTCGCGGATTCAACATCATCCGCGGCCACGTCAGTTGTCCGGAACTCGGCGCCGGCATGGAGCTTGTCAACAGCAACGCGACGATCATGGACTGTGTCTTTGCACACAACAACTCGGAGGCGTTCGGCGGAGCAGTGTGCATCGACGGCGGATCGCCCACGTTTGTGAACTGCCGGTTCGTGCGCAACGACGGAGGCTGGAGCTCGGGCGCGGTTTTCAACCGCTCACTGGCGAATCCGACGTTCATCAACTGTCTATTCGCTCAAAACACGGCCTTGGAGGCCGGCGGCGTCGGTAACCTGGTCGGCGTTCCACGCTTTGTCAACTGTACCTTCGCCGACAACAGTGCGACGATCGGACGCGGTGGTGCTCTCTTCGACGTGCCCGGTACGGCCATTCTTCAGAACTGTATCGTGTGGAACAACACGTCCAACGTGGCCGGCACGGAGGCGCTCCACAACGCGACCGGTGCGTCCAGCGCAACAACCGTGACCTTCAGCGTGATTCAGGACGACGACCCCAACGCCGGGCCCACGTATCCTGGAACCAACAACATCGACGACGATCCGCAGTTCGTCTACCCGGCCGGTGACAACTATCAGCTTCTTTGGACTTCTCCAGCGCTAAACAAAGGTCTGTCGTCCGACCTGCCGGCCGACACGCACGACGTGGACCTCGACGGCGACACGACGGAGCAGACGCCGGACTCTCTCCGCGTGGCTCGGCCGCTGGGCGTCGTGGACATGGGTGCGTTCGAGGATGACGGGCGGAGCTTCTATGGCGACTTCGTGCCCAAGAATCGATTCATTTCCTTCGCCGTGGACGACGCCGGCGAGCCGACGGCCGTGCGGGTGACGCTTCTGCACAGCGGGCAGTTCCCAACGGTCGAGGGTCGGCAGTGGTGGGTGAGTGCTCCGTTTACGGTCAACGACGACGGCACGACGCGGCACGTTGCGCGTCTGGGATGCACTCCCTTGTTCCACGATTGGATGGGGATTCCCGTTCTACACATCGGAGACGCGGAGGTGGTCCCCGACGCTACGTACCACATCGAGGCGCTGACTCTTTCGGCGGCCGAGACCGCGGGCGGATCCGTATGTGATCAGAGTGCCTACGAACCGGCGCTGGTTGTTCCCACGTGTAGCGTCTGGGCGGATGTTGTCGGCACTCGGAGCGATCCCACGGTGCCGTGGCCGCCGGCGGACTTTGTGGTGTTCGAAGACGATGACCTCGCCGCGGTGTTTGACAAGTTCTCGGGGGAGACCGATCCATCGCTCATCTGGGCTGACGTGGATCCCCAGGTGCCCGATCTGTTGGTCACCGTAGTGGATGTCGTGCGTGTTCAGGACGTCGTGAATGGCAGTACCGCGTATCCGTTTGGGGCACCCGCCGCATGCGCGACGAGCGGTTGCAGCTATGGCGCGTGCTGCGGCGGAACGTGCTCCAACACGCTGCAGGCGAATTGCTCCGGCACCTGGATCAGCGGAGAATTCTGTGAGAGCAGCCCCGATCCGTGCGCGAGTATTCTAGGTGCGTGCTGCGGTATCATGTTCGGAACGTGTACGCAGACGACGCAGAGCCAGTGCAGCGGCGAATGGACCGGCGGTGTGAGCTGTACGCCTGATCCGTGCGGTGGAAGTTCGTCAAGTTCGATGACTGGCGGTCCAGACGTGACCGATCCGCTCGCACCGGTGGTGGAAAGTGATCCGTATGACATCGTGCCGCCGGCGCTGGCCGAGCTGCGCCAATCGATTCCACTTTCACAGAAGAAACTGGCGGACCGGCTCGGCAAGACGAAGACCTGGGTCCAGAACGTCGAGAGCGGTGCGACGCGAATCGGCTACACCGACCTCAAGGCCTGGTGCATAGCCTGTGGCACCACGCTCTCGCAATTCATTGGGGACCTGGCCGGGCTGTAGCGTCTAGCCGCCTTGCGACAGTTGAGGTTCCCCTTTCCTTCGGCGGCCACGCGGTCGTCCTTCGCGTGACCGACCCGGATGGGGCGTTCGACGAGCCTGGGTGGCCCATCCATCGCGCGGAGATGGGTGGGGTCACGATGATCGAACGTCGAAGAGCTTACGTCTGCCCGATCATCGTGACCCCACCTTGCTTTCGCAAAGATGTTCTCCGTGTCCGGAAGGCCGGCCACATCGCTCCAGCCGCTGGTCACGAGCTCAGGCCCACCTGGCCGAGCAAGCCATACGCTTCGTGGTCATAGACCGCCGCATCACCCAGGGCACCCGCAGCCAGCGCGGACAGCGATGGTGCGAACGCATTGGGACCGCGATCGCGACTTGCACCCTACAACAACGATCCGTGCTCGAATTCCTGCGCCAGGCGGTTCGAGCCCACTTCACCGATCAACCGATCCCATCACTTGTCCCCGCGGGACCGTGAACGGATACAACTCGTTAACCAACAAGAGCCCCATGCGCGGTGACACTCTCCGAGGTATCATCGATGCCGTTCAGGACAAAAGGCCGGGGACACCAGAAACCCGCATTGGAAAAGCCCTGGAACTCCTCGATGAGGACAAGGAAGTGTATCACGACGAGTCCGCGTCTGAACGGCTCGGCGACAAGGTCTGGCGGATATCGTCTCCCGATTCAGTGGGCGGGTGGCTCACGAGGCAGCAAGCGGAAGATGGCGAGGGAGAGGATCATCCCTCGCTGCCGCCTATCCCCGCGTTCGAGAAGGGAAGTATCCAGTGGATCACCGCGACATCGACTCGCTCGATGTGGCCGCCCGCACCGATCGCGCGGTCGATAAGGCACTTCGCTCCAGTTCACCACGAGAGGTTCCGGCCGGTCACTACCCGGTCATTCTGGAGCCGGCAGCCGTGGCCGGCGTCTTCGGTCCGTTTTTCCGCGGGCTGGGCGCCCGGGCCTATTATCGCGGCAATAGTGCGCTCGACGGCAAACTCGGCTCCGCCATTCTCGATCCCCGCCTGTCGGTCCGCAGTGATCCGACGCATCCCGACCTGCTCGGCTCGCGCTTCGCGGGCGACGGCATGGCCAACCGGCCGCGGACGTGGGTCGAAAACGGCGTACTCAAGCAGCTCTCGTTCGATCGGTTCACCGCGAAGGAGCACGACACCGAGGCGACCGGCCGCGCCGACCCGCCCGTTTTGTCGTTCTCCGGTCCGACGGTCGGCTCGATCGATGAACTGATCGCGCAGACCAAGCGCGCGATCCTCATCACCAACTTCTGGTACATCCGGTCGGTGCATGCGGCCGACATGACCATGACCGGCATGACCCGCGACGGAACCTTCCTGGTTGAGGACGGTCGGATCGTGAGTGGACTGCGACAGTTCCGCTTCCACGACAGCCCGTTGCGTTGCTTCCGCCAGATCGAGGCGGCCACACCGCCGTTCGAAGCCATCACGATGGAACGGGGCAAAATGCTGCTGCCCGCCGTCAGGCTTCCGGACTTCTACCTCTCAAGCGTCACACGGTTCTAGAGCATCTCGCATTTGCTGAGTCCCATGCGCGGGCACGACGTACTTGTCCGTGGTTGGCGTCAACACCGACCGGCCCCTGGCGAACCAAACTGAACCCTACTCGTGGGTGAGTGAGACCACGATCGCCCCCTGGGTCATCTACGTCCCGGGGCATGGCCAGTAAGTCGGGTAGGGTGCGTCCCGGACGCACCATCGCTTCTACAAGCCGAACGACGGGCTTTGAAGTAATCCAGGGAGGCAGGTGGTGATGCCGATCCACGTAGAATACCGTCCGCAACCAAGGGATAGTGAGCGTCCTCGAGAGAATCAAGGGCTCATCGCCCCCCTTGTTGGCGATCCAGAGGCGTGTTATACAGATCGGCACCCAATGTTCCGCGTGTCATCCGGATCAAGAGAGTTCTTGTTATGCGTTTCTTGCGATAATGCCTAGCGGCGAATCAGTCAGCCTAAGCCTTCTCAAGAACAGCCACGCCTTTGTTGCCGAGGCCGTGTCTAAAGTGCTCGCTGCGCAGTCAGACCTCCGACAATGGCAATTTGCCGTGCTTTGCCTCGTCCAGGCTGCGGAACTGAGCCTAAAGGCGGCTCTTCTCTCCATTCATCCGATACTCGTGTACGACAACATCGACAACCCAACCCGCATGGTTTCCCTTCATAAAGCTCTGCGGCGGCTCGAACATCTACGGATCGGCGCGATCACTTTCTCAGCCAGGGACGAGCGAAGAATCCGGTACGCAAGTCAATTACGAAACAGGATCACTCATTCGGACTTTGCGCTTACCCAAGAGTACGCAACGGCCAACTTCTTCGAACTCTTCGGATTCGTTTCTCACTTCCAGCGGCGTCACCTTTCCACCGATCTATCGGAGATCATTCCGGCTGCTCATTTCGACGCCTTGGTCAAGATTCGCAGGGCGCTGAAGGAACTGGTGCGCCGTGCGCGAGCACGAATCGAAGAAGAGAGCATCGACGAAGAATTGATCTGGGTCTGTCCGGCCTGCGGTGAGGAGACGTTCGTCATCCAAGATGGTGTCGATAAATGCTATGCATGCTCACATGGAGAGAGGGTCGTTGAATGCTCCCAATGCTCTCAGTTCTGCTTTGAATCTGAGGTCGAATCGTTCGTCGAAGACCTAGACACAGACTACGAGGAAGGTCGTACAGTTATGCACGAATCATACGGATACGCTCAGTATGATGCGTGCCCGGAGTGCCTTCCGAACATCAGGCAGGACATCCAGGATCAGCGTGAAGGTGAGGAGTTCTACCGGCTTGAGGAGGAGTACCGCCTCCGAGAGGACTAGGCAGAAAAACCGATCGGCCATCGCGGAAGCGCCCGGGCCGCTTGTTGTACTAGCGGCGCCCGGGATCGAACCGGGGATCTTGGGATTGTGAAACCCACGCCCAAACGGTCCCCCGACGGGGCCACCAAGCTGCTCGCGACAGGTCTGGCGAAATGACGATGAATTTGCACGTCGGAGGCGTCGTACTGTGCGGCGGGATGAGTCATCGGATGGGGCAAGCGAAAGCATGGCTGCCGGTCGGGTCCGAGACCATGCTTCAGAGAGTGGTTGGGATCGTTCGGGGCGTCGTCGATCCGGTCGTCGTGGTCGGGCGGCGCGAACAATCGCTTCCCCCCCTCCCGGATGGCACGCTGCTGGCACATGATCTTATCGATGGTCTTGGGCCGCTCGCCGGACTTGCCGCGGGGTTCGAGGCGCTCACCGAACGCTGCGACGCCGTGTTTGTCGTAGCCTGCGACCAGCCGTTGCTGCGCCGGGACTTCATCCGCCGGTTGATACACTTGCGGATGGACGAGCCAGCCGTGGCCGTTGAGCACGACGGGTTCGTTCACGCGCTGACGGCCGTCTACCGACTTGACACGGGTGCCATACTTGAGGCACTGCTCACCAAGGGCGAGCGCCGGGCACAACGGTTCTTTGCCCAATGCGGTGGCCAGTGCGTCCCGGCCGCAGCGTTGATCGACGTCGATCCGGCGCTATCGTCCTTGCAAAACGCGAACGATGCCGCGGCGTACGAGCGCATGCTCCAGCAGTTGCGGACCTGACCGCGTGGGCGGCGCCGCTCGGTCGCCCGTCTACATCGGCTCGTCGGGTGCCATGGCTTGGATCACTCGGTCGATCGCGCGGAACGGGATATGCATGTCGAGCCGGGCGACGTCGCCGGCGAGCGAAACCGAGATGGCCAGCGGCGGACCCGCCGGAATCGGTCCGATGTCCGGCATCCCGAGGCTGGGCCCCAGCATGGGGATCAAGCCGGCCAGGTCGATCAGCACGACACCGTTGCGCCGGTCCGGAAGGGCGGCAAGCGCCTCGGAAACGTACTTGGCCTTGGACAGCGGCTTGGATACCCTGCCGGCGAACGCCTGTGCCATGATCTCGTCACTTCCCATACAGAAACGCAACCGGTCCCCGATGACGCCCATGCCGAACTGTGGGTCGTCTCCATAGAGGCTCTCCAGGAAAGCCGCGGAGGGGCTGCCCGCGTCAACCTTTACCGAAAACAACTCGACGTTAGCGCCGCCGATTGCCTTGACGCCCATGGGCTCGTACGTCGCACCCTTGAGCTTCTTCACCATGGGTCCGAGGTCCGTGATGGACCGCTTGACCAGGCTGAGCAGCGCCGGCGCGTCGTGTCCGATGTAGTCGCCGGTAAGTTTCATCCCGTCGGCCGACATCGCCATGACCATGCTCATGCCTTCGAGTTGGCGATAAAGCTCACGCATCGTATCGACGGCCTTTTTCGTGAGCGCCCCAGGCTCTTCGCCTGACGCGCCGTCAGCCGCAGGTCCCGTCATCATGGCACTTGAGATCCGGTCGATGAAGAACGCGGAGACGGGAGATTCACGGCCAGGTAGGTGAAAGCCCGACGCCACGGCGAACGGCTGCTCTTCCATGTTGTCCAGGAATTGGATGGCGGCGGGTTTTTGGCGCGCCAGGTAGCTTTGGATCGGCCCCTCTACATACCCGGTGGTGACGGTGACGTCCGCGGCCTTCTCGGTAAAGCCGATGCTGACGTCCAGATACGCCACCTGCTCGACAAACTTCTTGGCTGCGTCGAGCACGGCGTTGATGACGCCGGTCATGGCGGCCGGGTCCATGCCCGCCTGCCCCGCGGCCATGCCGGCGATCATGGGCGCCATCATGGCGGCCTGGGCGATGCCGCCCAAGGCCATGGGGCGCACCGGTTCAAAGTTGACGTGAATGAGAAGGTCGCGCCCGCCGAGGACCGACCCCCGCGTTTTCACCGCAGCGAGCGTGGCGCCTTTCTTGCCCGCGCGCTCGAGCAGATCACGCACGGGCGATGCCATGACGTAGTCACCCATGACGCGCGCGAAGACTTCGGTCTCGGCGTCAAAGGGGATGCGCCACAACCCATCCTCCTCCGTCGTCCCTTCCACGCCCTTTGCCTTGGCGACGAAATCGGGAATGTTCGCCCATAGAACCGCCTCGGAATCAGTGTTGAAGCTTGGGTAGGCGATGGCGACCGGCTTGGAAAAATCGACCCACTTGGCGAGGTCGAGCTGGGTCCTGAACTGATCGAGCATGCTGTCGTCGGCCCCCTCCGGGTCGAACCGCTTGGCTATTTTTTGAATCTCACCGTCGAGCTTCTCAAGATTCAGGATGACCACGGTCAGCGGAAAACTATCGGGAACCACGCGCAGGATCGCGTCCGTGCCTTGGCCCTGGGCGGTACGGGGCGCGACGAGACCCGTGGCGGCGAGCAAGGCGGCCAGGATGGAGCAGTGTGCCGATCGGTTCATCATAGTCTCCAGTAGAAATCCGAACTCCAGGTTTGAGCCATGGCGGATACGGAATCCGATCCCGCCAACGGTACACCACCTGTTCTTTTTCGGTCAGTTGAACGCTTACCGTGAAGCGGTCGGTGGTACACCGCCCAAACGGGAGCCTAGTCCCATGCGCCGACCAGGGAAAGAATCCACTGTCGAAATCTGTCGTCTCGACATTCGACGCACCGCCGATGGGTGGATGAAAGCCTCGGCCTGCTACTCGGGCGGTACACCGAGAACCGCGCTGATCCGGTCAAAATCGTCGAGCGAGTAGTATTCTATGATGATTCGCCCGCTCCCCTTTCGCTTACCCTGCTGAATTACGACTTTCGTCTTGAGGGCGTCCTCGTAGCGGCGTTGCAAGTCGCGGATGTGAGCTGCCTCCGGCCGCACTCCCTCGACGATGGACAGTGCGGGGGAATCCGCGCGGGTCTTCTCTCGCCGAACAATCTCCTCCAGGGCGCGGACGGAGAGGTCATTCTCGGTGGCCGACCGAGCGAGCGCATCGCGATGAGCGTCGTCGGTGATGCCGAGGAGGCACCGGGCGTGGCCCATGCTCAGCTCACCCGCTTCGACTCGGTCCTGGATGGAGGCCGGCAGCTCAAGGAGGCGGAGGTAGTTGACCACGGTGGTTCTGTCCTCGCCCAGCCGGCCGGCGACGTCCTCCGGTTTTAGCTGGAAGCGATCGCAGAAGCGGCGGTAGGCCTTGGCGCGATCGATGGCGTTGAGGTCCTCGCGTTGGAGGTTCTCGATCAGAGCGAGTTCGAGCATCTGCTCGTCGTTGGCCTCGCGCAGGATGACCGGCACGCGTTTCAGCCCGATCGACCTGGCCGCCCGCCATCGACGCTCACCGGCAATGATTTCGTAGCGCCCGGAAACGCGGCGCACGGCGATGGGTTGCAGGAGTCCGCTTTTCTTGATGGACGCCGCTAGCGATATGAGCGTATCATCATGAATAATTCTTCGCGGTTGAAATGGGTTTGGCACCAAGCTGTCTGTTTCGAGGGTGGGCGATTCCAGGAAACTGGACGTTTGGTTGGTCTTGTCTGGGCGGTCGCTCAGGGAGCTGGCGAGCGGGTCATCGCCTTGGTCGATGCCCGCCGGGCGCAGGTCTGACACAAGGGAATCGAGTCCGCGGCCTAATCTTCGCGACGGCTTGGACATGATGTCCTCCTTGACAGGGACGCAGTGAAAACGTGGTTCGTGTCCGGATGGTCAGGCTATCGACGCGGCGACGAGGACGCAATAGCCAAACTACTGCATCGTCACGCGCAAGCTTGCGGGTCGGGTGGCCCGTGGCTTTAGCCGTGGGGGACGCGAATCCGGAGACCATTCGAGTCCCCGACCTCGAAAAAGGTGGGCCACCCACCGAGCAAACCCGCAGACTCAAGGTTGACCATACACCAGGTACCCAGCGCTCAGAAATCGCTCACGTTGCAGGGCGGACGGGGACATTCGCTCGCGGGAAGACATCCGAGCGGCGATCATGGCCGCCTCGTGCCGTGAGGCTGAAGCGTTAGTTCCACGTGAAACAGATAGCGAAAACGGTCGTGGTGTGCTCCGTTTCGCCACTCGGGTTCGATGCTCTTCGGTTCTTCGGCGTTTTAGAGTTGTCGCGGGAACAATTCCGTCGTTCCGCCGCGATAGCTTTCACGTCGTTCGCCCACCATGCCGTCAGCTTAAATCGAACATGCCCGTTGGTGAGTTAATGATGTCGTACTGACGAGGAATCGCCGTTTGCGAGTGAGCCCGAGCGTTGTGATTCAAGAGCGAGGACTATCCATGGGGTTCCTGGATCGACTCCGGCCTTGTCGCAAGCTTCGTCATCCAACGGCCCTCAACCAGCGGTGCGGCCATCCGGCCGACGAATCCCTTCTGTCGCGTCCGCAAAGACAGTCGTTCATGCACAGCATCGACCGAGAGCGGCCTGTTTCACGTGAAACAGCTCTCCGCGGCGTGGCTCCCACGAATGGCTGTGGTTCTTTGCCCTGAGCCGCAATCCCCGACGAGTGTGCTCTTTCGGGGCACACGCGATTGGCATCTTCCGCGTTGCACTGGCCGCATGAGCAATACTGCTCCGGCACGCCAATGCCGACGGGTCTGACCAAACCGAGCGCCGCCCGTGACGAATCGGTTCGCCCCTCTTTGACGGTCGCGGACCGGATAGCACATCGAGCAAGATGTCACGCACCCCTAGTGCATGGTCACACGTCGTTTTGCGGGTTCGTTGCCGAGTCAGAGCCGCGGGCGCTAGCCCGCGGACTGGTCCCGCCGCTAGCGCGGCAGGCTCTGATTAGCACGACCGGTCGCGGCGTTCCGGGTAACGAAAACCCGCAGATTCAGGAGTGAAGATGCACTAGACGTGTTTCCCGTCTTGAGGCGACCCAGCTCCGTATTGTCTCTCTCGCCACGATCGATTCCGTGTGCGCGTCAAGGACGAAGCGACTGATCGAGGTTGGCTCCGGCTGCCCCCGGCGTCTTCCCGGCGCCCATGACGGGTTTCCCAATCGTGGATAAGGGAACACAGGAGATTCGTAAGACTTCCTGGATGCGCATTGGTCCCACAGTGGTGTGGCGGGGCTGTGCGCCGGCTCGCAACCGTCCGGCTTCGCACCTGGCCGGCTTGGGTAAGACTCATCATTAAGTTGTCCGGCCAAAAGGAATCCGATGCGGCGCTTCGCGATGATTCCACGCCAGGTGGCACGAAAGTGCCACGACGTGGCACTGGAAATCGGCGCGTGTCCTTTGGGTGGCTGGTGCGGGCCGCGGCTTTGGGGGCGCTACTGCAACGGATCATCCGAACTTCCAGAGCGCCGGAAGTGCCAGAGGGTTGGCACTTGCGCGGCGGCGCGGTTGGTCGCGCCGTTTGGGGTCAGCGTGTCGCGGACGGCGCCGCGTTGGAAAACGAATCGTTCTGTTGAGCGCCGCTTTCCCGCTGTCGCTTCGGGGAAGGCCGGTGCCGCTACGAGCCCGCCGCTCGCTCACGGTCGCGGCTGGGAAAGACAGTCTTGGCGGAAGCGCGCCGTCTGAATACGAGGCAGGACTCTACCGAGAACGGCACCGGGCGTGGTGCCCCCTTTTCCTTCACGACGGCATGGGATCATCGCGCGGTCCAGGCATTGAGACCTATCTTTGTGGTGGGGGGTCTTCGGATCGGCGGGCGATTCCCTCGGGCACTTGAAGGGAGATGCGGCGGCGGTGCTCGAGACCATCGGGTGTCTCGACGGTGACGGCGACCGCGTAGACGCCGGGCGCGGCGTACTCATGAACCGGGTCGGCGGTCAGGGCCGTGGTGTCGTCGCCGAACGCCCAACGGAACCGCGCCCCGGCGGGCGCACCCCTGAGGCCGAACCGCACGTTGAGGGCGCTGGCTCCGGCGACGGGGAGGGTCCGAATGCGAAACCAGGGACTTGTGCGGATGACGTTCTGAAAGAACGCCACGGGCTTGTCGGTGTCGGACTGCGTCACGTCGCCACTGGTGTCTTCGGTCAGGTCCACACCGTGCGATCGAAGCCACTGAGCACAGTCGCGCGCCTGATTCCCCCAGAGGGCATCGGCCACGCTGTAGTTGATCAACACACGCTGGTAGTGGTCGATCGCATCGGTTGTTTCGGCCAGGAATCCCTCCTTGAATTTCGGTTGTGACAGAGCCAAGGCACGAAAGAGGTCAGGGTTGCGAAGGCCGGTGTGCAAGACGCTTTGGGCACCGGCCGACCAGCCGTGCAGAAAGATTCGATCCACCGAGATGTTGTGTCCGGCTCGAACGTGGCGGATCACGGAGAGAATGTTTCGTTCGTCCACGCGCTGACGCTGGAGTTGCACGTCCGGCTTGCCGCCCCAGCGCGCCGTGGCGCCGGTGAGCGTCGGGGCCACGACGATGAAGCCGTGCTGCTCGGCTTGTGTGGTCCACGCGCGGATGCGCTTGTTGGGTGAGTCGGGGAAGGCACCGTGGCAGACGACGATGAGCGGTCGTGCAAAGCGGCGTTCGTAGCCGGAGGGTCGATAGAGCAGGTAGTCGGTCCCGAACTCAGGCTCGGTGAGGGGGCGGATGGGCTCCGGCACGTCGGGATCGATGAACTGGGAGCACCCGGAAGAACCGAGGATCGCGGAACTGAGTGTCACAACGGCGACGTAGCGAGCAAGGCTCATGGGTGTCCTCTCTTCGTCACTTGCAGGAATATGCGGGACATACGGCTGGCACCGCAAAACACATACAGAAGGTGCGTCCGGGACGCGCCCTACTTAGCGGCGAAGGCGGTATCCACAGTCGGTCAGGTGCTTCTCGAATGCCTGGCAAAAGCCGTTTGTATCTTCGTCCACCAGCGTGCGCGCGGTGTCACCGACGACGGTTCGGTAGGTCAGGCTGCGGGAGTCGGCTGCGATGGCCTCGCCCTCGTAGCTGTCCACGAAACGAAGTTGTCTGAGCAACGGGTGTTGGAACGAGGCCAACTCGGACGTCACCGCATCGAACCGTGCCTGCTTGGGGACGAGCACCGAGAAGTCCATCTCGACGAGCGGGTACGCGGGGATGCCCCCTAGCCGTTCGGTGACATCCGCGAGGTTTTCCAGCCCGCCCAGGCGCAGCTCGGCCCAGGCGATGGACCAGGCGCCGAGATGCTCGTCCATGGCGCGGCGCAGCGGCAGATCGATGGTGCTTGCTCGACCGATGACGCCGGCGTTGACGATGACGTCGGCCGTCCGTTGCGGATGCTCCCATGGTCTCTTTGGGTTGCCCGATGCCTCGGAGAAATGGACCGGGCGGGTGAAGCGCTGCCATGCCCAGGCTTCAACGTCGCCTTTGAGCTGTTGGAAGAGCGGGCCTTCAAATCTCTTGCCTCGCCGGGCGCGCACCAGGCCGACATGACGAAACTCATGGTCGTCGTCGGTCGCCGGTTCAAACACGCTGCCCAGTTCGATGAGCGCCAACTCGGTGTAGTGGAAACGGTTCTTCGTGATCGCCGCCAGCATCGCCGGCATCAGCGAACGACGTAGCTGATGGAGCCCCTCGGCGGCCGGATTCGCCAGCTCGACGCACGCCCCGGCGTCCACGCCAAGCTGATCGAGCCAGGCGTCGTCGTACCAGAGGTATCCGTGGATCTCGTTGTATCCTTGGCCGGTCGAAAAGCACTCCAGCGTGCGCTGTTCCAGTTCATGCAGCGCGTTGGGCTCGAACCGACGGACGTGAACGGCCGGCAGGGCGGGTTCGATGGTGTTGTAGCCGACGTATCGAGCGATTTCCTCGATGACGTCGGCCTCGATCGACACATCGCCGGTCGCGCGGAACGAGGGCACGGTGATGACCAGGTCCTCCGTCCCGCCGGATACCAGGAAGCCGAGCGGCTCGAGGATGTTGCGGGTCCGGTCGGTCGGTATCGGCTGACCGATCGTGCGCGTGATGTGTGCGGGGTTCACGCGGACGGTGACCGGCTCGGCCGGCTTGGGGTAACAGTCCGAAAGCGTGCTGGTCAGCACAAGGTTGGGGTACATCGTTGTGGCAAGCGTGACGAACCGCTGTATGCCCAGCACGGTGTTGCCAGGGTCGAGCGATTTTTCGAACCGGGCGCTGGCATCGGTGCGCAGTGCCAGGCGTCCGGCCGTCTTGCGGATGGTGGTTGGGTTGAAGTTGGCCGATTCGAGCAACAGGGTGGCCGTGGATTGAGACACCTCGGTTTCGAGCCCACCCATCACGCCGGCCAGAGCAATGGACTTGCCCTCGCACTGAATCATCAGGTCGCCGGTGGTGAGCTTGCGTTCCATCCCATCGAGGGTCGTGAATCGTTCCCCACCCGTCGCCCAGTTCACCTCGATGCGCGGAACCTTGCCGGCGTCGAAGGCGTGCATCGGCTGGCCTAGCTCGGCCATGATGTAGTTGGTGAGATCGACCAGTCCGGAGATGGGCCTCATGCCGATGTGCCCGAGCCGGAGCTGCATCCACAGCGGCGCGGGCTGGATGGGCACGCCTTCGAGCACAAGAGCGCTGTACCGCGGGCAGGCGACGGCGTCGGCTATTGAAATCTCCACGGCATGCTTGTCGTTGGCGACGATCCGGTCGAGCGGAGCGACCGGGTAGGGTTTGAGCGGCTGACCGCAAATGGCGGCCATCTCCCGCGCCACGCCATAGTGACCCCACAGGTCCGGGCGGTGGGTGATGGACTTGTTGTCGATCTCGATCACCCAGTCGTCGAACAGGGCGGCGGGGAGGGGTTCGCCGGGCGCCGTGGTGTGGTCAAGGAAGACGGCCTCTTGCATGGCCATGGCGATGCCCAGGGCTTCGCCGGGAAGGATCATCCCGACACTCTTCTTGCCGCCGACCGTTGTTGAGTGAATCTTGCCGAACGCGCTGACCGTCGCGCCGTCCGGCGCATACACGACGTTGCACCCTTCGTGAAGGACGGGCGCCGCGGTCACGGTTTCGACGGTCGCGCCGTTGCCCAGGTCGAGGACGGCGTGGCGCAGGTTTCGCGTGCCGGGAATCTCCGAAGCGCTGAGCACGCGAGCCGCGATCAGCCCGTTGGCACCGACCTGTATGGCGTAAAGTTGATCCACCTCGGCCGTGGTTCGCGTGAACTTTTCCGTGAGCGCGCGCGGATCGACGTCGCCGGGAAGGTCGAGAAAGTCACGCAGCATGTTCCAGGAAATCAACATGGGGCCGTCAGGTTCTGGATTTTGACTTCTTGTCGGCGGCGTGACCGGGCTGAATGATCTGCCCGCTCACCCGGGTCGGTGACACGAGGGCGCGCAGATCCCCCGAGTTGAGTACGCGAATGTCGGCGATGCCGTACTTCATCATCGCTAGCCGGGTCAACCCGAGTCCGAACGCGAAACCAGTGTACTTCTCCGCATCGATGTTACCCGCTCGTAGCACGTTGGGATGCACCATGCCGGCCGGTAGAATCTCGATCCACCCCGACCGCTTGCAGGTGGGGCATCCGCTGCCACCGCAAATCTGACAGTTCATGTCAATCTCGATACCGGGCTCGACGAACGGGAAATAGCCCGGGCGAACGCGCAGCTCGACGTCGCGTTTCATCACTTCCGACAACAAGGTTCTCGCCATGGCGATGAGGTTGGGAATCGAGATGTCCCGGTCGATCATGAGCCCCTCGACCTGGTGGAAGGTGTTTTCGTGCGAGGCGTCGATGGTTTCGTAGCGGAAGCACCGGCCCGGAACGATCACGCGGAGCGGGGCGCCGAACTTGATCATCGAGCGGTGCTGCACGGGCGAGGTGTGCGTCCGCAGAACCTTGCCGTTTTTCAGCCAGAAGGTGTCCTGCATGTCGCGGGCCGGATGGGTGGCCGGGATGTTGAGGGCCTCGAAGTTGTTGTACTCCGATTCCATCTCCGGACCCGCCTCGACGGTGAAGCCGAGGCGCTCGAACGCCCGTTCGATCTCCCACTGAACGGCCGTCACCGGGTGGACGCTTCCCATGGGTCGCCGGGTGCCCGGTAGTGTCACGTCGAAGGCATCGCCCTGAGCGGCATCGGCGGCGGCGTCGGCCGATCTCAGTTCGCCCATGCGCCCATCGATGAGGGCTTTGACGCGACGCTTCGCCTGGTTGATGGTCTGACCGACCTGGCCCCGCTGGTCCGGCGGATAGTCCTTGATCCCCGCGATGAGCGACCCGAGTGACCCCTTCTTGCCCAGGACGGCGGTCTCCAGCGTGCGCACAGCGTCGAGGGTGGCGATACCGCGTAGTTCGGTCGCCAGATCGCCTTCGATGGCCGTGATGGTTTCTTCGAGTTGGCTCAGGTCCACTTTTGGAATCCGAGAGTCCCGCGACGCGCTACGGGTGTTCAAAGGCCGACAGCTTAGGCGGGGGAGAATCCGTTGGCAATTACACTGCGGGTTGCTTGCTCGCTTTCCCAGGCTCGGTGATCGAACCGTAGGGTGCGTCCCGGACGCACCCTATTTTCTATTTGCCGGCTGGCGGCAAGGTCTCGATCACCAGGTCGTAGCCTCGCCAGGCGGCCGGGCGGGCGAAGTCCTTGCGGCTAAGGCCGGTGTTGATCGACTTCATGGTCAGGTCGGGGAAGTCGGCCGTGTTGACCTCGGTGTTGTCGTTCTTGGTCACGATGATGCGGTTGGGCAAGTGGACGTCGCGCAGAACGAACAGCTCGAGCTTGTCGTAGCTGCGACGCAGCGGGCTGTCGGGCTTTGGCAGGCAGACGAGGTGATCGGTGCCCAGTGGATCGCCCGCGCTGGGCGGCACAAGGATCACGCGAAAGTTACGCAGAATCGTCTCCTTCTTTTGCCCGAACGGAAGCGGAAACGGTGCGGTTTCGAGGTCGAACAGGTCGATCTTCTCGCCCGCATGAACCCATTCCTGTTTGGTGATCTGCGTCAGGCGCTCCAGCGTTTGATAGAGCCATCGGCCGTCGAACAGGTACCACTCACGCTTGCCGAGGATGTCATCGACCTGAACGGTGTGGAAGTAGATCAGGAAGTTGGGGTTCGGCTCGGCGATGAGGAAGAGAATGTCGCCCGTCTTGATGCGCTTCGACAGGTTCATCCGGTCGTCTTCGACGAATCGCACCTTGCAACGAATGTCGGTGAGCCCCCGACTGCGTCGCTCGAGATTTGTAAGGATTTGGTCCACTCGCGGGTCGAGGCTTGCGAGCTTCGGCCGGGGCGGTTGCGTGGCTTGGGCGCGTGCCATCCGGGGTGCGACCACGAACCCGGCGACGAGGCAACCCAGAGCGATCCGAGTCCTGGTGGTTGTCTGTTGGCACGCCATTCGATTACTCCGATGACATCATTCGAACCGTCCTAATCCTATTCATCGGACGATCACCGTGTGCCGCTCCCGTCGCTCGCCGAGCCTTACGCGCGATCTTCGCCGCATGCTAGTGCATCGTCACGCGTAAACTTGCGGGTTGGGTGGCCCGTGGCTTTAGCCGTGGGGGACGCGAATCCGGAGACCATTCGAGTCCCCCACCTCTAAAGAGGTGGGCCACCCACCGAGCAAACCCGCAGATTCAAGGTTGACCATACACTAGGCCATGCCCATGGGCACGACAAGGCGGATCGACCACCCCACGGGGCCCGTCGCGGGGCGGGCACGCCGAGCCCGAGCCGCGGGCACCGGCCGGCAGACCCCCGTGCCAGTACCCCACCGGGCTCGCGCCCGCGGGCAAGCCGGTTCCAGGGGTGCTCTGAAGACGGCCAACGCCGATTCTGTCACGCACCCGGTTGCGATCCGGTCGCCCCTTTCGGCTTGAGGCGGAGGCGACCGACCGCGTACACTGCCATGGGACTTGATATGCACGTGGCCGACGATACGAACGGGGCCGGTACCGGCGGGCGAGACGACCGAACCCGCCCCGACGAAGAGGCGTCCAGCACTGGTCGGAAGAGGTACATCCGTCCCCGGCGTCTGGTGGCCGTGGCCCTTGGTACCTACGTTGCCGTCTCGGTGGGTGTGATGTTCCTTCAGGCGAAGCTCATCTATTTCCCCACGCGCGGCTACGCGGCCACACCGGCCGACTTCGGGCTCGCGTTCGATGATCTCACGCTGACGACCAGCGACGGCGTAGCCATCGCCGCGTGGTACATCCCTCAGCCTGAGGCGCGGGGAAGCGTGCTCTTCTGCCACGGCAACGCGGGCAACATCGCCGATCGGATTCACACCATCAAAGCGCTACACCGTCTCGGGCTCAACGTGTTGATCTTCGATTACCGGGGCTACGGACGAAGCGAAGGGAAGCCCACCGAGAAGGGAACATACCTGGACGCGGAGGCCGCCTGGCGCTATCTCACGGAAACGCGCGAAGAATCACCCGATCGCGTGGTCCTCTTCGGCCGATCGCTGGGCGGTGCGGTGGCCATCGAACTGGCCGGCCGCCACGCGCCCGGGGCCCTGGTCGTCGAGTCCACCTTCACGAGTCTGGTGGATGTCGGGCGACTGCACTATCCCTTGCTGCCGGTGAGTTTGCTGGTCACCTACCGATACGAATCGATCGACAAGGTGCCGAACATCACCTGCCCCAAGCTGTTCATTCATGGCCAGGACGACACGCTGATCCCGCTTGAAAACGGCCGAAAGCTCTTCTCGGCCGCAACGGACCCGAAGGTGTTCCTCGAAACACCCGGCGGTCACAACGGCGGCGGGTTCATGTACTCGCCCGACTACACCGAACAGCTTCTCAGCTTCCTGACCGAAGCGTTGCCCTAAAGAATTCCCCGTCCTTTCGTCCCGAGCCGCGGGCTTCAGCCCGCGCGGATTCGTGTCAGTGAATGCATCACAAGAGGCTGTGACCCCGGCCCGCCAAAGCCAGGAATAAACTCCGATAACACACTGTATTTTCAAGTCAGTGTTATGCGCGGTCGATCTACCTTTGACGCGGGCGGTGGCGTCTTGCTTGGGCAACGCCTGCCGTCGGTTCTACATTCATTCCGGGGAGTCATCGCATGCAACGCCTACTCATCACCATTCCGTTCGTTGTCGTCATGCTACCCGGTTGCGGCAACACGCCGGCTGATCTAACGGGACCGGGCGGCGGGACTCTCGGTGCTACCGTCCTCGATAGCGACGGGGACGGCTTCTCCGATGACGTGGAGATCAACTCCATCCCCGGAACCGACCCCTTCGACCCGACCGATAACCCGAACAACGTACGGGACACCGACGGGGATGGATGTTCGGACTACGAAGAACTTACCCTCGTCGGATTCTGCAACAACGACCCCAATGTCGCGAGCAACACTGTTGAGGACTTCCAGAAAGCGACATGGCTGGTGCTAGCGTTCAGCGATTTCTCCCTGAGGGTCGCAACTGCGTTCGGCATCGGCCCACGACTCCTGGGAACGAACGCTCATGTCGTTGAGGGAATCATCCAAGTCACTCGTGAGCCCAACGGCGTCGCAGCGGTTTTTCAACATGAGACAGGCGAGTTGCGGCTCGTCACGACTGTTTGGTGGCATCCCGAATACGACAGCAGCTCACAGGTGACGACCCCCGATGTGGGCATCCTGGAAGTGGACACAACCATACCAAGTTTCCTCACAATCCCTGCTACGAACGCCTATCCCGAGGTGGAAGTCTTCGAATCTGTCAGCCTGTGTGGTTTTCCGGCGAGCGTAACTCTCGGTCTTGACTTCATAGGTTCGGTTTCGGGCGACTTTCATCCACGGGCGACGTGCGTAGGGGGATCGATCAGCGCAATCCGACCGTTCGATCCTGGCGACGCCCTCACCCTCGATAATGCGCAACTGATTCAGTACGACATCACGACAGAGCCGGGCGTCAGCGGCAGTGCCGTGTTCAACGCATCTGGAGAGATAATCGGCGTCCATGCCTTGGGCTTCGTTACGTCGTCCGAGCAGAATTTCGCCATTCGCATCGACAAGCTGGCGGAATTGCTAGGATTGATTTCCAATGGGGCTGCCGCTGGGCGGACTGTTCCACAGGGCGGTAACAGGGCTTTCGTTAATCAAGAGCCAGGTAGGGCAGGTCGATGACCTGCCTTTTACTATGATCCATGATCGATCGTCGATGTCGGGAAGTTCGATCGCACTCGACCCGGGCCAGTTCGGATCAAGCCAACCCAGCCTGACGTGCCGATGAGAACAAGTTGTTGTTTTGGCAGGTCGGCGATCCGGTGTCCGTTGTAACTGGAGCCTCATGCTCCACGTGGAGCACCTATGTTGTGAATCTGAGAACGGGGAGTGCAGTCGGCGTACCGTAGACCCGCCGCCACCCTTGGCTACGACCGCCTCCGGAATTGGCGGGAACACTGAAAGGGTTTTGATTATGAAACGAGTGATCCTACTGTGGTTCGTTGCTTCCGTTTGTGGCTGTGCAACAACAAGCAAGGTCAGTGTACGCCCTGGGATGGCTGGCGAACTGAAAGCAGTTCATTCCGTCACGGTGGGCAGGTTCTTGTGCCAGAACGAGATCGTCGCTGAAGCGGTCCGCAACACAATCATACAGGATTTGCTGGCTGCGGGTGTCGCAATAAGGAGTGCCGGAGGCGACATGCTGATTGATGGAACGATTACACTGGCTAACGACGCGGTTTCGTCCGGGAGCGGAGGCTTGTTCGTTGGATCGACATCGGCTTGGGGTAGCACGCATTCTGCATCAACGGCGGGCGAGTACGTCAGCGGGATCACCGCACAGTTTCATCAAGGCCACGAGATTGTCGCATCGGCGACAGTGACGCAGGTCAGAACCAGGGGTTTTATTCCCAGCCCTCCCGAGGTGATAGGGGGCCGTGTAGCCCAGAAAATCCGGCGACTGCTACGCTGAGCCAGGTAGGGCAGGTCGATGACCTGCCTTTTACTATGATCCATGATCGATCGTCGATGTCGGGAAGTTTGATCGCACTCGACCCGGGCCAATTCGGATCAAGCCAACCCAACCTGACGTGGCGATGAGAGTTCGACCACGGCCACGACCCAGGCCGATCGCCGTATCCGCGTTTGACCGGATTGAGGGGGATATAGTCACCCTACCAAACGTATTCCATTTCGTCCCGAATCCACTGGATTCACGTTCGCCAATGGTAATGGCAGGTCATCGACCTGCCCTACTGATGGATCTATGTCGCACATGCCGCGGGGCCGTTGCCGCCGGCCAAACCCAGCGGCAGCCCGATGGCGTCGGCGACGGCGGGCCAGGCGGGCTCGCAGATGGTGAACGTGATCGGCCTGACCTGCGGATGATCCCGCCACTTCGGATCGACCACCCCCCAGAACCTCGGCGAGAGTAATAGCACGCGCTGCCGGGCGCCCTTCCCGCCGCGCGTCAGCATGGGCGGCAGCGCGTCGATCACGCTATCGACGATCTCACTTCGCACCACGATGTTCCCGAATCGCTCGGCCGCGTCTCGGACCATCGGGGCCGCCTTGGTCTCGTTGTCGTCAAGCACGACGGCCTCCTTGACACCGTCCGGCAGGGTGTCCGCCAGTCGGGGCGAAATCTCGATGCGAACCGACGCGACCCTCACGTTCGGCGCGTCACCCAGCGGAGCGATCTCCTCGTGATGCCAATGACTTGTCAGAATCGTTCGCACATGGTCGGGGACGCACGACGGCCCGCCAGCCACATCCGCCGTGGTGAGTGCCAAAGCCGGGACACCCAATCGGGTGGCGATCTCGCGGACGTGCCCCTGCGACTGGATGGCCGTGCATTCCACAAAGGCACAACGCGGCCGCTCGCGGTCGTGAATCTCGGCCAGGTGCGCGAAGTATCTGAAGACCCCCAGCGGTGACAGGTCCGTTCCGCGCTCGACGCTTTCCAGCGCGCGATCGAACAGCCGCTCGAGCTCGTGCCGATGGCGCGACACTCGCTCGACGCCGGCGGCCTCGGCCACAAAGAACCCGGACCGATCGGCCGAGCGGACCAGACCCAGCGCCTCGAGCCGCCGATAGGCGCGGAGCACCGTCAGCCGGTTCACCCGCCAGAGTTTTTCCGCCTCGCGGACGCTGGGAAGCCGGTGCCCCTCGCGCCACCGACCCGTTGCGATTTCGTGTAGGCAGTGATCAAAGGCGGCCTGGTGTTTGCCGCCGCGTGCCTGCCCGGCATAGCTACTCATGGGCTCATTCACCGCATCCCCGCAATTGTTCTACAAAACAGTACAAATATTTGTGTTGCATAACATAACAATCTGTCTTAGAGTCTATCACAGATTCAGATGTAGTGCCAGTGCGTCCGGGAGTTTTCGGCCCGGCCGCCAACCCATGACGGAGCAAGACCCATGTTGAGACAAGTGACGTTGATCGCACTGGTCGCGCTGACCGTCGGAATGCGAATCCCGCCGCAGCCGCCGATTCACAAGGTCGGTGACCCGGCCCCGAAGGCCCTTTCGGTGGACGAGTGGCTCAAGGGCGACCCGGTCACAAAGCTCAACCGGGGCACGGTCTACCTCATCGAGTTCTGGGGCACCTGGTGCGCGCCGTGCATCGAGAGCATTCCGCGCCTGAGCGAGTTGCAACGCAAGCACCGCGACAAAGGGCTCGTGGTCATCGGTGTGGCCTCGCATGAGTGGGACGGAATCAAACCGGTCAAGGCCTTCCTGAAAAAAAACGGCTACAAGATGGACTACCGCGTCGCGTTCGACGGCGATCTGTCCATGGAGCACGAGTGGCAAAACGGTGGCATCGAAGGCCGCCTGTTCAACATGCCCGAGGCCTTCGTCGTCGATCGTCAGGGTAAGATCGCCTGGATCGGTCACCCGCTCAAAGACGACGGCAAGCCGCTTCACCAGGCCGTTGATCGCGCCATGGCCACGGCGGCCCCGGCGAACGACGAGGGGCTCGGCTGGACGATGGAGCGGCTCGATCTCGACGTCTCCATCCAGCCGCGCGGCGCGAAGGTGTTGGTGGAGGGGAAGATGGAGCTGCGGCTCGATGACCCATCGTCGATGGGTCCGACCCTGGCCATGAACTCCAGCCAGTCGGTCATGCGCTTCACGCGGATCGACGGCCCGCCGGGGGTCGCCGTCGAACTGAACGCCAAACATGAATCGCGCAGGCACACGCTGCTTGCGCACGTGCGGTTCGACTCGCCACGCGTCCGTGGTGACAAGATCACGCTAACCTTCGCGGCCGAGAGCGGCGGGAAACGCTCGGACTACCTGGCCTTTACGAAAGGGATCGCCTTTGGCCAGTGGACCAACGCCTGGTACCCGCTCGCGGTCTTCAAGGAAGGCTCCCTTTCCAAGAAGATGGCCGTACCGGGTACCACGCGATTCCACATGCCACCGGGCGGTCGGTCGCTTTCCAACGGCCGGCTCGTCGATCGAACCGAAACAGACGATGAGGTCATCGAGGTCTGGGAGGTCAGCGACCCGGTGGCGCGTTCGTTCATCGTCGGACCCTACAAGGTCGCTCGTCACGCCGTCGGCGAACAGGAAGTCGCTGTCTATCTCCTTTCTAAAAAGCCGACCAGCGCAAAAGACCAGGCCAAGGCACTCGCCGAGGCCATCGGCGCGATGGAGGCACGGTTCGGCCCGTTCCCCTATCCCGGCTACTCCATCGCAGAGGTGCCCGAGGGGACGACCCATTGGTACGCGGCCTCCCAGCAAGGGTTCATCATGGCCAAGCGCAGCGCCTTCGAGCCGGAGGGTGGCAATCTTCCTCTTTTCGCGCATGAGGCCGCCCACGCCTGGTGGGGCAATCTCGTGAACACACGGGGGCCGGGCAGCATCCTCTGCTCTGAATCCCTCGCGCAGTACAGCGCGGTCGTTGCGATCGAGGCCCTTGAGGGCGTGGAGGCCGCCACCGAGTTTCTTCGCTTCTCTCGCCCCGGTTACAGCAGTCGCCAATGCGCCAGGGGTTATTTCGACATGCAGCGTGCGGGTCAGGACATGCCGATGTCCCAACTCGAAGGCGGCGGATGGCAGCACAACCTTTCGGACGCGAAGGGGCACTGGATGTATCACATGTTACGCCGCCGCGTCGGCGACGAGGTGTTCTTCACTACGCTTCGCGGGCTGATCGGCGAGTACGCGGGCAAACGCATGGCGCTCGACGACGTCCGTTCAGCCTTCGTGTCCGCGTGCTCGAGCTGCGAACTCGAACAGTTCTTCGCCCAATGGCTGGATCGACCGGGCGCCCCCGTCCTCGACCTCGACTACACCCCCAACGACAACGGGACCGTCAAGGTAGTCATCGAGCAGGTCCAGGAAGGTGAGCCATACCACCTGAATGTGGACGTGGCCGTTGACTCCGCCTCCGGCACGCGCATGCACACAGTGTCGGTGCGAGGGCGAAGGACCGAGACGATCCTTTCAACCAAGGATCGACCCACGGACGTTCGCCTGGACCCAAACCACCGCCTGCTGATCTGGAAGCCCGAGTACGGTCGGCGACCGTAGAAGGCCGGGGGCCTTGTTTCAGCAGCGTTAGGGCGGATCGGACACCGAACCGGACTCGAGTCCGCGCGGGCTAAAGCCCCGCGGCCCTGGGCAAGTCACGGACAGCTTTGCCGTTCAGGTGACGCGGATGCCGGCGCCAGGATTCGCCGCCGCCGGTATGCTATTGCCGGTAGCTTATTCGACGGACGGCGAACCAGGATGACTACATTCCTGCTCACGTGGGCAGAGCACACCGGGGCCATCGTGGTCCAGGCCGCGCCGTGGCTGCTCGGCGGATTCCTTTTGGCGGGCATCGTCTCCGTGCTCGTACCCGTCGAACAGGTGACCCGCCATTTGGGTCAGCCCGGCTTGTCCGGAGTCCTTAAGGCCGCCCTGGTCGGAATCCCCCTTCCCCTTTGCTCGTGCAGCGTCATTCCCCTGGCGTCCTCGATGCGTCGGCAAGGCGCCGGCCGCGGGGCCGTGGCGAGCTTCCTTATCAGCACGCCGGAAACCGGCGTCGATTCCATCGCGGTGTCCTACGCCCTGCTGGGTCCGGCGCTCGCCGTCCTTCGGCCTCTGGCGGCGTTCGTGACGGCCATCACCGCCGGTGCGTTGATCGGTCTCTCCGACCGTAAGGTCCGTGCCCCCCGCGCCTCCGCCGAGGCCGTGCCCGCCGGTAGCGATGGCAACTGCGGGGAATCCTGCGGCTGCCCCGACGGCGGGCAGCCCGGGCGGTCACGAATCCGGCGGGCCTTTCACTATGGGCTCGTCGAAATGATCGCCGACCTGTCGCCGTGGCTGGTGTTGGGGATGGTCCTGGCGGGGCTCGCGTCGGCGGCGATACCCGCGGGGTTCCTGGAGCGGCACGTCGGCACGGGGATGCCGGCCATGCTGCTCATGCTCGTCGTCGGTTTGCCTCTCTACGTTTGTGCCACCTCATCGACACCGATGGCCGCCGTGTTGATCGCCCAAGGGCTTAGCCCCGGCGCAGCCCTGGTCTTCCTTCTGGCGGGACCGGCCACCAATCTTGCCACGATGGTTGTCGTCTCGCGCGATCTGGGGAAACAGGGGCTGGCGATCTACCTCGCGACGATCGCCGTGGTGGCCGTTGGTTTCGGACTGACGATCGACGCCCTCTTGCCCGCGATGCCGGTGAGCGCGGTGCGGACGATCGCCTGTGCAACGTGTGAGCCGACGCCGATGGGATGGACGGCGGCGGCGGTCCTGATTCTTCTGACGATCAACGGGCTGCGGCTTCGCACCCGGTCGCGCCGAACTGCGGGCTCGTAGCTGTCAGCCAACACGCGGGGAATCGGATCGGGTTCCCAAGTCTACTTCGCGGCCGTTCCCCGGAGGCGCTGTTCGAGCCGGCGGGCGACGTCGAGCGGAACCAGCCGGGCGAGGTGGTCCGTATCGTAGTGTCCGATTTCCACGATCTGTTTGATCAGCGTGCTCGATGTGAGGATGTGCTGGCCGCTGGTCATCAGGAATACCGTCTCAAGACCGCCGATGATGCGGTTGGCCATGGCGATCTCGAGCTCGCCATGCAAGTCAACGGTGTCGCGAATGCCCCGAAGGATCACACCGGCCCCGACACTGCGCGCGAACTCGACGGTCAACCCGGAGTACGTTTTCACGTCGATGTTTTTCAGGTCGGACGTATGCGCGCAAAGCATCGACTCGCGTTCGGCGGAGGTGAAGACGCACGCCTTCAGCGGATTGTCTCCGACGGCGACGATCAACCGGGGGAACAGTTCCGCGGCGCGCTGGATGATGTCGAGGTGGCCGTGGGTCACCGGGTCGAACGTGCCGGGAAAGACAACCAGATCAGCTTTGGAGCTCGGCATCGCGCTATCCTTTCGTTCAGACGGCGACGGCATTGTAGAGGGGCGGTCGGATTCGTCCATCGCGTCTCGCGGATCGGGCTCGCCCGTGGAACTGACCTTCCCGTCGCTCCAACGGTTGACACCGGCTCACGGCGTAACCATGCTGCGTCACGATGAGCGAGCCCACGAACGTCGCGGCCGTCGATCTTACCATCGACCTTGCCGGCATTACCCTTTCCAACCCCGTGATGACTGCTTCGGGCACGAGCGGCTACGGACCCGAACACGGCAAGCTGATCGACCTGGGCAAACTCGGCGCCTTCGTCACCAAAGCCGTTTCGCCCGAAATGCGCAAGGGCAACCCGCCGGAGCGCGTGGTCGAAACGCCGGCGGGCATGCTCAACGCGATCGGTCTTGCGAACATAGGACTGGAGCGCTTCATCGAAGACAAGGTGCCCTTCCTCCGTGACACGGGCATTCCGATCATCGTGAACGTCGTCGGCCACACCGTTGACGACTATCGAACCGTTTGCCGCCGACTGGACGAAGTGGACTGCATCGCCGGCGTCGAGTTGAACGTCTCGTGCCCCAATGTGGCTGATGGGCTGGAGTTCGGCACGGACCCCGACCGGCTCGCCCGGCTCGTGGGCGCGGTACGGCAGGATGTCCATCGGGCCAAGCTGATCGTGAAGCTATCCCCGAACGTGACCGACATCACCGCCACGGCCGCGGCCGCCGTCGAATCGGGTGCCGACGCGCTGTCGGTGATCAACACGCTCTGCGGGATGGCGATCAACGTCGATACGTTCAAGCCCATGCTGGCCAATCGTACGGGTGGGCTCTCCGGTCCGGCGATCCGCCCGGTGGCCGTCTACATGGTTCACCGCGTCTACTCCGCAGTGGCGAAGAAGGCCGACGTTCCCATCATCGGCATGGGCGGCATCGCCCACTGGCGCGACGCCGTGGAGTTCTTCCTGGCCGGGGCGACGGCCGTCGCGGTTGGGACGGCCCTGTTCGTCGATCCGCGCACGCCGCTTCACATCTGCGACGGCCTGCGGACGTACTTGCAAGATCGAAAGATCTCGTCCATCCGCGATCTCATCGGGAGGGTGACTCTGTGAACAGGGCCGGCGTCGGGCTGTTACCCGGCGCTGCTTTCGGCTCCCTTGCGCTCGACGATTCGTGCCGCCAGTAGCCCCACCTCGAACAGCAGGTACATCGGACCGGCCAGCAGCAATTGGCTGATGACGTCCGGCGGCGTCAGGAAAGCGGCCACCAGCACCGTGGCGAGCAGCACATAGCGCCGCCCCGTCGCCATCGCCTCCCTGGTCATCAGCCCGGTCCAGGCAAGGAAGAACACGACGATCGGGGTCTCAAAGGCGATACCAAACGCCAGTGCCAAAATCAGCACGAACGAGACATAATAGTCGATCGCGAACTGGCTGTTCATCACGTTGCCGGCGCCGCCGCGGTCGAGCGCCATCGAGAGCAGTCCGTCCTTCGTCTGGACCATCAGGCGCCGGAAGGTCACGTTGACCCAAACGTCGCCGGGCTTGGGGTCCACAGGATCCTCGGAAAGAATCGCGAAGCGCGCCCCGGCGCCGGCATCGCTCGGCGGCTCGTCCGCAGACTCGGCGGGCAACAAGAGCTGCTCGACGGCGATCGGCGCCATCGAGGGCGCCGCGAAACTCTGATTGAAGCCGATGAAGAAACGCAGGATGATCGGCAGCACCACGAAGTAGAGAAACAACACGCCGACAAGGAACAGCCCGCACGATGCGGGCACCAGGAATCTGAGAAAGCTACGCTCGTGGCGGTACAAACCGGTTCCCACGAATCGCCAGACCTGCCAGAGCACCCACGGCATGGCCACAATCATCCCGGAAAGAAAGCCGATCTTGAGGTAGGCGGAGAAGGCGGCCGTGGGCGCAAGAACCTGAAGGTTGGGCTGCAAGCCGCTGGCAAGCTGCTGCCACCACAGTGGACGGCAGATGATCGCGAGAATGTGCTTCCCGAAGCCCAGGCAGACGATCGTCGCCAGCCCGACGCCAAGAAGCGCGAGGATCAGGCACGCGCGCAGCTCTTCAAGGTGATCGCCGAACGACATACGACGCACGTCGGCGGAAGGATCGTCGGATTGGCCGGATGCCGGCTCGGAAGGTCGCCCTGAGTCAAAAGACATCGGAGGCGATTCTAGGAACAGCCCTTGAGGCGGTCAAACACCGAAACGCATCGCACAGGTCAGCCGCCAGGGTGGAGTTCCTCGGATGCCGTGCGTCCGCTGGTGAAGCCCCCGTAGAGAATGCGCCGAGGCAACCGGCGCTTCAGCGCCGGCGGTGCCTTGGGATGACCCAGGAGCGCCGATCCCTGCTTTGCCTGCCACTGTCGATCACAAAGGTTGGTGTAGGCGAAGTGAACGCTCCCGCGGGGACTATCGAGATCGGCACCCGCCGCCTTCAGACGACGGCGCAGCTCGTCCAGGTCGATCGTGGCCAGCTCCGTCGTGGCACCCGGGGCGAGTTGGACCAAACGGGTCGCCTCGAAACCATCCCATGAGGCGTTCTCGCCCGAAACGAACGGCACCTTATGCCGTGAGTCGTCCAACTCATAGACCCACGCCCCCGAGGCGAAGGGCAATGATCCACCAAAGTTGAGGTTCACCCAGGTGGGTAGGTCGGCCCGGTTGGTCAGGCGCGCGATCAGCACGCCACCGGATCGATGCAGGGCGATGGCGGCCTCGCTCCCTCGGCGAGACACCGTTTCCGGCGCACCACGCGTGAGGACAAGCTCCGCCTCATTGCTGACAACCCGCCCGATTCGCTGGGCGGCCAGTTCGTCGTCGGCCCACTCCGGCACGTACTCAAAACGAACCGAGTAGGTCCTCGCATCGAGGAGCCGGTACCGAGCCCACCCCCGGTTGAAGGCCGCGACACGCAGCGTCGCCGTCTCACCGGGCTCAATCAGGGTGGTAGGGCCGCCATCGAGGCGATCGTTGACGGCGGCCTCGACATCTGCGTCAGCGCGGATGTCGTCCACCGTCAGCTCGAGCCGTCGTCCGGCGTCGGTTCGTACGAGGAGATGATCCGCCAGGTCGAGAAGATCACCGACCTGCCGGGCGTCGGCGGGCATTCCGCGTCGCCGGGTCTCGTCGATCTCGAACGGAACCCGAGCGGGATGGGGTGAGCGATTGGTCATCGTGACCACCAACTCGACCGGCTGATCCCACTCGACTTTCGCGGCCGAAAAAGCGAGATGCACATCCACGCCCATCAGCATCCGTCCATCGAGCGCCGAAAGGATGGCGCGCGCACGAAGGGCCATCTCCACATCGGCGTCGTCGGCCGCCGTCCGCAGGCGATCCAGGGCAGGGCCGCCAATGGCCGTCAGCCTTCGCGTGGCGGCCGTGCGCGCCGCAAAGGCCGGATCGCCCAGCGAGCGAATCAGCGAAGCGATCTCCTGGTCCGTCGCGGGCGCGCCAAGGCGCGTACGCTGACGACCGGGGGCAGCGGGCGCTGCACACAGCATGCCCAGGGCGATCCCGGTGAGCGCGACGATCGTCTTGGGTTGTGCCATTCTTTCGACACCTTGCGCAGGAACATGTTCGCTTCAACGTCACAGACGTCCCGGCCCCAGCCGGTGCGGCATCAATATAGGTTGGACGGTGGCAGGACTCAACTGAGCAATGGGCAGATCGGTAGGGTACGTCCCCGACGCACCATCTGTCGTTGCACGGACCGGTAACCGGCGCCACACCCGGTTCACGTGTTGTTCAACAGGCTGTTCAGGCATAGCGCCGGAAAGACAGCCGCCGATGACGGGTTGAGCAAGAAGGAATTGCGTCCGATCCGCATCCGACGATTCGGCTCGTCGGATCGTACAGGGGCCGTTGGCATCCCGTTCTACGAGAGACCCTACCGCGTACTGGTTCCCCCTGCCGCGGATTTGCCCCTCTTTCTCGGATGCACCCAGCGGGCCTCGCCGTTTGTCCCGCGACCAAGTCGCACTACAATGCGGCGCGAGGCCCGTTACGCCGTCTTGAGAAACCGCCGAATGTCGCGCGAGTACATCGAAATCACGGAGGGCGACCGGGAATGGCTCGCCAAGCTTGGGCTCGACCGGGTGGGACGGGTGTTGAAGCACGACTCGGCCGACGTGGCCGCCGTCAGTCGCTCGTCCGACATCTTCCGCGTGCCCGTTGACGAATCGTTCGGCGGGCCGACCAGTGTTTTCGTCAAGCGCTATCACTACGACCGCCTGTCCCAGCGAATCAAACAGATGTTCCGCGGAACGCTGCTGGGCAAGAGCCGGGCACGGTTCGAGTTCGAGTTCCTGCACACCATGCGGCAGCGGGGCGTGCCGACGGTTCGGCCCATCGCCTACGGAGAGCTGCGCAGGCGAGGGTTTCTTCGGGCCGGCATCATCCTGACGGCGGGGCAGGACGGCGTGGAATCGCTCGATGTCTACTATCTGAAGGTGGGCGATCTTCTGCCCGACCGTGAGGTCCATGAGTCGCCCGGCGAAGATGGACCGGCCCACCTCAGTGTCTCAGCCAAGCGAGCGCTCATCGCGGAGTTGGCGGCGGCCATCCGGCAGATGCACGATGTCGGGGTCAAGCACGGGGGCCTGTTCTGGCGGAACATCCTCATCCGGACCGATGTCGGCAAGCCGGTGGATGCGGAAGCGGGCGCCGAGACGACGCACGAGAATCGGTTCATGTTCCTCGACCCGGACACGCAGGGTCGTCTCCATGAAGCGTCGATTCCCCGGAAGCAGGCCGTCTCGGATTTGTCGGACACGGTCGCCTCAGCGCTGGCCGTCGGAATGCGCGCGGGGGTTCTGCGCTTCATGCGGGCTTACTTCCGTGCGCCCCGGCTGACTTCGAGTCATCGAGCGATGATCCGCAAGGTTGTTTCCCTAGCGAGAAAGAAATCGCGCGCGGAGGAGCAGCGGATGGCCGTCACGGAGAGCCTTGGACTCCTTCGCCGCCGTGTTGGCGCCGGCGGCGCGGGCACGGTTCCGCCGATGTCGGTTGACTCGGTGGACGAGTTTTTCGAGCGACTCGTGTCGATCGAGCCGGATGCGCGTGCGCGCAAGAGCTACTCGGGAACGGTGCATTTCACGTTCGAGGACCAAGGCCGCTCCAAGACCCTTCACCGAACGTTGACCCTTGACGGAGGGGTGTTTCGCGTGGCCGACGGTACGCACGGGACGGCGGATCTCACCGTGGCGTCCGACGTGGAGACCTGGCTGGCGATTGCCTCCGGGAAAGAGGACGCCTTCGCGCTGATCCGCTCGGGCATGCTTCGCGTTCAGGGCGACACGCGCCTGTTGGCGGAGATGGCCGCCCGACTGGGCTCTTGAGGTTGGGACCGCGTGCCGCGTCTCCCCGAGTGCGTGACAGTTTTGGCGGGACGTGCAGAGCCATCTTGACGGCGCCACGCCGCGTCAGAGCCGTGGGCGCATGCCCTCGAACACGATGCGAACAAGCACAGGGCTTCTTCGATACCAAACCGGTCACAGGGCTCGCGCCCTGTGCTCTGAAAACTGCCCACCGATTCGGTCATGCACCCCGTCTACCCGCGCTTGCGTGTGCGAAGTGGACCGCGATGCGCCGCGATTCTATGATGGCCTTGCTTTTCGAACCGTGCGCAAAAGGGTTGGAGCGGGTCTTTGCACCCGCCGCGTGTAAAAGCCATGGACGTTTCAGAACTCAAGTACCAGGCTGACGATTACGCGCAATACTACGCGGCGAAACACGAGTCGAACGCCACGCGCAGCGTCTCCAATTGGCTCGAGCGGCGCATGATGACGCATGCGTTGCGACGGGTATCACGCACCGGTCCGTTGAGCAGCGTGCTGGACATGCCCTCGGGCGCGGGTCGCTTCTTACCGGTTCTGGCGCACCTCAGCCGTTCGGTGGTCGCGATGGATGTGGCGCCTGCCATGCTGCGCCAGGGGGCGAGCATGTGGAGCCGCGTCGGGCATAAGCCCAGGATGATTGCCGCGTCGGCCTCCGCGATCCCTTTGGCGGATGGCAGTGTCGACGTCGTGTTCTGTGCGCGGCTGCTTCACCATTTGTCCGATACGACCTCCCGCCAGGCGCTTTTCGCGGAACTGGCACGCGTCGCACGACGGGGCGTGATTCTGTCGTTTTTCGATGCCACCTGCTACCGGAACTGGCGCCGTCAACGGAAGGTCCGTCGCAAGGGCAAGGAGCGCGGCCGACACTGCCTGACACGAGTTGAGTGCGCCGGGCTCGGACGAGCCGCCGGGCTTCGATTGCTCGGCATGAACGCACTTTTCCGCTATCACAGCGAGGTCACCGCTGCCGCGTTCGTCGTCGCATGATCCAGCAGCGTAGCGCCCGGGCCCATCGGCCACGGCGCCCCACGTGAAGGCACGGAATGGATGGCACGACGTTGTACAGTCATCGGCGCGACGCGCCGTGCAAACAAGGCGCCCGCGCCGTGAGGTGGTTTCGATGATTCGGACGATCTACCTTTCCTCCTTGTTTTGTTGCGCGTGCTCGCTTGCCGTCCTCGGGCTCGCGAGTCTGTGGCAGGACGCGGGATGGCGTGGGGCGATCGGTGAGCACCACCGCGCGGGCCTCGTGCTTGAGGACGGGGCGTTCACCCTGTGGCACACGTTTCACACCAGCCGGCGGTTTCATCGCAGATATGAGCGTTTCCGGATGGGCTGGCTTGGCGACATACGCTATCGAGTGCGTCAGCGGGGCGGCCGGTGGCGCTCGCGCACGCTTTCGGGTCCGGTTTGGCCGATCGTCACGCTCCTGCTCGTGCATCCCGCGATTGCGCTTATCCGCGGCCCCCTACGGCGCCGTCGTCGGCAGGCGCGCGACGAGTGTGTCGAGTGCGGCTACAGCCTGGTAGGCAATCTATCCGGTCGGTGCCCGGAGTGTGGCACATCGGCCGTCGCGGGGTTCACCGATCGATCAGACTGATTCGGGTCCGGGCGACCCAGCCTATCGTCGCCTGGTGCTTTGTTACACATGACTCTTCGGGTTCAGTCTACGCCGTGTCCAGCCCCTGCACTGCTCAAGCACAGTGGCACACCCGAAGACTTAGGCGTGACGATGCCCTAGCGGCGTTTTCTGGATGGCAACGCGCGGAGCCGGTTCGCCTTCCTGGTCGGGCGGCGGCCCTCGAGGAAGGCGCTGAAGTCCAGCGCATCGAGCACGCCGTCCTGGTTCAGGTCGGCGATCGAGAGGTCACCCAGCCCCAAGCTGCGAAGGTCTCGAATGGATATCGCCTGCGTCGGCTGTGCAGCGGCGGCGGCCGATCCGCCCGGACAGCATGCCTCCTTGTCGATACCGAGGAAGTTTGACGAGATGAAGCTGAAGTCGAGGGCATCGACGATGCCATCGCCGTTGATGTCGGCATGGGGTCCGGCCAGGCCGCAGGGCGTGTCCGCATTGACCGTGGTGAGGAACTGCGTCAGGAACACGCCAAAATCAACGATGTCGATTTCGCGGTCACCATCCAGGTTTCCGCCGACCAGCCAGTTGCCGCCGAAGAACGGTTCGGATTCGAACCGGGCGATGTAGGTCCGATCGACGATCGTGAGGTCGGAAACGGAGCGCAACGTATGCAACGGATCCCGAGCCGTCACGCACGCATATTGCCCGGCCGGAACCTTGAAAAGCAACAACGGACCGGCGCGCCCCGGCAGGTTGAAGGATCCGCCGAACTCGACGAGTTGTTCGATCCGCGCGGGCAGTTCGATACAGCTCGAGAAGAACTCAAACTCGATGCAGCGGTTGAGCGGCCCGGGCACGATGGTTGGGGAGAGCTGCAAGCTGACTCCCACGGTCGTCGTCGGTCGAACCTGGACGCTCCAACTGCACGAGGCCTGGGCGCCGCACGGATCGCTGATGGCGCACTCGAAGGTGGAAAGGCCCGAAGGATGGACCCCGCCGCCGTCGATCAGGTGATCCACTGAGACGCCGCTACTGCTTGAGGACGAACAGAACACGGTCGTGGCTCCACCGCAACCTGGATCGGCCGTGACCGGATCCCAGGTGACCAGGCCCGTCACGCCGCCTGGGTCCGCATTGATGGCGACGCTCTCGGGGCAGGTCAGCACGGGCGCCGGCCCATCGGCGATGATCTCGCCGCCGCCGCACGGGATGAACGGAACCTCGCGTCCCACGATGTCCGTGAGGCGCGTGATGCAGGTGCTGGTGTTGACAAGGGCCAGCTCGCTGGTTGAGCACGTATCCCTTGCGCGGAAGCGGAGCCTGGCCATCAGCGCTTCGACCGTCACGCCGGGCAAACCCGGCGCGATCGTGACCGAGAAGCAAACCACGCCGGACACCTCGTCCACGAACAATGACGTGGTGTCCGTGAACGGCGACGCCGGATCGCCGAGCGTACCCGGGATGGCATCGACGAACTCCAGACTGGCTGGATCGAAGCCGACGGAAAACTGGCCTCTAGCCACCTCGGCCGGGCTTGGCTTCAGCACGACATCGACGGTCACGAGTTCGCCCGCCTGGAAGCAACCCGGTTCTGGAAGCCCGCCGGCGGCGATCTCGAGGCACAGGTCGGGTCCGTCGCAGACGCATGTCCGGGTAAGCGGGCTGCAGCGCGAGCCGGCGCAATCCTCGTCACGGGCGCATGAAAGCGAATCGATGTCGGTGCCGCGGCAAACGCCGTCGCCTCGGCAAAGGTCCAGGAACGTACACGCGTCGCCGTCACTGCACAGCAGCCCTACGTTGTCCGGTCTGGTCTCGCACGCCTGGTTCGGCTCGCTGCAAAACTCTTCGCGGCATTGCTCGTCGAGCGAACTACAGTCGCGCGGCGGGCCTTGGCAGTTACCCAAGACGCAGACCTCATCCACCGTGCAGAACAGCAAGTCGTCGCACATTTTCCCTTCGTTCACGGGTAAGGGTTCGCAGAGATCAAGCGTTTCATTGCATACGCCCTGGTTGCACGCATCATCAAGCGGACTGCAATCGCGGGGCACGCCTCCACCGCAGAGCCCGTTCGTGCATGTCTCGTTGATCGTGCAAAACAGCCCGTCTTCACAGGGGTCCGCTTCGTTGATCGCTGCAGGCTCGCATTGGTCCGCCGTCTCGTCGCAGAGCCCGACGTTGCAGTTGTCGTCGAACCCGCCGCAGTCGCGCGGATCGCCGTCCCCGCAGCCACCGTTGCCACACGTTTCGCCGATCGTGCAGAACAGCCCGTCATCGCAGAGGTCACCGTCGTTTGCCGGAAGCGCTTCGCAGGCATCCGTCGCTTCGTTGCAGACGCCCACGCCGCACTGGTTGTCTGCGTGACTGCAATCTCGCTCAACGCCGCCGCTACAGGTGCCGTTGGTACACAGCGCACAGACGGTACAGAAGAGTCCGTCGTCGCAGGGCGTGTCGTTGGCGACGGGCTCATGCACGACGAGCCCCGTCGTGGCGTCGCAGATGTCCTGCGTGCAGGCGTTCCCGTCGTTGATCACGGACAACGCGCCGTCCATGGGGTTGCAGCATTGTGCCGCTACGTCGAAGCCGGGCGTCGTGACACACTCGAAGTTCACACACACATCGACGGTGCAGGCGTTGCCGTCCGAGCAAAACCCCGTCGCGGTGCAGTCCTTGCACCCGGCCGCCGGAAGCCCGGTGCAAACACCCGCCACGCACGTGTCGGTGTGCGTGCAGAAGTCGCCGTCGTCACAGCTTGTATCGAGAGGGCACGCCCCCTGAACAATTCCCAGGATCGCATCGAGGAGTTCGGTTCCCGCGTCCGACGTGTTGAAGACGCTTCCGCCGGTGCCGGTCGCGAGATCCGCGGCGAGGGTGTTCACGCATGCGGAAGAACCGGTGCCGGTGATCGGCGAGACCGTTACGCCGAACGCGCGGGCCACATTAATGGCGTTTTCGACGGAGTCGCGGTCGTCACCCGGGTCGTTGCACCCGTCCGGACGGTTCCCGTTGCAAGCTCCTTCGTCGCTCATCGGTACGATCAACCGCACAGACCCCGGCGTCCAGGGAAACTGCTCGGCCGTGATCGCCGTGGCCGGACCCCACGACTCGAGCTGAGATTGCCCACCGACAAAGCCGCAGGTTTCCATGCATCCGGGTACGTCTTCGCTGTACAAGGAGATCACGTCGCCGTCCAGGCAGGAGAAGACGCCGCCCGGCGCTTCGGCGATGCCCAGTGCCGTAACGTTGACAGTGATGCCCATCGCCGCAAGTTGCCCGACGGCGTCACCGGCCGCGGCACATAGCGCCGCGCCCTCGTCCTTCATCGAGCCGGACGTGTCCATGAGGAACACCACATCGATCGTTTCGCAGGTCGGGCTTGGGTCGCATGGGACACAACCAGGGATTTGCGTAAAGACGCAAGCGCCCGAATCGCACAGGTCTGTCGTGCATGCGTTGTCGTCAACACAGTCGGACCCGACCTTGCACGCGGTCCCACCGGTTGAGCCGATCGCCTGGACCTGCCCTTCCGTCGGAGCGGCCGCGCCTCGCGCCGGACCGGGCTCACCGCCCACCAGGGCGATGCCTGCCACGACCGCGAGCGAGACGCACATCGAGGCGAGGAATCGCCCGACGCTTCGTTGTTCGCTACTGTCTGTCATTCTTTCACCATCGTGCCCCCACCCGGCTCCCGGCCCGGGTGTCCGTCCTCTCCGCGCGCGACCGGAAACTGTCTCCGGCGTCGATCGCGCCCGACTTGCTTATGGACCCGACACGGTCCATAGGAACCCGTTGAAATAGTCGTCCAGCTCGATGTCGCCATCGGCGTCGGCGTCGAAGCGCAGCAGGCACTCCGGCGTCGGGGCGATGAATCCGGCGCCCGTCGTCGGGCCGCTGAAACAGAGGAAAAGGTGCCTGAGGTCCATCATGTCCCAGTCACCATCGACGTCGAAATCACCGAGCTGACCGTCGGGACAGCCGTCCGTGCATGGCGCCTCCAGGCAATCCGGGATGCCATCGACTGCAATGCATTCCGCCCGCGGAAAATTATTCAAGCATGTTCCGATTGAGGGAAAACAACACCGACCGACCGCCGGGCAGACGCATGAGGCCGGCGGGCTGGTACACGGACACAGATCGCGGCAGTCCTCGATGCCGTCGGAGTCACAGTCATCGAACGTGTCGCAGTCGTCCGGCAGACCGTCGCCGTCGCAGTCCGGCTCGCAATCGTCGGGCGTGAGGTTCCCGTTGCAATCGGGCGTGCCCGCCAGCAGATCGCACTCATCCGCCAGGCCGTTCATGTTGCAATCCGGCTGACAGTCGTCCGGAATGTTGTTCACGTCACAGTCAGCGATCATTCCGCACGGCAACTCGCACTCGGCGGCGTCGCAACTGATGTCGCACGCATCGGGCAAGCCATTGTTGTTACAGTCGATCAGATCGAGGCTCGGTCCGATGGTCAGGGCCCGCATGTCCGAGGGGGAACCCGGCTTGAAGAGACCCAGCGTCGTGAGCGATGCCGCGGGTCCGACACTCGTTTCGAACCAGAAGTTGTACATCGTTCCCCATCGAAGGGCGTTGGCGTCGGGATTGACGTCGTGCGGCGTGGTCGTCCAGGTGATCCAACTCGTGGCCAGCCCGTTGGTGACGGTGGCGGACCAGTCCGTCACGTCGTACGGCTCACCGCTGTGATGATCCACATCGTGGAATCCGATGTTGCCCACCGGAGCCCCGAGCGGAAGCGTTACCGTGAAGGAGCCGGCCGCCCGGTCCGAGTTGATGTTCTGAATAGCGTATTCGTACCGCCAGAGGCTCTCGCCCAGCACGATCGACTTGGAGGCGACCACGAACAAGCCCTCGCCCGGAATCTGAACGTCGGACTCCAGAACCGTCGAATCGGTGTCTTGCCAGGCGCGAATGCCCGGCTGCTCCTGTCGTGTGAGTTCGCTGCCGGGGATCAGGCAGAACTCGTCGGCGCTGAGGTTGCCAAATTCCCCGGCGCGGCGGCAGCCGGTGGGCACCTGCGGAACGGCCCGGCGATACGAGTTGTTGTTCGCACCGTTGCCGGCCAGGGCGTCATCCGCCGAGACGTAGGCACTCTCCACGAAATAGATCGCCCCCGGGTTCAGCGTGGCGTCAAGATCTTCATTTTTCACCTGGATGCGGCGAGGAATGATCGCCGAGAGCCCGCCGTTGAATTCCGGTCGCGAATCGCGGCAGCCCAACTCGAGGCACGGGAAGAACCCCGTGAACGGGTTCACCGCGGACCGGGGTCCCAGGTTATCCTGCGTGCCGTTCAGGTTGGCGGAGTAAGGGTCGGAACATCCTATGCCGAGCTGCTTGGTTCCGCCCGGCGGCTCCTGGCAGCCGAATCCGCAGGCGTTTCCCGCGACGGTGGCAAAGCCGTGCTTGAGCCAGGACATGCCGATTTGCTCGAGTCGGCTGTTTTTCAGGCGGTAGAGGTTTTGTCCGATGACCGGGTGCTCATTGGTCTCGGCGATCCAGTTTGCCGGTTGGTCGCCGGCGTTGCACGAGGTCGTTCCGACGGAGAAGGCCGAGATTCCGTTTTCAGCGCCATAGCTGTTTATAGACTGAAGCACCCCGACGATGATGTCGGGGCCGATTGCGCCGGCGGCGACACCGCCGGTGCTCTGAGTGAGTACGGGATCGATCGCCATCAGCTCGTTCCCGTCGAACCGCTTAAGCCGCGCGCGCACGGTCATCGAACCGATCAATTGCCGGGCAGCCCGGGGGCGCCCCAGTGAGGCGGCGAACCAGGGCGTAAGCCGAACAGCGTCGGCAGTGATCAGAAGAACCCCGCCCACCGGGTCGAACGCAATGTCCAGACTCTCGCTGATGAGCACCCGCCTTTCCGGATCGTCCGCATCCACGCCGACGAGCTGGAGCCCCGCCGCCGTCTCTTCGATGAGGATCCCGAGCCGCCACACGCGCTGTAGGTTTCGCTTGGTTTGGAACTCAAGCCCGCCCGCGTGCGCGAGATAACCGGATCGCAAGCCGCGCCCGGCTTCGGCCACCTGAAGAGTCGAGCTTTTCTCAATCAGAAATGACGCCGAACGCACTTCCCCATCGCGCGGCGTTTCCGCCGCCCCCACCGGTACTACAGAGAGTCCGTTCTGCGCCAAGACATCGCCGGCGAACAGAAACGTCGTCTCCCCCACGGATACGCCCCAGGATTCTTCCGCCCAAACGGGCGTAGCGGTTCGGAGAAGCGTGCCCAAAAGAACAACGGGAATGAATGAGCGTTGGCGTACCATGCCTGTGCGTCCTAGACCCCACGGCACACGGCACCACCCGCCGTGCGTAGCTCCGAATCGGTCGCGTGACTCAGGACGCGTCCCCCTTGCCCTTTTGAAGGCTGCGCGCGCTTCCTCGCCTCGTCCAGATTTTCCCAGTTACAGAAACCCCATTTGGCGGCAATCCGCCTACATACTGTAGCACGAAGGCCTCGGTTCATCAAGGGATTGTGGCTTCCCGGACGTCGATGGTTGGCGAGAGCACGCGTGACCGGCAGGATCTCGATGTCGCTCTCACCCCGGCGATGACCGTTCAGTCTCGCGGCGAGTGCCGGATCCCGCCTGCCTATTCCGCGGATGCCGGCGGCGTCGCCCGCCATATCGGTCTCGGGCGTTCTGCGGAGCAGACAACGCCCTTGCCCCCTTCACGCCGCGGGAGTCGCTTTTCCCGCCGTTCTCGGCATGAATCCGCGATCAGCCTCGGGGTTACCGGACGATCGCACGTCTCTCGGCGCGGCCGACTGAGCCGGCAGCCGACTTTTTGGCTTTTGGCGACGTTTTCGGATTGATGTGCTGGAGGCCTTCGTCTATACTCCGGCAGGAAGTATGAGTACAATCGCTGGCATGCGGCCTTCGGGGTTGCACGCACTACGGGGGTTTAGTCGCTACGGGGTGGCCGATTGCTATGCCGGAATCCACGACGACGCAGAGCGGGCAAGCTTTGCGTTCTTGCGGATGCAGCGTGGAGGTAGGGAAGATGGTGAGAGCGTTGCTCTTGATGATCGTCGGCGGGTTGGTTTTCTCCGCGCCGGTTCATGCCGGCGGTGTGGGCGGTGAGTTTGAGTTCAGCTTCACGGCCGGCGGCGGGACCATCGACGACGATTTTGTGACGTTTTTCTCGTTGCAGATGGACTCTGGCGCTGCGGGGCTCCCCGCGATCGATGAGATCAGGTCGCTCCAATTGGAGATCACCGGGTTGACGCACCAGACACCCGAGGATCTCGACATCTTCCTGCTGAGCCCATCGTTCACTGGCGATCGGGGCCGTATCCTGATCATGTCCGACAAGGGCGGCGCAACGAACCTGAACGGCGTGACACTCGTGTTTACCGACGGAGGCGCTGCCCTTCCGGCGGACGGTCTGGCATTCGATCCGATGGGCGGCACCTTTCAAACAGAGGGGCTGGCATCCGGCCTCGATCTCGGTTTCGCATCGGACATGTTCGTGGGTGCCTCCGGCGGTCACCCGCTTGATTGGATTCTGGTTTTCGTGGATGACAACTTCGATCCCAATGACCCCGTCGGTAGCTTCGAATCCTTTACCCTCAGCGGGACGGCCGTGCCCGAGCCGGTTACGCTCTCGCTCCTGGCGCTTGGTGCGCTCGTGGCGTTGCGCCGCAAACGCCGGTAACAAGCGCTCGCTAACCCGGTCTCTCTGCTCCCTTTGAGGACGGACCGCGCCTGTAACCATCTTCCTTACCCCTACGCGTAGGCGTCTTGTGCGCCATCCCGAATGCGGGCACTTCCAGACCTCCCCACAGGCTCTCGCAGTTCCCCACCGGCCGTACGGCACGCCGCCCGCTTGTGAGCCCATGCGAACGGGACGTTCGCCGTTACGATGGCCGGAACGCATCCCGTTGGAAATCTGTTTTGCGGACTCTCAACAAGGCCGTTTGCCTTGAAGCTCTACGTGCGGCGGCCTATACTTGTGCCGTAGGGTGGTGTTTCCGCGCGATCGATCGCGCTCATGCCGAGCGCAGCGGCATCACGGGGTGACCAGCGAATCAGGGGGGTCCAGCCGAAGCGATTCTTTCCGTCATCGAGCCTTCGTCCGACGCACCGGCGCCGCGGCGATGACCGGGTCCGGACGTTCCGGCGCTGGGTCGCTCTAAAAGGGCGAGCACGGGGAGTCACTCGCACAGCTTGATTTTGCGGTCTGCGCAGTATGCGGTGGTCTATGAGAAACCTGTCAATGTTCCGACCGAACCGGCTTGCCGCGTTCGCAACCGTGATGGCGGTGCTTCCGGCATTTGGCGCCCTTGCCAACGAGCCGCCCAGAGGCAAAGACTCGCCCGTACCGGAGACCGCGGCGGCGAAGCTGTCCAACACTCGCGGTTTGCCACCGCCCGGTACGGAGGTGATCCGGTCCGATGCAGCGTTCGATACAGCAACCCGAATGCGTTCCCCGCGCGGGCTTCGCCGACAGGTACGCAAGCCGGTGACTTTGACGGAAGCGACTGGCGCTGCGCCCTCCGTCGGCGTGGCCGCCCGCCAAAGACTCGACGCGGCCGAGCCGCCGGGGCAAGTGTCGGCGGGGGTCTGCCTTCAGGCGGAAGCGAACTGTCAACCGGGCGATAACTTTCAAGCGCTCAGGAGCAACGGTACAACGTTCGTGTTGGCCGATGACTTCACGCTTGCGGCTAGCGGTAGCGTCTCGCGAATCTGTTGGTGGGGGGCTTACGGTCGCGAGGTCCTCGAAGGAACCTTTGTCGATTGTCAAGGTGACGCGCCGGACGTGTTCGAGATCCGGTACTACGCCGATGCCGGTGGCTTGCCCGGGGCGATGATTGCGTCGTTCACCCAAGCCGCGCCAGCCACGCTGCTGGTCACCGGGCCTGTCTTGACGGGGAAGATCGTTGCGGACCAAGTGCCTGAGTTTGCGTTCTCGGCCTCGCATGCACCCGTCGCGCTCGAAGCGGGGCAGTGCTACTGGGTTGAGATCGTCAACGATCTTGGCATCGTCTGCGATTGGTTCTGGGAGTTTTCTCTTCAGGGAAACGGGCGTGCCCAACAGGACGGGGACGGGCTCAACGGGCCGGACGGCTATGACCTCGGCGAATCCATTCTCGAGGATCTGTCCTTCTGTCTCGACACCGCCCTGGGAGACGCGACGGTCTGTGTCCCACCGGGTCCACCCAATGATCTTTGCGTGAATGCGGAACCTCTCGATGTCGCCGGCGTCTTTCCCTTCGACAATCGCACCGCCAGCGCGGACGGAAGCCCGCCGGCTTCGTGCCTGCCGTCGGCCGGCGTCAACCTCGGCTCCGACGTCTGGTACTGTTGGACGGCACCCTGCACCGACTCCGTGCTCGTCTCGACCTGCGGTCAAACCTCCCGGCTGGATGTCGATACGATGGTGGCGGTCTATGAGGGTTGCGGCGTCTGCCCGCCCGGTCCGACCGAGCTTGTGGTATGCAACGACGATCGCTGCAGCGACCCCGCCGATGAGCTGATCCAGAATCTTCAGTCCATGGCCGTCTTCGACGCGATGGCCGGGCAGGACTATCTCATTCGTCTCGGCGCTTTCCCGGGAACCGTTCGCGGGACGGGTACCGTGACGATCAGTTGCGGACCGCCGGACAACGCGGCCTGTGGAACAGGGGGCGACTGCTGTGATTCCAACCCGACGGGCGTTATCGGGTGCGACGATGAGCGCTGCTGTGAGACGGTGTGCGCATGCGACCCGTTCTGTTGCGAGGTTCATTGGGATGGCGACTGTGCGGCACTCGGGTTTCGACCCGGGGCGAACGCGCTGCCTTCGGGCTGTGGAGCGGCCCTGCTTTGCGCGGACGCCTGCCAGGCGGTCTGTGGGGGAACGAATTCCGGCGATTGCTGTCTGGACAATGGTTCGAAGGGCTGTTCGGATGCAACCTGCTGCGAGGACGTGTGCCTCATCGACTCCTTTTGCTGCGACGTCATGTGGGACGATAAGTGTGCGGCTCGAGCCGATGGCACCTTCACAACCGGCGACCCGGCGGTTTGCCCCCAGTTGTGCGTGAACCTGGTTTGTTCAAACGGTTCCGTCGTGTTCGACGACCCACCCGATCGCGTCGTGGACGCCCGACAACCGCACGCCCCCGGCGATGCGTCCGCCGTCATGGGGATCGACACCTTCGTCGTCACGGCACCCTCCGGCGCCGACGCGGGCTGCTTTACGCTTTGTCAGCCCACGGGCGTACCGATTGGCAACAGCGTTGCAACCGTCACCGAGCGATTCGGCGTATACACCGTGACCCTCGATCGCCCGATCGCGCCGGGAGCGGTGACGAGCATCACCTACACCGCCGACGACGGAACGATGACCACCGCTCGTTTTGCCTCCCAGCCCGGGAACGTGAACGGCGACAGCATCTCGAGTGCGGTGGACATCCTGGTGCTCCTCGAGTCGCTCGGCAACGTGGCCGCCGCCCCACCGTGGGGCCGCTACAGCACCGACATCGATCACAGCGGACAAACAACCGCCGCCGACATGCTTCGGCTGCTCGATCTGCTCAACGGGGCCGACGCGTTCCAGGCGTGGCTCGATGCGCCCAACCCCATGCCGGCCGCCGAGTGCCCGTAGTCGGTCGCTGATCCTTTCGAACCCCATCTTCGTTGTCAGGCACGCGCGCGACCGGCGCGGACACCCGAGGATTCTCCGGTGGTGGTTGGAACCTGTCCCACCACGGTGTGGCTCCGGCATCTTGCCGCTCTTTTCAGGGGGCACAAGCCGGTGCCACATTGGCTGGATGGATAGGCGATTGGCTCGAAGCTGCACCGACCGTCTTGGAAACGGCCCTGGTGCTTCGATACGCATGAATTGATGGGTGGCATCGGCCAAGCGAAGCGCGGTCATTTACGGCGCGCGTCTTCGTGCCGGCGTCGGATCGGGTCCGTGACACTTCCGGCGGAACGGGGACGATGAGCCAGAGCCGCAGGCGCCAGCCTGCGGACCCCTGCGTCATCATGTCACCAGGCTCGCGCCCGGTGCTCTGAGAACTGCCCAACGCCGATTCTGTCACCCACGCCGTCGGATCTGAGCCCGGGATTGTTCCGATCGGACAGCATCCATCAATTGAGCCGCGGCACTACTCCGGGGGCGGGGCGTCCGCAAATCTATCCGAACGCGCGGGCAGCCCGACGCTATCCAGGAGAAAGCCGTCAAACGCAGGGATGGTTGACGCGACCAGGTGTCTGAGGAGCGCGCCCGCGGCGACGCGGTGACCTTTGTCGTTGGGATGAAGAAGGTCGCGGTATAGCGGGCTCGGCGACGTGCGATCGGCCGACCGGAATGCGTCGAGCAAGTCCAACGTATCGAGTCCACAGCGCGTGGCCTCCGCGGCAACCAACTCGTGCAGGTCGGTCAACGTGTACGCCTCGAACCCACCGGCGCCATCCACCGGGAAAATCGCCACCAGGCAAGGGATGTTGCCTTCACGGCGCGTCATCCGGGCAAGGCGGGCGAGGCCCGACCGCCAGCGTTCCTGCGATTCACCGGCCTGGTGGAGGGATCGCAAGTGGCTACCCAACGTGTGGGTCGAAGAGGCATCGAAGGAGGGCGCGCGAGCCATCGGCGGCAGCGGCGGATCAAGGCTCAGTTGCCAGGCCAGGCGAAACAGACGCGACGTACTCAGCAGCCGTGCCGGCCCGCGCAACAGCGACGTGTCCGCAGCGCGATCGGCTTGCGCCCGAAGGTTCTTGAGCGACTCACTTTCCAGGCTGATGCCCTGCGGGTCGTTCAGGACGTACCCGTAGATCACCAGGTCGGGCTGGAACGGCAGCCCTTTCACCCGGAGCGACTCCACGACTTGAGTGATGTGGTAGCCGGGAACGCCGAGGTTGATGACCTCGAACAGCGGGGCACTCATGGGTGCGTGGCGGTTGAGCATGGCCTCCAGCCGCTTGGGATACGCCCGGTCGCGCGGGCGGTCAAAACCGTATGTCACCGAATCGCCGATCACGACGATGCGAAAGACGCCGGCGGGTTTGTTCGTTGCCAACTCGCGATCGCGCAGGCCGAGGCTGCTTACGATCGACCAGCCGTCGTGCGAGCCGGGTTTCAACTCATACTCGAGCACCGGGTTGTCACTGGGCGTGATGTTCTCTCGGAACACCACCTGGATTTTCGGCGTCACGCCAAACAGGTGGAGGAGGGCCTCGCCCAGACACAGGGCGACGGCAACCGCTCCGAGCATGGTGACCACGGCCAACACGCTCTGCCGCCATCCGCGGCGTTGTGCTTGGGTCCGCGCGGAATCCATCGACCCGCTGGACCCAGCCAGTCGGGGTTCGGTTCGCTTGGTTTCGGTGTGGACCACGGTCGTTCTCTCGACTCGTTCAAAGGTTGAGTGCGCAAACCGGCGTGGCGGAACAAGAGGCGCTTGCGATCCGTCGCATGTCGCCGGTCCGGTTGTCGCCGAGTTCACTACGAGACAGGTTGCCAATAAAGAGTGTAGTGCCGATTCGCGTTCGGGACAACGAATCGCCAGGGCGCATGGCCTTTGATCTTCAACATGGCGGCAGTGTCCTGCGCTTAAGGGTTTTCTCGGACGCGACGCAAACCGGCGACGGTGGAACCCGGGGGTCGCGTCGATTGCCATGGCCCCAGGCCGCCTGCGCCGAGTGATTGTCGCTTGGCTCGATCCCGGCAACAATGAACCCATGCTCCTGACCCCGCGCGAGATTCCCGTCCTGATCGTCACTCTGCTCTACGTCCCCTTCTTTACGATCATCGCGCTTCGAAACCTCGACTTCGAGTTTCTGCTCTACATCGGCGTCGTCGCCGTCGCGGTCGTGCTGGTCCTTCTCAAGCAGCACGCCGTCCGCTTCGATGGTCTGATTCTCTGGGGGCTGACGGGCTGGGGCTTTCTTCACCTGGCCGGCGGAAACCTCCACGTCGGCGATGGCGTTCTGTACAACCTGACGCTCGTCCCGATCGTGGGCGCCCCGTACCACATTCTGCGCTACGACCAGGTCGTGCATCTGTTTGGCTTCGGCGTGGCGACACTCGTGTGTCACCATCTCCTCAAACCGTACCTTCGACCCGACGTGGTCGGCCGGCGGACGCTGTTCGTCCTGGTCGTGCTCATGGGCGCGGGGGTCGGGGCGCTGAACGAAGTCCTGGAGTTCGCCGCCGTCGTGTCCGTGCCGGAGACGAACGTCGGCGGGTACGAGAACACGGCCCTTGATCTGCTCTTCAACCTGCTCGGCGCGAGCGTAGCCGCCATCTACCTGGGTCGGCGACGTCCCGCGACCGCGTGACCACCGACGCAAGGAACAGGTATCGCACGGGCTTCCAACCCGTGTGTTCATGGGCACACCCGTGGATTCCGGCGTGGCGATGCGTCGGGGATATCTCATCCACGGCGGACGCCTACAACGTCGCGCCGATCAGTTCACGAATGTCATGCACCATCGCGGCGGCCGATCCGCGCAGTTCCGCCTTCTTGGCGATCAACTCATCGCGGGCTGGGCAGCCGCCGAAGAGCTGCACGTGGAAACGCAGGGCGTTCGAGGTTCCGGACGGACGGATCGTCAGGTGCGAGCGAAGATCGTCATTGAAAAAGAAGCGATAGCCCTCGTCGGGGAAGCCGGACCAGTTGACCGTGTCGTACTTTCCGGTGCGGTAGACGGTGGCCGACTTCACGGTGCGCCCACCGAGTGTCGGCGGCTGAGCGGCACAGTTCGCCAGAAGCGCCTCGGCCTTATCCAGGATGCCGCGTTTCTTCGTGTAGCCCGCCAACCCCTCATACTCACCGTCCATCGGGTCGGGCTCGTAGTGCGTGATGTACAGCCCCAGATCGGGGTCGAGGAACAGCTTCTCATCGATCAGATCGATCAGGTTCGTGCCGGCTTCCTTGGCGTAACACGCCAGTTCCGCCATGAGCATGGCCGCGAACGTTCCGTCCTTGTCGCGCACGTGCCCTCCGCCGCCGAGCGAGCGCGCGTCAGGCGGAACGTCGCCGAGGATCGAAAACCCGTTGCTCTGTTCGAGGGCGGCCACGTTGATGGACCGACGGGTGTCGTCCATGGCATCCCACGAGTGAATGGTTCGGTTGGCGATCTTATCGTTCGGATCACGCCGGCCCTCGGTGTACATGGGCAGGCGACCGCCTTCGGTCAATCCGTCGGAATCGATCCCCCGGCTTAGATCCCACACCGCGCGCGTGCCGGCCGCCAGTTGGGCGAAGCCGACCCATGTCGTCAGCACGCCCAGGCCGAACTTGCGGGCGACGCGCGGCAGAAGATCGGTCGTCGTGTGCGAGAGCGTGATGAACTTCCGCTCGGCGTCCTGCACGGCCCCGAACCGTTCCACCTCGTACGTAAGGCGATACCACAGGATCAGCGACCAAGCCTCGTCGGCCGACAGAAGCGCGTAGTCGCGTGCTTCTCCGGTTCCGGGGTGCGGATGGGCAGGCCGTTGATGCTCGGGTACCCGGACAATCACGCCGCAACGATCGGCGTCCGGGTCGGTGCCGATGATGAGGTCCACGTTGTCCCACTGGTCGGGGTACTCTTCCTTGAAGGCATCGACGGCGATGTCGGCCGCCCGCCAATCGCCGGGGTCGGGCTGCTGTTCGTTGCCCGGATCGCTGCAGAACGCCGGGAACATGCCGTCCAGCGCGTCGAGCTTCATGATGCGGCGCACGCTGTTGAACCCGATCTCGCCGAGTAGCCGTGGGACGGCCTCCCGCCCCGACCCGTTGAAGGCTGAGTAGCCGATGGACAGCGGCGACTTGGCCTGCCGGATCATCTCCCCGCGTAGAAGGAATCCTTTCACGTGCTCGGCGTGCATGGTGTGCATATCGATGATGCGATGCTCGCGCGCGGCGTAGGAATCAACCGAGCCCGGCAGGGGGTCGGCCAGCGCCAGGCCCTTATGTTCACCCGATTCGACGAGGCGTGGTTGGGACGCTCGTTGCCCGCCCAGGAACCACAGCTTGTCCTCCCCGGCTTCGGACAGCGGAATCGTCTTGATATCTGCAAACTCGACTTTGGTGATGAAGTTCTCATACAGGTCCGCGCGCTCGGCCGGGTCGAACTGCGACCCGTTTTGACACGACAGCTTGTAGCCGTTGTAGCGAAAGTCATTGTGGCTGGCGGAGATGAACACGCCGACGTCGGCACGAAGCGTCGGCACGGCGAACGTGACGCTGGGGTAGAGGCAGGCCTCGTCGAACAAGTAGACCGTGTAATCGAAGGCGAGAAAGAGGCTCGCGATCAACCGCGAGAAGTCTTGCCCTCGAACCCGGCTGTCGAACCCGATGACCGCTTTGGTCAACGGCGGATCGCGCTGAAGACCGTACTTGGCCACGCCGGTGGAGGTGAGCAGGTAGATCACGTCGTTGATGGTGTTAGGGCCTTTGAGGATCGGCGCGTGAATACCCTGTTCCTTGAGCTTGAGGATGACGTCGCGCGTGGCGCCCATTTTCTCGCGGATGCCCCCGGTTCCGAAGGCAACATCGCGCGAAAACGCATTGGCGATGGAGACCCAATCCCCGTCGCGGATCGCACTGCGAAGACCATCTCGCAGGTTCGGCGAGATGGTGTCGAGTTCCTCGGCCAGCAGCCACTTGCGCAGGTTCGGCACGGTCCGCGCCACCGCGTCGTCGTAGTAATTTCCGGCGATGCGTCCGGCGTCGCGCTCGCCCGTCAGGAACGCGGCGATGCCCGCGTCCGCCCGTGACAACAAGGCCTGGTCCTCTTTCGTCGTCAACGTGGTCACTCCAGGAGATGCAATCCACCAACCGCTTGGGTAACATCCAAGCGATGCCACTGCGCAGCGCGCGAAAGAACGGTAGTGGTGCCCCGCGACAGCGTCAACCGCGCGTGGCGCGGCTGGAGGTGGTCACACGCCGGATCGCCAGGCGCGGGCCGCGGCTCGGCACATGAGCGTCCGTCGGGCGGTACCGCGCGAACCTCGTGAATTGCCGCGGCGTAGCAGGGGCAGTAGGTTCGAATGCGACCGGCAGGCGGATCGGTCCACCCGACGGCGACGCCCGCGCGCTCGCTCGGCCCGAGAAACGCATGAAACGACGGGTACTGCTACTGGTTTGCGTCCTTGTCGCCGCCTCAACCGCGCTCGCATGGATCAGGTCAAGTCGTTCCCGCGGCGTGTATTTCTATCGTGAATACAGCGAATCCGGCTCACTGATGCTCGCCTGCGCAGACGGTCGGGTGCGCCTGTCTCATTGGCTGGCCGTCAAGAAGGCCGTGGTTGCCACCTCAAGCAGCTTCGACCTGTTTGGATTCGGCGGCAAGTTCGAGCGATCCGGCACGCCGCTGGGCACGTCGTTTATCCTCTACCGTGCGTTGCTGCCCGCGTGGTTTGTCATTGTCGTCGCGTCGGCCTATCCCCTTGTCGCGCTGGTCCGCGGGCCGTGGACTAGGCGAAGGCGACGTCGGCGAAACAACCAATGCGTCGAGTGTGGGCGCGCGCTGACCGGCGTGACGGAGGCGCTTTGCCCCTTTTGCGGGGCGACGGGGCAGGCACCGTGCTGCGTGGGCTGCGGTTACAATCTGACGGGGAACACCAGCGGTGCTTGTCCCGAGTGCGGGAAGCCGACGGATGGGCAGGCGTGCGTCCGAAGTGAAGCGACGCCTCCTGCCTGAAGCGAGGTGCCGCCGGGACGTCGTTTGATCATTGAACACCGCATCGGGGTGCCGCATCGGTGACAACCGGCCATGCCGGCGCTATGACGACCGAACGGCCGGATCGCGTCCGTAAGGCGTAGGCCTGTCACCGCGCAGTTGCCCGGTCAGCCCGTTGTCCCGATGTCCTGGCTGAACGCGAAGGTGACGAGGTTGTTTTCGAGTTCCTCGTGTTGTTCGACGTACGCAAGTAGGTGTGTGATCCGGTGGCAGCAGTCGCGCACGAGGAGGTGATCCTCGGGGGTGAGGTTTTTGAGTGCCTTATGAACGCCCTCCATGATCCGCAAGAACTCGCCGTGCTCGTGATGGAGCCGTTCGATCTGCGGGGCAAGGGTCGGCCGCCGTTCGACGACGGCCGGTAAGTATCCCTCGTGTTCCTCCAAGGCCATGTGCTTGGTCATGTGAGCCCGGAAATGCTCGAACCGCTCACGGACTTCGGCGATCCACACGGTGAGGTTGGCGCGGGGAACGATCGCGACCTTCTCGGTGAGGCGGTCGGCGAGCCCCTGGACCTGCTCATGCTCTTTTCGGATCCAACGAGCCAAGTCTTGTTCGGTCATGGTCCTTGCTCCTCGTGCTTGTCCGATAGCCCTACCCGATCGCGCGAAAAAACCCACCGGGATCCCCTCGGGATCCGGTAAGTGTGCGAAGCGGAACGGGAAACCCGACCCTATCGGCCCACCGTGAACCGCGGGACGCAGATCGACTTCGGTCCGCGGGCAGACTCGTCGTCACAGCGCCCCCTCTCCCGAAACCTAGGTAGGGAACTCGGCGCGCTCGTATCCAGCTAGCAAGGCTCATGCCAGACGATCCCACCCATCTCCCGCGGAACGGGGAGCGGTACGGGCTTTCGCTTCGGGGCGCTGGACGTCATCCAGTTGGCCTTCCAGGCATTTTTCACCGAGCATTCCGACGGGGGCTTCCGCGATGTTGGTACGAGCGGTCTGCCCAAACCCGTCGCCGCACGATCAGCCCGAGCGTCTTTCCTTTCCGCGCGGTACGCAGCTTGCAAACAATACACGGTTATCGGAGGCATGTCATGACAAACCCACCGGACGACGAAGGAACGTATCGCATTCGCAGCCGTCTGATCCACGGCGAGAGTCACACGCCCCGCTGGGACTACACCCACCACGTCGTGCCGCCCATGACGGTCAGTGCGGCCTTTCGTCTCGACTCCACACGTCGCGGGGTGCAGGGGTTTTCCGACTTCGCCCGCGACGAATCCCTCGCGGACTCGCACGCGCCGATCTACATCTACGATCGCCTGGGCGAGCCCACCGGGGATATGCTCGAGATCAATCTGGCGGCCGCGGAGGGCGGCGAGATGGCCCTGTGTTTCGCCTCCGGGATGGCTGCGATCTCCGCCACTATTCTGACGCTGACCCGGGCCGGGCAACATCTCGTGTCGCACAACATGCTCTATGGATGCACCTACTCGCTGGTGACAAACTGGCTGCCGCGCTACCGCATCGACACCACCATGGTCGATCTCACGAGCCTGGCATCGCTGCGCGACGCGATTCGCCCCGAAACGCGCCTGGTCTATTTCGAAACCCCGGCGAATCCCGACATGAAGCTGATCGACATCGCCGGCGTACGGGCCGTCGTCGATGAAGTTAACGCGGGGCGTGAGGCGTCGGAGCGCGTGTACGTGGTCGTGGACAACACCTTCGCCACACCGTTTTGCCAGCGACCCATTGCCCACGGCGCCGACCTCGTGTGTCAGTCGCTCACCAAGGCCATCGGCGGATTCGGCACCGACATCGGCGGGGCGATCATCGGACCCAAGTCGCTCTACCACGACCTGATCCTCTGTCGCAAGGATTTCGGCGCCTCGCTTTCGCCAAAGAGTGCCTGGCCCGCACTGGTGCAGGGGCTTCCGACGCTGGCCACGCGCATGGTCAACTATCAGAAGTCGGCCCTACACGTCGCGCGGTTCCTCGAGGCGCACCCCAACGTCAAGGTCGTCCGCTACCCCGGACTCAAGTCCTTCCCGCAGTACGAGCTGGCCTTTCGGCAGATGCGCGACGCCAACGACCGGTTCGCGCCGGGCTCGATGATCTACTTCGAGCTGGTCGATCCGGAGGGCACCGGCGCGCCCGCCGAGCGCATGATCGACTGGGCAGCGGAGCATGCCTACACCCTGACACTGGCGGTCTCGCTGGGGCAGATCAAGACCCTGATCGAGGCGCCCTATTCGATGACCCACGCCGCCATGACCCCCGACAAGAAGCGCGAGCGAGGCCTGGTGCCCGGCGGCGTCCGCCTCAGCATCGGACTGGAAGACCGCCGGGACATCATCGCCGACCTCAAGGCCGCCCTGGCGCAGGTTTGATCGCGAACCCGGCGTGTTTCGTACGGATGCGAGTGGGTGCTGACCGCTTCCCAGCTCGATCACCGCATCGAGCGCAACAGCTTCCGAGTCGGACGGCGGGCCACTGCAGCGCCCCAAGCGCACGACGCGCGGGTTACGCCACGTGCCTGCCGGGGTGCGTCGCCGTCGCCCCAGCCGACCACGCGCATCCGCTGTTGCCATGGGCGAGAACGACCATCGCTTCGTGGACAGGTCGCTCGTGCCGCGTTACCATGGGAGCCTCACATGTCGCTTCGGGGCTAGGCCTCCCGGCGACGTCGGTTGGAACGAATGTCCCCCGCTCCGGGCACGGGTGGGTGGAGAGCCTCCGATGGCCGAAGATCACGTCGCGAAACAAGGCGAATGCGTGCTGTCGATCGCGCACCGCCGGGGTTTCTTCTGGGAAACCGTTTGGAATCATTCAAACAACGCGGAGCTCAAACAGCTCCGCGAGGATCCGAACATCCTGCTGCCGGGGGACGTGGTGCATGTTCCCGACATCACGCTCAAGACAGAGAGCGGGGCCACAGAAGCGCATCACCGGTTTCGGAAGCTCGGTACACCCGCGAAGCTTCGGCTCCGGCTCATTCGAGCGAGAAACGAAGACGGGGAACCGATCGACCAAGAGGCGACCGAACCCTGGCAAGCGGCGGATGCCGAGGCGGGACCGGACGAAGACGAGCCGCGGGCGGATGAACCCTATGCGTTGTATGTCGATGGGTTTTCCGTTGGCGAGGGGAAGACCGATGCGGATGGTCGGCTGGAGGCGATCATCCCGCCGGCGGCGAGACACGGCGTCTTGATCTTGAACCCCGGCACGCCGGAGCAACTCGCGCTCGATCTGTCGTTGCGGCAAATGGACCCCATCAAGGAGTTGGAAGGCGTTTGCAAACGCCTGACCAACCTGGGTTTCAATTGCCCCCACGGAGCCAAGGAGTTGACACCGGCCATCGAGGCTGCGTTGCGTGCGTTCCAGCGCAAGAACGATCTTCCGGTGACCGGTGAGCCGGACGAGGAAACACGCACCGCGCTTAAGACCGCACACGGCGGGTAACCGTCGGTTGGGAACCGGCGTCTTGGGATCGGATGGAGGCTACGGCCTTGGCTGCAACGAAGATTAAGGTGACGTTCACTTCCGTCGATGTGCTTGACGACTCGGACTGGTTCGGGCCGGGTGAGTGGGTCCTCAAGGCCACGATCAAGCGCGTGGCGACAAACGAAACCATTGCGGTCGGCGACCCGGAGAAGACCCACGAGGTCAACACCGGCGACAAGTTGACGCTAAACTGGTCACACGACATCGACATCAAGTCCGCCGACACGAAGCTGGAGATTGTGCTCGAGGGAAAAGACGAAGACCTGATCTTTGATGACGACCTCGGCCGCGTGAAGCTCACGCTCAACACGCCCATCGTTCACGCGTACGACCTTCGCCTCAAGTCCAGCGAGGCGAAGTTCGTCGCCAGGCTTCAGGTGTCGGTGCTTGCGGAAACCAGCGGCAGGCCGGGAAGGGTCACAAGCATCGTCGAGCGGTTCGATTCGGATACCTACACGACGATCCACGATGAAATGCTCAGCAAGATGGTGCATCTCTGCCCGGTCATCCCCGTTCCGTGGGCACACGGGATCCCGCCCCTTGCCAGAGGCGTGCGCTCGTTGACCGCGTCTCCGCAGGTCAACCTTGCCGTTTCCGCGGCGACGAGGAAACTGAACGGATTGGTTAACCCGGCGCTCATTCCCGTCATCAGTCCGACCCGCACAGGGTTCGCCAACCGATGTGCGCGCATTCGGATTACCCAATATCGTCCGGCCGACCTGGATCTCAGGAAGATCATCTGGACCGCGGCGACCAGCAACATCAAGTTCTTCCACGGCGGCGCCACGAAGACCGAAGTCAAGGGCGGACAGGAGGTCAACGCGTTCGGCGTGATGAGAGGTGACGCGGACGAAGAAGGTAAGATCGAGGTTCGATGGGACAGTGAGGGCAAGCCCTTGTTGGCCGTCTACCGCGTGTGGGTCGGCAAGCCCAAGAAGGTGTGGACGCGGGCCAACATTATCAAGTGCTCCAGGGCGACGGTCGGAGGCGTGCCCCTTCAGAACCCGACGTTCACGCCCGCTCAGGTCAAATCTCACATTGCATTCAGCAACGTCCTGCTTTGGCAGATGGGCATTCAGCTCGTCATGGACAAAGACCGCACGGCGCGGAACGGGGCCGTGCGAAAGGACGAGGGGATTTTCGAGGTGACCAACGCAACGAACCACACGTTCAACGTCGTCAAAGACGCCAGGATCGTTGCCCCCATGCTCAATTCGCGCAAGGGGGTGTTCAATCTCGTGTATGTCCATTCGTGCGCGGGTCGCCCGAATCTCTTGGGATCGGCCACCGACCGGCGACTCTCGGAGCCCGAAGCCAAGGTGTCTCTTTCCGGCACGCCGAGCACGTCGTGGATTCGCCCGACTGGAGTTTTTCCCGACAGCGCGACCAAGAAGATCGAGATGAAACGCATGGGGCCTTCCAACCAGCGCGCCAACGACCAGAAGCCGCTGTGCGGGGACGGGGCCATCGAGCAACTCTGCGCCTGTTTGATCACTCAGAATGACCGAATCGCCAACGGCAGCGTGACCCTCGCCCACGAACTCGGTCACGTCATCGGCGTGCATCACCGAGGTAGTGGAGGCAACGTGGCAAAGGCATCGTACGACGAGGTCAACCATCTGGCGGGACCGCGAAAGGGCTGGGGGCATCCGTGGGACGAGAACTGCATGAGCTACGGCTCCGACAATGAAGCTCAAGACTTCGACATGCTGCAGATCAAGGTCATCAGGGCCCACAAGCTGGTCACAAGTGTCGCTCCCCCCGCCCCGAAACCGCCGCCGCCGCCGCCCGGTCCCCCACCACCAAAGGTCACGAAACCCGTTCCGGCCATCTGGCTGCCCAACAAGGCCGCCAAGACGCTTCTCCAGGAATACCTTTGCACGAAGCGACCCGGCTTGAACCATACGGGTTACGATCTGGGCACGACCGGTCCGGACGGTGATGGTGTCGATGGCGTCGTGGGAAGAAAGACGAAAGCGGCCCTGAGGTCTTTCCAGCGCGATCACGGCGGACTGGTCATCGATGCGGTCTATGGACCAAAGACGCACGGCGCTTTCGATGAAGAGCTCAACGGCCCTTGACCCGCGGCCGCGCGCGTGTATGGGTGACATCCGTTTCGTAAGGTAGCGGATCGGACAAAGGACAAGAGCGAATGAGTGAAGACGCAGCCGCCACCCTGAACAGCTCGAGCGACCCGAGGGAGCTCAAGAAGGCGGCGATCGAGCTTGCCAAGAGCGAAGAACCCAAGGATCACGGCGTCCTTGTCCAACACCTGGCGGCCCAGGCCTTCCTCGACAAGCTGGATACCAAGGACGCCTACGAGGGCACCTACACGGGTCTGCGGCTTGCCCGAGTGATCAAGACCGTGATGGACAACAAGGCTCCGTCAACCGACGAGGTGCTCCTCAAGCTGATCGGCGCCCGCGGTTATCAGGGACATGTGCTCCGCATGCAACTACTCGTCCACGCGTTGGCCGTCGTGAAGCCATCGCCTGAGTCGGCCGTCTCCTATTGGGACGAGAAAAGCCATCACGAGAGCCCGCTCGCGTTCGATGTGGCGGAAGCGCTCTGCGAAAACCAGAGCAAGCCCGCCCTCGAACTGCTCGAAACCAAGTTCGCCGATTCGAAACATGACAAGCACCATCGGATCGCGTGGATGCGACAGATTATCCTGCCGATTCGCAATGATGCCCCGCTCCTGGAATGTTGCCAGAGCATGGTCACCGGCTCGCTCGCCGAAGAGCTTCGGCCGAGCCTCGTCGAGGCACTGTTCGACTACAAGCCCGACGAATGGTACCGCGACTGCGACCCGCCCGAACCGCCCCCGCGTTCAGAGGCGACGCGGCGGGCCAAGCAGCACCTCAAAAGCATCGGCCAATACGCATTGGACAACGTGACCCTCACCGATGAGCAAAAAGACGCCGTCGAGAAAGGCCTCGACGAAGTGGGGGCGTGACGCTGAAAGGGAGGCGGCCGCCGGGCGCGTGGGCACCGTGGCATCGGCGCGATGACCGAGATGTTGGCATGCTCGCAACGAACCTGATTGCCATGGGCCTGCTGCTCGCCGCCGTTCTCGGCGCCGGCATTTTCGGCTGTCGGCGTCAGGAATCGCCGGCTCCCCCGCGCGGCGATCCGTCCGGGGGACGAGTGGCCCCCATGGCTCGCACGGAACCACCCGAACCCGCGTCCGATGACGCCCCACCGCCGAGCATGGCAGTGTTGACCGAGCAGGACCGTACGATCCTGAGCAGCTCGAACGATCGTCGGCAGCTACACGGCGTAGCCATGGCCTGCGCGACGAGCAGCCGGTCGGAGGACGTGCGATTCCTTGCGACGCTTCTCGCTTCACCCGAGTTCTTCACTCGGCTCGATTCGCCCGAGGACTACGCCGGCAACTACCACGGCCTGCGGCTCACGCGGGTCATCAGCACGCTCGCGAACAACCCGGCGCCCCATGCACAAGAGGCGCTGCTGGGGCTCATGGGCGCCGAAGCATTCCAGGGAAGCGCGCTACGCATGCAAGCGCTCGTCCGGGCCCTCGCGGCAATCAGACCGTCTCCGCCGGAAGCGATCGAATATTGGAACAAGCTCAGCGGCCCCGATAGCCCCATCGCGTTCGACATTGTCGGCGCCCTGTGCGCAAATCAGAGCGAGCCGGCCCTCGCACTGCTGGACCGCAAGTTCTCCGACGCTCGTTTCGACGACCACGCAAAGATTGCCTGGATGAGGCAACTGATCCTGCTCCATCGAAACGATGCACCGCTCCTGGAAAAATGTGAGGACATGGTGACCCGAACTCTTTCCGACAACCTGCGACCGCACCTGATCGAGGCGCTTTTCGACTACCGCCCCGACGACTGGTACCGTGGGGATTCCCCGCCGTCACCGCCGCCGCGCGACGCGGCCGACAAGGCGGCGCAAGACATTCTCCGCCGGATCGGCGAGTACGCGCTAAAGACCGTGCCCTTGAGTGACCGGCAGAAGCAGGCCGTTCGTCGCGGTCTCGCCGAATTGGGATAGTGACGTGCCCCCCGGGGATCGAGTCCGGGCCGTGCGTGGAATCAAGCGGTTTCCGGCTCTGAAATGGAGGTTGGATAACGGCCAAGAAGTTCGGATCGCCGACCAACCGGTTTCGCCCCTCGATGAAGCGGCATGAACGACCCTCAAGAAGGGAAAGAGTTCAGCCTAGAGACTCATCCGTAAGCGCATCCCAGCGACGAATGTGTCGGGATCCCCCGCGTTGCCGCCGGTGTTGGTGATGAACTGGAAGTCGGGGCTGATCGTCAGCCATGGGGATACCTTGATGGAATAGTAGAGCTCGTACACGGTCTCACGATCCGCGCGCGGTTCAATGTTCCGGAATCCATCACCAAAGATGCCCTGCGCTACGCCAAACGCGAGAACGTCTTCGTCACGACTCGGAAACGGTCCCTGGTACTGCACGGCCAGTGCCCAGAACTGCTCAATCTCGTTGACGTCACCATTCGCGCGACCGTATCGCCCGGCTACCGCGATCCCCTGCGTGTCTTTCGGACGGTTGTTCTCCTTCCAGATCATTTGATCAAAACCGAAAAAGAAGCCCCAATCGCCGCTTTGGTGGCGCTCCGCGCGACGTCCACCGAGTGTCTCGATGAACTGCTTCTTTCGCGTGGGGTCGTACCAGGTACCGACACGATAGTGACCCCAAAGCTCTCCCTTGGCGGACTGAGACTTTGGCTTGAAGCCCAGTTCGGCAAAGAAGCGGAACTCGTCGGGTCCGTGGAAGGCTGTGTTGAAATTCGTTTGACGAGACCTGGCGTTGCCATCGAGCGCCGCGGCGCTGATGTAGGCTTCATCCGTGAAAAACCACCGCCCGAACAGCCCCAGCCCCTTCTCCGGCGGAATGGCGGCGTTGCGCACGAGCGCACGGTTGAAGAAGTACTTGTCTTCGTGGCCGATGATCTTGCTCGTGTCGAACAGATCCTTGACGGGCTCCTGACGCCCAAGCCGAAGCTCCACCCTCTTGTCGAATAAGAACTGCTGCCAGTGCCACTTGTCCACGAAGATCGGTTCCTCACTGCTCGCGTCCTGATTGGTCTTGAAGAACCCGCCGACCTTTTCCTTGTCAAAGTCGGAGTCATCGCCCCCCCACGTCCCTTTCGCACGGATCCAGAACGTGGCTCCTTCGATATCGAACAGCTTGTTCATGTCCAGATACAGGTTGAACTCGTAGCTACCGGCCGTGTCGTGGCCGTTCTTCGTCTCCCGGCCCCCGTGCATGTTCACCATGAGTTGATTCATGAGCGTGACCTTGAACCGTACACCAAGATCTTCGAGCTCAGTGCGCGTGCCGCTCCAATCACCGGTCATATACGCGCCGCTCAAGTCCAACGCCCGGTGCGCCGTCGGGGTCTCAACGGCCTCGGATGGTTGAACGTCTCTTGTCTGCGCTGTCGCGGATGACAGTGACAGGGCGCAGAAACAGGCAACGGCCGGCAGAAGGCTTGCGTTTCGTCGATCGGACAACACTGGGTCTCCTACTTGAACCGAAAAGGCGAATCCGAAGCGGGCCTTCGCAGCGCACTCGCTGTTGCGGAACCGAACTTGGATCGCCGGGACATCTTCATCTGAGGCGAGATGGTACGGCGTCAGCACAACCGGGATCAATCGCTTTACAGCCATCTTCCTCTTCACCTGCCCCGGTGAACGCACCCATCACCCACCGGCCGTCAGGTCGTGCCGTCGATCCGCCTTGCCCAACCTGCGCAAAGACGGTACGGGTCGCATGTTACACCGAGGCCAAGACGTAATGAAGAATGCGCAAAGATTTGAGATATGCTGGTCCGACATCAAGCCGGCGATACCGGCACGGAAACTGTGACATTCTGTCGCCGCGTTCGCGGCCCCCGCCCGCACCCGCCAAGCGCTACGCCGTTGGGTGGCACGGGCAAAGTCGGTTGCCCGTGCAGAATGACCGACGACAAGTCACGGCTTCTTTCGACAAACCGCCGATGATTCGAGACTCATCAGATGGTTCCAACGGCAAGGCCTCGGCTACTTTGCAAACAGCCATGCTTGCTCGGTCTCGACTGGTGGGCAACCATATCGCTTCGCCTGAGTATCGATTATTCCTCGCATTTTCTCCTCGGTTCCGTCCTGGCGAGCGAGCGCGACAAGATTAAGACGCCGAAGTAAATCGATAGTGATAGGTCGTTTGTTGTCCCAGAAGACGTGAGCTGTGAAGAAACCTTGGGCGACTTCGCCATTCAATAAGTTGACTAGATATGTCGCGGCTTGTCGGCTGTGCAAGGGAATCGAGTAACAGGTATCGTCGATCATGATCGGCTTTTCCTCTATCGAGCCAATCAGGACAAACCGCAGAGCCTTATAGAATCCCGAAATCGCCACCTTCCAGGGGGCGAACGAATAGGGTCCAACGCCAAATACTGAGAATCGTGGGCGGTTCCTGTAGATTGAACTCGCCCGTCCGTCGAGCACTTCAGCATGAGCCTGCAAATATCTCCACGTTCTCGGAGCCATCGTCTTGATAACGTTCGTAGGTTCCCCGACAGTTCTTTGGGTGACAATCACCCAATTGCGTGGAGCCATACTTGAGTCGTTTGCGAGATCGGAACTCTTGAGTAATGGAAAAACGTACTCATCTTCAAGCTCAACCAGTTCCGCGTAACCGTTTCGATATGCGTCTCCATTCTTCCTTAGCTCCATCACTTTAGAGCAATCGTGTTTCATGCCTGAACGCCAACGTCCGCTCTCGTCACCGTGGAGAGTCTTCGTTGCATCGTACTTCGTGAGATCTGCGACCACTCGCCCATCCCGGAATCCGAATACCCCGGTTGCGCGCGCGGCTCGGAGACCGGGAAACGTCGAGCATTCCTCACGGCGTTCAACTCCGAGTCTGCAACACAGTAGGCAGGCATCGACTGAAGCGTCAAAATACTTCTTGCTGTCAATTGAGTGGAGCGAAGACGACTCGACCATGATTCCGCTCTTCCACGCATGAAGCAAAGCCTTGCGGGCTACAGCGGTCTTACAAAGCATGGCGAGATGGGCGGCTCGTTTGTCAAGGGCGCCAAGCAGCTTCATAAGCATCCACTCGGAGATATCGAAATTGCTCTTACCCGTTATCGCATCGAAACCGCTTCTTCCATGAAAATTGCTCTTGTCTGGTAGATTAGAGCTACCCAAAACTCCCAACCGCGCATTCGTAACCCAAGGCGGATTTCCGATCACGAGTATTGGTTCCGGCAGATTGGCTATTAGCTGATCCCAATCCACGTTGAAGAATGACTCACAACGAAACTTCACATTCGTCGAAAGCTCCTCGTTTCTGATCTCTGAGCTGGCTTGTTTTACGTATTCCGCGTTAATGTCGATACCAACGACGTGGGTCGCGCACGGGAAGGCTCGCATGGAGGCGCAAACAAACCGACCGACGCCGCATGTTGGCTCGAGAATTGCAGCTGGACGAACTCCTTGCCTAGTCAGGAGCTCGCAGACGTCTCTTGCCAACGTGGTTGGCGTCTGGAAGTCTCCGTATTCCACTATAGATTCGCTCGGGCGTTTTGACATCGAAAATTCTACCGAAGCCGAAGGATTCCGCTGACCGAGCCAGCTTTCTCAATCACGCGGCTGTATTGCAACCGCCATTGTAGGGCGCTAGAGATTGTCAAGTATCCTTGCTTGGGAGCCTTTCGCATGAGGTCTTCAGCAATCTTCAGAGCTTCAATCTCATCCACGGGAAGATTGCGGTCGGTCATGAACGCGACAAGGTCGTCCGCGTTGCCGTTATTTTGGAGTATCTCTCTAATCCCGGTTGTCGTCTGGTAATCAGCAGTACAGTCGGATTGAATGAAGACGTTGTGCCGGATGTGCAGCGTTGAAGTCTGGGCTTTCTGATCGTCCGTCTTATCGTAGACGAAAACGAGCAACGAGTATCCGAGACCGAAGATTTTTTGTCGAGCGGACTTAAACGGGCAAGATGATTGAGGCTGCCGTATGCTCGTCACCTTCATGTCAACTTTAAGTACCGGGAAATCGATTCCCTTAGCGGAACTTCCCTCGACGTAGTTATATCCCGCATGAAGCGTTTTCTGGAACTTGTGCTCAAGGTACGTGCCGACTGCCTTTCCGTCCGTCACCCCGAAGAGCGACGGTTCCGCATGCTTGGATTCTGACTCCGAGAAGGATGCCGCTTCGTTCTTGAGCCTCTTGGTTGTGAGTCTCGGCTTCACGCTTTGCCTCTCGGCCTCGGTCGATTCTTGTCGCGGCAACGGTTTTGGCTCCGCCTTGCGCGGGACGTCCTTCGTCCGCCTTGGGTCATTCCTTCCCGCCAGAATACTGCGTTTCGCTTGCTTCACAAGCGAGCGGGACGTTTCGTCTCGCGACGCAATGTTCCATGATTCCTGCCGAATGTGCAACGCACAGATTAAGACTAAAACGGTGCGCGGCATACCCAAACCGGCGGCGCGGGCCGTTTGACGCTGCGCTGAGTCCGTCGCGCGAGCCACCATGCCTGCGCTTCGCTTATGGCGTATTCAGGAAGGGCGTTCTCTTATCCGAGCCGCGACCGTGAGGAAGCGGTTTTCTGCCGGAACGTTGGACCGCTCCCTCACGGTCGCGGCTCGGAAAAGCATGCTGTCACACGCTCATTGGCATTCCACACGACCCAGGTCCGAAAGGCGACTCGTGCACCAGCATACCGCCCCGGTGGATAGGCGCGACGGATCGATCAACAAAGCGCACGTCTCGCACACGGCTGAAAACCGGCCACTGACAACTGTTCACTGATAACTGTCAAGTGACAACTATTCCCCCCCGCGAAGATCGTAGCACAGCAACCGCGGCCGCGTCTTGTTCGTCGTATCCTCCGCGTTTTGGGTCACATAGAGCAACCCGCGACTGAGAACCGGCGGCGTCCAGGTCTCCTTGGCGACAAACAGCGACGCGCGGCTGATCTCTTTGTATCCCGTCGGCGTCAGCTCCAGCCAAAGAAGGTGGCCTCGCTCGCTCAGGCAAAGGAAGTGCCCGTCGGCCGCGATCATGGCACCGGGGCCCAGCGGAACCGGAACCGTCTGCCGCTTCCCGTTCACCTCCATCTCGGTGTCCCAGAACGGTGACTCATGCCACAGCTGCTTGCCCGTCTTCCAATCGACCGCCACCAGCCCGGCCGTAGTTCCCGAGCCGTGGAAGCCATAGATGTGGCCGTCCTTGTAGACCGGCGTTGCGAAGTGGGCGCCGAGTGAGTCCGCCTTCCAGGCCACGTCGATGCCGCCGCCCGGTTTGATGTTTAGAAGAACGCAGCCCGTACGATAGGCCGTGGAAAGAAAGACCTGATTGCCCACCACGACGGGGTTGGCCGCGTTGACCGAGGTGTAGATCTTGCTGCGAAAGGGAAACCGTGCGTCGATCGCGCCGGTCTTGGGATCGAGCACGAGCAGCCCGCCGGTCGGCGGCTCGCTGTCACCGCCGGCGAAGACGAAGATCCGGCGCTTTCCGTGTACGGTGGCCGCGACGGGTGAGGCGTAGCTGGGACCCCACTGCGTACCCGCTTCCCACACGGTCTTGCCGGTCTCTTGGCTTAGCCCCACTACGCAGGGTCCGCCCGGTGCCCCGACGTTGACGATCAACACCTCGCCCTCGGCCAGCGGCGTGGTTCCAACGCCGAAGAAGTCCTGCGGAACCTTGTACTCGATCGTGAGGTTCCGCTCCCAAAGTACCTTTCCGGTCTTGAGATCGAGGGCGTGAAGAGCGCCCCCGGCTCCGTAGGTGAACACTCGGCCGGCGCGAGTCACCGGGCTCGATCTCGGCCCGTTCGAGAAGTCGTACCGATCTTTGAAGGCCGTGGGGTAGGCGAAGCGCCAAAGGCGTTCGCCGGTCTCCGGGTGGAGACACTCGACGACTTCCTCGTCGCCGATGCGGTGGAAGAAGATCAACCGGTCGCCGTCGATCGCCGGCGCGGCATAGCCGCTGCCCGTTTCCATGTCCCAGACGAGCGTCGGCCCACCGTCGGTCCAGTGCTTAAGCAGCTTGGTCTCCGCGGAGACGCCGTTGCCCCTGGTCCCGAGGAACGATGTGCGTGCGTCGGTGATCGCGCCCGGAGGCAGGGGCCTGGGCCTCTTATGGAATTGCACGCGACGACCGGCCACAGCATCCGCCGCGCTCCCACCCTGGAAGGCAAGCGCCGTGGCGGCCACCGCCCATGACAAGGCCACCGCGCAGGCGAATCGAGACGGGAGGCCGGCCGCGGCAGGCTTTACGCCGCCGTCGCACGGCTCAGTCCCGACCTTGTCGGCGTGCGCAGCCCGTTGATGCCCGCGATCCGACTCGACCGTGGCGCCTGGCCAATCGGCACGCTCAGAACTCTCTCTCCCCACGACAACTCCTCCGCAAGAAACCGTGACAACCCGTCCCCGGAATCGGCAAGCGGGAGGATACGCCATCATCGGCCAACGGCAATGCCCGTTCGAGCCGCTCGCCTCGCGCAACACCAGCGTAACACGGAACGGGATTGCCGCCGGCCCCTGCAGGGTACGCCACCGTCGTCTGCCCGCTCGGAAGCGTCGCTTGGAGCGGTATTCCCACGACATTACCGGACGAAAGGTCCAGCCATGCAATCTCACCCGACCTACCGCCCAGTTCACAACGGCTCCGAGTAGGCGGGCCGAGAAAATCTACCAATAATGGTCAAAGATCGCCCTTGAACTATCACCGATATAGTGATATATCATCAGTAGAGCCGACAAACGGATCTGGTAGAGGCTTACAAAGTGCTCTCACTCACTCGGAAGGCTGATTACGCGATCGTCGCGCTTGCCGACTTGGCCGAGCGTAGCGCAGCAAAAACGAGCGCTCGGGAAGTCTCGGGGCGAACCGGCATCCCGCAGCCCGTTCTCACAAACATCTTGCACCGGCTGCTGCACAGCGGACTGTTGATTTCCACGATGGGGTCCAAGGGCGGCTATCAGCTCGCTCGCCCCCCGCGGGAGATTACCCTGGCCGAGATCATCGACTCGATCGAGGGTGCGTTCATGTTGACGCTTTGCTGTGGCGACGAGGCGGAGTGCATCGGAGATCAAACCTGTGACCTTGAGCCAAACTGTCAGATCAAAGAACCCGTCAAGCGCGTGAACGACGCACTGAGACAGTTTCTCGACAAAGTCACGTTGGCTCACTTGGCGTTCGATGACCAACCGATCGAGCTGCGGCTCAGCGTTGGGGCGAATGCCGACAAGGACAACGAGCTGGCCGCGATCGATTCGTGATACCGGCAAAGGCGGTCCCCGCCAGGGGACGACAACGAAGGAGTTAGACCCAATGGCGCTTACATTAACCGAGACGGCGGCGAAGGAAGTCAAGACCATCCTCACACAGCAGGCTGAGTCCGCATCGAAGAACGGCGACTCGCCCGGTCCGATGTTCCTGCGCGTCGGCGTCAAGGGCGGCGGGTGCAGCGGCTTCAGCTACTCGCTCGACCTGACCGAGACCAAGAGTGAGGACGACGAATCCTGGACCCAGCACGGCATCGAGGTGATCTGCGATCCACGGAGCCTGCCCTATCTGGACAACACCACGGTGGACTTCAAAGACGAGATCATGGGGCGAGGGTTCGTCTTCAAGAACCCCAACGCGACCAGTACTTGCGGCTGCGGGAGCAGCTTCTCGATGTAACGCGGCCGCCGGACCGAAACGTCCGACGACGAACCGACCGACAGCCTAGCGACTCGCCCGCCCACCGTCGGTTTCAGCCGGCCCGGGCTCGCGCGGATTCACGAACCGTGACAACGCTCAACCAACCTGAGTCGCCCGATGATGGCGGCGATACGGAGCAGGATTCCATGACCGCGGCTTCCACGACGATCGATCAATGGACGAACCAGGAATACCAGTACGGGTTCGTCACCGACATCGAATCGGACACGTTCCCTCCGGGGCTCGACGAAGAGGTTGTTCGCGCCATCTCGCGAAAGAAGAACGAGCCCGAGTGGCTGCTCGAGTGGCGGCTCAAGGCCTATCGGCATTGGCTTACCATGGTCGAACCCAGGTGGGCCAACCTGAAGTTCGATCCGATCGACTATCAGGCGATCAGTTACTTCTCGGCACCCAGGCAGGACAAGGATCGCCCGCAGAGCCTCGACGAGGTCGATCCCAAGCTCCTGGAGACCTACAACAAGCTCGGCATCCCGCTCGAGGAACAGGCCGTGCTTTCCGGGGTCGCCGTGGATGCCGTCTTCGACAGCGTCTCGGTCGCCACCACCTTCAAGGGAAAGCTGGCCGAACTGGGCATCATCTTTTGCTCGTTCTCCGAGGCCGTCCAGGAACATCCGGAGTTGGTCCGCAAGTACCTCGGAAGCGTGGTGCCCTACACGGACAACTTCTTTGCGACGCTCAACTCGGCCGTCTTCACCGACGGATCCTTCGTCTACATTCCCAAGGGCGTTCGCTGCCCGATGGAGCTCTCGACGTATTTCCGGATCAACGCGGCCTCTACCGGGCAGTTCGAGCGGACGCTCATCATCGCGGACGAAGGGGCGCAGGTGAGCTATCTCGAGGGTTGTACCGCGCCGATGCGGGACGAGAACCAGCTTCACGCGGCCGTGGTCGAACTGCTGGTGCTCGACGACGCCAAGATCAAGTACTCGACCATCCAAAACTGGTATCCAGGCGACGAGAACGGCGTCGGCGGGATTTACAACTTCGTCACCAAGCGAGGCAAGTGCCAGGGTAAGCGATCGCACATCTCCTGGACCCAGGTGGAAACGGGGTCGGCCATCACGTGGAAGTACCCCAGTTGTATCCTGCTGGGCGACGACTCCGTGGGCGAGTTCTATTCCGTGGCGCTGACCAACCAGTGTCAACAGGCCGACACCGGAACCAAGATGATCCACATCGGCAAGAACACGCGAAGCAACATCGTCTCGAAGGGCATCTCGGCCGGTCGCGGCCAGAACACCTATCGCGGCGGGGTCCGCATCAACAAGGGCGCCGAAAACGCGCGCAACTTCACGCAGTGTGACTCCATGTTGATCGGAGATCAGTGCGGAGCCCACACGTTCCCGTACATCGAGGTCATGAACAACACGGCCACCATGGAACACGAGGCCACCACGTCGAAGATCGGCGAAGATCAGCTTTTCTACTGCAATCAACGAGGCATCTCGGCCGAGGACGCGGTCTCGATGATCGTCAACGGCTTCTGCAAGCGGATCTTTCGTGAGCTTCCCATGGAGTTCGCGGTCGAGGCGCAAAAACTGCTCGAGGTCAGCCTGGAGGGCAGCGTCGGCTGAGCCCCTCTGGAACCCATCGCATCGCCGGCCGCGTCCGATCGGGGGCGTCCTTCCGGCACGTCTGACCGCTCGAAACGGAAGAGATGAAGACCATGAATCAGAGTGACCCAGAAACCGCCGTCCGGCTTTCCCGAGACAGCACGATGGCTGAGATTCTCGATGCGTACCCGGGCGCGCAGCGCGCGATGATGCGCCGGTATCACATCGGCGGATGTGGCAAGTGCGGCTTCGCGCCGTCGGACCGGCTGGGCGACGTGCTCGCGAAACATGACGTCAACGACGTCGAGGAGGTGCTGGAACATCTCCGCGCGAGCGGCGAACAGGAGGAGCAAATCCAGATCGAGCCCCGCGCGCTGGCCGACGAACTTGGCGGCCCCAAAGCGCCCCGCCTGATCGACGTCCGCCCGGCTGAGGAGGCGCAACTGGCGAGAATCGAAGGATCGGTTCAAGGCACGCAGGCGCTCTTCGCCGAGATGATGAACGATTGGCCGAAGGATACGCCGATCGTGACCTACTGCCACAGAGGGCTTCGCAGTCTGGATGCCGCTTCACACTTGATCGGACACGGGTTCACGAACGTTCGCAGCCTCAAAGGCGGGGTCGATACGTGGGCGACGGACATCGACCCATCGATCGCCCGCTACTAATCCAACCATCACCGTGCCGGCTCGCGACCGCTTGCAGCGGACCCAGCCGATAGGAGCTTCGAAAAAGACATGCTGGAAATCAGGAACTTACACGCCGAGGTCGAGGGCCAGACAATCCTCAAAGGCATCAACCTGCGGGTGAGCGCCGGCGAGGTGCACTCCCTGATGGGCCCCAACGGGTCCGGCAAGAGTACGCTCGCCCTGGTTCTGGCCGGGCACAACGCCTACCACGTCACCGACGGCGAGGTGCTTTACAACGGCGGGAACCTCTTGGACCTATCGGCCGACGAGCGCGCCTGCGAGGGGGTGTTCCTCGCGTTTCAATACCCGGTGGAAATACCCGGCGTGAGCACGAACTACTTCCTCAAAGCGGCGTTGAACTCGATTCGCAAGTATCGCGGCGAGGAGGAACTCGACGCGATGGACTTCCTGACACATGCCAAAGAGAGCGCCAAGCTGGTCGATATCGACCAAGCCATGCTTCAGCGTGCGATCAACGAGGGCTTCTCCGGCGGCGAAAAGAAACGCAACGAGATTTTTCAGATGGCGGTCCTTAACCCCAAGCTCGCCATCCTGGACGAGACCGACTCGGGGCTCGACATCGACGCGCTCAAGATCGTCGCGGACGGGGTCAACAGACTTCGCGGACCCGACCGGGCCATGCTCGTCATCACGCACTACCAGAGACTCCTCAACTACATCGTCCCGGATTTCGTTCACGTACTGGTCGATGGACGAATCGTCAAGTCCGGCGGCAAGGAGCTCGCGCTCGAGCTGGAAGACAAAGGCTACGGCTGGCTCGCCGAAGGCAAGACGACGGCCGCGCCGGTGGGCACGTAGGGAAGGGCCTCGTTCGACATGATAGACGTCAAAAAAACCAACGACCTCTACCTCTCGCACTTCGAGCAACTCGAACGCGACGCGCTCGCCGGTCAACCGGACTGGCTGCTCCCCGTGCGAAAGGCCGCTTTCGCCCGCTTTTCGGCGCTGGGCTTGCCCACGACCAAGCACGAGGAATGGCGATACACCAACGTAGCGAGGATCGCCGCGACGCCGTTTCAGGTGCCCGACCACTCGGCGGACTTCATCACACCGAGCGACCTGGCGCCTTTTTGCTTCGAAACAAAGGGCTGCCGGCTGGTGTTTGTCAACGGCCGATTCGACGCCAGCCTGTCGAATCTCGGCGCGCTCGCGGACGGTGTGACGGTCGATAGCCTGGCGGCGGCCGTCAAGAAAAACGCGGCGGCGGTTGAGCCACACCTGGCCCGCCATGCCCGGTGCGAGGATCATGCCTTTGCGGCGTTGAACACGGCGCTCATGCAGGACGGCGCGTTCGTCCACATCGCCAAAGGCCGGATCGTGGCATCACCGATTCACCTGTTATACCTTTCCACCGCGTCGCCGGAGCCAACGGTTTGCCACCCGCGGAACCTGATCGTCCTTGAGGAAAACAGCCAGGCGACCATCGTTGAGACCTACGCGGCCATCGACGACAACGTCTACTTCACCAACGCGGTGACCGAAATCATCGCCCGCGAAAACGCGATCGTCGATCACTGCAAGATCGCGCTGGAGAGCGACCGGGCCTTTCACATCGCCACGTTGCAGATCCACCAGGAGCGGGCGAGCAACGTCTCGTCTCACGCGGTGTCGCTCGGAGGGGCGTTGGTACGGAACAACATTCGAACCCTGCTCGACGGCGAGGGCGCCGAGTGTACGCTCAACGGGCTCTATTTCGTGAGCGGTGACCGGCACGTCGATAACCACCTGACGGTCGTTCACGCCAAGCCGCATTGCGATAGCCGCGAGTTCTTCAAAGGCATCCTCGACGATAAGAGCCGCGGCGTGTTCAGCGGGCGAATCATCGTCCGCAAGGACGCCCAGAAGACCGACGCCAAGCAGACGAACCAGAGCATGCTGCTCTCGCCCGACGCCCAAATCCAGAGCAAGCCCCAGCTCGAGATTCTCGCGAACGACGTGAAGTGCACACACGGCGCGACCGTCGGACAGGTTAACGAACAGGCCCTTTTCTACCTGCGTTCGCGCGGCCTAACCCTGGCGGCGGCACGCAACCTGCTCGTCTACGCCTTTGCGGCGGAGAGCCTGGAGGAGATTCAGATCGAGCCTCTGCGGAGCCAACTCAACGAGCGACTGTTGGAACGGCTGCCTCATGGAGAGATGCAGCAGGGAACAGCATGATCCACACGGAGGACATCTCATCCGGCGCCCACTCGTCTCACGCGACAAACGCGTTCGACGTCGATCGGGTGCGCCGGGATTTCCCCATCTTGCAGCAGACGGTAAACGGGAACCCGCTGGTTTACCTCGATAGCGCGGCCACCGCGCAAAAGCCACAGGCCGTCATCGACGCGATCGTACATCATTACAGCGCCGACAACGCCAACATCCACCGCGGCGTGCATGCGCTCAGCGTCCGAGCCACGGACGCATACGAGCGGTGCCGCCACAAGGCACGGAAACTGATCGGCGCGGAGCGACCGGAGGAAATCATCTTCGTCCGCGGCGCCACCGAGGCCGTCAATCTCGTGGCGCAGACGTACGGGCGAATGCATCTGGGTGCCGGCGATGAGATCGTGATCTCAACGATCGAACACCATTCCAACATCGTTCCCTGGCAGCTTCTTTGTGAGCAGGTCGGCGCGCACCTCCGGGTGGCCCCGATCAACGACGCCGGCGAAGTCGTCATGGACGAGTACGAGAAATTGCTCGGACCGAAGACGAAACTCGTGGCCGTCACGCACGTTTCCAACGCCATTGGGACGATCAACCCCGTGGCGCAAATGATCGAGGCGGCGCACCGTCACGGAGCCATCGTGCTGATCGACGGAGCCCAGGCGGTTCCGCACATGAAGGTGGACGTTCGCGCGCTCGATGCCGACTTCTACACCTTCTCCAGCCACAAGGTCTTCGGACCCACCGGCGTTGGCGTCCTCTACGGCAAGCTGGACTTGCTGGAATCGCTTCCCCCGTACCAGGGCGGCGGCGAGATGATCAAATCGGTGAGCTTCGACAAGACCGTCTATAACGACGTCCCACACAAGTTCGAGGCCGGCACCCCGAACATCGCCGGCACCGTCGGGTTCGGGGCGGCCATCGACTATGTGACCGAGGTCGGTCTCGATCGCATCGCGGCGTACGAACAGAGCCTGCTTGTCCATGCCATTGAGGCCTTGTCGTCCGTGCCGCAGGTTCGACTCATCGGAACGGCCGCCAACCGGGCGGCGGTTGTTTCCTTCGTGGTCGAGGGCGTCCATCCGCACGATGTCGGCACCGTTCTCGATCAAGCCGGCATCGCCATCCGCACCGGGCACCACTGCGCCCAGCCCGTGATGGCCCACTTCGGTTTACCGGCCACCTGCCGCGCCTCGCTTGCTTTTTACAACACGCGCGCGGAAATCGACGCCCTCGTTGCCGGGATCGATCAAGTCGTTAAGGTGTTCACATGATGAACGATCTAAACGAACTCTATCAGGATCTGATTCTCGATCACAATCGGTGTCCGCGCAACTTTCGACCGCTCGACGAGTCGGACCACCAGGCGGAGGGCTACAACCCTCTCTGCGGTGACCGTGTGACCGTGTTCGTGAGGGTCCGGAACGGTGTCATCTCGGAAATCACCTTTCAGGGATCCGGGTGCGCCATCTCCACGGCATCGGCCTCGCTGATGACCGAGTCGCTCAAGGGCAAGACGGTCGATCAGGCCAAGGCGCTGTTCAAGCAATTCCACGGGCTGATCACCGAGGAATCCGTCGAGACGAACGACGGTCCCGGTCTTGGAAAGCTCGAGGTGTTTTCAGGGGTCTGCCAGTATCCGGCACGTGTCAAGTGCGCCACGCTCGCCTGGCACACGGCCAACGCGGCGATCAATAGAACAAAGGGCGACGTGACCACGGAGTGACCGGTTCGATGCACACAGGTGACAACGACGCGGTGGGGCATCCGGTGAGCGAGGCGCGGATCATCCAGGCACTCAAGACCGTGCATGACCCGGAAATTCCGCTCAACCTCTATGACCTCGGGCTGATTTACAAGATCGACATTCAAGCGTCGGGGCGCGTGCGGATTGACATGACGCTCACGTCGCCGGGCTGCCCGGTAGCAGGCAGCCTCGTCGCCCAGGTGGCGGACAAGGTCCGCTCCGTGGACGGTGTCACCGACGCGGCGGTTGAGCTCGTCTGGGATCCGCCCTGGTCGAAGGAGCGCATGACGGAGGCGGCTCGGCTCGCGCTGAACATCGACGACGTAACCGAACCACCGCGCCGCGGTGCACAGTTCTTCGACATCAACATCGATCGGCCGAACCGCCCGTGAACTGCGGAACCTGGCTTGTGGGGCGGGCTATTGCCCGCCTTTTGTAGGGCGGAAAGGCGGGCAATAGCCCGCCCTACTCGTCGCACGCCCCGCGCATGCGCGTTGGTTTTTCCGGTCTACCGATTCGCCAAAGCGAAAGGAAAGTGCCATGGATGGGTCACCCATCGAGAACATTCAGGCGCAGCTCCTAGAGGCCCGCGTAATCGAAGTGCTTCGCACCTGCCACGATCCGGAAATCCCCGTCAACATCTACGACCTCGGGCTTATCTACTCGGTTGACGCGGCACCCGACCACACCGTGAAAATCCAGATGACCCTCACCTCCCCGATGTGTCCCGTGGCCGGCAGCCTGCCGCCGGAGGTTGAATCCAAGGTCAAAGCCATGGACGACGTCGCCGACGCCGAAGTCAAGCTGGTCTGGGATCCGCCGTGGACGCCGGACAGGATGTCCGAGGCGGCCAAGCTCGAACTCAACCTGTAGAACTTGGCCCCGGATGGCGCGGCGCCAGCGTCTCGGAACGCGCCGCCGCCCTACTCACGTGCCCGCGCCCCGAACACGTCAAAGACAAACGGCACGTCACGGCTCACGGAAGAACAGGATGGCTTCGGCCGTCACCGGAAGCCGAGCCTTGCAATGGCCTTTGGCAACGCTACAGTGCCAACGGCGCCTCGTCCCACCCGGCGACGGTACAGCGGGGCGTTCCCCGGCAACTGCCGGACCCGAAGAACCCCCGCACTCGCTGGGTCGATCCCCGCGGGCAATCAGGAGAAGCAGAACCGTGGACTGGGGTATGCAAAACCGTCTGGCGGGCATCCTGCAACCGGCCACCGGTCGCTGCGTGATGTTGGCTATCGATCACGGGTACTTCCAGGGACCCACAACGGGTCTTGAGCGACCGGGCGAAACGGTCGCGCCGCTTCTGGAGTACGCCGACGCGCTCATGGTCACGCGCGGCGTGCTGCGCAGCGCGATCGATCCCAAGCCGCGAATCCCCATTGTCCTGCGCGTGTCCGGCGGCACGAGCATCCTCAAAGACGATCTCTCGGACGAAGACCTGACCGTGTCCATGGAAGACGCGATCCGCCTGAACGCGTCGGCCGTAGCCATCTCAATCTTCGTCGGCTCGCCCCATGAAAAGCAAACCCTCACCAACCTGGCGAGGCTGTGCGACCGGGGCCAAAAGTATGGCATCCCCGTCCTCGCGGTGACGGCCGTCGGCAAGGAAATGACGCGCGACGCCCGCTACCTGGGTCTCGCCTGTCGTATCGCGGCCGAGCTTGGCGCGCAGATCGTCAAGACCTATCACTGCGACGGCTTCGAGAAGGTAATCCGTGGCTGCCCGGTCCCCGTCGTGATCGCCGGCGGCAAGAAGATCGAGGAACGCGACGCGCTCGCCCTCGCCTGTCGCGCGGTGTCCGAGGGCGCGGTCGGCGTGGACATGGGGCGTAACATCTTTCAGTCGCGCTGGCCCGTTCCGATGATTGCGGCCGTCCGCCGCATCGTCCACGACGGCCAAACGAACGAAGAAGCGTGGAAGCGCTTCCAGAGCGAAGCCGGGTAACCCATCGCCCGTTCCGTCGTCCCGAGCCGCGGGCTTCAGCCCGCGCGGACTCTTGCCGTCGAACGGTTCCAATCCGAAACCCGAACACCGGCGCCAACTGAAACTCTCGGCGCGACGAACGGAACCGCTAGTGCGTTACCACGCGTAAACCTGCGAGTGGGTGGCCCATGGCTTTAGCCGTGGGGGACGCGAATCGGGTGCGCATTCGAGTCCCCCACCTCTGAAGAGGTGGGCCACGCACCGAGAAGAACCCGTAGATTCAAGGTTGACGATGCACTCGTCGCCCGTGTTTCTTTGAGCACATGATCCAACAACCGACATGAACAGCCGTTGGACAGACAAGGACGCCGGTCACGCGATCGCACAATGGGGAGAAGCGGCCTCCGAAGCGTTCGCCCTGCGGCTCTACACCGCGCGGCTTCTCGGGGCCGACCCGGACCTGGTGCTCCACGGCGGCGGCAATGTATCGATGAAAGGCCGCGACCGGACGATCCTCGGCGACGAGATCGACGTTCTCTACGTGAAGGCCTCCGGATGCGACCTAGCCGCCCTTGAGCCGTTGGATCTACCGGCGCTCGAACTGGCACCGCTTTGCCGGCTCCGCGCGCTCGAGGCCCTCACCGACGACGACATGGTCAACGAGCTGCGCAGCCGTCGGCTCAGCGCCACCGCGCCCACGCCCTCGATCGAGACCCTGGTCCACGCGTTCATCCCCCACCGCTTCATCGACCACACGCATGCCGACGCCGTCTTGGCACTGACCAACCAGCCCAACGGCGACGCGCTCATTCGAAAGGTGTTGGGCGACCGGGTGGCCATCCTCCCCTACGTCCGACCCGGATTCGAGCTGGCCAAGGCGGCGACCGAAGCACTCGAGTCCCATCCCGACGTCGAGGGTCTCGTCCTGCTGCACCACGGCCTGGTCACGTTTGGCGACGACGCCCGAACCGCCTACGAGCGGCACGTTGCGCTGGTCGATGCGTGCGAGCAATTCGTTGTTCGGCGGATGGTGGCCACCGCACCGGCGGCGGCGCAACCGCAACAGCCCGGACCGGTGGAGCCGGCCATGGAACCCGGCGCCTTGGCCGCCCGGGTCGCCCCGGTGCTTCGCGGGCTGCTGGCAGAGCGCACCGGCGACGAGGATCGGCCATATCGCCGCCCGATACTCGCGTGGCGAATGAACGCCGGCGTTGCGGCGCTGCTGTCCGACAGTGCCACGTTGAAGGCATTCACCTCGACCGGGCCGCTCACCGGAGACCACCTGATCCGCACGAAGACCTGTCCGCTACTGGTACCCGAGCCGGCGTGGGATGACGGAGACAAGCTGCGCCAACAGCTCGAGGCGGGGCTGACTGATTTTCGCGACGGCTACCGCACGTACATCGAAACACACGGCGGACACGCCGACGGCGTTGATCTCGCCCCGCGCGTCGTCGTTCTTCCCGGCGCGGGCTTCTTTTGTTGGGGCGGATCCAAACGAGAAGCCGAGGTCGTCGGGGACATCGCCGAGCACACGCTTTCGACCAAGGCCAAGGCGTCGGCCGTCGGAACCTACGTCGCCCTCTGTGACGAGCACCTGTACGACATGGAGTTTCGCGAGCAGCAGCAAGCCAAGGTGAAAGCGACGTCCGATCGTCCGCTCGGAGGGCAGGTGGTCGCGATCAGCGGCGGGGCGGGCGCCATCGGCACGGGGGTCGCCGAGGCATGCGCGACGGCGGGTGCGAGCGTCGTGATAGCCGACATCGCCCAGGACCGCATCACCGCCGTGGTCGAGGGCATCGACAAGCGACACGGCGCCGGTACCGCACTAGGCCTGAAAATGGACGTCACCGACGAGCAGAGCGTGGCCGAGGGGTTCGCCGAGATCGTCCGCGTCTATGGCGGCGTGGACGTGCTCGTACCCAACGCCGGCATCGCCCACGTAAGCTCCATCGAGCATCTCGAGGTGACCGACTTTCGCCGCGTGATGGAAATCAACACCGTCGGCTACCTTCTGTTTATGCGCGAAGGCATCAAGATCATGAAACGGCAAGGGCTGGGCGGACACATCATCATCAACGCCAGCAAGAACGTCTTCGCTCCCGGTCGAGATTTCGGGGCCTATAGCGCCTCGAAAGCGGCGGGCCACCAACTCGGCAAGGTCGCCGCCCTGGAACTGGCACCCTTCGGCATCCGCGTCAACATGATCAACGCCGATGCCGTCTTCGGTGATAAGGACGCGCCGTCCGGGCTGTGGGAGCACGTGGGTCCACGTCGGGCAAAGAGCCGCAACCTCAATCCCCAGGATCTGCCAGAGTACTATCGAAACCGGAACCTGTTAAAGGTTCGCGTATGCGGCCGGCACGTCGGCAACGCCGTGGTCTTCTTCGCCACCAATCAAACACCCACAACCGGTGCCACCCTGCCGGTAGACGGCGGCCTTGCAGATGCCTTTCCGCGATGACCGGGCGCTAGTGCCGTTGCTAAAAAGGTTCTTCCGTTTTTCGGGTGGCATGCCCAAGCCGGAGGCGCGGGCATGCGTCAGCCCACCCAGCACATGGCCGCGCTGCGCTTGGCCATGCCACCCAACGAACGGAGCCGCGAAAGGGCGAGCCACTGTTCTGGAAACGGCACTAGCAGCAAATCCGTCCGACCATGACTCCCCCTCAACCGGATCGCTCACCTCTATCCCCGTCCATCGCAGGCCCGGGAAGTAAGTAATTGTCCGTTCCACCGGATTCACGCACGAAACACTTGACGCGCCTAGAGAAATCATGTAACTTAAAGGTTACTTATGGTGGCGACGACGGATCCGTTGGACTCAGTTTTCAAGGCGCTGGCGAGCGAGACCCGCCGGCGAATCCTCGACATCGTGAAGCACCGGCCCGGTTGTTGCGTTGGTGACGTCTGCGAGGCATTCGAGACGAGTCGCATCGCGGTGATGAAGCACCTCCGCGTGCTGGAGGCGGCCAAGCTGATTCTTCCTCGCAAGGTGGGTCGGTCGCGCCGGCTCTATCTCAACGCCGTTCCAATTCAATTGATCCACGACCGCTGGACGACGGAGTACAGCGCCATCTGGGCGGCCGGTCTTACCGCCATCAAATACAAGGTCGAAGCGAAAGGAAGAGGAAATGGTTGATTCACTGGAGCACGTCTTCTCCGTCCACATCAAGGGCTCCCTCGAAGACGTATGGAACGAGATCACCAAAGTGGGGGCGGTGCAGTCGGCCTACTTCAAGTCTGAGTTGGTATCGGACCTTACGCCCGGCGCCGCCCTTGCTTACCGCACGGCGGATGGGGCGAACGTCCTGATCGAGGGCGAGGTTCTGGAGATCGTGCCGCGCACGCGATTCGTCCACACCTTCCGATTCACCGACAAGCCGGACCCGCCGACTCGGGTGACCTATGCCCTACGAGAAACGGGCGACGGTGTCGAGATTACGCTGACGCACGACCGCTTCGACACGGAGACCGAGACGTACACGGCGGTGACTCAGGGTTGGCCGGCGATCCTGAACGGCCTCAAAGCTCTGATCGAGACCGGAACGGCCGTAATGCCGACCGACTGCCCGGCCTCGAAGTGAGCACCGGGTCTCGGTGAAGCGGGTGCGTTGTACTGCGCATGAACATGTCGAAAACGCGGCCGATTGGGTCTAATCAGCCCTCTTCGGTGCCCGTTTTGCTTCACAATACTCCCGACTCGTGTATAATGCGCGATCCGGAACTGTTCTTGCCCTCGTCCCGAACCCGGGAACGCGAATTGCCTTTCGGAATTGGCATGAAGACAAGACTGATGACATCGGCCACCCTTGCCCTCGCAGCGGCGATGCTGCCTGGCGGCGCGTCCGCGCAGATGCCGGTCGCGAAGGTCGTTGTCGTCGAGGCTCGCGAGATGGAGACCCAGGCGACCGTCACACTGGTTGGATCGGTGCGACCCGTGCGACGAAGCCGCGTCAGCGCCGAGATCGCCGGGCTCGTTGAACAGATGCCCGCTCGCGAAGGCGACTTCATCCCAGCCGGCGGCATCATCTGCAAACTCAAGGATCAAGGCGTGGCGCTCCGCCTGGACGCCGAGACCGCCAAGCTGCAGTCGCTCAAGGCCATGCACGAGGAACTCGTCAACGGCACGCGCAAGCAAGAGCTTCGACGGCTCAAGGCCGTTCGCGACGCCGCCGTCGCGGAGTATGATCGCTGGAAGTTCGAGATGGATCGGATCGAACGCCTCCACGCAACCAACGACTCCAACGAGAAGGAGTACAACGACACGCGGTCGGAGTATGTCGCGGCCGAGCGTCGAAAGGTCGCCACCGACGCGGCCTACGAACTTGGCGTGGAGGGACCGCGAAAAGAGGCGGTCGCCCAGGCCGCTTACGACGTGGCCGAGCAGCAGGCCGTTGTCCGGCAGGCCATGCGCGACGTCGAAAAGACCGTCGCGCGGCCTCCGTTTGCCGGACACGTGATTGAGCGAACAGTCGAGATCGGTGAATGGGTCGTGCAGGGTGGTTCGATCGTCGAGATGGTCGATCTTAGTTCCGTGCTCGTTCGCGTCGATGTTCCCGAGACGTCGTTTCCGCATCTTCGGGTGGGCGAGCCCGTCCGTGTCAAGATCGATGCCCTTCAGCGATCGTTCGACGGGCGGATCAAGCACATCATGCCCCAGGCCGACCCGAACGCGCGGACCTTTCCGGTCGATATCGAGATCGACAACGCCGAAGGCGTTCTCGCCGGGGGTATGTTCGCCCGCGCCACGCTGCCCGCCGGTCGGCTGCAGCGCTCGGTGGCGGTCCCGAAAGACGCGATCGTCCAGCGCGAGGGGATCAGCTATGTCGGCGTCATCGTACCCAGCCGCGCGGGTGGGGCGGCCGGTATGACCGTCCCCGTCACGCTCGGTTCGGTGACGGATGGGTGGATCGCAATCACGTCGGGCAATCTTCAAGCGGGCACCCGGGTCGTCACGCGCGGCACGGAGAACATCATGCCGTTTCCGTCACCGGTGGTGATCGTGGACGAGCGGGGAACCCCGGTGGCCACGCCCAGCGCGCCGGGCGAGAAGAACGGATCGGAAGGCGACTGATGGGGATCATCAACTTCGCGATCAACAACCCCGTGAAGATTTCCGTCGGGGTCATCCTGCTCGTGGTGTTCGGGCTGCTCAGCGCGCTCCAGGTGCGGATCCAGTTGATCCCCGACGTGGATCGACCGGTCATCACCGTTCGCACGCATTGGACCGGGGCGAGCCCACAGGAGATCGAAAGCGAAATCATCGATCGCCAGGAGGAGAAGCTCAAGAACGTCAGCGGTCTGACGAAGATGACCTCAACGTCTAGCCAGAACTCGGCCAACATCCTGCTCGAGTTTCCGGTGAACATCGACAAGGACACGGCTCTTCGGGACGTGTCCGACCGGTTGCGCCAGGTCACCGGGTACCCCGAGGAGGTGGACGAGCCGGTCGTGACGGCGACCGACGGCGACATGGAAACCACGATCGCGTGGATGATCCTTTATTCAAGGGGCGGGGAGGATGTCTCCGAGCTCAAGACGTTCATCGAGGACAACGTCAAGCCGATCCTGGAACGCGCGGAGGGCATCAGCGAAGTTCCGGTCTACGGTGGACTCACCCGTGAGGTGCAGATTGAGGTTGACCCGTATCGACTTGCCGCGCGCCGGCTGACGTTTAGAGACGTCGAGCGGGCTCTGCGCCAACAAAACACCAACATCTCGGCCGGCACCATCACGCAGGGGAAGCACGAAACCAGCTACCGAACGATCGGCGAGTTCCGATCCATCGAGGAGATCGAGCAAACCGTGGTGGCCTATGGGTCAGGCGGACCGGTCGCGATCCGCGACATCGCGACGGTTCACGACGGGTTCAAGAAGCGGACCAGTTTCGTTCGGAGCAAGGGGCGGCGCGTGATGGCGCTTCCCGCGCGGCGTGAGACCGGGGCCAACGTCATCAAGGCCATGCAAAACCTCAGGACACAGGTCCGCAAGGTGAATCGGGAGATTCTCGAGCCGCGCGGGCTCGGATTGGAACTGACGCAGGTATACGACGAGACGACGTACATCTGGAGTGCCATCGGATTGGTTGTGCAGAACCTGTTTGTCGGCGGCGCGCTGGCGATCCTCGTCCTGACCCTCTTCCTTCGAAGCAGCAGCGCGGTGGGCATCATTGCGGTGACCATCCCCATTTCGGTGATCGGGACGTTCCTGGTCATCCGGCTCCTCGACCGCAGCCTGAACGTCGTCCTGCTCGCTGGGATGGCGTTCGCGGTCGGCATGGTCGTGGATAACGCGATCGTCGTGCTGGAGAACATTTATCGACATCGTGCCATGGGTAAGGGCAAGGCCAAGGCAGCCCTGGACGGCGCCGGAGAGGTTTGGGGCGCGGTGCTGGCGAGCACGCTGACGACCATGGCCGTCTTTCTTCCGGTCATCACCATCAAGGAAGAGTCCGGCCAACTGTTCAAGGACATCGCCATCGCCATCGCGTCGGCCGTCGGTTTGTCGCTCATCGTCTCCGTGCTGGTCATCCCACCGCTTGCGTCTCGGTTTTTCACCGCCTCGAAGGCGACCAAGGCGGGGGACAAGCCCTGGCGATTCGCGGTCTGGGTCTCGTCGCTCGTCGCGACCGTCAACGAGCGCGTCGGGCGCCGCGTCGCCATCGTGGCCGGTCTGTCCGGGGCGGCGGTCCTGGGAAGCTGGATGCTGATGCCCGCCACCGAGTATCTTCCCACGGGAAACAAGAATCTCATTTTTGGGTTGCTTTTCTCACCGCCCGGTTACTCGACGGAGGAGTTTCAGCGAATGGCCCTCGTCGTCGAGGAAGGCGATCCGGATGATCCTCTTGACGGAATTCGCCCTTTGTGGGAGGCGGAGCTCGGGTCCGAGGCGGCCGCCATGCTCCCCACGGTCGAGGTGGCCTTGGGAAAGGACGGCCAAGAAAAGCGAATTGTCAAACCCCCGCCGATCGAAAATTTCTTTTTCGTCTCCTTCGGCGGCGGGGCGTTCATGGGTTGTACATCGAAGATTGAAACCAATGTTCGTCCGCTCCAAGCGGTGTTGACCCGAGCGGCGTCGCGCATCCCCGGCGTCTTCGCCATGTTCACTCAGTCCTCTCTGTTCCGCACCGGCGGGCGTCGTGGGGGAAACACCTTGGATGTCGAGATTCGCGCGGACGACATCAAGGAAGTGGTAGCGGCCGCCCAGGTCATCCGACGCAAGATCCAGGAACTGGGCTACGCCCACCCCACCTCGACGCCGGCGAGCTTCGACCTGGGTCGACCGGAGATTCAGGGCGTTCCCGATCGCGCCAAGGCGGCCGACTTGGGGCTCGACGTGCGCGACCTGGGTTTCATCGTGCAGGCGGCGGTCGATGGGGCGTTCGTGGGCGAGTTCAACGACGGGGGCGACAAGATCGATATGGCGCTGACCGCCGTTGACACGCACGGCAACATGGACGCGGTTCGACAGATGCCGATCTATACGCCCTCCGGGGACGTCATCCCGCTGTCGTCGGCCATGGACTTTACGCGAACGACCGCGCCGCAGCAAATCACCCACATCGAAGAGATGCCCTCGGTCACGCTTTCGGTCATGCCCAAGACGGGCGTGCCGCTCCAACAGACGATGAACGAACTGCTCGACGACGTGATCGCGCCGCTTCGTGAGTCCGGAGTCATCCCGCCTTCCATCATCACCAGCCTCGCGGGCACAGCCAGCAAGCTCACGATGACCCAGCGGGCTTTGCTGGGCGACTTCCGCGAGACAATCAGCCGGCCGCGGATCCTGGGTCAGTCCGTTCCGGTTTCTCTTGCGGTGTTGGCGTTCCTGGGCGTCGTGACCGTGGGGGTCGCACGGGTGACGGGCGGGGCGCGATCGGCCGTGACGACGGGCGGCGTCGTGCTCGCGCTGTTTGTGTTCGGGCTCCTGGCGATGAACCCAAAGCTCGCCATCGAGGCGTTGCAGTCGCGTGCGATCCTCGCACTCTTGATCACCTATCTTCTGATGGCCGCTCTGTTCGAGTCATTCGCCTACCCGTTTGTCATCATGCTTTCGGTGCCCCTGGCGGCCGTGGGCGGATTCGTCGCATTGGCGATCGTCCACGAGGTCAGCCTGTACGACATCACGTCGCCCATTCAACAGCTCGACGTCCTGACGATGCTGGGGTTCGTGATTCTGGTCGGCATCGTGGTCAACAACGCGATCCTCATCGTACACCAGGCGCTGACGTTCATGCGCCGCGACGGAATGGAGCCGGGAGAGGCCGTCGTCATGTCCGTGCAAACCAGAACCCGCCCGATCTTCATGAGCACCATGACTTCGGTTTTCGGGATGTTCCCGTTGGTGGTCATGCCAGGCGCCGGCAGCGAGCTGTACCGCGGGCTGGGCAGCGTCGTGCTGGGCGGTCTGTTGGTGTCAAGCGTCTTCACTCTCTTCGTGGTGCCGGCCACCTTCACGCTGTTCCTCGACTTCCAGAAATGGGCGCGCGGGTCGGTCCGCTCGACCGAGCGGGAGGCGTTCGCGCCTGCGGCGCCGGCCGCCGCACCCGCCATTTCCATACGGCGTAGCCCCGGCGGCTAGCGGCCGGTTGAAAAGCGATGACCCCAGCGTGTGGCACCGGGTTCCAGCCGATGAAGCCACGGTGTGGAAGCCCGTACCACCCTTTTTCAACGGACGGCTAGCGCTAAGACCGCTGTTGCTTCCCCCCAGTGGGGGTCAGCCCGCTCATACTACCCTGATACCACCAGAAACGGGGTCGATGCCCCTGTGGGTCGCCGGTGCCACCGAATTGGAACGCCGCTTGCTAGCCCTGTGCATCACATCGGCCCACAGGAAGAGCGTGGCGTGGTTTCCAGCCCGTGGCGACCCAGAGCGGACCACGCCTTTTGGCAGCCCGATAGACGCATCGCGTCGTTCGCACTATTCTCGTGGGACTCGCAGCGAGGGGTTGGCTACCGTCGGCGGATCGGTCTTGCGACGTTGCGAGCGATTCTTTGCCCCGGGACGGATCGAAGTCCGGGGGTGTCCTCGCCCGGCTGACCGCCTTATCGTTGGGTCAGTATGCACACCGCCACAGGCGACAAGAACAGGACGAAACACCATGGCACTTGAACTCATTCCCGGATTGGAAGGCGTACCCATCGCGGAATCGGGCGTCAGCTTCGTTGATGGCAAAGCCGGCCGCCTCGAGTACCGCGGCATCGCCATCGAGGATCTGGCCGAGCACGGAACGTTCGAGGAGGTGTCCTATCTTCTCCTCTTCGGCCACCTGCCCACAGCCGCCGAGTCAGCCGACTTCGGCGCGAAGCTGCGCACGCATCGGAGGCTCAAGTATCGGATCGTCGATCTGATCAAGTGCCTACCCGAGGCCGGACACCCCATGGATGCACTGCAGGCGGGTCTTGCCGCGATCGGCATGTTCTATCCCCAGCGGCACAACATGGATGTCGAGGCCCGGACGGTGGCCTGCGTTCGCCTGATCGCCAAGTGTCCATCCCTCGTAGCCGCCTTCGACCGGCTTCGCAAAGGCGATGCAGAGATTCCGCCGCGCGATGAACTCAGCCTGGCCGCCAACTTCCTCTACATGATGACCGGCCAAGAGCCCGATCCCGCGGATGTTCGCATGCTGGACGTGTGCCTCATTCTGCACGCCGATCACACGATGAACGCCTCGACCTTCTCCGGTCGCGTCGTCGGCTCGACCATGGCCGACCCCTATTCCGTCATCAGTTCGGCCCTGGGGGCGCTGTCGGGACCGCTGCACGGCGGAGCCAACGAAGACGTCATGTCCATGCTCGACCGGATCGAGAGCCCGGCGAAGGCACGTCCGTTTGTCGAGGAAATGATCTCGCGGAAGGAAAAGATTCCCGGTTTCGGGCATCGCGTGTACAAGGCACTCGATCCGCGGGCTCGCATCCTTGCCACGTTCGCGGAGAAACTGGCAAGCCGAAGCGAAAAGCCGGTGTTCCAGATTGCGATTGGGGTTGAGAAGGTCGTGCGTGAGCACTACGCGGAGAAAGGCATCTGGGCGAACGTGGATTTCTTCTCCGGAATCGTCTACACCGCGCTGGGAATCCCGCGGGACTGCTTCACGCCCATTTTCGCGATGGCCCGCGTGTCGGGCTGGCTGGCGCATTGGTTGGAACAGATCGAGAACAACCGAATCTTCCGCCCCACGCAGAAGTACGTAGGGAAGCACGGCGTGGCATACACACCCGTAGCGCAGCGCTAGCCGCGTCGCAGGGTGTATTCGTTCGACCTAAGGAGTCGCATGCGCAACCGCTCGTGGTTCGTCTTGGAGCCCATGGCGATGACGTGCATGATCAGCAACGAGCCATCCTGATACCAGAACCGTTTGCGCGTTCGCAACTTGGAATCCTCGAACAGCTTATCCAGCCGATCGAACAGCCCCTCGGTGTTCTCGGTGGCGATGTGGTATTCCTGTATGTCACGCAAGTCGCCGATCCAGTGTTCGATGACATCGAACGCCAGCAGGGTGACGAGAATCACGCCGGTGCCGAACGCGGCCAGCCCCAGCTTGCCAAAACCGACGGCCATGCCGATGGCGGCTACCGCCCATATGGTCGTGGCCGTCGTGAGCCCGAGAATGTTCGCGCGATCGCGCAAGATCGCGCCGGCGCCCAGGAAGCCGATGCCGGTGACGATCTGCGCGGCGATCCGCGTGTGCTGCATGTCCGTCCCACCCACGGTTTCCGAAAGGATGGTGAACAGGCACACGCCGACGCAAATGAGAATGATGGTTCTAAAGCCGGCCGGCTTGTCGCGCAGCTCCCGTTCGAGCCCCACCAGCCCCCCGAGCACGATCGCGGTGCAGATGCGGATCATGTGGTCCGGCTCAGGCCAGGCGAACGTATCGAGAACGGATTGGAGCCAGGTCGGCATGGCGCTACGAAACTCAAACTCAATAAACGGCACTTAGCACGCCGACACGCATGAACTGGGTGCCATGCTCACGCTCGCGTGAGCGTGTTCCGGACCGTTTCCAGAAAGGGCCTTCGGTTTTTCGAGTGGCATGCCCAAGCGGGAGGCGCGGGCATGCGTCGGTCCACCCAGGACATGGCCACGCGAGCGCGGCCATGCCACCCTGATTCACCGAACAATCCAATCGCCGAGCGAACGACGCCGCCAAGCCTTCGGCGTTGCCTATCGACGCCTACCATCGCTCGGTGATGCTCTTCGCCTGCATGAACAACGGCAGATAGTCGCGGCCGCCGGCTTTGGAGTCGGTACCCGACATATTGAACCCGCCGAACGGCTGAACGTCTACGAGCGCCCCGGTACACTTCCGATTGAAATAGAGATTGCCCACGTGGAACTCGTGCCGTGCTCGTTCGAGCCGCAGCCGGTCGTTGGAGAACAGTGCGCCGGTCAGACCATACTCCGTTCCGTTGGCAATCTGGAGCGCGTGGTCGAAGCTCTCGGCCCTGATGACCGCGAGGACCGGACCGAAAACCTCCTCCTGTGCCAACCGCGCATCCGGCGCGATGTCCGCGATGATCGTGGGCGCGACGAAGTATCCCTTGCTGGGAATCTTCCCCGGCGGCAGGACGGTTCGCCCCTCGCCCTCGCCGATCTTGATGTAGTCGTTGATCTTCCGATGGGCAGCCGCATCGATCACCGCCCCCATCTGGAAGTTCCCCGGTGTGGTTGTGTCCCCGATGGTCAGCTCGCGCGAACGAGCGACGACGCGTTCGAGCAGATCATCATACACGGCCTGGTGAGCGACCAAACGGCTGCACGCGGAGCACTTTTGCCCCTGGAACCCGAACGCCGCCGCGACGACGCCCTCGGCGGCGGCGGCCACGTCGGCCGTCTCATCCACGACGATGCAGTTCTTGCCGCCCATCTCCAGGACGGTTCGCTTCAGCCAGATTTGCCCTTCGTGGACCTTCGCCGCCTTTTCAAAGATGCCCGTGCCGACCTCGCGCGAGCCGGTGAAGCAGATGAACCTCGTTTGCGGGTGGCAGACCAGGGCATCGCCGACGCTGCCGCCCGGTCCCGGGAGGAAGTTGAGCACGTCTTTGGGCAAGCCGGCCTCGTGCAGAATCTCGACCATCTTCGCGGCCACGACAGGCGCCGTGCTGGCCGGCTTGAGCACCACCGTGTTGCCCGCCACCAGACCGGCCGTGGTCATCCCCGCACAGATGGCGAGGGGAAAGTTCCACGGCGGAATGACCACGCCGACGCCCAGGGGAACGTACCGTACCTCGTTTTCTTCACCGGCGACCGGCGTGACCTCTCTCGCCCCGCCGATGCGCATCATCTCGCGGCCGTAGAAGTCCAGAAAGTCGATCGACTCGCACGCGTCGGCATAGGCCTCGATCCAACTCTTGCTCTGCTCGAAGCACATCCAGGCCGATAGCTCGTAGACGCGGCGCCGCATGATGTGCGCCCCTTTGATGAGAATCCGCGCGCGGGCGTCGGGATCGACGCGCGACCAAGTCTTGAACGCCTCGGCCGCCGCTCGAACGGCCCTGTCCGCCAGGTCGATGTTGGCCTTGGCCATCGTGCCGATGACCCGGTCCGGGTCGGCGGGGCTGACCGAGTCGAAGGTCTCGCCCGTGGTTACCGCTTCGCCGGCGATCCAAAGGGGATACGTCCGACCAAGTTGTCCCTCGACGTCCTTCAGCGCCGCGAGCATACGGGTCCGCGGCTGCTCTTGCGTGAAATCGACATACGGTTCGGGAACAAAGGGCGGCAGCATGCTTTTTTTCCTTCAAGTAGGCACGGGTTCCGCCAGGTACGTCCGCGACCGCCAGAGCCCAGCTTCTCATGGGCCAAGCAGGGGGCGTTCCAACGCATGTTCTACTCGATGCCCGGAGAGGCTGCCAGAGGAGTGTGCGCACGGCGACGGCGGCGCTTGGCGCGACCACATCGACACAGCCCAACCAGTGCTCTGTCATCGTTGAATCGACTGGTTCGTGTGCCACGGTTCTGCGAGCCGTGTTGATCTACAATCATCACTGCTCACAGAGCAGTGGCACACGTTCTTCAACAAGGTCCGGAAGCCAGCCGAAAGTGTTACTCATGTGCCCGGTTTGTACATCCTGAAGCGGTGGGGGACCCATCGTGCAAAACCCAGAGATGCAAGGTCGGCCGTACACTAGAAGCGCCACGGGTGCCGCCCGTCTTTTCTCTCGCCCTCTTTCCGCCGCGGAACAAATGGCTCGCGCATCCCGGTGCCGCGCCAACCCAAACAGCACCGTGGACCGACGTCTGATTCGTTGTGATCCCGGTCGCGTCCCACGGCGGAGACCGATACCATCTTCAGCATGCCATTGATCGTCCAAAAGTTCGGCGGAACGAGCCTCGCGACCGCCGAGATGATTCATCGCGCGGCGCGGAGGGCGATCCGCGCGAAGCTGGAGGGGTCTCGTGTCGTTCTGGTGGTGTCGGCCATGGGGCCAACGACGAACGATCTGCTGGAACTCGCCCGCCAGATGTCGTCCGACCCACCCAAGCGTGAACTGGACATGCTGCTGACCACTGGTGAGCAGGTGTCGATCGCACTGATGGCCATGGCTACGGATGCGGCCGGGCACGAGGCCATCAGCCTGACCGCGGCCCAACTGGGGCTGTTCACCGACAGCGTCCACTCCCGCGCCCGGATTCAGCGGATCAGCCGCGACCGCATCGACCGCGAGCTGTCGGCCGGCAAGATCGTCATCGTGGCGGGTTTTCAGGGCATCGACACGGGGGGCGAGATCACCACCATGGGGCGGGGGGCCTCGGACACCACGGCGACGGCCCTTGCCGCGGTCCTTGGCGCCGAGCTGTGTGAGATCTACACCGATGTGGACGGGGTATACTCCGCGGACCCGCGTCTGGTTTCACAGGCCCGCAAGATCGACGAAATCAGCTACGATACCATGCTGGAGATGGCCGCCGCCGGCGCCGGGGTCATGCATTCCCGCGCGATCGAGTTCGGGAAGAAGTTCGGCGTACCGATCCATGTCCGCAGCTCGCTGACAGAGGCGCGAGGAACGATCATCATGTCAGAAACGCCCGGTATGGAGGCGATCGCCGTCCGCGGTGTCACGCTGAAGGAGGATCTGGCCGTCGTGGCGCTCAACGGCGTACCGAACACACCGGGTATGGCGGCCACCATCTTCGCGGAAGTGGCACGCAATCACGTGCTGGTCGATGATATCGTTCAGAACATCTACGACGGCGGGAAGTTCGCCAACCTGGGTTTTTCGACCGATGCATCGGGGGCCGCGGAGGCACGCGCCGTCTGTGATCGCCTGGCCGAGCAGCTTGGCATTCAGGGCGTGGAGATCGACGAGGGCGTATCGAAGGTCTCAGCCGTCGGACTCGGCATGAGGACACACACCGGCATCGCCGCAACCATGTTCGATGCCCTGGCGAAGGCGAAGATCAACATCGACAACATTTCCACCAGCGAGATCGTGATCAGTTGCATCGTCCGAAGTGAGGACGGCGTGCGGGCTCTTCGATGCTTGCACGACGCCTTCGGGCTGGACAAGGAGCGGCCCGGGGGCTGAGCATGTTCACGCGGCGCACGAGCCTGCCTGAGTCGATCCGCATGCCGCCGTGGTGGCGTCGAATCGCGTCGGCACACGTCGTCGTGATCGCCCTCCTTGTGGGGCTGGTCTGCGCTCGACCGACCGGGCGAGAAGCAGACACCGCGACCGTCGGGCTCGACCAGGCGCGATACCACGACCACTCATTCCGAGTCGCTCGGGTCATCGACGGAGACACCTTGGACATTGAGGCCCCTGATGGTGCAAAGGATGTGACGCGGATCCGATTGTGGGGTGTCGATACGCCCGAGATCGGGCACGGCGCGGCGCCGGACATGTACTTCGGCCCGGAGGCCGCCGCGTACGCCAAGCGGGTGCTTCTGGGTCGAAACGTGCATATCGTTCTGTCGCCGAAGCAAACCCGCGGCAAGTACGGCCGGCTGCTGGCCTACGTCTTTGTGTCCCGCGGTGGAGCGATGTTCAACGAGATGCTCCTGGAAGGGGGGTATGCATACGCGGACCTCCGCTTTCCACACCACTACAGTCGGTCGTTCAGGGCGACCGAGGAACGATCGCGCCGGGCCGGCGCCGGCCTGTGGGCGGGCATCACCCCGGAGCGGATGCCGGCCTGGAAACGTCGATTCGAGCGTCCCAGGGGCGATTCTCGGGATTGATTGATCCGCGAACGGCGTCGGATGGCTCCCGCGAGCTGGGGAACAAGGCCCTTGACGCGGCGGTCCGGCGGGCGGATACTGCGCGTGAGTGCAGTGTCGTGCAGGTGCGGGGCCCATGAAGCTTTGGTCGTTTCACCCCGAGCCGATCGCGCATGCCCGAGCCGTGAGGTAGTAGTGATGGAAGGTACTGTAAAGTGGTTCAACGACACAAAGGGCTACGGGTTTATCAAACCGACCGACGGAAGTTCGGATGTGTTCGTCCACTACGGCGACATCCAGGGCGAAGGTCACACGTCCGTCAAAGAGGGTGATCGTGTCGAGTTTGAGGTAACCGAGGGAAACAAAGGCCCCAAGGCGGCGAATGTCAAGGTGATCGGCTAGCGCCGCAACCCATCGGGTTCTCCCATAAACCAACCAGGAATCGGTCGCTCGGTGACCGTTGCGCCCATGCTGGGCGGACGAACATCGTGACAAAGCCTTTGTATGCGCGGGCGCGCGAGGCGATTTTCCCCCATGGCCAGCGACGGTGCGACACGCCCTGGGGTGATCTTCGATCTCGACGGCACCCTTGCCGACACCCTCGACGACATCACCGACACGATCAACGCCGTCTTCGAGGGCGCTGGTCGATCGCCCGTCGATCAGCAGCGAGTGCGCGCCCTGATCGGCGAGGGGTTGACGAATCTGCTGCACCTGGCGTCCAGCATCGAAGACGCCGAGGCACTGACGTCGCTCGTCGAACGCTATGGCGCTCTGTACCACGATCGGCTTTTGACGAAGACGCGGCTCTATCCGGGTGTTTCCGCGCTGCTGGACGAGCTGACGCGCCGGAGAATCCCTGTGGCTGTCCTCTCCAACAAGCCGGAAGAATTCACAGTACCCATCTGTGATGCCCTTCTTGCTCCGTGGCCGTTCGTCAGTTGCCGCGGTGCCTGCGACGAGGCACGCCGCAAGCCCGACCCGACTGTCGCCCTTGAACTGGCCCGATCCATGGATCGAGCCGCTCCAGCGATCTTCTTCGTGGGAGACTCCACCGTTGACGTGCAAACGGCACACAACGCCGGTATGGTTTCGGTAGCCGTCACGTGGGGCTACCGGGACGCGACCGAGCTTCATGCGGCCGGCCCGAAGCACTGCATCGATAGTCCGGACGAGCTGTTGGGGCTGCTTTCCGGCTGTCCCGGATAGCGCGCCACGCCAGCGCGTGTAGACCACGGCGCGCGGGAAGCCGCGCCCTTGCGGCCAGTGAAGCCATGCCGTTGGAAATGAAGGACGTCTGCGAATCGTGCGGGGTCTGCGTTTGCCACCACGACGAGGCCTACATCTGTTCGCATGAGTGTACGTACTGTCGTGCGTGCCGGGACCGGATGCGGAGCAGATGCCCGAACTGCGGCGGAGAGCTGGTTCGACGTCCTGTCCGCGAGGCGGACCCGGACGAGTGACGTCGCCTCGGTAGGCCACCGTCGAGGGAGGTGGCGGATCCTGTGCGGCCGTTTTCCGGACAGGCCATTGCGCCGCCCCTATCGGACCGGCCGGCGGTGGAGGTTTTACGCGGATGCTGAGTCTTACAAGCGAATACGCCCTGCGCGCGATGATCCATCTTGCGCGTCACGAGGAGCAGTGGCCCATTCCGGGTCGTGAGATCGCACGACAGGCGGACGTCCCGGCCAAGTACCTTTCCAAGGTGCTGGGCGATCTGGTTCGCGCGGGTGTGCTGGAAGGAACCCGCGGGTTGGGCGGCGGGTTCCGGCTGGCCCGAACCGCGAAACGAACTTTCTTGTTCGACGTGCTTGCCCCCTTCGAATCGTTCGATCACCGCCGGTGCCCGTTCGGCAACCAGCAATGCGGCGATGACCATCCCTGCCTGGCGCACGACCGGTGGAAGAAAGTCGTCGAGACCCAGCAGCGTTTCCTGCAAACCACCTCGGTACACGCCATCGCCGTCGCGGCCACCCCGCGACGCAAACCGTCCGCGCGTCGGCGGTGACCTCTTGAGCGGAACGCAGCCCGCCGACGTTCTTTCTATTGCCGTTAGCAGAAACGTGGCTCGACTTTTCGCGGCTCCGGTCGTTGGGTGGCATGGCCAAGCGCAGCGCGGCCATGTGCTGGGTGGGCCGACACATGCCCGCGCCTCCGGCTTGGGTATGCCACTCAACGCTCCCTTACGCTCGCGGCTCGGATAACACATCGCTCTCTCTATGGTGTGGTTTCGTAGAGTTCCACGTAACGGCCGCCGGTCGTCGGGTGCGGGAACGCGGTTACCAGTGTCAGACCAGCGTCAGTTAAATGGTGGAACATCTCCTCAACTTGCGAGACAGGGACGGGCGGCGCCAAGCCGTAGGTCGCGGACAGCCGCCGCAGTTCGCCCCAATGAACCAGCACGTGCGTATAGCCCTTTTGGCGAAGCCACCGGGTGACGTCCGCCGGAGCGCGGGCGTCGAGCACGCGCTCGAAGAATGGATTCCGGTTGAACGTGACACAGTAGTCGATCCGTCGCTGGAAGTAGAATGCTTTCGCATCACCCACCAGCAGAATGTAGGCATCCGGGGGGAGGGTGTCGTTGACGGCGGCGAAGTACTCGAATCCTGGAAGCGATCCCTTGTAGATCAGTGCCGATGGACCCCCGCGCGGCGACTGTTCGGCGTGCAGCTTTGCCCCCGCTACGAAGTTCCAAATACAGCCCGCGATGACCAGGACGGCGACAAACACCGCTCGCCGGTGTGCCAGGCCATTGCCCAGTGCTCGCGCCGCGAGCAAGACGAGCGGGATCAACAACACGACGGCGAACCGCGCGAACAGATGCGTCGCAAACAGCCACACGCCGAGTTGCAGCAGCAGCGCGCCGACGAGGAACAGATCGACCCGATCACGCCTTCGACCCAGCAGTCCACCCAGCGCGAGGATGAACAGGGCGGGACCGAACCGCTGGTAGCGGTCCAGGACGATGTGCGTTGCCCCGGCCGACAGTCGGGCGGCGACGGACCGCTGCGAGTCCGATACCGTGTGCCCGCGGTCCCACTGAGCGGCCTCTTCGACCCCCCAGCCTTCCGGGGCGGCGTCGAAGATTGTGCCTGCCAGCGGGAACAGAGGGTTCCCGGTGTAGGCAACGTTCTTCGCTAACCAAGGCGCGAATGCCAGGAATGCGGTAGAGCCGAAGAGCGCCAGCAGCGCGCCTCGTTGCACCAGGCGTCGCCCGGGCACCAGAAGGACGGCGAGACCGATCGGGATGGCCAGCATCGGCAGCGCGGTGTATTTGCATCCGCAGGCAAAGCCTGAAAGCACACCTGCCGCCGCGGTCAGCCTCGCGCCGGGCGGGTCCCCAGTGGCAGGGCCTTCTTGCCCCGGCGAGGTTCGTTGCAGGAGGCGAATCATCACAGCCGCCGCCGCCGCCGCGAAAAAAAGCATGCCGTTTTCGACGTAGGCGAGTCCCGACAGGTACGCCAGCCAGCCGGTGGAGGCGCCGGTGACGGCCACCACGATTCCGGCGCGCGGCGACCACTCTCGACCGGCGACCCACAGCGCAAAGACAGTCAGACCCGCGAGCGCCAGATGAATCATCTTGGTGACCGTGCCCACGTCCACGGTGTCATCGAGGATGATCATCGCCAGGAGATAGAGCATCTCCACGTTGGCGGGGAAGTTCGCATACACGTTGTGCGGAACGTACCCGATGTGCCCGAGGTCATGGTACTCCTTGGGCAGTTGCAGGTGATACTCGAGCGTGTCATATCCGTAGCCCTCCTCCTGCCAGATGAGCCCCGGCGCCGTGGCGGCGGCCAGCAGCGCAAGCGACAGAAACGGCGGGACCAAGAGCCAAAGCCATCGCCAGGACTCATGGCCGTGGGCTTCCGATTCGCGTGCAGCAGCTCTTTGCGCCTGAGCTCGACGCACAAGAATCGCCACCCGCACGACGCCCGCCACGGCCATGGCACCCAAGACGAACACCCACAACGATCGATCAAGCCGACCGACAACGCCCAGCGCGAGCACCAGGGTGGACGTGACACCGAGCCCGAAGGCGAAACCGAGAAGAACATGCCACCGCCATGGCAGTTTGTCCTTGGTCACCAGGGGAACGAGCCACAGACCCGCCAGCATCGGCGGCACGATGACGATCGCGGCCGCCGCGCCGTCCAGCACGACCGTGAGAAGGGCATAAGGGGAACGAACGGCCACGCCCGCCATGGTCGCGAGGAGGACGATTGCCACGATACACGCGTTGCAGCACCGGCGACGAGGCGTGGTTTGTTCCTTCGATGTGTGACCAGGCACGCCGCTAGCCCTCGTCGGGGTAGAGAACCTGCCGGGTCGAAAGCAGCGCGGTCAGCGCATGTTGGCAGTGGTCGATGCGGAGGAGGTTCAGCGAGGGGCTCGCCCGAACGCCGCCAACGGCGTCTTTGGGGTTCCGCATGAAGTAGGCCTCTTCCTTACGCACCTGCAACTGCATGACGAACCGTGCCGCTTGGCGCACAACCTGCTCATACCGTTCGACCCGCGCGGCGTCGTTGACCGATCTGGCCAGCACAAGGGCGGCCGCGAATCCCTCGAGGTAGCTGCTGGTGGAGACGCCGGCTCGACCGGGACTGTACGAGGCGATGCCGCCGCGCATCTCGGGCCAGGGACAGTTGGCCTTCGTAAGCTGTTTGGCCGCCAGCCAGTCGGTCAAGTGAAAGACGAAGTCGGCGTAGTCCTTGCGCTTGGTGTGGCGGGCCATCAACGAAAACGCCTGCACCTGCCACGGCACGAAAGCGGGCGACGGCGTCTCGCGAAAATAGTCGCCGTAGAAGAGGACGGCGCGGTCGAACGCGTCGAGAATCGCGCCGGACGGTTTGAGGCCGTACTGCGCGGCGAGTGCCAACAGGGCTTCACCCGGAAAATAGGCCTGGGCCTCGATGTTCAGCGCCGGCGGAAACGCGGTGATGAACATGCCCGACGGCTGCTGAAGTCGGAGCATCCCGCCGGCCAGCTTTTCTCTGACATCGGCGTGGCGGTCCGCCTCCGGGTGTAGCGCCATCGCCAGACACAACAGCGCCGTCACGCCGAGCTTGTTGCTGTGGTCGGCCGTCGCGATAAAGGCCGCGTTGTTCACACCGCGTATGCGCGTGAGTCCCTGCAGGTGATAGCGAATGGCCAGGTCCGTCGCGGCGAGCGACGCGGCGCTCCCTGACCACTTGGCGTGGGCCGATAGGGCCGTCACCGCACCGACCTGCCGCACGATGCTGTTCGTCTCGCTATACTGATCCGCCCCCGGCTCGTATTCATAGGTGAACAGTCCCGTTTCAAGTTGGCGGTACACCATGTATTGACTGAGACGGTCGATGGCGCTCGATAGCCCGGCTCGGCTGACGGACTCGGGGGGAACCAGCGTAAGCCCACGGAAAAGGGAGACGATTCGGGCACTCTGATCGGCTTGGTACCAGTGAACGGTGCGGAACCGCATCAGGCGGACGTCGGCAATCTCAGAGCCCTTGGTGTCGGTCGCCTCGGTCCATCGCTTCAATGCGTCCGCCAGAACCAGCGTGTTGGTGAACAACTCGGTCGGACAGAATCGATGCCTGCCCCGCTCGCCGAGCAACACCAGCCCGTGGACACCGGGCGTGACATAGGGATCGATCACGCGCGGCTTCCTCCAGTCGCCGGCCACCTCGATCGCCTGCGGCGCACCGACGGCCTCGATCTCGATCAGCAGGCGGTCTACCAGGTGGACGTCCACATCGTCCTCGCCCCCGTCAACGAGCATGTGGGCGGCACCTTGCGCGGCGTCCCTGGTAGCTAGGGCGATAGAACCGGGACCGACGGCCACCGCGGCGACCAGGTACCCCCCCTGACGCAGGCGGACGATCATCTCGGCCTGCTCGTTTTTCAACGCGGCGGGGATATAGCCGGGCTCGTAGGGCGTGTGGCCGGCCACGACTTCCCGCACCGTACGCCGCGCAAGCCTTGATAGGAACGTCTTGTGCGTTTCGCTGATCGCAGGGACGATGGGTTCCAGTAGCGGGATCGCAGGTTCCGCGCAAACCGCCACGCCGGAGGCGAGCGTGACCATAAGGGCGCACGGGTAGGTCAGATTGTGAATCTGCATGCCGATCATTATAGTGCCCGCGCCATAGCGTCTCAATCAGTCCCAGGCCCGTCACGGGAACGAAGAGTGGCGAAGCACGAAGTCGATTTTGTCGAACCGATCGTCGTAGCGGCCGCACAGGTCGCAAAGTCCGTCCGGGCTCGGGCGTTGCTCGCCTATGGCAGCGCCGTCGCGGACCTGCCCGCGCTGCACGCCGCGATAAAGTCTCCCACACGCCTGATCCTGGTCTGTCGAGATGAAAAGGAAGTGCAGCGGGCCAAGGAGGTCTCGGCCGAGACCCTGCTGGTCCCCGCGTTTGACCTGACCCGCATGGGGCAGATCAAGATGGCGACCCTGATTGCGTTTTCGCAGGGGCTGCTCAACGCCGGCGATGTGTTCGTTTTTCTCAGCGGCGTCGCGGGGCGTGGGATCGATACGCTGGTCGCCATGCGCGTCGGTGAAGAATACGAACTGTTTCAGTCCGTCGGACAACCCAAACTGACCGAACACATCCGGCGACCCGTGTTCGAACGCGTGTTGCGAACCACCATGGAACTCGCCCACGAGGGGCGCGAGGGCAAGCCGGTTGGCGCGCTGTTTGTCGTCGGCGATCATCGCGAAGTCGAGAAGTCCAGCGTGGAAGGACGCATCAACCCGTTCCGTGGATACGCCGAAAAGGAACGCAACATACTCGACGAATCGATTGCGGACACGGTCAAAGAGATCGCCAAACTCGACGGCGCGTTCATCATCAAGGGCAACGGCGTGATCGTATCGGCCTGTGCCAACCTGCGACCGGCGATAGCCGGCGAGGAGATGCCGCAGGGACTGGGCTCGCGGCACGCCGCCGCCGCCGCCATCACGGCCGGGACCAAGAGCATCGCCGTCTCGCTCTCGGAATCGACCGGGACGGTTCGCGTCTGGCGCCGCGGGGCGATGATCACCGAGATCGAAAAGGCGCCCCACACGCTGCTCGATGGCACCGTCCCACCCGCCGTCCATTAGCCGCGCCGGCGGGATCGCCATCCCAGGCCCACGCTACTGATCGTACAACTCCATACCTCAGGCGTGTCCGGACGGGTGTGAATATTCGGCCGCTGGGTCATAATACCCTGTAGCGGCGTCCGGCCACCGTCACGGCGACGGTGCGCCGTCTGCGTCAGTTCAGCGACAGCAAGAGCGCCCTTCAGGTACGGTAGGTGCGTTCTTCGGAGCGGTCCCATGAGCCATCCTTACGCGACACCGGGTGAAGCCGGCGCGGCGACAATCTACTGTGCCCAATGCGGCAAGCCGATGCGCATCCGCCCTGAGCACATGCAGACACGCGTTGCCTGCCCGAGCTGCCGGGTGACGATCGAGCCGTGGCGCATTGCGCCCGCCGGCACGACGCCGACCGGACCCGCCGTGTATGGCTCACCGCAGTATGCTTTGACAGGATTCTCGCCGCGGAACCGGTGGATCGCGGGAACCCTGGGCGTACTGCTCGGCGGCTTCGGGGTTCATCGTTTCTACCTCGGATCGACCGGAATCGGCATCATCCAGATCATTGTTACCGTGTGTACCTTCGGCATCGTTGGTCCGATCTGGGGGTTCATCGAGGGCATCCTTTGCTTCGTCGGGGCCATGAACGACGCCGACGGGTTACCGCTGCGAAGTTGAGCGAGCCGTTGGAGCTGCCGGTCCACGATGAGCGCCGCCCGGCGCTACGTTCGGTTTGCGACGTTCGTGCCATGGCCGTCGCCGTTCAGGCGAACCTGGTTCAGCTCAAGGTGGCCGACGCCAGACGCAGTGGCATCGCTCCCGCCGACCATCCCATCGCCGTGACCTCGCCCGGCCCGGTCAGGCGTTTTCGCGCAACGTTGATCGATCGGGCCGCCATCCGCGCTTACGGCGAGTCCGAGCTACCGCTTCGCTTGCACGAGGTGTGGGGTCGTTTCTGCCTGTTTAGATGGCTGTTCTCGCTGGATGGAGCTGACACGGCCGCGAGCCCGACGTTGATTCCCGAGAATGCTTCCATGCGCTGCGACGCGGTCATCGAGGCCAAGGCCGCGGAAACCCAGGCCGTGCTCTGGCGGATTCGGCATGAACAACAACGTCGCGCGCCTGTCGATGCCGGCCTCGGCGACCATGCCGATGATGACAAGACTCTGGCACAGCAAATCCCGGTCACGTTATTTGGCAAGCCGCTTGACGAATGCAACGATGAGGAAGTGATCCTGGGCGCATGCGAGCACGCCGGGATGCTCGGGACGCTGCGATGGGTTCTCGACGCACGCCTGGAGTGGGACGAACCGGGCATGATGGATGCGGGGGATCATCCGTTCGGTTAGTCCCTTGCCGCCCCTTGTCCCGAGCCGCGGGCTTCGGCCCGGGCGGCCTCGAACATGGCCTCGGCGACGCCCTTCTCGACGTAGGCGACGACCGGGGATGTCCCATCGGGCCCGGAGCAGGACCGCGACCAAGCTGCTAGTACTGTTTCGGCATCCCTCTTTGGCTGACGCGACGTTCACCGGCCGTCGCCGCGTGGCTATAATGTAGCGATGGTCCGGAAGGCAATCATCACCGTTCTCACGCTCGCGACGGTTGGGTCGGTGTGGGTGTGGGTCGCCAGCCACATTGGTGGAGGCCTCGGCGACAGGGTAGACCTCGGGCGTACGGGCTTCAGTTTTGTAGCGGTAACAGGCCTTGAGTTTCTCGCCATATCACCATCGCAGCCGGCGAACCGTAACCGCGTTCCGAACGTGCGTAGATGGCTCGGCGGGCGGTTTATGATCGCCTGGTCGGGTAACTACCTAGCCTTGGGCTTTCCTGCCTGGGTCCCGTGCGCGATCTTCGGAGCCTACCCACTCTTCACACTCGGGATGATCCCGTTGCGCCGCTGGCGTCGTCGTCGAAGGGGTTTGTGCCTCAAGTGCTCGTACGATCTGACGGGCAACGAGTCGGGCGTCTGCCCTGAATGCGGGAAGCCGATATGATCCGCAAGGCGATAATCGGGATTCTGATTCTCGCCGCTGTTGCGACGGTTGCAGTCGAGGTACTTAGCAAGGCACAGTCATGTCCGATGCGGACATCGGTTCGGCTGCGACTACCATGCCCGGTACGTGTGTCCCTTGGACGGTCACTAGAGAACGGTTCCTACGGATTCATTTACGCTGTATCGACATCGTGGTACTCGTCGGTGGGCTACCTGCGTTTGTACGGTCAACTGGACGGTGCCTTCAACGAGGAGGGCGAGCCGTGGTTTCACGGGATCTGCGTTAGCCCGATGCTCCAACCAGGTGGGCGGATTGCGAGAGTCGTTCGAGTGGATGACATTCCCCCAAGCCACGTTTTCCTGCGTGCGCTCGTCATACCTCGTGGATTCTCCTTCTTGATTTTCGCCGGATACCCAACTATCGCGTTCATCCGTGGTCCGCTTCGCCGCTGGCGTCGCCGCCGACGCCGTGAGCGAGGCCTTTGCCTCGATTGCGGCTACAACCTGACGGGCAACGAATCCGGCGTCTGTTCCGAGTGTGGTGAAAGGATCGAAGAGCCATGATACGCAAGGCCATCATCGTCGTTCTCACGCTCGCGACGGTTGCGTCGGTGGGTGTGTGGGGCGCTAGCTACGGTGCCCTTCCGCACGCGACTGTTGGGTCGATGGAAGTTTGGATCGGTCACGAAAAGCGCCAGTTCGATCTGGAGGATCGTGCAACGCTCTGGATCAGAGTGACCAGAGGGCGATGCTTCGTCCATCGGCAAGGCGCGAGCCCCTATGTCCGCATGCAAACTATGCTTCGGCGGGGCGGCATGCATTCATGGTCTTGGCTCGGAGGGCGATTCGAGGTCTACTGGACGGCGGGCACAAAGCGCCTCGGCGTGGCTTTCCCCGCTTGGTTTCCATGCGTCCTCTTCGGAGCCTACCCCTCCATCGCCCTCGTCCGAGGCCCGTTGCGCCGTTGGCGCCGTCACCGAAAGGGCTTGTGCCTCAAGTGCTCGTACGATCTGACGGGCAACGTGACGGGCGTGTGTTCGGAGGGTGGAAGGCGTATATGAGCGCACTAGGCACGTGGCGCGACAAGCTCTTTCCTGATCTGGCACGATGCGGGGACGAGGAGACTGCGTGGCGGGCGCTTACTTGGGCGATACTCGATCTGCGAAAGACGCCCGCGGGGGCCGTGGTCGTCGTTGTCTTCGCCGTGCTCTTGTTCTACTCGTTGCTTATGGGCGGACTCGCCTTGGCGATCGCGTTTACATGTGTATACGGATTGCTGGCGGCGTGCGTGTTGCCCCTGTTGCTGAGGCGCTCGGTTACTCACCTGTTGTGGCGACAGTTGCGACGTGAAGGGTTCGTGTGTTGTCAGCGGTGCGGATACGACCTTCGCGCGAGCGCGGGTCGGCGATGTCCCGAGTGCGGCATGGACGACGTGCAGGCCATCGCGGACGTGCTCGTCGAACGGGAGCGATCGCATCGGCGCGGATCGCGAGCGATGGTTGTATTTGGGTTCCCGGTTTCTCTGCTGGGGCCGGTTGTGATCGCGACCATGTTTTGGCTGGCGTTCGTCTTTTGGTGGGGCTCGGACCGTCCTGACACGAACGTCTCGTGGATAGGACTGTTTGTTTGGATGACAATCGTATGCCTCCCGCTACTTTATCACCTGGAGATGCGAACGCGCGGGCGGTACTTGGCCTCGGTGCTGGACGAGACGGACGTGAGCGCGCAGCGAGGCGCGATGTTTCGTTATGGAATGGGGCGCGAATTGTTCGCGATGGGCGCGATAGCGGCGAATCGGCGGGCGACGTCGTCGCTGTTTGTCGAGTGGTTTCTCGTCGGGCCTCGCCTGGTCCTTGGTGGGCTGCGCCGTTTGAAGCTTGCGCGGGCGGTTGGAGGTGTCGATCGATCGAGCGTTGCGAGGATCACGCGGTCGCTGCTCAAGCGCGATAGCGGGATCGCGGTGGCCGACCTGGAGGATCAACACGCCGACCTGGTACCACTGCTTGCGTACTTGACGTTCCATGGCTGGACGGGGATCGGCGGTTCGTGGGAACGGGTGTGGCTCTACTCGGAAAGCAGGCAAGAACTCGCGGAGCATGTGTCGGTCCCTCGCGTTGACTGATGCGTTCTGTGGAGTTGGCGGCGACGGCGGAAGGACCTCTGCGCCGCTTGTGGGTACGATCTGCCGGGCAACGAGTCCGGCGTGTGTTCGGAGTGCGGTGCCGAGATTGAGCAGCCATGATCCGCAGGGCCATCATCGCCGTTCTCACGCTCGCGACGGTTTGGTCGGTGTATGTGTGTTTCTGGCATTATGCGATGCACGCTGGCTACGGCCCCGTGTGGAGGTTCGACCTTGATTTGGGTCTGGTCCAAGTGGAGTTCCGTGTCGGCCGCCCGTTTCTCGTCGCCTGGTCTGGCTACCTAATCTTGCGCTTCCCCGCTTGGTTCCCGTGCCTCCTCTTCGGAGCCTTCCCGTTTTACGCGCTTCTGAGAATCCAGGAGCGACGCCGTCGCCGCCGACGCAGAGAACAAGGCCTCTGCGTTGATTGCGGCTATGACCTAACCGGCAACGTGACGGGGGTGTGTTCGGAATGCGGTTTGGAGATTGAGCAACCATGATCCGCCAGATCATCATCGTGGGGCTGACGCTGGCGGCGGTGGGGATCGGCACACTCTGGTCGTCTCAATCCGAGTTTCTGTGGCGTGTCCCGATACACGAACCGGCGTCGTATGCGATGGGGATTCGCCTGACGGATGGACGCCTTGACGTCATATACCTTGGTGGCGGAGCAACATTGAGTTATCTCGAACGGCGATCGGAGTTCGCTGGTTTCTATCTACTCAAGAATCCTGGACAACAACCCATCAGCCGGAAAATGCAGTTCGAGCTTGGAATCCCACTGTATTTTCCATGTGTCCTTTTCGCCGCCTACCCGGCTATCGTCCTCGTCCGTGCCCCGTTGCGTCGTTGGCGTCGTCGCCGAAAGGGCTTGTGTCTCAAGTGTTCGTACGACCTCACTGGCAACGTGACGGGCACTTGTCCTGAGTGCGGCTCGAAAATCGGTGCTCACAGACGGAAGGAAGGACTCAAGCAATGGCATGGGGCATGACCGCCGCCGTGGTTCTGGTGGTTGACTGGACAAGGATCTTCGCCGCGCTCGCGCTCGCGTGCGTGGGCTTGCTTGTCATCGTCATCAAACGCATCGCTCGGAAATGAGCCCGGTAGGTCGGGTCATCGACCCGGCATGGCTTTTCGCAAACAGCGATCAGCTCGTTGAATCAGGCGGGTGAAGATCGTACTTGGTCGTGTCGAGGCGGCCGGAGTGCATGCAGATACCGTGACGCTCAAGCCTTCGCGCGAAGCCATCGAGCTTTCTATGCGCGACCATCGACAGCGGGGTGTAGAGAAGAATCCAGGCGTCCAGCCAGAGCGAGCGGTGTCGGGCGTACTCGACATCGTAGTAGATCCACTCTTGGAAATCCGAGCCTCCTTCTCGCATCCTCAGCACCTGCCACAAGCCGGTGATCCCGGGTTTGATCGAGAGGCGTGTACGTCGCCAGGCCGGGCAGAACTGGTTCTCTTTGTCGGGCGAGGGCCTCGGACCGACCAGGGACATCGTTCCGACGAGCACGTTGAAGAGCTGCGGCAGCTCATCGAGGTTCGTTCGTCGCAACCACCCGCCGATGGGGGTGAGCCTGGGGTCCCGGTCGATCTTGAACTGTGGACCGTCCACCTCGTTCTGTTGGCGGAGTTCATCCTGCAGTTTGTCGGCCCCGACCCGCATGGACCGAAACTTCCAGCAGCGAAACTCTTTGCCGCCCAAACCCTGGCGCTTGTCCGCGAAGAGGACCGGGCCTGGCGACGTGAGCTTCACCAACAACGCGACGCCCGCGAGGACCGGCGACAGAAAGACGAGCCCCGCCGTGGCCGCAACGACGTCGATCGTGCGCTTTGCAAGGAGATAGGCCGCGAGCGTCGGGTGCCGCGCGACCGGATCGACACGACTCGCAGCCGAGCCGTTGGTTTTTCCGTTACGCTCCGAGCGGGCGCCCCGGTTGCCGTTGCGCGAGGGGAAGGCTGTTTCGATTCCGCCGAACACGGTGCTGGGAGTGGGTGACACCAAGTCGGACGTCACGCACGGAGTCGCCGACCAGCGCACACCGAGCCGTCGCGTGAGCGCCCCGACGCTCTCAAGTCCCCAGCCACGCATCAACACATGATTAACGACAGACGTAGCGTTGTCGGGGTCGGATGCGAGCAAGACGGCGTCGCCGCACCCCATGTCGGCGAAGCCCGGCGAGTCGCAGTAATGGCGCTGAACACCGTCTACCTGGCCGTGCTCGCCGACGACAACGGTCTCCGGATAGCGCGGGCCGGCGTCCCCACCTGCGGTTCCAAAGATCAGGACGTCGGCGTTGCTTTTCCCGCGCTCGGTTCTTGCGGCCGCCCAATCGATGATCGGCAGGCGACCGCCGTTCACGATCCAGACGGGCCGCTTGGTCGGCGCGGAGGGAAGCTCGGCAATACCGTCGGGTGCGTACCAGATCGGGGCAATCGATCCGAGGGAGTCGATGAATCGACTGGAACTCTCTCGAAGGTGTTCCGGGAGGAGCGCAAAGACGTGGCGCGCGTTCTGCCCAGGCCAACGGCGCAACAACTGCACAAGGTGTGCGCGGTCTTGCCCCTCTGGGTTCGAATCACCCTCACCGAAGGCGGCATCCGTCGGTACGGCCGACGAGTCGAAATGGATCAGCAGCATCGTTTTTCTCGTCCGCGTTTCCGGCACAACCGGCGTGAAGGCTCGCCTGCCTCGTCGGGATGGTTTTCGGACCTCTCGTCGGCGTCTGGAGGGACACAATCCTGGTGAGCCAAGTATACGATTGACCGGGAACAGACTGGGACGTGTCGCTTCCTCCCGGGCTCGGCTTGGCTTCTCCCGACCCATCGAACGAGTGGCGTCGGGGGACTAGCTTCGTCGCACGTTGTTTGATGGCTTTCGCGGGTGGCAAGGGCAAACTTGTCTTGCCGTTGTTATAAGGCCGGAGGTCACGGGCAAGCTGACGCTTGCCCATGGCACCGAGCTTGCGGGAGCGGTTGGCTCGAAAGAGCACCGACCTGCGCCGAAGCGGTACCAGGAGCCGGACGATGATTGCGGTGATATCGGCCGGTCGCGCGTTGGTGGGGGCACCGGTTGTTAGTCAGGCCGAGAGCTTCCGTGGAGCGGACGACCGCGATGAGCCGGCGGGTTCGGTACGAGCGGGCGTGGGCGCCTCGTCTGCTTCACGGTGTCCGGACAAGACGAACTCCGTCGGCGTGTAGACGAATTGATCAACAACCGACGTCCCGGTCTCAATCAGCGAACCGGCCGGGGCAACCGCCCGGATGAGCCAGGCGTCCTTTTCGACGCGGCACTGATCACCCAGCATGGTCGGTCCGATGATCACGGCCCCGTCATCGATGCGGCAGCCGTGGCCGAGAACCGCGGGGCCAACGATGCGCGCGGTTGGCGCGACGTACACGTCGCGACCGCACCAAATGCCCGGTGCGAGCTGGGTGTAGTCGGATGAACCGAACCAATCGGGCAGCAGCGAGCGGCCAAGAACCTCGATATAGGTTGCCCAGTCCGATACTTCTTTCGCGGGACGGCTGAGCGTCACCGCGCCGACGCGCAAACCGGCCCGTCGGAGCGCGGGGATGAGTTGCTCTTTCAGATCCCAGTAGCCCGAGGAGCGAATGTGTGGGAGCACGGAGGGGTCGCAGCAAAAGACGCCGGCCGGCCGAAGCAGCGTCCCGCCAGCGGCGTGTTTGACGCTTGCGCCCGGCGTGCAGAAGACCGTCAGCGTGTTGCCCTGACGCCGGTGCTCCTGCAGTAACCACGCGGGGTCGTCCTCGAACCAGACGGCCGCCCCAACCACGAGGATCGGCTGTCCCGAGAGACCCGGCTCACACGCCTTGAGGCACCCGGCGGTGCCAAGGGGAAGGTGATCTTCCAGGAACGTGTAGCGCTTGCGGTTGGATTCGTAGAGAACAACGTGTTCCGATATCCGCCGTGTCCGCCCATTCGCACAGATCGTGCAGGTGCCCTCCGCGGCGCTCTTGTGGAAACTGCTCAGGAGCGATTTGAGAAGCGTCGTGCCTGGAAGCGGAAGGAGTGGGCGAGGAAGCCCGCGCGTCCACGGGGTGTTTTCCCCGACGGTTCCGGCAAGAATGACCCAGTCCATGGAACCCCAACTCCAGGACCGAGTGTGGCACCGGTCCCGTTGCGCGCAAGCTGGATCGCTCGGAGTTGAAACCGCCGAAGAGGGAAAGAGCCCCTCTAAACCCGCTTGCGCTCATCGACTTCCGCAGAGAACCATGGCGCTGCTCGGAAGCCAAAAGCGTACGTACCCACCACGCAGTCTAGCGAAATTGTCGCGTGAGTCAATGGAATGGTTTGTGCAACTTCGAGGATCCGCCGCCGCGCCAACGGGCGCTCCGATAGTGCGACGGTCCGGGAAACGCTTTCGATGTCAAATGCTTATCGGCCTGGCGCCCAAGACCGGACGAACGCCACGTGCCGATAAGTGCAAGCGCCAGGCCGCTGGTTGAATGGCTTCATCGAAAGCCCCGCGATCGCGCGACAAGACAAGGTTCACATCCTGAACTATCTGTCCGAAGCCAAGCTGGTCAGGCGAGGGATTCCCGGAAATCGAAGGAGGCGGCGCGGGGGGCCGGCAGGTTCGGCTACTGCCGCTGCTTGAGCGGGAACCGGTCGTGGACGCCCTCGACCTTCTGTTTCTCGTAGTCAAAGGGGTCGTCCGGGTTGATGGTTGGGCTCTCGGCGTTGTGGCAGGTCGTGCAGGTCGACTCCCCGATCTTCGTGAGCCCGACCGCATAGAGCTCTTCGACGTTGTACTTGCGCTTCGATCTGAAGAGGTCTTTGAACACGTCCATGCACGCGCTTCCGGGACCGTGACAAGACTCGCAGCCGACGCCCTCGAGCGTTTTGGCTTTTCGGACCGCCTTCTTGTCGTCGGGGTCGGGGATCGCGTATCCGCCGGGGAGTCCGAAGCCCGTGGTGTGGCATTTCAGGCAGTTCGCGTCGGTCGTGTAGTCCTTGCTCAGGTCGATGTTGAACTTTTTCTTGGTTTCGGCGGCGTTCCCGGGCTTGAGCGTTTCGAACGCCTGGCCCATCTCGCTCTTCTCCCAGCTCTTGTATTCCTTGATGTGACAGATCTTGCACTTCTTGGAGCCGACGTAGGTGTAGGCGGAGTCTTGCAGAGCGACCGCATACGTTGCGGCTGTCGGCGCGGCGGCGATGGCCGATCCTTTGCCTTCCTTGCGCGCCGCGTTCCACGACACCGAGGATCCGAGAATGCCGAGGGCGGCTACGGGTACGACGAGGAATCGGGTGGTCATTTGAACCTCTCTAGCGGGGTCTAATCGCTTGGAAAACATCCGCCCCTTTTTGGGGAGGCATCCGCGGGCCGGCAACGGCACAGCTTCGATTCGATGAAGTATCCCGAACAGCGCGGGGATTCTACAGACGTCCCGCGCGGACGGCAAACGTTCGGCGGAGGATCTCGGGGCGGCGGCCTTCGCAGGTTGGTCGGTCAACGCGCCGATCGCGTCGCGCCGTGTTGGATGATCCGTGATCTGACCGTGCAATCGTCGCGGGAACGCGCGCGCCGAAGTGATTCACACCGCCCGGAGTGGTCTGGGGCGGACGGATCAGCGCCGGAATCCTGCCTTCACCCGCTTCGATCGATCGGAATTCGCGGACGGCTTCCAAGCCAGGTCTGTGTTCCTATGCACCGTGCGATGGGCAAGGACATTCGCGGCACTCGGCGCCCCTTGCGAGCGCACGGCCTCGAGGACGCCGGCTAGCCTTCCGGCCAGGTTCCGACGGGTGAACGCAGCGAGACGGGCTGGGTCGCACCCGCTAGGAAGGGCGCCAGCGGCCCATGCTCGCCACAGCGCCCCGAGCGTGTCGGCGATGGCATTCGGTTCAGGAGCAACGACGACACCAGCGTGGCACTTTTTGATGAGATCACCGGCCACGCTGTTCGGCGGCGTCATGGCCAGCACCGGCCGATGGGACGCAAGGTACTCGAAGACCTTGCCCGTCATGACTGTCTCAGCGCCGGCGCCCGGTGCAATGCCCAATAGCAGCACGTCGGCGCTCGCCATCTCCTGGACGGCCTGGGCGTGGACCACGTAGCCCGTGCTGATCCAGCGAACGCGGCAGGTATCGAGGCGGGTAGCCATGGTTTGGGACATCTGACCGACAACGCGAAACTGGAATCGATGGCCGTTGGTTCCCAGTCGTTCCGCGAATCGACGTAGCCCGTCAAAGAATGCCGGCCCGATACAGGCGGCGCGAAACCCACCCACGTGACAAAGCGTGAACGCGTCGCGCGTGGGAGCGCGTACATGCAAATCGGCGAAGTCGGCGGCGTCGTACCCGTTGGTGATCGTGACGAACCGCTCGCCCGGATGATCGGCTCGTTCGGCAAGCAATTCCGTTTGCTGCGGTGTCACGCCGATGACAGCGTCGGCCTCGTTGACGAAGCGGCCTTCGAGATGCCGGTCCAGCGCTCGCCGCCAGCGCGGCCCTTCCGCAAACGGATAGCGAAAGTCCTGCGTCCACAGGTCGCGGAAGTCCGCCACCCACGGCACATGGGTTGCGCGGGACAACAACCAAGCCAGGAGATGGTTCGACGGCGGGCTGTACGTCGAGTAGATCGCATCGATACGGCGGCGGGCGATCATCTTGCGCAAGGGTGCGACGCTGGTAAGCGCCCACAGGACCGTTGGATCGGGAATCAGCGTATGCTTGATAACGGCTTCGACCAGGCGGCGCACGCGCCACACCGCCCCGTTGGATAGACCCGGGCGGCCAGGAATCATTTGGACGACCCGTCGCGTATGGGCGCAGGCAGCGTCGGCGAAACCGGCCGGATCGAGCCATCGGTGCTCATGTCTCTCGAGGGAGCCGGGCAGGTCGGCCAGCAGGGAGTCATCCCGCGGCAAGTTCGACGGCGCTCCAGCCGACCAGACGATCGGCTCCCACCCGTGCTCGGGCAGGTACTTGGCGAACTTGGCGCTGCGCTGAACGCCGGAGCCACCCGCCGGCGGGAAGGCGTAGGTGAGCATCAGAACCCGCCGCGTGTTGGTTCGTTTTGTTCCTTCCATCTCGATAGACCGATCGTGGACCGCGTTGTCGTCGCGCGGACATACACAAGCCCGCGCGCTGTCTTGGGGCGATGACGGTCATGCCGTCGCCGGCACGGGCGGTTGGTACGCACGTTCAGCCCACGTCGATGTTTTCGGACATAGGGCGCTCGCACTTCTGTACTCTCCGGGACGAAGCAGGGATGCCGCGATTCAGCGCCGCGGCTTTGGGACCGATAAACCAGAGAAGCGGCGATCCGCGCGAACTGATCGCGCCCGATCCGCGCGATCGCCGGGCGATCGACATCATGACCGAAGGTTCAGAAAAACCAGCGCGCGACGCGCTTGTGTTCCGAGCACGGCTTGCCTCGTTGGCCGCCGTCGCGGTTCTTGCGCTGGGGCTCTACCTTCTGCCCGGGCGCGATCGGATCGCCCCGCTCGTCGGCGGAGACAACGTCTACATCTTCATGGCCGTCGATCGGCTGCTGGCGGGCGAAGGCTTGACCAGCCTTCCTCCGGTGGCGCCGCTTCAGCCGTGGGAGTTTACGACCGAATGGTCGGCGCTCACCCAATGGCCGATGGGCTACCCGCTGGTACTCGGCGCGCTGCGGGTCATGTTGGGCGTCACGACGCTGACCGCGAGTCAACTGTTGTGCGTGTTGGCCTGCGCGATGGCGCCGGTCGGGTGGTTTTGCTTCCTGCGCCGATCACTGCCCACCGGTGTGCCCGGTGTGTTTCTCAGCGTCGTTGGGGCCGCGTCTTCGGTAAGCGTGGCCGCCCTTATCAACCCGGCCACGGATACCCTGGTCGTCGCGCTCCTCCCATGGCTGCTGTTGGCAATCCATCGTTCCACCCTGTCCGCGCAGGGCGATGAAGCGTTGCCGAAGACGCGATCGCAAGCCCGGTGGATTGTTCTTGGTCTCGCCGCCGGCGGGATGGTGTGGCTCAGATACGGAGCCGTGTTTGTTCCGTGTGGAATCGCACTCTTTGTCGCCATCGAGGCGCTGGTGTTAAGACGAGGCGGCCTTAATCGTCTGGCGTGCTTCGTCTTCGGTGCCGCGCTGCCCGTCGCCTTGCTGCTACTGATGAATCATGCGACCGGCTCGTCTGCCGGAACTCTCGAGCAGCTCAACCTCGGCACGCGAATCGGCTTCGACTTCTCGCCCGGCATGCTCGCCAGCGCCTGGTGGAAGTGGACCGAGTTGCCGTTTTACGACTACAAGTGGTACAGCCACTGGTTCTTCGCGCTTGGCGTCCCATGCGTGCCGCTCGGGCTGGCGTGCCTGTCGCGCGCCTATCGTGCAGAACTTCGTCAGTTCATGCAGAAACCCGCGTATGTCCTCGGTGTGGGCACGGTGGCCGCGCTGTTCTGCGTCCTGATCGCGTCGGCCACGTTGTTCCACGCCAAGTTCGACTATGTCGGCCTCGAACGCTACTACCTTCCGATTCGCCCGCTCTACTTTCTGCTGCTGGTCGGTCCCATCAGCCTTTGGAGGCCCACCGTCGCGCGTGTCGGGATGGTGGTGGCTATGGTGGTCGCTGGCGCGTGGTTTGTGCAGCAGGAGTGGCCTCGCCCGTACAGCCGTTGGCTCGCCCGGCGCACGGCGCGCACCCCGTACGGCCGGTGGGAGCGAGCGTTTTCTCCAAGTAGCGCCGAGCTGTACGACTGGGCCGGTGCGCAAGACCCCGCGGAGTCGGTGCTGTTGAGCAACTTCCACGATCAGATCGTGCTCGAGACCGGGCGGTATGCGCTGCCGCTTCCCCGAACGCGCGAGCAACACGATCGCTGGATCGCCCGGGTGTGTAAGATTCGCGATCTTTCCCCTCCGCGCATCCTGTTCGTGATCGACCCCGACTACCACAATCGCGATTACTATCTTCCGTCGCTCGATGAGATGATACGCACCTTCGACCTGATGCCGGCGCCCGGGGTCCCTTCCACGATCTCATCGTTCGTGTACGAGGCTTCGTCCCACCGGCAGGCGACGCAGGCTCAGCAGCAACCACCCGGCGTCGCGTCAGTCGCCGAGCGAGAGGCGCCGGAGCAGTCGAACTTGCCATAGTGGGTGGATCGGTCGCCGAGGATCGTAAAGTGACGCGCGTACCGGGTTTTTTCGAGCATGGCGGCCGTGTTGCCGCAGACCGGCATCGGCTTGCCGGCCTGGAAGACGTGGTGGGCGTCGAGCACGAAGGCGTGTGGTGATTCGGGCAGCGTGCCGCGGTAGATGGCGACCTGCCCGTAGTCCTCGCACTGATCCTCCAACCCCTCGAGCTTGAAGGCGCGGATCGTCCGGGAGGAAAACGCGATCATGCCCGCCATCGTCGCCACCTTTGGATCATCAAGAGAGATGCGACGGCTGGCGAGCACCCGGGGGTCCGGGTAACCCAACTCGACGAGCAGGCGGCGGAAGTCCTCGGTATACAGGGCGCCGCCGAGGCACTCGCCCAATAGCACCGGATCCCGTGCCACGTCGGTCGGAACCCGGCGATCGGTGAACACATCGGAAAACAGCAACTCACCGCCTGGCCTCAGCACCCGGAAGATCTCTGAAAACACGCGCCGCTTGTCGGGCGACAGGTTTATGACGCAGTTGGAAATCACCACGTCGATGGATTCGTCCTCGACACCAAGACTTCGCAGGTCTTCGATGTAGCCCGGACGAAAATCAACGTTAGGTTCTTCGAAACCGAATCGCCGCATCTGCGAGTCAACGTGTCGCCTGGCGACCGCGAGCTGCTCTTCGGTCATGTCGATGCCGATGACGCGCCCCTCCGGACCCACCAGCTTGGCAACGATGTAGACGTCCCGCCCGGTCCCGCAGCCCAGATCGAGCACGGTTCGGCCCGTCAGCTCCAGGGGGATCGGTGACCCGCAGCCGTAGAACTTCTCAACGATCTCGTCCTCGATCGTGGACAAGACGGCGCGGACGTACCCAGGCAGGGAGTCGGCCGTGCAGCACGCCCCGGTCTTCAGATCCTCGTTGGTCCGAAGCGTCTTCCCGTAGTATTCCTTGACGTGGTCCAGCGCGGTTTGCGCGTCCATGGGTTGTATCGTCCTTTGCTGTCCGCCGGCGATCCACCTCGCGGCATCGATGAGTCCGGTACGCATCCCGCCTCGATCGACTCCGTGAAGCGTGTCGGTGGCGACCAAGCCGCATGGCCATCCGCCCCCGTCCGAGGGGTACGGGGAAAGGCGCATTGTAACCGCGACCCGCGGTGTGGGCGACGCGCCGGCTCTGCCGGGGCGGATGCTCGGGCCGCTACGCCTCCGGCTGGGTGATGACCCGCACAAAGACAAAGGCCGGGAAGTCACGAAACCGACTTCCCAGCCAATGCCCCACGTCTTGGGAGCAGCGAAGAATTCCAGGCGGCTGTCCACCCGAAGAGTCGATATGTCCGCCAGGCAAGGTCTGCTCATCGACCAGCCGGTCGAATGAACATGCGGTACATGGCCGCACCGGAGATACTTCGCTTCGGAGCGCCACCGGACCGCCGGTACCCTTCCCCGTCTCGGCTTCGGCAAAGAGAGCAAAATACGATCAGGCCGATGTAAACATCGATACCTTTGCCGGGCCGCGTTGACCGGACCCTGTCGCTACACCCACAACACAACGGAAAGCACAAATGCATACTCACCCAGGTCGGTCGCACGAGAACCAGGCCGTGCGCCTACCGGGAGCTTCTTGAATACCGCGTCAGAAACGCACGCACCGGCTTGGGTACACGCGTATCGGGCCACGTCGATAGTGCCTCAGACAGATCCGCAAACGGAGCACCGCACCGCAAGACCTTCCGCCCGTCGGCGTGTTCGCAGTCGGCCGCATCGCGGAGGCCATTGAACTCATCGACCGTCCAGTCAACCGGCGAGGCTGTCACCCGTCCCGCTTCGTCGATGATGACGACCTGCGGACCCCGCAGCCGCCGGCTCCAATCCGACTGATCTGTGTGGACCGAGGCCACCGTATGGGTTCCCGCAACGCGGTTGATCACCTGCTTGGCGTCGATGTCTACCTTTTCTCGATCGAGTACGGACAGGACGATGAAACCGGGCTGATCGTCCGTCAGGCCGACGGCGAGAAACCCGCCGGCCAGGTTCTTCGTGAACTCGACTCGGTCGGCGTTGGCCGTTGTCCCCACCCGTTGAAAGGCGGTGTAGGCCGCCACGACGACCAGAAGTGCCGTCACCTCGATCAGCACGACCCGCCCACGAACAGCGGGCGGGCGCGGCCGCACCTCGCCGCCCACAGGGTCGGCTTCGGTTCGGACAGAAATGGTTGTCTCGACCGCTGCTGGCACACGCATCATACGTTCGTCCCAAGTGGGAAACCTGGTTCACCGCCGATTTATTCCGCGTATCCCAGGATTCAGAAGAAAAAATCACCGCCCCTGGCGACGAGCCGGCCCGGGCGTGACATTCGGTTCGTCTGAGAGTGCCTGGTTCTCAACTGCGGCGGGGCCATCGGCTTCCGCGGACCACGGAACTCCGCAAACGGTCTTGCAGTGAGCATGTGAAATTGTTACCGTGAACCAGTTCGCCGGAGTCCAGCCACCGGGTCGCAGGCTGGTTCAGGTTTCCCCGCTGCTATGTCCGGAGTGAACTTCGTATGACGTTCCTACCAGGGAGCCGACCGCATGGCGGGCGCAGGCATTTTGCCCGTACGCACGTTTTGACGTTCGCATGCGGCGAGGATCGAGATGGAGCGGGGGACAGTCCTGGGTCGGTGTGGCAATGAACCGCAGACCAGCCGGGTACGTATCAAGGGGAGCCAACAGAGGTGCGGAGAAGATCATCGACGTGACGAAGGGTGATGTCGTAATCGGGGTTCATCCGGCAAATGATGTTCGGCTCCGTCGAGCCGCAGCATTTGTCGGGGCGCGGTGCGTGTCGCCCCCGACAGGACTTCCGCGCCCGACCCGGGCTGAGTCAAGCCTGCATGAGCGCCGTCGCGGCGCTCCACCCCTGCTCCCAGCGTCCATTTGGGTGGCGAGTTGATGTGACAAACAGGAGGAACCGAAATGAAGACGATCCCATTGGGTGGATGTCGAGCGCCGCACTGTTCGGGCCGCTCATGGTCTCGAGGGCTCGGACCAGCCGGCTTCGTCTTTGTACTCGTGACGTTCGCCGGTTGGACGCGGCTCACAGGGCAAGACGACCGTACCTCGCGCGGGTCCTCCACATCCAAGAGGCTTGAGCCCGCCGATGCCGGACTCATGACAGCCTTTGCGCAAGCGTCGGTCGCCCGGATGCAGGCGTTCCACCAGGCGAACCCGAACTTCCAGCAGTTGAAGGGTCCCGCCACGAAGACACCGCCGCCGCAGGTGGTCGATGAGAAGGGTGAGACAGTGGCCGCCCGCGACGGCGACCCGCCGCAGGCATTCGGGGAGGCGCCATATCGAGAGGGACTGGAAGCGGGCGGCGCCGGCGGGGCCGCTCCGGCGCCGGCGTTGACTCGGAGCTTCCAGGGTGTCATCGACAATCGCATCTTCATTCCTCCGGACACGATGGGCGCCGTCGGACCCAACCACGTCGTCGAGTTTCTCAACACCGGCTTCACGGTTTTCACCCGAAACGGCGGCTCGGTCTTGCCCCAGGTTTCGCTACAGGCGTTTTGGAGCAGTCTGGGAGTCGGAATCGGACAGCCGGCGGTCAGCCCGTTCGACCCAAAGGTCCTGTACGATCAATACGCCGGGCGATGGGTGGTCACGAGCGACAGCCGTGATAATTCCAACGCCTGGGTTCTGGTGGGTATCTCTTTGACCAGCGACCCCACGGGTTTGTGGAACCTCTTCGGGATTCGGTCGAACCGCGACGACGGCGTGTTCAACCACGTCAACGACTGGTCGGACTTTCCGGGCATGGGGTTGGATCCGAACAACGTCATCATCACCAACAACATGTTCCCGCTCGCGGGGGGAGCTGCGATTCATGCCGACGTCTGGGTCATTGCCAAAGCTTCGCTGATGGCCGGCGGTGGAGCACTCACGCAAGGGATCGACTACAAGGTCATGCACGATCCCTGCGGGACCCTCGGCTTCACGTTCCAGCCCTGTCACACGTTTGGCCAGTCACCCGCCACGGCCGTCAACTACATCATCGACGAGGGTTGGATCGACTTGAACACGCGAACGCGGCGGCATCTACGCATCAAGCGAATCAGCGGGACCGGAGCAAGCGCGACCCTCGCGTGCGCCGGCGGAAACGATTGGCTCGAAGTGGCGCCGTATAACTTCAACAAGCTTGCTGGACCGCAACCGTCATGCGCCGCCCCGATCGATACGGGCGACACTCGCATGCTCAACGCGGTTTGGCGAAACGGAAAGATCTGGGCGACTCACGGCGTCGGCATCGGAACGGGTGTCACGGATTTCGCGCCGCCCAGCCGCACGCAGGTGGCATGGTACGAGATGAACCCGGCCGCAACCGGCCCCTTCCCGGGCAGCGTCCCGAACCAACAGGGGCACGTGTCGGACTCCGCGTTGTACTACTCCTATCCCTCCATCGCGGTCAACAAAGACGAATGTGTGGCACTCGGCTTCTCCGGTCTGAACGAAACGACGTTGGGCAGCAGTTACTACACGGCACGATTCGCAACGGATTCCCCGGGGACGATGCGAACCGTTGCCCGGCTACACGCCGGTCGAGGCCACTATTTCAAGCAATTCAGCGGAGCGCGCAATCGATGGGGCGACTACAGTGCCATGACCGTGGATCCGGTGGACGATCAGACGTTCTGGACCGTGCAGGAACACGCAGAGGTACCGTTCGGGGATCCCTATTCGTGTGAGTTGAACAGCGGTCGATGGGGAACCTGGTGGGGGGCTTTTCGTTGCGTACCGCCTCCGGACGTCAAGTTCAGCCAGCCACCCGCCGCGGAGGGCGAGAACATGGCGTCGAACATCGACTGGGCGGATGAGATCCCCAACGTCGTTGTCGCCGATGACTTCATCTCCGACGGTCGGCCGATTACGGGCGTCCGGTGGTGGGGTGGCACGATTGAAGCACCCTGCGCGCCGAACGAAGCGGGACAATGCGCCGACGGCGTGGACAACGACTGTGACGGTCAGACCGACTGCCTGGACCGTGATTGTGCAACCGTCCCCTCGTGCAATGACGGCGGTGGCTTGCTCTTTGCGTCCGAGCCCTCGGGAGTCGTCGGCCTTCCGGGGAGGAATCTCGGTGTGATCGATCCGATCACGGGTTTGTTTACAATCGTCGGACCCTTCACCGGGGCTGCCGGCCCCATCACGGAGATCGAATGGTCACCGGATGGATCCAAGCTCTACGCCACGACCGGCGGTGGATCGGCGACGCTCCACACCGTCGATCCGGCCACGGGCACGATTCTCACGTCAGTTTTTCAAACCATCGGTGGCGCCCTCAACGGCTGCGAGTTTGACGCGACCGGAGCCCTGCTCTGCACGCTCGTGTCCGGGGGCGGCGGCACGAGCCAATCGGGTCTGGTCCGGGTGAATCCGGTCACCGGACTCGTGACGCCGATCGGGCCGACCGGTTTCGCCAACGTCGGCGGGCTGGCGTTCGACGCTGCCTTCACCACACTGTACGGCATCACCTCCGGCGGCGGGTCCGTGCCGCCGACTCTGCTTGACATCAATCCCAGCACCGGCCTCGCCGCGCCACTCGTGATCGTCACGATGGCGACCGAGGCCTCGTCGTTGGAGTTCCTGCTCGACGGCAGACTTGTGACGGCTGGCGCGGACGGTCTCTTCTATTCGATCGACCTTGCCACTGGAACTGCCACGCCGGTGGGTCCACTCGTGAACGCGGCGAAAGTGAGCGGCCTAAGCGTCCGGCCGGGCGCCACCGGCGGCGACCCCACTGACGATTGCGACTCGACACCCTTTGTCAACGAAGGGACCCTCAGCTTCGACAACACCGGCGCCAACACGGACGGTCCGACTGCACGCTGTGCCCCGCTCGAGACCGACGTTTGGGTGAACTATGTCGCGTCGTGCAACGGCACGGCGACGATCGACACGCTCGGGTCCGTTTTCGACACCGTGCTTGAAGTCTACGGGGGTTGCTCTTGCAGCCCGCTGGGGCCGGTCGTCGCTTGCAACGACGACTTCGCGGGGTCCCTTCAGGCACGGATCGACTTCCCCGTAACGCCGGGGGAATGCTTCAAGGTGCGCGTCGGGGGATTTGGCGGAGACCAGGGATCCGGCACGTTGACCATCACTTGCGAGGGGCAAGCAGAAAACGATCTCAGGGACGATTGCAATTCCGCCCCGATTGTAAACGAAGGAACCTTCAGCTTCGACAACACCGGCGCCGACACGGACGGTCCGGCTGCAACCTGTGCCTCGCTTGAGACCGACGTGTGGGTTAACTACGTCGCGACCTGCGACGACATCGCGACGATCGACACGTTCGGGTCTGCTTTCGACACCGTGCTTGAAGTCTACGCCGGTTGCTCTTGCAGCCCGCTGGGGTCGGTCGTCCGTTGTAACGACGATGCCCGGAGCTTCCAGTCGCAGGTCGACTTCCCCGTGACGACGGGGGAATGCTTCAAGGTGCGCGTCGGCGGTTTTGGAGGAGACCGGGGGGTCGGCATGTTGAGCATGACTTGCACAGCCTGTCCCGGTCCCCCTATAGGACAGTGCCAGGTGGGCAGCACCGGTTTCGAAGCCGGGCAGTTCTGTGACTGGACGGCCAGGTCAAACGGACTCGGCGAGTTCCTCCCATGGACCGTGGGATCCTCTGGCACATCAACCGGTTTTCATACCAGTGCGCCCCTGTCCGGTTCGTTCGACGCTCTGAACGGCTTCGACGGAGACGCCGGGCTCAGATATGAGTTGTTCCAGGACGTCGCGCTGCCGGCGGGCTCAACCATTTCGCTCACCACCAACCATCGCATTCAATACGATAGTCTGGGCATCCCGAGCAGCCTTCCTAGAGAGCTCGATATCTCCATTCGCAGCACGAGTAACGCCATTCTGACTCCACTGTTCCATCAAGAGGTGGTCATCAACGGAGCTCCCGGCACGGACCTTGGATGGAACACGCAAGTGTTCGACCTTTCCGCGTTCGCCGGTCAAACCATACGTATCCATTTCGCCGTGTTCATCCCCGAAACGGACACCGGGCCGGCGATGATCGAGTTCGACGAGATCAACCTGGCGTGTACGACCGCGGCCGGCGAGCCGGACTCACGGGAGGGCGCGGTCGTCGAACGCACGCCGACCCGACGCACGGCGCTGGGGTCACCAACACAGCGTTCCGCAGTCTCGTTCGACGAGATTCGCGAGAAGTACTTGGCGCTGCGCGAACGGACATTGGCAAGCGCACGGATGTCCGAGGTCGAAGTTTCTCGGACAGCCGGAGACGATGGGTGTCCCGAACCCGACGGCTGGTTTGTCGGCTTCCACGAGCCCCTTGATCCTGCTGCCCCGCCCCGTCCCGCGTTGGGGCTGTACTACTGCGACGGCTCGGTCGTGCGACAGGCGGGGGTGGGGCTCGCCACGTGCATCAACGTTCCGGTCAGTGAGCACACGATCGACCTGTCCGAGTGTTGTCTGGTCCATGCCGACGTGGACCCCCGCTCCGGGTTGGTGCCGGCCGCGGCGGAGGCCTTTTTCGAGGAGAAGTGCTTCGACTATGCAATCGACATCCAGGCCGTCTTCGGCCACCGCTTCGTCGATGTCGGCGGAGTCTGCGTCCAACAGCCGACCGGCACTACGATGGACGACGACTGCTGGGGCTGGCACACGACGACGATCAGTCGCGGAGAGTCGCTGGGGCTCGGCCCGGCTCTGATGGGTTCGGTCGGCATGAGTGCCGTCGAGTGGCTCTATGGCCCTTGGGACACGGTGACCCCTGTTTGTTCGCAGCCCAACATGGCGTTTGAGCTGCTCACCGACGTCGCCGACGGCCCCGCCGACGGTGATGGAAACGGGATCGCCGACGACTGCGAGCGGCTCGGTGACTTCGACATGGATGGTGATCGGGACCTCGACGATTATGCCCTGATGTACGCCTGTCTGTTCGGTCCGGGCGAAACGCCGGCACCCGCCCCGTTGCTGACGGCGCAGGACTGCCTTGATGCGTTCGACTTCAACCACGATGCCCACGTCGATCTGTTGGACTGGACCAGATTTCAGGCGGCGCTGACGGGGCCGTAACGGAGCCAAGCGGAGTCATCCCGCCCGACCCGGCACGCGTCACGCCGGCGTCTTGATCGGTTCGCCTTTAGTGGTCGGCGTTACGAAGTGTTGTCGGACGGACGCGGTCAGGGTCCCCGTGCCGTGGCTGTCGAAACGCAGCACGTCCATGGGGCAAACGGTGACGCAGATGCCGCAGTGAATGCAGGCCGAGTTGACGTTTGAGAACTCCTGCTGGTTTTTCGCGAAGCCCATCACGTCGATGCCCACTTGGCAGTATCGCGAGCACTCGCCGCAGGTGATGCACTTCTCGTCGCTGACGATACGCAGCCGCCCGAACCATTTGCTCCATAGCTGCATCCACTTGGCGAGCGGGCACCAGTATCGACACCAGACCTTGCCGCCGGCGATCGGATAGAGTGACACGGGGATGACGGCGGCCAGCCAGAAGTCGGTGACCCAGCCGTAGCTCGATATCATGGCGCTCGCCCAACCCGTCGGGTTGAATGCCGACGAACCCGCATACATGCCGAACCCGACGCGGGTCAGCACGAAGATCAGCGCGACGAACGCCCACACCATCACGGCGAAGCTCATCCACTCCCACCGACGACTGACCCTGCCTTTGGGCGCCAGGTGCCGCCAGCGGTCGCCCAGGGTTTCGGCCAGCCCGCCGCAGCCGCAGAACCAGGTGCAGTAGCGCTTGCCGTGGAAGATGCTGAGCATTGGGATGATGACCAACGTCGCCAGCAATCCGTAGATGAGATAGAACAGTCCAACGTCGAAAAAGAACATCGAGAAGTAGAGCGGGAACGCCAGTTCGATGCCGAAGGCGTGCCAATAGTTGCCGGCCTTGCCCAGCCACATGTTGTCGCCGAGCTTGTGGTGGACCCAGAACATGATGACGGCAGGAATGATGAATCCGAGCGTCCATTGGGTCACGATCAGGCACGCGTACCGTTTTTTCTGATAGGAATCGTTGTAACCCACACCCCACCGTCGGTAGGCCTTCAGCCCGAATACGGTCATCACCACGGAGTACATCGCTGCATACCAGAAGACGGGATCGATGCGGACGCCCTGCCCAAGAAAGGACGGCGTCACGAAGGACACCAGCCTTGGGATGGCCTCGAGGAACTGTCCGGATGCGAAGGGCCAGGCCGGTTTCTTGACCCCGTAGATCGTATAGCAGATGACAAACGCGACACCGAGCACGGCCCAGCGCTTCAGATCCCAGGTGCGCTCGAGCTTGACACCGATACGATCGAAGAACTTCAAGGGCAGGTCGGACCCGATGCAGCGAAACAGGTGGTCACAGCGGCAGGTCGATTGTTCATCGGTCTGCGTGTGGGCGATGACCACCTCCCGGTCGCGCAGCTCGACGGCCTTGTGCGACAGACGCACCGTGATCTTTCCCTCGCGGGCGCGCTGGGTCACCGCGTCGATGTTGCGCCTTTTCGGGAAGGTGAACTCCCTGTCCGGCGCGACCAACGTGACACGGTTGTCGCGGTCGGCCAGCACGGTGGCGGCCTCACACGCGACGTCGCCGGCACCGAACACGACGAGATCCTGGTCGTGATATTCGTCGGGGTCGGCGACGTTCTGGCTGATGTTCCCGGCGTGCTCGGTTTCTCCTGAGATGCCAAGCTTCCGCGGGTTGCCGGCCAGGCCGATCGCCAACACCACCCGGCGGGCTACATAGCGTCCCTTGTCCGTCGTCACCTCGAAGCTGTCGGTGTCCCGACGGCGGCGCAGATCGATGACCTGCTCAAACTCGCGGACATCGAGCCGCAACTCGGCGATCTGCGCGTCCCACTTGCTCAGCAGCTCTTCCTTCGAGCACTCCTCGAACCATAGGCGCGACTTCATGGCCACGCCCTCGGGCTCGGCGAACAGCGGCTTGCCTTTTGTGAAGTTGCGGATGAGTTGAGCGGCGCGTTGCTGCTCGATCACGACGTAGCGGAGGCCGAGCTGCTCGCACCGATCGGCCGCACCCAGCCCGCTGCTGCCCGCGCCGACGATCAACACATCGAGCACGTCGGCGCCGGCCGGATCGACCGAGGCGTCCGCCTTGGCTTCTAGAAGCTCGGGTGCAAGACGATCGATGATGTCCACGCCCGCGTTGAGCCCGAGCTTGATCAGCGGCGTGCCCGCGATCTCGCCGACCATGTAGAGGCCGGGGACGTTGCTCTGGCCCGTACCGTCCAACTCGGGGAGGCGCCGAGCCGTCTCGGGATCGAACGATCGATCGAACAACCCTCGCACCCAGGTGGATATCGCAACCATCGGTGGTTCTTCTCCTCGTTCAGGCTTTGGATCGGCGGGCGAACGGCACGTACCCGCCGTCTCGGTCGTTATTCTCGCGCGGGCCGAGCAACCCGCCCGGAAGCCTCTCGCGGAGCAGGGTAATGGATCGCTGTGCCCGCGCCTCTGAGGCTGCCTCCGGGCTCCTGCTCGGCACGTAACCAACCTAACCGACAACGCAGCCTTCTTTATTCCCGGTTCGGCTCGACGAAAGCGTATGATTCTGTCAGCCAAGCGTCGCATCCTGGTGTAACGGTCCATGTTTTCGGAAGGTCCGGGGATAGCGTGGAATTCGTGCGGTCAGATCCCCGAGGCCGGTACCGTACTGGATCCTGCCGGCTTCCGGCCAAGCACACCCCGCTCGAAACCTCGCGCCGGCTCGCAGGCCGATTTTTCTCGACTGGAACAAACCAGTCGATGCCGGTAGAGTTGCGGCGTATTGACACGAACACCGTAAACGTCCCTCCGGTCCATGGGTGAAAGCCGCATCGCCCATCGAGACCGAAGTCACGTTATTGGAACGGTAACGCGACAGAAACTAGGCCTAACGCATCGTCTATGCCGATCAAGCTCGCGACGCCACCAGCATGGTCGTGGCGGTCTTGCAGATGAAGGACCAGTTACAGAATATGCCAACACAGAATGCACAACGGTTATCAAGTCTAGACGCTAAAGGGTACATCCAGACCGATCTATGGGGCGAGCCTGAAGAGGATCCATCCTATCTCAGCAAGCAATTGATTACCTATATAGGAAACAAACGGACCCTACTTGGTGCAATCGACACTGCTATATCCAAAATCCAGAACCGCCTCGGGAAGCACCGGCTTCGTATGCTGGATGCCTTCGCGGGCTCGGGTGTCGTGTCGCGCAATTTCAAGCGCCATGCGCTATATCTTGCGACTATTGATATCGAAGATTATTCTCGAGCGATAGCGGAATGCTTCCTCCGCAACAGAAACACTATAGACTATTCGACACTTCAAGAGCTTGTCATTGATCTCAATACACGCGTTGATTCCGTAGAGATGCCGATGGGTTTCATCCGGGAGCTATATGCTCCCGAACGCGACGACAGGATCAAGAAGGACGATAGAGTATTCTACTCTACGTGCAATGCGCGACGTTTGGACAACTATCGCAGAATGCTTGATGATGTTCCTTCGACCTACAGAAACCTGCTGATGGGTCCACTCCTAAGTAAGGCCTCGGTGCATGCAAATACTTCGGGCGTCTTCAAGGGTTTTTACAAGGACCGGCATTCCAAGATCGGACGCTTCGGCGGCACTAACGGAGACGCGCTAAAACGCATCCTCGGCCGTATTTGCCTGGAGCCACCCGTCCTCAGCCGATTTGAGTGCGAGGTTGAAGTGCTCCAAGGCGACGTGAATACACTTGCCCCACGACTACGTAACCTGGATCTCGCATACTTGGATCCACCATATAACCAGCACCCCTACGGCTCCAACTACTTCATGCTCAACCTGGTCGTATCATACGAGCGTCCCGATCGAATCAGTCGCGTGTCTGGCATACCCGTGAACTGGCGACGCTCTGACTACAATGTACGCACGCGTTCAAGGAAGCGTTTTGCTGAATTACTGAATTCACTCGATGCCAAGTTCCTACTCGTCTCTTTCAACGACGAAGGCTTTATTTCACCCTCGGACATGACGTCAATGCTGAGAAAAATCGGAACGGTTGACGTCATGGAATTGCAGTACAACACATTCCGTGGCTGCCGTAACTTGAAAAACCGCAAGACCCACGTCATAGAGCAGCTATTCTTGGTGGAGCGACGATGAGGTACCGCTTGGTCAGGCGCTCGCTATTACCAAGCAAGGAACGAGAGAATGGCACGTAAGCATCAGTTGCGAGAGCAGAGGACTGGGACAGTTATCAACGTCACATCGAAGAAGCAGGAAACGGACGTCATCAAGGCCCTTGTTCACGTCGTGGGTTCACTCGAAGATGAGTTCGGAAAGAGAGTCTCTCTTCGACACGAGAAGCAGTGGCGGCTGAAGGATATCGTCGCTGAACTGCGAAATAGCTATCCAGACACAGAGTTTCATTGCCACTTTGACGCCAGTTCCATACGGCCCGACGGCGGAATACTCTTCATCAAGGGCTTACCCCAAGATGCATTATCATACCCGATTCTAGTCGCGGAGGTCAAGAATCAGGGTACAAATGATTTGAGAGTTAAGGAGGGGTTGCCCAAACAGGCGAAAGGCAATGCAATCGAGCGACTTGGGAAGAATGTGATAGGGCTTCGTGCAGCCTTGATGCGGGAGAGCATCTTCCCGTTTGTGTGCTTCGGATATGGCTGCGATTTTGAGAGAGAGTCGTCGATCTTGGATCGCGTGACAACGATGGCGATGTTCGGAAGATTGAACAAGACATATCTTCACAATGAACAAGATGGCCGGTTTAACCGTGGAAGTTTCTATTTTCGCCCAAGACAATGGACGGTAGATGAAATGTACCATGTGATGTTTGATATTGCTAGGCGCTCGATCTTGTACTACTTTTCAAAATACACGGAGACGAGATTCGAACAAGTGGATTGAGGGTGTTTCTGCTGTAGGGGCGTCAATTGTTGGGAAGTCAGAGGTCATGAAAACGCGACGTCCAACACACCGGGCGGTCTACCTCCTTCAATGGATGCTCGTGCTGCCGATCCTTGGTTACGGAAGCTACCAGGCCACCTTGGCCGTCAGGGCTTCCTGGCAGGAGCGGTCACGCGGCCAGGCGGCGGGGACGAACTCCGCCCACCGGGCGTCACCCGGGAAGGTGCGCTACTCCGGCGACGCAGGGTTCCTATGGGCCAAGGGGCCGCTGGACCCGGGTGATCCTTCGTCGGAATGGTTCGACATGACCGGGTCTCCGCTTCCGTTGGATCTGTTCCAGTACGGGATCGGGCGGGACGCCATTGAGGCGATCGATCACCCGATTTTTGTCAACCCCGATGACGAACGACTCTTCCGGCGGTGGCGGCGCGTAGTCGATGACGTCGGCGAGCTGTTGGTTATCGGCTATGAGCACAACGGTGTGGTCCGCGCCTATCCCGTCGTCCTGCTCTCCCGGCATGAGCTGGTCAACGACGTCGTGGGCGGCAAGCCGGTGACGGTGGGCTGGTGACCGCTTGTTCGGCTGTCCGTGGTCTACGGACGTGAGATCGATGGAACGGTAACGACGTTCGGCACGACGGGGTACACCTACAACAACACCTTCGTGCTCTACGACCGGCTGACGGGATCCGTCTGGTACCCGATGAGCGACAGCGGCTTCGACGCCATCGGCGGGCCGGCGCTGGGACGTTGGATTCCTTTTCTGGCCAAGCCCGCCGTCGTGCCCCTGAGCGAATGGCTGAAGGCCCACCCCGAGACCCAGGTTCTTCTGGGCGACGCGGAGGCGCCCGACGCTAAGCTCCCCGACGTAACGCTCTTTGAGGGTGATGCGGAGAGATTCTAGTGCCGCTTCCCAGAAGGTTCTTCCGTTTTCTTCGGTGGCCTCCTCAAGCCGGAGGCGCGGGCATGCGTCGGCCATCACATGGCCACCCCACCACCCCACTGCGCGAATCGGGGAATCCTCGACTGTGCGAGCACGACGGGTTTGCGGTAAGCTGGGTCGTAGCCACAATATCGCCGGCCGGCACACTGAGTCGGTGCGACGGATGTTCCAGCGAGAGCAGGCTCCATGCTTGCGTAGCGGTCGAAACCGGATTCTTTCCGAGATAGTGGCTCGGAGCAGGGACACGCCATCAGTGAGAACGGTCCAGGAGTAGCCGATGAGCGGACGCCTCAAAGAGTTTCGCGAGTTCCGTGAGAAAATGAATGCTCGGGTGCTAGAAGCGGGCAATCTGCCGATCAACCGGTTCTTCACGCTCGACCAGAAGGCGTATGAGGACGGCGTCCTCGATGGTCGAACCAAGGAGATCGCCGGGCTGGCGGCCTCGATGGTGCTGCGATGCGACGATTGCATCGCCTACCACGTCATCCGATGCAAAGAGCTTGGCCTTACAAACGAGGAACTGTTCGAGGTGTTCAACGTCGGCTTGATTGTGGGCGGCTCCATCGTTGTCCCTCATCTGCGTCGGGCCGTCGCGCTGCTCGACGAGCTGGACGCGGAGGACGGCTGAGCGACGGTGGCGACCGCTACTGGTGCGTGACGCAGGGGCGATCCAACGCCTCCTAATGGCCTCGCCCATCCCAACGGCTACAATGCCGGTCGATGGGCGCCGTGGACCCTATTGACGACCAAGGTCGGTCACCGACCTTTCACAACGCAGGAGTTTCCCGTGAAGCAGGTAACCATTACAACCGATCATGGTGACATGACGCTGACGTTTCTCCCCGACAAAGCCCCGGGCCATGTCGAAAACTTCGTTCAACTGGTCGAGTCAGGCTTCTACGATGGGCTTACCTTTCACCGAATCGTCGAGGGGTTCATGGTCCAGGGCGGCTGCCCGAACGGGACCGGCATGGGCAGCGGGCCGCGACAGCTCAAGGCCGAATTCAACGACACGCCGCATGAGCGGGGCACGGTTTCGATGGCTCGCTCATCCGATCCGGACTCGGCCTCGTGTCAGTTCTTCATCTGTCTTGACGAAGCAAGCTTCCTCGACGGGCAGTACAGCGCGTTCGGCCGAATCGCGGACGACGCATCGCTCGAAACGCTGGCAAAGCTCGGCGCCCTGCCGACGCGCGACGCGGGAACCGGTGAGGCATCGACTCCGATCGAGCCGGTCATCATCCACAAGATGACCGTCACGGAGGTCTAGAGTCCGATCATCCTAGAGCCGGCGCGTTCTGGTCGGTGGGTGGCCCACTCTTCAGAGGTGGGGGACTCGAATGGTCCCCGGATCCGCGTCCCCCACGGCTAAGGCCATGAGGCCCCCAGCCCGCGAGGTTAAGCGTGACGCAGCACCAAACACCCACGGGAAGAAGCGGTCCATCGGATGGACCGACGAGTGCAAGGGTGGGCTTGGGCATCATGGTGCAGTGCCAAGTGCGTTGGATTGATACTCGATGCGTGTTGAGCCTTCTGTAACCCCCGATGCGTCGCCTGGTCCGAATCTTCGAACCTATTACGAAGACAGGCACGCCGGAGATTACACAGCGGCGTCGCTGGAAGAATCAACCGGGCTGTCGCTGTTGTTGTGGCGCCGAATCGGCTGGATTCTGGATGAGCTGAACCTCGCGCCGTACACTACGCCCACACCAACCTCGTCGTGCATCGCGACCTCAAGCCCAACAACATCCTGGTGACCGGCGACGGCGTTCCAAAACTGCTGGACTTCGGCATCGCCAAGCTGCTGAATCCCGACCCGGACGAAGACAGTACGCTCACTCGCTCGGGTGACCAGCGACTCCTAACGCCGCGCTACGCCAGCCCCGAGCAGATGCGCGGCGAGTGCGTCACGACGACGAGCGACGTCTATTCCCTCGGGCTCGTGCTCTTCAAGCTACTTACGGGGAAGTTGCCGAAGCAGCGCAGCAGGCCCGGCAGCCCGGACCGCGAAGTGGTTTGTGCTTCCACCCCCGTTGGCCCACGCGTTGTGAAGCACGCCGGTGTTCTGTGCGTAGAAGCCTCCCGACCGAATCGATGCCCGCGCCGGACAACACAAGGGGGAGGTCACAAACGCTTCGGTGAACACCACACCTCTGTCGATCAACTCGCGCCGCGTGTTGGGCATAAGATCCAGCGGCATGTAATCCGGCGGCATGTAATCCGGCGGCTCGGGAAGAAGCGTGTCCCAACGCTGATCGTCGGTGAGGATGAAGATTATGTTCGGAGGGGCGCCGTTCGCGTTCGCCGATAGACTTAGCCATGCGGGTCGGGGAACGAGGACGGCGCACAGCACGACCAGCCATTTAGGCATGACGGGTATTCGCGACCACATGGACTGCCTCCCCGGAAGTGTCGCCATCGCAGCGTGTTTCAAGAGATCAACGCGCGGCCCGGTACCAACGCTCCCGCAAGCAGGTTACTAGAATGGACCCGGGCATCTCAGTTCCCTTCGTCCGACACTTCCCGTTGGGCATCTCTCAACCTGCCATCGTACTCGAATGAGCGTCTCTGTTCGAGCGGCCCATCGTTCTCGCGCGGTCGTATTTTTCGGACACCAGGGAGTTGCCGACTCGGCCGCTTCGCGGATGCGTCGCGCATCGCGTACTTTCTCGGCGCCATCGGTGATCCATGCGTCGATTATGGGCAGATGCGCTATTCCAGCCCCAAAGCCAACCGCCCGGCCCTTACCCGCGCCCGTTCGGATCCCGGCGCCTCATCGAGGCGGGATTGCGATCGCCCTAAGTTCACGGGGTTGGGTCGCGCAGAAAGGAAGCGTTCCGCCGACCTGCGTGAAGATCGCGTGATGAGACCGACCACCGGCATCTTCCGCGTGGAGAGACAGGCTCTCACACTTCGCTGGACTGGCGGAACGAACGATCATGAATCTCGGAAGAGATCTACTTCGCCCTGCCCCGAATCCGGCTGAACCCGAAGCGGACAGACTCGATGATCCCGTTACGATCGTCACGCAAGAGCACCGCGAACCACCCCATCAAGAGTCCGACCGCCGAGCAGGCGGTCAACTGAACGGCGAGCGCCCACCAGCCGGCCGGGGGCCGGTAGTGTACCCAAACGCTTCCCAGAATGGCAGCGGGCAAACAGCCGAGAAGCGGCAGCGCAAGCGTCGCCCGAATATACGCAAATATCGGCTGGTGCGTTTGCCGGCAGCAGTAGATCGGCAGGATCACGCCCCACACCGGAAGCACCGGCAACATCAGACCCCAGCCGATGTTCTCGATCGATCCGGCGCCCATCGCCGCCGTCGCGACGATCAGACTCATCGAGACGAATGCGGCGCCGGCCGCCCACTTCGCCGGGACATGGTGGCGATTCATTCCGTTGAGCACGTTGAACGCCGGCATGAACAGCCAAGAAAGCCCGAACGCCGGAAGCAGTATTCGGGAGGTCCGCGCAATCGAAGTGAGTGCCGCCATCCCGTCAACGCCGGCGTACTGTTTTCCAATCCAGAGCTGAAACAGGACATCGGAATAGAGCCACATCGCGATCACTCCGCCCAGCGTGAAGAAACCGCAGTACCGTGTGGATCGAAGCAACAGATGACGTAACAGGACCTGGTTGCCTTCTGCATAATAGCGACCGGCCACCACGCGCGTGCCGACGCCAAACACGATCACGAAGGCGTGCGCCGCGGTTACGAACGATGCCCCGACGTTAAGATCTGCGGCGGCGCTGCCGCTGGTCATCGCCCCCACCAGAATCTGGGCGAGCTGCAACACGACCTGCAGGGACATGATATAGACGACGCTGCTCAGGCCGACACCGACCAAGCCCCGAAGAAGCGTGCGGTCGAATCGCCAGGGTTGAAAACGAATGAACGGGCACAACCTCAGTGCCGCGACGCTCTTCAGGACCGCAGCCACGAATTGCGTGCCCCCGCTGGCAACGGCCAGAAGCACCAACCCGCCGCCGACACCGAACGCCTTCAAGAACGCCAGGATCACCGCCAATCGCAGCAGGTCGGCCAGCATGTTGGAACCGGCGATCACATCGTAGCGCTGCACGCCCGCGACCACGGCGGCGTAGGCATTCTGCGGCAGCGACGCCGCCAGCGTCACCCCGGCGACGATCACCATCGCGCGGGCCGCCCACCGGTGCTCGTCGGGCACGTCGAACCAGACGGGGAACCACAACGCCACCAAGATCGCGATGATTGCCACGAGAATACCGACGAGGCCGTAATAGGCGGCCGCCGCGTTGACGCGGCGGCTAACCTGGTCCGAATCGTTCCCGGCGAGACCGACCGCGACCTCCCTGGCGACTGCGGAGCGTAACCCCAGGTCCAAGAACCGAGTGAACACAAAGAGCTGCCCGACGACGACCCACAGCCCGTAGCCCCCGCGCCCCAGTACGCCAATCGAGAACGGCACAATGACGAAACGTGTCGCAACGACCACGATCTGCGAGCTGGTGTTCAGTGTCGAGTTGAGAATCAGGCGGGTTCGTTGACGCATGGATGTTCCGAAAGCGTTAGGCGCTGTCCTGCAACTCGTTCAGTTTCGCGGCGAACCCCGCCTCAATCCTCGCCTGGAAGGGGGGAGGTGTCCACACCGCCTGCTGCGCCTATCCGTGAGGCACTTGACCGTGACACGTTGGACTGCCACATGCTTGACTGTTACTACCTTGACCATTGCGCGCTTCGGCATTCCAGTTGATTCAGCCATCCCGAGGCGAACATGAGCGTCCACAGAAATTTTTGCGCCCCCCAACTCGTCCCCTGCCCCCCGGCGGTCCGATCCGCCAGATGCCTGATCACGTCCACCCGGCAGAACGCCAGCAACGGATTCCTCGATGAGAGCACGACTCCGCGAAGGAAGTCCTGCATGGTTTCGTGGGCCAGCATCTCGTTAAACGGCGGTGTGAACGGATCCTTCGGCAAATAGACCCACTCGCGCGGAATGCTCCGAGCGAGCATCGTCTTGAGCAGTGCCTTTTCCTTCCCGCCGACGCACTTCGTCGCCCACGGCAGCGACATGCCCACTGACAGCATCGCCGGTTCCAGGAACGGAAACGTCGCCGCGCCTCCCAGCCGACGGACCGGGTCGAAACACTTGGCCGCAAACTCTCCCGCGCACACGGCCACGAGATCCAGCAGGGCAAACCGGTCCTCCGTGGACAACCCATTACCCAAAACGCTGGTGTACGAGTCGAGTGACTCGATAAGATCACGTCGGATACCTCGCGGCGTTCGATAGGCGATGCCGTCCAAAGAGTTCTGAGCCAACACCGCCGCGTAAGCGAATGGCAACTGTGTGCTGCGCCGTATCACGGCCCCGCGGCGCTCCAGCCGAGACTCGCCGGAATCACGTCTCCAGAGGCGGGTCCATTGGTAACCGGCGCCGGCACACCGGCGGAGCGCGGTGGGAATGCGATAGACCAAGCGCCACAACCGCATCGATCCCAAGCCAAACATTCCATCCGCTCCAGTGCCCTCGATCACCGCCGCCAACGGCCCGAAGGACCGCTCCGCGGCGTGAACCATCAGATTGGTGGGTATGGCCGATCGCCCGCCGAACGGAAAGGAGTAATCCGCGCCGAGGCGACCCAGCACCGCCGAAAGATCCGCGGGATCGTACACGACCTGCTCGCAATCCATCCGAAGATGCGATGCGATCGCCAGCGCGAGCTCGGCGCGTTCATCTCCGGGTCCCCAGGAGTAGTTCACTAGCTTGACGTCGGTCCGCCCCATGGCGGCCAGACGCGCCGCGATCAACGTGGAGTCGATGCCGCCGCTGAAGTACAGGGCAGCCGGGTCGGGCACGCTGGCGAGGACTCTGTCCAGCGCGTCACGCACCGACGTTTCGGGTTTCTCGGTGGGCGCGTTCGAGGCCGGTTGGTTGTTGATCCGGACGCACGTGTCCACCGAGGTCTGCCGCTTCGCGCCGGAAACCGTCAGCACGTGACCCCAGGGAACGCGCTGCGCCGCCCGTGAAATCGAAAACGGCGGCGGGATTCTTCCATACTGAAACAGGGCGAAGACCGCCCGCTCGTCCAGCGCGAGCCCGGTAAAACGAAGCAGCAGACGCAGGTCACTGGCAAACGCGTATTCGCCGGCATCGTCGGAAAAGTAGAACTGCTCCGGTGTCGCTAGAGGAATAACAACTTGTACGTCCCCGGTCGTGAGGGATGCGCGAATGTGGATGGCATTGGTTCGCGGTGTAGTGGCCAGCCGCTCCCCGGCCTGCAGAGTCAGCCCCAGATCCGCATCCGAAGCAGATCCACACCCGGTGGTCATGACCACCCACTCGTCCGTCTGGGCGAAAGGAGCCGTTCGAGTCACGGAGGGAGCCTTCAGCCAGCCGAAAGTAAATGTCCGACCGTCACGAACGGGGCGGGCGTCAATCCGCGCCGTCAGCCCAAGCCAATGGGCATGGTCATTCATCGTGCGGCGCCACTCTGTTGCACGCGCTTTGTGCCCTAAGAATGCCCCGAAAAACATTCAACTCCTTCCGCGCGACGTGTTCGTGACGCTGGCCGGTCGAGATGCTGCGACTATCGGTTGCTGCTCCCCCCATTTCGGACATCCGCGAGTGACGGTGTAGCACCGTTCAAGCAACACGACGTAGAAAGGATAGACGAACCGCACGTTGAACGAAACCAGAAGATTCAGCGTAACGCCCGCCATCATCCAAAGCAGTATGTGTCCCGACTGAAAACCCTATCCGGGCCGGAAACCGTGGGTTCGGGCGTTCCCGCAGGCATCCGCAATTGACGTGCCCTCCGCGGCGGTGCTGCTGCTGGCGGCCGGAGCGGGCACTGCCTCCGGAGTAACACGATTCGCGGCCTCGTGTGCTCGCCCCGATGCGGACACGGCACCGACCACCGGATCGATCCGGCGCAAGAAGAACCGCTGAGGCGAACAGGGCTCCGACACACCTGCAGCGCTAATCAATCCGAGCCACGACCGTAAGGGAGTGTTTTCCGCGGAAGCGCCACTCCGCTTCCCTACGGGCGCGGCTCGGAAGAAAAGACGCGGAATGCCCCCGCAACCGACCCGCGTGACCAAGTGCCGTCCTACTGTCGCCGGTTCGTGCCGCTCATCTCCGTGATTCTCTTGAGCCCGAACATCGTGTACTCGGCCCAGTCCCATTCCATCGTGTTGTCATCGATCACGCGGATGGTTCCCTTGGCCGTCGTTCTTCCGGACATCGGGCTGTAGCCCTTTGACTTGACCTGCCATGTGCTCGTTTGCTCGCTGTACCGAGCCGTTCCTGTGCCGAAGCCGCCCACGTTGTCCGCCCAGGTCGTCCGGAACAGCCTGCTTGCCGGATCGTAGACCCACGTTTCGAGCGCCTTCATCTGCCCCTGCTCGCCCATGTCCGCGACCATCCGGTTGACCAGGTACCAGCCGTCACCCTCCCACTTGGACTCGGAGGTGCCGGTCATTTTCATGACCTCGTCGGATCCGGGCATGGTCATTTCCATCTCGCCGATCCAGGTACCGATGAAAGCATTCAGTTGCTCAAGCTCCGGCGGACGCTGTGGGCTCATCTCCATGTTGGCCATGTCGGGCATGCACCCGGTCAGGATGCCCGCCAACGAGGCCGTCAGCGCGAACTTGAGTGTGATTCGTTTGGTCATGTCTCTTCTCCATGTGATATGTGTGTTCGAACCGCTGGCGGCAGGGTACGCCAGGGCCGCTGCGGGTTCAAGTGGACTCGGGCGGGCGATGCCCGCGGGGCGCCTGAAAATTCCCCACGAGCTGGTTACGCTAAGTCAGAGCCGCAGGCGTCAGCCCGCGGACCCCAAACGTCAGCCTGTCACCGGGCTCGCGCCCGCCGGCAAGCCGGTTCCACCCGTGCTCTGAAAAAGCCTTACCTACGGCTACGCTGTCATCCACGCGTGACGACGGCGCTTGTATCAACCGCGGACACCGCGTGGGCAAGAGTCCACGACCGACGTCGATCAGCTTTTCGACAAAGCGAGGATCGTGACTGGCCTCGAGCGTTCGCGCCGGATGCGGCTTGAGCCCGCTCGCCTTCCACACGTGAGGAACCATCGATTGGCCGGCGTCGCGCTTCTTGGCCAAAGACCGCGTGCTCCAAGTACGTTGCATTCGACGGCGTTTCCTGGGTCGTCTTTTTGAGAATCAATCGGGCCGGCTTATTCCGCTGGGTCGCTCGACGCTCGCCACGGGGAGCCTCTTTCTCGGTTCCAGCCGGCCCGTGCCACACTTGTTATTGAGACAGGCTCTTAGCCTTGCGGGAGGCGAATCCGTCGATCGTCCGCGTCCCCCACCTCTGAAGGGCTTGTCGATTTAATTGGAACGGTTTTTGATATCAATTTCT